>DASRCT010000113.1:0-61301 GCA_035652975.1 Bryobacteraceae bacterium | reverse complement strand
TGAGCAGGGGCGCTTCGGCGGTGACATTCACCACTTCACCCACGCTGCCGAGCGACAGTTGAACGTCGACCTGCGTGGTGGCGTCCACTTCGACGCCGACATTGCGCCGCACGTAGGTTTGAAATCCCGGCGCTTCGACGCGGACTTCATACGTGCCGGCGATCAGGTGCGTCTGGCTGTAGTTGCCGGATTCATTGGTAGCTGTTGTGAAGCTGACGCCTTTGCCGAGGTCGGAGATGGTGACCTTGGCTTTGGGAACTCCGGCGCCGGTGGAATCCGTGACGGTGCCGACAATATTGCCGTAAACGGCCTGCGCCAGCAGGGCCGCAGGCGCGCACGCAGCAACGGCCAATGCAATCGCGATCCGACTGAAAATCATTTTCATACGCCCCCAACACTCAGACAGAAGTCCGCTGAACCACAGATAAAAGTTGAGGCGATCTTACAATCGCGAAGGGGAGGATGTCAATCGGAGCGGCGCTGGCGGTCGGGGCGGGCTCGGGCGACGAAACGAAATCGCGTTCGGGCTGCCAGCCATTAAGGGCGCGCAGACTGCGCCGCCGCGAGAACGTCCGGGCCGCCGCACGCAAGCGCGGCCCGGCCTCGGCGCTTCCTTACAATAACATCCACCCGACGCTGACTGAAATCTCGTTCTGGAGCAGGCGGCCGCTCGCCAGAGGGAGATCAAACGGCTTGCCGGTATTGTACTGGCGGTAATCGAGGCGCACTCCGATCGAATTGGTCACGCGCGCCTTCACCCCGAAACCGTAATTAAATCCGAACTTCGTCTGGCCGCCTCCATATTGAGCAGATGAGCCAGGGGGAACAAAATTCGAGAAATGAATTCCGCCGGTGGCGAAAGGCCGGACGCGCCGGCCTTCCGGAATCCCATACAAAAGGAAGTTGTAAAAGCCCTGGTGAATGGCCATGCCGCCGGAATCCTGTCCGAAGATGTGCAGGTGCGTGCGGTTGTAGGCGTACCCGACTTCGTGACCCATGAAACGCTTGGTGTTCAGCGTAAGCCGGAAATTGATGCGAAAACCGTTGGTCAACTGCACATCGCTCTGGGTCCCTGCGGGACTGGTCGAACCGATGTTGCCGTTGCTGAGAAAAGACGAGCCTGCGCCGACCCAGAATTCCGCCGTCTGGGCGCGGGAAACCACCGGGAGAGCCACTAGAAGCGCGATGAAAGCGGGAGCCAGCTTGTTCATTTGTCTGTAATGTAGAGTCCTCAAATTTCAGTCAGGTTTCAGGTTTCGGAGCCACGATCACAACATGGATCTCGCCGGGACCGTGCACGCCGCGCACAAGAATCTGCTCAATGTCGGCGGTGCGGCTGGGTCCCGTGATCAACACCATTGAACTGGAGAGCCGCGCCGGATCGGGCGCAATCAAAAACAATTCGTCGAGACCCGTCAACAGGCGGTCCACGGGTACGACGGCCGCGTGTACGGGCGGCAGCAAGGAAATCATGCGCGCCTCGGCGGCGCTGGACAGCATGACCAGCGTTCCTGTATCCGCCAGCGCGTAGTCCGCGCTGGTAACGCCCACCTCCGCCGAAGCGCAGGCCTCGCGAAGCTCTTCGCGATCCGTTATGCCGGAAATAACGCCATCCATCTGCGAGATTCCGCACTCGATGAGGTACGGCGAGTTGGAGGCGACAGCGCGGCGGCCGGCGATCAGGTTTCGTATGTACTCGCCGGCCTCGCGGGGACTGCTGGCGCGAAACGTATTGCCCGCCAACAGCTCGAGACTGCGCCGGAAGGATGCGATCCGATGTTCCCGATCGATGTCTGGCGCGCGCAAGTACGCCTCCGGCGCGGGGGCGGGAGGCTGTCCCACGGAACGGCCCAGAGCGGTCCGGACTCTGTGCAGAATGGCCTCGCGCGACATTAGCCGTTCTCCCAGGGCCCGCGGGCGACCGCCCCGCCGGAGGGGGCCGCTTCCCCGGAGCTGCCGTCTGTGCGCAAGCTGCGCCGCGCCGCGACGCCCGTTCCTTGTCGTTCGCGCCACATCGCCCTGAAGCTGCGCGAGGGGGCGGGGGGCAGGTCCCGTTGGCTGGTCCAGGCCTTTAATGGACCCACGTTCAGAAAGCCAGGCAGGGAGCGCACCCAGCGCGGCGCGTCGCCTTCGGCATCCGAATCGGGAGCGATGGTGCGCGCCAGCACGCCCAGAAGCTCGTAAACGCGCGGCCGGCGCGAGGCCCAGGCCCACGCGCGAAAGGCGAGCAGCTCCCAGCGGTTGCGCCGCTCGCGCGATTTGGCCTCGACCACCTCCGCGCGCAGCTCCAACAGAATCCGCGGGATATCAATCTTGACCGGACACACCTCCGCGCACGCGCCGCACAGGCTGGAGGCGAACGGAAGCCACGGATCATGCTGCACGCCCATGAACTGCGGCGTGATGATGGCGCCGATGGGCCCCGAGTATACCCAGGGATAGCTGTGTCCGCCGATCTTGCGGTACACCGGGCAGTGATTCAGGCATGCGCCGCAGCGGATGCAGTACAGCGATTCGCGCTTATCGCGATCGGCGAGGAGCTTGGTGCGCCCGTTGTCGAGCAGCAGCAGAAAGAATTCATCCGGCCCGTCGATTTCCCCGGCGCGCCGGGGTCCGGACAGCAAGGACGTGTACACTGTCAGCGGCTGGCCGGTGGCGCTCCGGCCGAGGAGCTTGAGAAAAACCGCCAGATCCTGCGCGCGGGGAATGATTTTCTCGATACCGGCGATCGCGATGTGGACCCTGGGCGCGGAGCTGCTGAGGCGCGCATTGCCTTCGTTTTCCACAATCACCACCGCCCCGGACTCTGCGATCACGAAATTTGCGCCCGTGATGCCGATATCGGCGGCCAGAAATTTCTCACGCAGCGTGGCCCGCGCGATCAGCGTCTGCTTTTCGACAACGGTTTCGCGCTCCACCCCGAGTTTCTGCGCAAACAGGTCGGCGACCTCATATCGCGTCTTGTGCAGCGCCGGAGCGACGATGTGATACGGCCGCTCATGCGCGAGCTGGATGATATATTCCCCAAGATCGGTCTCTACCGCCTCGAGCCCGTGATGGGCCAGGCGTTCGTTCAAGTCGATCTCTTCCGACGTCATCGACTTGGACTTTACGATGAGCCGCGCGCCGCGCTTCTTGGCCAGGTTCAGTATGAAGTCCCCGGCCTCGTCGCCGTCGCGGCAAAAGACAACCTGGCCGCCGTTGGCGCGGACCGCCGACTCGACTTGCTCCAGGTAGTAATCCAGATTTTCGATGACGTGCTGTTTCAGGCGGTTGGCTCGAGTCCGATACTCCTGGTATTCGGGAAACAGATCGCCGCCAATGGAATTCTTGCGCTTGGCGATGAGACGGCCGGTCGCCGTGTAGATGGCCTGCTGGAGGTTGGCATCAGCCAGCGTCTGATCGAGAATAGGCGGCAGTTCCTGCATCAATGGTTTGTGGCGCGTCTAGCGGCTGGCCAGGACCTCCGCCAGGTGCAGCGTCCGGACCGGGAGCCCTGCCCGGGACAGGGCGCCTCGCAGTTGCATCAGGCAGCTTGAATCAATGGATACGACCGTATCGGCGCCGGTGCGCACGATGCTGTCGATTTTGGCGCGCGCCATACCGCCGGAAACGCCCGGGAATTTTACAGAAAATGTGCCGCCGAACCCGCAGCATTCTTCCGCCGCGTCCATCTCTCTGAGTTCCAGGCCGCGTACCTGGGCCAGCAATCTCCTGGGCGCGTCTTTTATTTTCAATTCCCGGAGCGCGTGGCAGCTGTCGTGATAGGTGATGACGTGCTCAAACCGCGCGCCAACGTCTTCTACCCGGGCGACCTCCACGAGAAACTTCGAGAACTCAAAAATGCGCGGCGCGATGCGTTCCGCCTGCCGCAGCCGTTGCCGGTCCTCGCGGAAGAGCTCGCGATAGTGATGCGACGCCATCGAGGCGCAGGATCCTGACGGAACGACGATGTATTCGGCGCCGTCGAACACGTCCAGAAAATGTTCCGCCACGGCCCGGGCTTCATCGCGATAACCGCTGTTGAAGGCCGGCTGCCCGCAGCAGGTCTGCGCTTCAAAAAATTCGACTTCGCAACCTGCCCGTTCCAGAACCTCAACCATCGCCATGCCCACATTCGGGAACAGTTGGTCCACGATGCAGGTTACAAACAGCGAGACCCGCAATGCCATTGAAGCTAGAATTGTAGCAATTCAGGGCTGATGCGCGAGGTTGAGCCGCGCAGCAGGCCCCGGATCGAGCGCGCGCATCCCATGCTTTTGCGATCTGGCCGCCCGCATCGATCCCAGGTTCTGCGTCGCGCGGAACCATCCGGGGCGCGCCAGCGCTTCAGGAGGGAGTACGATGCTGTTTAGCGACACCTATGAAGATGCTTAAGCCAGCTTTCACGGCCGGCGCCGCCGCGGCGTTTGCGTTCGTTCTTCTGGCGCAGTCATCCTTCACCGGGCGATGGGTTGCCGAAATCACAACTCCGAACGGCGATAAACGCGAAACGACCTTTTTCCTCACGCAGTCCGGCGACCGGCTTAGCGGCGCCGTGCTGAATGGCTGGCGCATGCAGAACATCAGCGAGGGCAAGATAACAGGCGACGAGGCCGTGTGGACGGTCGTGGTCCGCTTCGGACAGCAGGAGCGGCGCATCGAATATCACGCCCGGCTGCGGGGCGACCAGCTCACCGTCTCCCTGCCGGGTTTCGGACGCGCCGCCGCCCCTCGCGATGTGGTGGCCAGGCGGATCTCCACCGACGGCGCCCCCATCCACCCGTTCGCGAATCTTCCGAAAGCGACGATCCCGGCGCTGCACGATGTGCCCGATAACGGCCTCGCGCGCACGCCCCCCATGGGCTGGAACAGCTGGAACCATTTCAACCGCCGCATTGATGACAAGACCGTTCGTGAGATCGCCGATGCCATGGTCGCCAGCGGCATGAAGGACGCCGGCTATCTCTACGTGAACATCGACGACACATGGCAGGGCGAGCGCGACTCGAAGGGCGTGCTCCAGCCGAACAAAAAATTCCCGGACATGAAGGCCCTGGCGGACTACGTGCACCGCAAGGGTCTGAAACTCGGCATCTACTCTTCCCCGGGGCCGCGGACCTGCGCCAATTATGAAGGCAGCTACAATCACGAAGAGATCGACGCCCGAACTTGGGCGACGTGGGGCATTGATTACTTGAAGTATGACTGGTGCAGCGCTTCCGAAGTGTACAAACCCTCCGATATGCAGGCGGTCTACCAGCGCATGGGCGACGCGCTGCGCGCGGCCGGGCGGCCGATCGTTTACAGCCTGTGCCAGTACGGATTGGAGCATGTGGAGACCTGGGGTCCCCGGGTCGGCGGCAATCTCTGGCGCACCACCGGCGACATCAGCGACAACTGGCGTAGTATGTCCGATATCGGTTTCAACCGGCAGCTCGGGCTGGAGAAGTACGCGGGACCGGGCCACTGGAATGATCCGGACATGCTCGAGGTCGGCAACGGCGGAATGAGCGCCGCCGAGTACCGCACCCATATGAGCCTGTGGGCGATCCTGGCCGCGCCGTTGCTGGCGGGCAATGACATTCGAACTATGACAGCGGAAACCCGCGAAATTCTGTGTAATCGCGAAGTGATCGCAATTGATCAGGACAAGGCGGGGCATCAGGGCTATCGCATTTCGAAAGAGGGCGAGGCCGAGGTTTGGGCCAAGCCTCTGGCCGGCGGCGACTGGGCGGTGGGGCTGTTTAATCGCGGCGAGTCCCCGGTCAGAATCACAGTCAGATGGAGCGACCTCAAGCTGTCGGGCCGGCGCAAGGTCCGCGACCTGTGGGCGCATGAGGACATGGGCGCGTTTGAAAATTTCTCGGCCGAAGTCCAGCCGCATGGGGTGACGCTGGTGCGCGTGGCGCGGTAAAGACCGCCGCGGCAAGGACGAACCCAGACCGAGCGTGGAAGCCGGTCTGCGGTCTTCCTTCCCAGGCTCAACCTTTGGAGCATGTCCAAATTTCCCGGCGTGGATTACTTCCTCATCGACTCGCTGTTGAGCGAGCAAGAATTGCTCGTGCGCCGGACGGCGCGGCAGTTTGTGGACGAGCAGGTTGCGCCAATCGCCCGCGACTGCTTCCGCGACGGGCGCTTTCCCAAAGAACTGGTCCCCGAAATCGCGCGGCTTGGCTTCCTCGGAGCAAATCTTGAAGGGTATGGATGCGCCGGAATGAGCAATGTGGAATACGGGCTGATCATGCAGGAGCTCGAGCGCGGCGATTCCGGCGTGCGCAGCTTCGTATCGGTGCAGGGAGCGCTGGTGATGTATCCCATTCTGACCTACGGCTCCGGCGAGCAGAAGGAGCGCTGGCTTCCCAAACTGCAAGCGGGAGAAGCAATCGGATGCTTCGCTCTCACCGAGCCGGGGTTCGGCTCGAATCCCGCGGGCATGAAGACGACGGCGCGCCGGGACGGATCGGAGTGGGTGATCAACGGGGAGAAGACGTGGATCACGAATGGATCGCTTGCCGATGTCGCGGTGGTGTGGGCGCGAACCGAGGAGGGGATACGAGGGTTCCTGGTTGAGAAAGGCGCGCCCGGCTTTTCAACGTCGGACATACACGGCAAGATGTCAATGCGCGCCTCCGTTACATCCAGTCTGTCGTTCTCGGACTGCCGCGTGCCGGCAGGCGCCCAACTTGAATCGGCTAAGGGGCTGAAAGCGCCGCTGAGCTGCCTCTCGCAGGCGCGATACGGGATCGGATGGGGCGTCCTGGGCGCGGCGATGGACTGTTATGAGGCGGCGCGCAGCTATTCCATTGTCCGCAAACAGTTCGATGACCGGCCGATCGCGTCGCACCAGCTTGTCCAGGAGAAGCTGGCGTGGATGATTACCGAGATCACGAAGGCCCAGTTGCTGGCGCTGCACGCGGGCCGGCTGAAGGATCAGGGGCGGCTGGAACCGGCGCATATCTCCATGCTGAAGCGCAACAATGTGGCGATCGCCCTCGAATGCGCGCGTCTCAGCCGGGATCTGCTGGGCGCAAACGGCATCACCGACGAGTATCCGGTGATGCGTCACATGTGCAACCTGGAGACGGTCAAGACGTATGAGGGGACGGACCACATTCACGCGCTGGTGATCGGCGAGCGGGTGACCGGGATTCCGGCGTATCGCTAGCCGAGTGCTCCGCGTTCCACCGCGCCAGGTACGCCTCCGCGGCGTTGGCCTCGAGCTCGCGATTCAGATCCGCGGTCCAGGCGTACAGGCGCCGTTGCTTCAGGCGCTCCAGCAATTGGAACCGGCGGCGAGCCTCCAGAATTGCAGCGCGCTGCGCCGCAACCCGCTTCTGACAGTCGGCGCGCAAATTTTCGATGCGCGCCCGCTCGGCCTTGACATAGCGGCGGAATCCGTCGAGCGCTCGCAGGTCGAGCGCGGTGACGCCCTCGGCGCGCACAATCATCTGCTCATTGCGCTCCCGTTCGCGTTCGAGTTCGGCGCTGGCGGCCTCAATCGCGCTCAGCTCCCCCAACAGACGCTCGAGCTTCGCCTCCTCCGCGGCCGCCTGCTTCTCGCGCCATTCGCGCACGCGCTCTAGGGGGAAATCGAACCGCTTCATAGCCTGGCGGCGATCTCCTGCATCTGCGCCAGCGTTTCCTCCAGGGTCGAGGAGGCATGAGCGTCCTGCCGCAAGAAATCGAGCAGCTGCGGGCGGGCCTGAATCGCTGCGTCGAGCCGTGGATTGGCGCCGGCTGCGTACGCGCCGAGGTTGATCAGGTCTTCGGAGCGCCGGTACTCGGCGAGCGCGGCGCGCAGCTTCTGCGCGGCGGCCTTCTGCTCCGGCGTGGAGATGCGCGACGCCAGCCGGCTGACCGAGTTGAGGACATCCACCGCCGGATAGTGTCCCGCCGCCCCCAACTCGCGCGACAGGATGATGTGCCCGTCGAGAATCGACCGGACCGCGTCGCAGATCGGCTCGTTGAAATCGTCGCCTTCCACCAGCACCGTGAAAAAGCCGGTGATGGAGCCTTTTTTGAAGCGTCCGGCGCGTTCACAGATTCGCGGCAGGAGATTAAAGACGGACGGCGTGTAGCCCTTCTGGCTGGGCGGCTCGCCGGCGGCGAGTCCGATCTCGCGCTGCGCCATCGCCAGGCGCGTGACCGAATCCATCACGAGAAGCACGTCGGCGCCCTGATCGCGGAAATACTCCGAGACGGCCAGCGCCACAAAGGCCGCCCGGATGCGCAGCGGGGCGGGACGGTCTGAGGTGGCCACGATGACCACGCTGCGCCGCAGACCCTCCGCGCTCAGCTCGTGTTCAAGAAAGTCCCGCACTTCGCGGTTGCGCTCGCCGATAAGGGCGATGACGCTGACGTCGGCCGAATTTTGACGGGCCATGGCGCCGAGGAGCGTGCTCTTGCCGACGCCGCTGCCCCCAAAGATTCCCACGCGCTGCCCTTTGCCGATGGGCAGCAGGCTGTCGATCACGCGGATGCCGGTGACCAGACGCTGTTCGATATGCTCGCGCTCGAGCGGACCGGGCGGAGGGGAGAACAGCTCGTAAGAGTTCTCGGCAGCCGGGGCGGGCTTGCCGTCAATCGGCTTGCCGAAGCCGTCGAGCACGCGGCCCAGCAGATGGGCGCCGACGTCCACCCTCGCATCTTCCTTGCGGGCGATGACGGCGTCGCCCAGCTGGAGCCCGTCGGTCTCTTCGAGCGGCATGGACAGCACCCGGCCGTTGCGAAACCCGATCACCTGGGTGCGAATGCGCCGGCCGCTCGAGGCGACGACTTCACAGAAATCGCCGATCGCGGCTGCGGGCCCTTCGGACTCGATGAGCAGTCCGATGAGCTGCGTCACCGCGCCAGTCCATTGCACGGTGGACATCGTTTCGAGGGCTGCCAGGTATGCCGCCAGGTTCATCAGCCGCTCCGCCGCACCAGATCGACAAAGCCGCGCTCAATTTCACCGAGCTGGGCCGAGATCGACGCATCGACGTTCCCGCGCGAGGTCTCAAAGATGGCGCTCCCGCGCTCGAGCGACGCGTCGGCGACGACCTGCATGCGCGCGGGCGAACCGGGCTTGACGAGATGACGCTCGATCAGGGCTGCATCCTCCGGATGAACGCGCACGCGATGAACTTCGCGGGCGTCGATGCGCTCAAAAGCCGCTTTCACAATCCCGAGCAGTGCGTCCGGATCGACGGCCAGTTCGCGATGCAGGATGCGGCGAGCCACGGCGACTGCGAGCCGCACGGCGTCCTCCTCGGCTTCGATCCGCACCCGGCGCCGCAGCGCCGCGAGTTCTTCAACGGTGGCCGCCAGCTTGTGGTACACAGGCTCGATTCGCGCAGCCGCTTTCTGCGCCCCGGACTGCTCTCCGGCGGCGAAGCCCTGCTGATACGCCTGGCGCGCGCGCTGCTCGGCTTCCCGCTCGATCTGCTCAATGCGGGCCGCCATAGCGCGGGCGTCCGGCTCGCTGGCAGCGGTCTGGGGCTGTCCGCCGGTTTGATCCGGATGCGTCGTTTCCCAGCCCGGCGGCGTGCGCCAGACGACGGGCCGCGCGACGCCGGCCTTGTCGGCCGGAATCAGCTTACACGACATATTGCTCTCCCGCCGTGCCCTTGAGATTCACGACCCCTTCCGCCTCAAGCTGGCGCACAACCGCGATAATCTGCTGCTGGGCCGCTTCCACCTCTTTGATTTTCACCGGACCGAGCGCCTCCATATCCTCGCGCAGCATCTCCGCGCCGCGCTGCGACATCGCGCCCAGGATGTGATTCTTGAGCTGATCGCTCGTGCCCTTCAGCGCGATGGTCAGGATCTTGCGATCCACCTTCGCCAGCAATTCTTTGATCGCGTTCTGATCGAGCAGGAGCAGGTCTTCGAACACGAACATCAGGTGGCGGATGGTCTCCACCACGGCGGGGTCCGTGTGCTCCATCACATCCAGGATTTCCTTGCTGGTGTTTGAATCCAGACGGTTGAACATCTCCGCGACCGCGCGCACGCCGCCGTACGCTTCCCGGCTGATCTCGCCCAGCGCTTTCAGTTTGGAGCCGATGACCGCGGCGATTTTCGAAATGATTTCCGGCGAAATCTGGTCCAGGCTGGCCATGCGGAGCGCAACATCGGCGCGCAGCTCCGGGGGCAGCGAGAACAGCAGCCCGGCGGCTTGCGAAGAATTGAGGTGCGAAAGAACCAGCGCGATGGTTTGCGGATGCTCGCTATGGATGAACTTTGCGAGCTGTTGCGGATCGGCTTTCTGGAGCGCATCGAAATTGGCCCCGTCCGCGCCGAGACTCTTCATCAGCCGGTCGAGCATCTTTTTCGCCTGCTCGGGGCCGAATGCGTTGATCAGGATCTTGCGGGCGTACTCGATTCCGCCCTTGACCACATAATCGCGGGCGACGGCCTTCTCATAGAACTCCTCGAGCACAGCCTCCGACTGTTCGGCGGCGATAACGGAAATGCGCGCGACTTCGCGGCCGAGTTCCTCGACCTCGTCCGGGTCAAGCTGTTTCAGGATCTCCGCGCTGATCTCCTCGCCGACCATGATGAGGAGAATGGCAGCCTTCCGGAGCCCGGACAGGGGCCGGTCCGGACTATCAAGATTGAATATCAGAGGCGTTCAACCAGGAACGGACCACCTGCGCCATCGCAGCCGGATCTTTCCTGGCCTCCTCTCCGATGTGCTGCAGCAGCACCTCGGCCTTTTTTGTCTTGACAGGCGGCAATTTCAGATTGTTGAGCGCCTCCTGGGTCTGTTTCTGTTTTAATGCGGCCTGCTCGGCGAATTGAGCCTTGATTTGCCGCTCGACTTCGTCGGAGGCGGACTCCAGCGCCTTCGGCGCGCCGTCGGCGCCTGGGAGCTCCTTGGCGATATGGACCGCATGCGCGCGGCGGCGCGACCGCAGAACGAAGGCCAAACCGCCGAACAGGCACAGAACTGCCGCGGCGCCGATGCCGGCCAGGATCGGAAAGTTTTTATCCCCCATCAATCGCTGGAGCCACGGCGGACCCCAGGGCGCAGAACCCGGGGAAGGGCGCTGCGCGGTCTGCGCCGCCGGCGCCTCAACATTTAAAGTGGCTTCAAACGGAAAACTCTCTACGATGACCTGGTCTCCCCGTTCGGGCTGCACGCCGCCGATTCCGGCCACCAGGTCCTTGACAATCTTGAGCTTGTCCGGCGGCGGCGGCTCGATAATCCTCCTGCCGTTTTCAAAACGAACTGCCTGGTCGAGCAGCACGGAGATCGAGACGCGCTTTACGGATCCCTGCGGCATCTTCACGTGGCGGACGACGCGGCTCGATTGATAGGCGATGTTTTCGGTTCTGCGGTTCACGCCGCCGGCGCTGGTTGCGGGGCGGGAGGCGGGTCGCGGAAGGTTGGATGCCGTACCGGGCACGCCGCCCGTGGCGACTGCTGTGGTGCCGTCTTCGGTGCGCTGGGAGCTGACCATCACGGACTTGGTAGGATCGAACGTTTCTTCGCTTTGCTCGCCGCTGGTGAAATCGCACTCGATGGAGACGCCGGCGCGATACTTGTCCGGGCCGAGCAGCGGATCGAGGGTCGAAGCAATCTTGGCCAGCAAGTCCCGCTCGAGCTTCTGCCGGTATTCGATTGCGGCGTCGGACGGCTCCGCTCCATCAGCGAGTGCGGCGCGTTTCGGGCGGTTGAGCAGGTTGCCCTGCATATCCAGCACGGAAACGAACTCCGGCGCCAGCCCCTCGACGGCGCTGGCGGTCAGGTTGCAGATGGCCTGAACATTCTGGCTCGAAAGGCGGGCGCCAGGCCGCAGCTTGACCAGGACGCTCGCCTTGGCGGGCTGCCGCGATTCGGTATAGATCGACTCCTTGGGAAAAGTTAGGTGGACGCGCGCCTGCTCGACTTCGGCCAGCGAGGCGACGGATCGCTCGAGCTCGCCTTCGAGTGCGCGCCGGTAGTTTACCTGTTCTGTAAAATCGGTGGCGCCGAAGTTGTTCCGGTCGAACAGCTCGAATCCGATCCGGCCGGACTTCGGCAGCCCGGCGGCGGCAAGCTGGAGACGCAGTTCGGCAATTTTGGCCGAGGGCGCGAGGATGGTCGAGCCGTTGTCGCTGAGCCGGTATTCGACTCCGGATTCACGCAGACGGGCGATCGCCTGTCCGGCGTCCTCGGCCGAGAGGTTCGTGAGCAGCGGCTTGAAATCGCGCTCCTTGCTCCATTTCGACAGCCCCGCCAGGCCGCCGATGACGGCCACGGCGACAGCAGCGATGGTGATTTTCTGGCGCAGCGTGAGCCGGGCCAAGAGCTGTTTCAGTTGGTCCATGGGGTCGGGCTAATGGCTCAGATTTGCATGCGCATTATTTCCTGGTAGGCGTTCACCACTTTATTTCTCACCTGAACAAACATGTCGAACGACAGCTCCGCCTTTTGGGTTGCAAGCGCCACCTTGTGAATTTCTTCGCCCTCGCCCGAAAGAAACCGGTCGATGCTGTCCTGCGCGGCGACGCGGTCGTTTTCAACCCTGGCGATGCTGTTCTGAAACAGGGCCTTGAACACGCCCCCGCCGCTGGCGGCAACGGGCGCGGCCGACGGCGCAGTAATGCCCCCCGGAGGGAGGATGGGTGAAATCGGAGCGGCCATGGCTTACCTCATCAGGTCAATGGACCGGTTGATCATGTCTTTGATGGCATTCATCGCCGCCACATTGGCGGCATAGCCTCGCGAGGCGCCCATCAGGTCCACCATGTCCTCGGCGGGGTTGATCTTGGGGAAGGCCACGTAGCCGTCCGGGTCGGCGTCGGGATGGCCGGGCATGTAGCGCCGCTCCGGCTCGCTCTGGTCTTCGACAATTTCGGCCACCTGCACTCCCGTTCCGAGTTCGTTTTGAAACACGGCGGAAAACGGCGAGGTCTGGTCGGCAGCGGTAAACACCGCGTCCTTGCGGCGATAAGGACCGCCCTCCGGAGTGCGGGTGGTTTCCGAATTGGCCATATTCTCTACCAGGAGCTCCGCGCGCGTGCGCTGCGCCGCCATCCCTGAGGCGCTGACCGACAAAGACGAAAACAGACTCATGATTTGCCCTCCTGAATCGCGCTGCGGACCATCCGCATTTGCGATTTCAACAGCGTGCTGGCCAGGTTGAAGCGGATCGCGTTCTCAGCCAGCAGACGCGACTCGCGATCAATGCTGACGTTGTTGCCGTCATTTTTGGCCTGAAGGCCTGGCGCCTCGATCACGGTCGCCGCGGTGTCCGGTCCGATCTGGCTCAGGAATTCGAATTGGAAGTCGATATCTTTGGTGTGGTACCCGGGCGTGTCGGCATTGGCGATATTCGACGCCACCAGCTTTTGCCGGGTGCTTAACAGGTCCATATATCGCTCCAGGCGCGCGTTGATGGGGTCCAGCATCGCTGGTTCAAATGGCATGCCGGATTCCAGCCGCCGCCTCTCCCGGATTCAACAACTTAGCGAGCCTGTAACGGCGAAATTCTGGCGCACGCCATTAATTTGTCCCAATTTGAACCGCTCGGGTCTCGTTTTGGGGCCGGACCGGGAGTCGGGTGACGCATCGTAAGTACTTCTTGCGGCGTCATTTGCTCGCCCGCTTTGGCCGCCTTGCTACCATGAGGAATTCAAGGAACAACGCGGGCTGCAGGCTCGTTTAGAGTAAGCAGCGATCAGTTATTTGGAGTTTCATGAGAGGCATTCAGTCGTTCGTTTCGTGTGTGTGCGCATTGCTCATGGCGGCGCCCTGGACGTATGCGCAGGACACTCAATCCAAGATCGGGGAGCAGAGCTCCCGCTTCGGCGGATTCTTGCAGAGATACCAGGGTCAAACGATCGCGCCCATCAATATGTCAAATTCCGGCCGCCTCGATCGATTGGTGCGCGCCGGAAAGCTGTATCTGTCGCTTCAGGATGCAATCGCCGCGGCGCTTGAAAACAATATCGACATCGAAATCCAGCGGTACGGCTTTCCGTTAGCTGAAACCGATGTATTGCGCGCTAAAGCGGGTCAGTTGCTGCGCGGCGTTTCCACTTCGGTTACGGCAGGCTCAGCGGGCGCAACCGGCGCCAGCGTGACCGGCACGCAATCGGGAAACGCTCAGACTGGCGGCACGCAAACGAATGCGGTGCTGAACGCCAATGCCGGGTCGCCCATCTACTCGCTCGATCCCGCGCTGGTGGGCTCCATGAGCTGGGGCCATTTCAGCATCCCCCAAAGCACGACCTTTCTCACGGGAACCAATACGCTCATCCAGCGTAGCAAGCAATATAACTTCGGAGTACAGCAGGGCTTCTTGACCGGAACGCTGGCGCAGTTGAATTTCAACAACTCCGTCGTAGATCAGAACAATCTGCGCAACGATTTTAATCCGGTCACCAGCGCGAATATGGAACTGTACCTCCAACAACATCTGCTCCAGGGGTTCGGCATTGCGGTGAACAACCGGAACATACGCATTGCGAAGAACAACGTCCAGGTGGCCGACCTCGTTTTCAAGCAGCAGGTGATCAACACTGTGACGAACGTGGTGGGGTTGTATTGGGACTTGGTGGCATTTAATGAAGATGTCCGCGTCAAGAAAGAAGCCCTGACGCTGGCGCAGAAGTTATATGAAGACAACAAGAAGCAGGTGGAGATCGGGACTCTGGCGCCGATCGAAATCGTCCGGGCTGAGGCGGAAGTTGCGTCCCGCGAACAGGACCTGACGGTTTCACAAACGCGCGTGCTCCAGCAGGAGACGATCCTGAAGAATGCGATCAGCCGCAACGGCGTAGCCAGCCCCACGATCGCGGAAGTGAGCATTGTTCCGACGGACAAAATCGAGATGCCGCAGGTGGAAAAGATTGAGCCGATCCAGGACCTTGTGGCGAAAGCCATCAGCCGCCGTCCGGAGCTGGCGCAAACTCAGATCCAACTCGAAAACGCCCGGATTGCGCTGAAGGGAACCAAGAATGCGCTTCTGCCGACCATCGACGCCTTCGTCGATTTGCGGAACCGGGCGCAGGCGGGCTCGGTCAACACCCAGCCCCTGGTCGATGCGAGCGGCAATCTGGTTCCGCGGAACCCGAACAACATCAATCCGTTCTTCCTGGGAGGCTACGGTACGGTGCTGGGCCAGCTTTTCGGCCGTAATTTCCCGGATTACAGCGCGGGCTTGCAGTTAACCATCCCGCTTCGGAACCGCGCGGCGCAGGCCGACTACGCCACGGCGCAGCTCCAGTTGCGGCAGGCGGAGCTGGAGTACCAGCGGCAGATAAACAACGTTCGCGTCGATGTCCAGAATGCGTTGATCGCTTTGCAACAGGCCCGGGCGCAATATATGGCGGCGGAGAAGACTCGCGTGTTGCAGGAGCAGACGCTCGATGCCGAGCAAAAGAAATACGCCCTGGGCGCATCGACCGTGTTCCTGGTCATCCAGGCGCAGCGCGATCTGGCCACCGCGGAAGGGAACCGGGTGCAGGCCCTGGATGCCTATGCGCGCGCCCGAACGCAACTCGATCTTGCCCTGGGGAATGTGCTGGAAGCCTACGGCATACGCCTGGAGGAGGCCCAGAAGGGCGTTGTGTCCCGACCGCCCTCGCCCATTCCCGTCCTGGACAACGGTGGGCAGGCATCGGCGCCCCGCTCGCCGACCCCGGTGGCTGCGGCCCAGATGCCCGCCAGCAAGTAGTTTCATACAGTTCCTCTTGAGCCCCCAAGGGCGGGTCTTAGTACTTTGGGGGCCAGTATGGAACAAAATTCACGCTAGTACCAAGTCGGCATCCCCGTCCGGTAATTATTACAGATCTTTTCGCGCTAATTTCCGTAAACATCATGTGTTTTCAACAAGAAGGAAGTGGCAAAACAGTTGCTAATCTTCATGGCGCATGAAAACAGGGACGGCTCGAAGGACAAAGGTCGATCCTCTCAGTACTAACCCGCAGAGAACAACTTCACAAACCCTGAACTTCTGACGAACGACCCAACACGAGATCCTACCCGACCAATCCTTCGAGCCCTGAACCATTCCGACACGACGTTCTACTTTTCCAGCGCGTATTGAGTCTGAATAGCGCACGGGACGTCGTCTTGTCCGATGATCGCACCGGCAGGCCGCAGCGGATGCTTACCGACGGCGCCTGCCGTGATGTTAATCCGGTTTACATACTGCACGGATTTCCCAACAAGGACAATTTCTCCAAGCTGCCGCATGACCACCAGCGGATCGAAATCGCTGCGCAAGCCCCGGCGTAACGCGTGGCGACGAGCCTTGGCTTCGGCGCTCGCATCGTCGGTCATCAGCAAGTCGCGGCTGACAAAGACCAGCAGCGCCTGCTGGGAGCCGTTCGGAATCAGAGCCGAATCCCGCATCGTCTGATTATCCAAGGCGACCATCTGATTCAGGGTTTTATCCGGGAAAACAAGCCCAAATCCCTTGGCGAATGGTCCGGTAAAAAGATCGATAATACGCGAATAGATCAGCCCGTGGTGCAGAGAAGCGGCCGTGTTTCCGGCGAAAAAGACAGCGCCGCCAGCCAGCATGGGCCCCACCGCTTCGATGATATGTATGGACGTATTGCGGAGCCCGACGAGGTGCTCGCGGTCCAGCGTGCCGCGCACGATGGTATACGGATCGGTTGGCACAGGGGCCGAGAGGCCGGCCGCATCCGGCATCCGGAAGAAGATGGAAGAGACCTGGATATCGTAACCGGAGCTGTTGCCGACCACCGCCTGGACAGCGAAATACAGCTTTGCGACGCGTGCGCCGAAGTTGTCGGCCACCACGCGTCGCGGCAGCACTTTCCAGGCAATATCAACGCCGCTGCCGGCCGGCGCATCTGCGAATGCGCCGCCGCACAACAGCAGCGCCGCGATAGAACATTTCGAGAGGGAACGCATGGGAACCTTTCCGCTTCCAGTGTCGCGGACGCGGTGAGCGCAAGAGGCGCACTGTTGGTCGCAAGCGATTCAAATCAGGCCAAATCGGGTTTTGCGGCGGTTGTGAACGCGAATTTCGCCGCCCACGAGAAACCGGTCAGAGTTCTGCGCCCTCTCCGGCGCCATCTCACCCCAAACGGCCGGGCGTTTGCGCGATAAAGGTATCAGGCTTGGCCTGACTAATCCGAATGTGCAGAAACATCAGAATGCTGTTCAATTTCGACCCGCCCGCAACCGAGGAAGAGATACGAGCCGCATCGCTCCAGTTCGTGCGCAAGATCAGCGGCCTGAACAAGCCTTCGAAAGCTAACGAAGCTCCGTTTACCGCCGCCGTGGACGAGATCGCCCGCGTATCGGCGCGGCTGCTTCGTTCGCTGGAGACGAAAGCGCCGGCCAAAAGCCGTGAAGAAGAGGCTATGAAATCAAAACTCCGCGCCGCAAGGAGATACGGAACCCGGCTGCCTGACGCAGGGTAACATGCGCCGCGCAAGCCCTCTCGCCCGGTGCTAGGATTTATGCGGTTATGTGCAGTACCTGCTTCACCCGTTTCACGATTTTGTCCGTCGTAGCCACAGCCGCCGCCGGTCAGCCGTACATTCCTCTCACCGTTCCCGCCGGGTTTCCACTTCGCGTCTATTTGACGCGGCGCGCGCCGAAGAAGGTGGGCGAACCCGTTCACGCAAAGCTTCTGGAGCCGGTTTTCGCGTTTGACCGTGAGGTTGTGCCTGCCGGGGCTGAGGTTTCGGGTCGCGTTATACGGCTGACTCCCGCGCCCAGGATGCAGCGCGCAGCTTCGATGCTGGCCGGCGATTTCACGCCGCTGCATAACGCGCAAGTGGTGTTCACGAGCCTTCTATTGCCCGACGGTCGGCGCATGGAGCTGTCGACCCGGGAGACAGCCGGGCTCAACTCCGTCTATGAACCGCCGCGCCCTCCAAAGAGGCGCAAGCATGATAGAGGCGCGCAGAAGGGCGGCGTGCTGGGCACGGCCAAGAACGAAGCCCAGAACCGGATTAACGCCGCCGTGAACGCCCGAACGCACGGGGTGGCGGATATTGTCCGCGGACCGAACAAGAAAGAAAAGCTTTTCGATTTTCTGATAGCCAGACTCCCGTATCATCCGCAGTGGATCCGCAAAGGGGCGCGATTCGACGCCGAACTGGACCGGGCGCTCAACTTCGGCGCTCTACGGCCGAAGCCGGAGACTCTTCAGCTTGTTGGAACGCAGCCGCCCGCTGACAGCATCGTTCACACTCGCCTGGCGATGGCTCTCAGTTCCGCCTCGGCGCAGCCCGGCGACAGAGTGAAGGCGGTCGTGTCGCAGCCGCTCTTTTCGCCCAACGCCCGGTTGATTCTTCCGGCCGGCGCCTGCTTAATGGGCAAGGTGACGGTGGCGCACCGGGCGCGCTGGTTCCACCGGGGCGGGCAGCTCCGCTTTAATTTTCAGCAGATCGAGCTTCCAGACGAGGTGCGGCAATATATGGCGTCGCAGCCGCCCGCCCAACTTAAGACGGTGGCCACGCTGAGCGCTGCGGAAGGAAGCGGCGCGTCCGCCATCAAGGTGGACGAGGAGGGAGGAGTCAAGGCCGTGGAGTCGAAGGCGCGTCTGATCCGCCCAGCTATCGCTCTCGTCGTCGCCAGCCGGGCCATGGATAACGATACGGGCCGCGCCAGAGCGGCGGGCAGCGCGGACGGCAATGTGGGAGGGCGCACGCTGGGCGGAATTTCGGGATTCGGTCTTCTGGGCGCGTTTGCAGCGCAGTCCTCTCCCGGTGTGGCCAGCGCCCTCGGAATGTACGGCGTGGCGTGGTCGGTGTACTCGACGGTAATTTCGCGCGGCGGCGAGGTGGAGTTTGCAAAGAATGCCGCGCTCGATATCCGCTTCGGCGCACGCGCGCCGGCGGCCGCTGCGAAATTCGCAAGGGCGTTTTGAAGCGCCCGGGCCTTGTTGCGCGCTTACACAGCAAGCTGAGGCGTCAACCGACGCCCCCGCGGCTACTTGCCGACCACCAGGACGACGAATGATCCCGGCTTGATGCGCCGCTGCGGGCGCTTTGAAGCATCCGGCGCGGCTGTCTCGACATACTCAGCCGCACTCAGAAAGATTCTTTTGGTCTTGGGGTCGAAGGCCATTGTCTTGGCGCTGGGCTGAGTCTTGACCGCTCCGGCGTCCTCATATTCGCGGCCCGATTTTTCGTGATAGATGCTCAACGCGCCGTCGGCGCAGGAAAAGAAGATGAGCTTTGCATCGGGGTCAAAGGCCGCGTAGTCGACGCCGCTGCCGATGGGATAGCTGTTCACCACTTTACCCGTGTTCGCGTCCATGACGACCATCTTGGGCGGTCTGCGACAGCCAATGAACAGCCGGCTGGTCTTTGCGTCGTAGGCAAGGCCAGTTGGCGTCTGCGCCTCGGCGATGGGAAACCGCTGCTTCACCTGGAGCGATTTCGGGTCGAACACGATGACTTCGTTCGTATTTTCACTGTTGACGTAAATCAACCCGTTTGCGCCGATCACTGCCTGCTCGCCGTCGCCTTCCAGCTTGACCGCTCCTGCCACTTCGCCGGTCTGTGCGTCGATCGCCGTAATGTCATGCGAGCCGTGATTGTTGGTGAAGACGCGTTTGGTCGCTGGATCGTAATAGATTCCGTCCGGACCCTTGCCGACGTTGATCTTTTTAATGACCTCCAGCGTGTCGGAATCGAACATCGAGACCGTGTTGTCCCGGCCGTTGCTGGTGAAACCATGCCGGAACTCGGGGGCCAGGGCGGCGCCGTGGACGCCAGGAGTATCCGGAATCGCTCCGAGGACTTTACCGCTGTCCGCATCCACGACGTCAACCTGCGTGCCGTGCGATACGTACAGGCGTCGCGTTGCGCTGTCGAGGGTTATATAGTCAAAGCCGCCATCGCCGGGGACCGGATAACGGGCAATTACTCTGTAACTGGTCGCGCCAGGCAGCAGAGCTGCGGCGAAGAACAGGATCGCTGAGGTTGTTCTGCAAGTCATAATCCCTCTCGTGCCCATACGCAAACGCAAACCTGACTGGATATCGCAAGCTTGGGGCTCGCAGCGCGCGCCTTAAGTTGCTACGGACTGGCTCGCAGGGCCGTATGAGCGTTGCCGCGTTGCGATTCCGCGCAGCATCCCAGTGAAGAATATCCCCCAATTCTGAAGAACAGGTGAAAGCTCCCGGCATTCGCGCCGAGCGGCTCGTCCCGGGCGCGAGCGCCGGAGAAGCGGTCGGGGGCAATGGGCGCATCCGGCTGCCCGAACGGATGCGGCCCGGCCCGGCTGATATGATGGCCCCGTGGCCCTCACGACCAACGAAGTCCTCCAGGCGTTCCGCGAATCCGGCGCATACTTGAAGGGACACTTCCGGCTGACCAGCGGGCTGCACAGCCCGGAGTATTTGCAGTGCGCATTGGTGCTCCAGCATCCCGACCGCGCCGAACGGCTGGGACGGGAGCTGGTTGACCGGCTGCACCCCTGGCGCCCCATAAACCTTGTCGCGGCGCCTGCCATTGGCGGCCTCATTATCGGCCATGAAGTGGCCCGCGGCTTGGGCGCGCGGTTCATTTTCACGGAGCGTGATGCGAACGGCGCGATGGCGTTCCGTCGCGGATTCACGGTTGAGCCGGGCGAGCGCGCTGTTGTGATCGAAGATGTCATCACCACGGGAGGCAGTTCGAAGGAAGTAGCGGACGCCCTGCGCGCAGCCGGCGCCGATGTTGTTGCTGCCGGGGCCATTATCGACCGCAGCGGCGGGCGCATTGACCTAGGCGTTCCGCGCGTGACCCTGGCGACGCTCCAGGTGATCACCTATCCGCCCGAGCAGTGCCCGCTTTGCCAGAACGGAATGCCAGTGGTCAAGCCAGGCTCGCGTCCTGCGGCATGAGGCGCATCCGGATCACGCTAGCCTACGACGGAACGGATTTCCACGGCTGGCAGGCGCAGCCGGGGCTTCCGACGATTCAGGGGACGGTGGAGACGGTCATCGGAGAAATCGAGGGGCGGCCGGTTCACGTCGCCAGCGCGGGACGGACCGACGCGGGCGTTCACGCCCTGGCTCAGGTGGCGGCCTTTTCCCTCGACAACCCGATTCCGCTCGCCAATTTGCGCAAAGCGATGAACCGGCTGCTGCCGTCCTCGATCCGGGTGATGGATGTTCGTGAAGCGCGGCCGGACTTCCATCCGCGCTATGACGCGATTGCAAAGACTTACGAATATCGCATTTTCCGCGGCGAAGTGTGCCCGCCGTTTGAGCGCCGCTATGTGCACCACCACCCATATCCGCTGGATGAAGCCGCTATGATCGAAGCCGCTCCGCTCGTTGAAGGCGAGCACGACTTTACGGCATTCGCGGCCGCCGACCAACGCGACGAATTGGGCCTGTCGAAGGTCCGGCGCATTGATTGTTCGCGCCTGGAGCGGTCCGGCGACCGGCTGGTGTACCGCGTGCGGGGCAGCGGTTTTCTGAAGCACATGGTGAGAAATATCGTGGGGGTGTTCATCGAGGTGGGCAAGGGCAATCTCTCGAGGGAGGATGTTCTGCGCCGGCTCAATCCCCGCTGCGGCATACCGCCGGGTCCCACTGCGCCGCCGCAGGGTCTGTTCCTGATCGGCGTGGATTATCCCGACTGAGGTGGCCGGAAAACAGCGGCCGCTGGTACGCTGAAATTTAATGAGCAGCATACAAGTTACCCTGCCGGATGGTAGTGTAAACTCATATCCGGCCGGCAGCCGCCCGATTGACATTGCCCGGTCGATCAGTCCCCGCCTGGCCGAGGATGCCGTGGTCGCGCGCGTCAACGGGGAATTATATGATCTGACCCGCCCTCTGGAATCCGACGCGAAGCTGGAGATCCTCACCAGCAAGCACCCGGAGGCTTTGGAGGTGTACCGGCACTCGACCGCGCACCTGCTGGCTGCGGCGGTGCTCGAGCTGTATCCGGGGACGAAGCTCGGCGTTGGCCCGCCGATTGAGAACGGCTTTTATTACGACTTCCAGCGCGACACTCCCTTCACGCCCGAAGACCTGGAAAAAATTGAGGCGCGCATGTGGGAGTTGCAAAAGAAAGACCTGCCTTACGAGCGCAAGCTTACTCCGAAGCAGCAGGGTCTGGCGAAATACAAAGACGACTGGATGAAATGCGAGCTCATTCAGGAGAAAGCCGGCGATGTCTTTTCCGAGTACACGCTGGGGCCGAATTTCATTGATTTCTGCCGCGGTCCGCACGTTCCTTCCACGTCGCGAATTAAAGCCTTCAAGCTGCTGTCGGTGGCGGGAGCGCACTGGAAGGGCGACGAGCGCAACGCGCCGCTCCAGCGAATTTACGGAACGGCCTTCTTCACCAGAAAAGAGCTGGAGGATTACCTCAAGCAGATCGAAGAAGCGAAGAAGCGCGACCACCGCAAGCTCGGCCAGGAGCTGGACCTGTTCAGCATTCAGGAGCTGGCCGGTCCGGGTCTGATTTTCTGGCATCCGAAGGGCGGCATCGTCCGGAAAATCATCGAGGACTGGATGCGCGATCAGTATCTGGCGCGCGGCTATTCGCTGGTCTATACGCCGCACGTGATGCGCAATGAGCTGTGGAAGACGTCCGGTCACGCCAACTTCTACAGCGAAAATATGTTCGCGCCCATGAAGCTGGAGGACGCTGATTACCAGCTCAAACCGATGAATTGTCCCGGCCACATCCTCATTTATAAGGACCGGCTGCGCAGCTACCGCGATCTGCCGGTGCGGCTCGGCGAACTGGGCACGGTTTACCGGTACGAACGCTCGGGAGTGATGCACGGTCTGCTGCGCGTCCGCGGCTTCACCCAGGATGATGCGCACATCTTCTGTACGCCGGAGCAGATTGAGGATGAAATCGTGAGCTGTCTTCAGTTCGCGGTGGATGTCTTGAAGACCTATGGCTTCGACAAATATGAAGCCGAAGTCTCCACCTGGGACAACGGCGCGAGTGGAAAATACGACGGCGCGGCCGAGCAGTGGCAGCTTGCCGAAAACGCGCTCCGCCGCGCTGTGGAGCGGCTCAACATCGATGCAAGAGTCATGCCCGATGAGGCGGCTTTTTATGGTCCGAAGATCGACGTCAAGTTAGTGGATGCGATCGGGCGCAAGTGGCAGCTTTCCACGGTGCAGTTCGATTTCACGCTGCCGCGGCGCTTCGGACTGGAGTACATCGCCGAAGACGGAAAGGCGCATCAGCCGCTCATGGTTCACCGAGCGCTGTACGGCTCCATCGAGCGCTTTTTCGGCATTCTCATCGAGCACTACGCCGGCGCATTTCCCGTATGGCTGGCGCCGGTTCAAGCCGCCGTGCTGCCCATCACCGACCGGCAGCTCGACTACGCCCGCCAGGTCGAGTCGAAGCTGAAAGAAGCAGGCATTCGGGTTCACCTGGACGACCGCAAGGAAAAAGTCAACCTCAAGATTCGCGAAGCCCAACTGCACAAAACGCCGTATATGCTGGTGATCGGCGACCGGGAGGCGCAGAACGGGACCGTGTCGGTGAGGAACCGGCGGCGTGGCGATCAGGGCGCAAAGCCGGTGGACGAATTCGTGGCTGAAATCCAGGCGCTCATCGACAGCAAGACGCCGGTCGAATAGTGGTCGCGATTCTGAGCGCCGCCGTTCTGGTCCTGGCGACCGGTTCGGCGGCGTATTGCGCCTTGGCGCTGGTTGCGACGCGGCGGTATCTCAGCACGGCGGCGCCGAAGCTGCGCGATCCTGAGCCAGTCAGCGTTCTCAAGCCGCTGCATGGGATCGACGACGGGCTTGAAGCCAACCTGCGCACCTTTTTCGAGCAGGAGTATCCGGTTTTTGAAATTCTCTTCGCCGTCCGGGATCCGAGGGATCCGGCGGTTCCGCTGGTTGAGCGGCTGCGGCGGGAGTATCCGCGGGTTCCGAGCCGGCTGATCATCACCGGGGAGCCCCCGTATGCAAATGCGAAGGTCTACAGCCTGGATCGTATGATGCGGGCAGCCGCCTATGACCTGCTTGTGATGAGCGACAGCGACATCCGCGCCAGAGCCGACCTGCTGCGCACGATCGCCGCAGAGTTTCAGGATTCCGCGGTTGGAGTCGCGACCTGCCCCTACCGGGCGGTGGCCGGTCCGAGCATCTGGTCGCGCCTGGAGGCCGCCGGCATGAACACGGAATTCTGGGCGGGCGTCCTGGTCGCCCGGATGCTGGAGGGGATGAAGTTCGCCGTGGGGCCGACCTCGGCCGCCCGTAAGCGCGTGCTGGATGCGATCGGCGGATTCGATGCGCTCAAGGACTATCTGGCTGAGGACTTCATGCTGGGCCGGCTGGCCGCCGAGCACGGCGCCCGCGTGATCCTCTCCCGCGCCGTTGTGGAGCATCATATCGGATCCGAGAAGGCGCTGCCCAATTTCGCCCATCGGCTGCGCTGGAACCGCAGCACGCGGCGCTCGCGGCCGGCCGGTTACATCGGCCAGATTTTCACCCATCCGCTTCCAATGGCGATTCTGCTGGTCGCGGTGCGGCCAGGGTGGTGGCCGGCTGCCGCGGTTGCGATCGCGCTCCGGGCCCTCGCGGCGCGCGCCGTGGCCAGCGGCGCGCTGGGCGGCCGGACGGCGTGGTTGCTGCTGCCCTGGCAGGACCTGCTGGCGTTCGCCTTCTGGATCGCCGGCTTTTTCGGCAACACGATTCAATGGCGCGGCCGGGACTACCGGCTGCTCCCCGACGGGCGATTCGAGCTCTCCAAGTAACTTGCGCACAACGCACTCGCGGGGCGCGGCCAAGTCCGCTGACGTGCCGCTCCCGTGTGAACTGCGCCCCGCGGCCTGTGCGCTGGGGCCGGAGCCTATTGCGGGAACATCGAATACCGAGGAAATTTCTCGTCCAGAATCGCCTCGAGCGTCAGAATGACGTTGCCCGAACGCTCCAGCGCTCTTCGCAACTGGGCGGAAGCCGCGCCATTGGCGGCGAGACGATCGACAGTGGCGCGAACGTGCCAAAACCACTCAACCGGGCTCTGTCCGGCAAGAGTCGATCCCTGGAGGAAGACGACATAGTTCTCCAGCACGCGGTCGCGCAGCTCGCCCGGGGGCGCGAGCTCGAGCAGCGCCTCGAAGACAATCGCCTTCTCATGAAAGTAATCCGCCTCGGAAGCCTCCGCGGCGCCGTTCCAGCCCGCCAGCAGATTCAGAAAGTCGCGCAGAGCCCGATTCCACTCCGGCGTGTTGCGCGCCGCTTCCGAGTAGTACGCTCCATTGGGGCCGGCGCGCAGCTTCCAACAGGCTTCAAAGATTCGTTTGGCTTCGTCGGTTTGCCAGTACCGTTCGATTTTGATTCCACCTTCGGTACGCTCCGGCTTCATTTCCTCGGGCGAGAGCGCCGGCAGGTCGCCGCGGATCTCCGCGCCGAACAACGGCGGCAAGGATTCGTGGCGCATGCCGCTGGCGCGAACTTCTGATTCGCGCTGGCCGCAACGCGGCGCCGTGAGCTGCGATACCAGATAGGCGCGATAGGCTTGCGCCAGCGGTTCGGGCCCGACGCCCAACTGTTTCGCCCGCGCGACGACGCCGGCCATGGCGTCTTCGATAGATTGGGCGTAATACCAGAAAGCCCTGGAATCGGGCGGTATCGCCGCCAGCCGCGCCGCGATCGCGCCCGCAAGAGCCTCGAATTGCGGCGGCGACCAGCCAATCGAGGTCAGCAGCGACGCCGCGCCGGGGATATCCGCGACGCCAGATGCGCGGCTCAGTTGCGACAGGGCAAAGCGCAGGTGTTCTTCCTGGGCCCGCTGGTTATCCGAAAACGCGCCGTTAATCAGAGCGACAACCGCGTCGTAATAGGCCGAGACGTCCGGAATCAACGCGTCTTCGCATTTCAATGGTTCGATAGCCGGGTGGATGAGCTGCGGCATCATTTCGCGGGCGCGCGTTTTGTCCAGCGAAAGCATCGCCGTGATAGCGCGGGTCTGGAGCGAAAGGGCGTCCAGACGCAGGCGCAGCGCGCTGCTCAGGTAGCCCGCGCGCGTGTCGGTTTCCGCGCCCGGCGCGGCAATCAGACGCGTCGCATACTGCGCGCGCGGCGCGATTTGAAAGGCCCTCTCGATGAGTTCACGTTTGGCCGCGGGATCGCGCAGATTGGCCGACGTTGCGATTCTCAGCAGCGCGTCCGCGGCGAACTCCGGCGGCGTTGCCATGGCCAGATCCACCAGCGACTGCATGTCGGGCGGGAGCCGCGGCCGCGCTTTCTCGCCGGCGCTTGCCGCAATCGCCGCGGCGAAAGAGAGTATGCACGCCAGACGCATGCATCAAAAATTCACGATCGCAGAAAAGCCCGAAGGATCGAGCGACGCTCCGCCGACCAACGCCCCGTCGATCTCCGGCTGCGCCATCAGCGCCTTGATGTTGTCCGGCTTCACGCTTCCGCCATACAGGATGCGCAACGCATCCGCAGCCGGGAGCCCGTACTTGTCCGCAACCTGGCCGCGGATATAGCGGTGGGCGTCGGCTGCGATCTCGGGCGTCGCCGTCTTGCCGGTGCCGATCGCCCACACCGGTTCATAGGCGATCACAATTCGTTCGAGCTGATCTGCCGACAGCGGAGCGACGCCGCCCAGGAATTGCTCGCGAAGCACGGACTCGGTCGCGCCCGATTCGCGCTCTCCGGCCGACTCGCCCATGCACACGATCGGCCGCAGCCCGGCCTCGAGCGCGGCGAGAATCTTACGGTTTACGATTTCGTTCGTCTCGCCGAAATACTGGCGACGTTCGCTGTGACCGATGATGACCCATTGAGCTCCGGCGGAGCGGATCATTGGACCCGATATTTCGCCGGTATACGCGCCCTCGCGCGCCCAGTGCAGGTTCTGCGCGCCGATCTCGATACGCGATCCCTGCGCGGCCTGCGCAGCGGCCGGGATATCGACAAATGGCGGGCAGATCACAATGTCGCAATGCGTCGAACCTGCGACAAGAGTCTTGAATTGATGAAAAAATGCGGCGGTTTCACTGGGGGTTTTATACATCTTCCAGTTTCCCGCCAGAAGCGGTTTTCTGGGCATTCTCTATCAGGATATCGTGGGCTCCCACGCCCGGAACCGGCCTTATTCCTCGCCAGCCGCGGTCTTGCGCGCCGCTTCGGCCCGCGCCTGCGCGCTCATCATAGCGGACAGGGCCTGCGCCGGATCGGAGCCCTCGGACAGATTTTCGAGCTCGCGGCTGCGCTGCTCGAGCTCGCGCTGCGCAGCCTGGTAGTCGATCTCGACGCCGGGCTCGCCGGCGTCGGCGAGGACGCGAACGTGGTTGTTCAGCACTTCGAAGTAGCCGCCGTGGACGGCGATGCTGTACTTGCCGCCCTGCGGGGTGACGTAGCTCAGCGTGCCGATCCCGAGCTTGCCGAGCAGCGGCGCGTGGTCGGGCAGAATGCCGAAATAGCCTTCCGCTCCCGGAATCTGCGCCCGAACGGCCTCTTCCTGGGCGATGGAGCGTTCCGGAGTGGCGATTTCGATGGTGAAGCTGTCCGCCATGGCGGGCCCTAAATGGACTTCTTCATCTGCTCGGCGCGCTCGAGCACGTCTTCGATCGTGCCTTGCATATAGAAGGCCTGCTCCGGAATGTCGTCGTGCTTGCCTTCCACCAGTTCCTTGAAGCCCTTGATGGTGTCGGCCAGCTTGACGTATTTGCCTTTGAACCCTGTGAACTGCTCCGCCACGTGGAACGGCTGCGAGAGAAATCGCTGGATCTTGCGGGCGCGCGCCACCACCAGCTTGTCCTCTTCCGGCAGTTCGTCGATGCCGAGAATGGCGATGATGTCTTGCAGATCCTTGTAGCGCTGCAAGGTCTGCTTTACCTGCTGCGCCACATTATAGTGCTCTTCGCCGATGATGCGGGGATCGAGAATGCGCGACGTCGAGGCCAGCGGGTCAACCGCAGGATAGATGCCGAGCGAAGCGATATCGCGCGACAGGTTGGTGGTTGCGTCCAGATGCGCGAAGGCGGTGGCCGGCGCGGGATCGGTGTAGTCGTCGGCCGGAACGTAGATGGCCTGCACCGAGGTGATCGAGCCCTTCTTGGTTGACGTAATGCGCTCCTGCAATTCGCCCATCTCCGTGGCCAGGTTCGGCTGATAGCCGACCGCGGAAGGCATGCGCCCGAGCAGCGCGGACACTTCCGATCCGGCCTGCGTGAAACGGAAGATGTTGTCGATGAAGAGCAGCACGTCCTGTCCTTCCTCGTCGCGGAAGTATTCGGCCACAGTCAGGCCCGTCAATCCGACGCGCAGGCGCGCCCCGGGCGGCTCCGTCATTTGCCCGTAGATCAAGGCGCACTTGCTCTTGCGCCAGTCGCGCGGGTCGACCACGCCCGACTCCTGCATTTCGAGCCACAGATCGTTGCCCTCGCGCGTGCGCTCGCCGACGCCGGCGAATACCGATACGCCGCCGTGCTTCATGGCGATGTTGTTGATCAGCTCCATGATCACGACCGTTTTGCCGACGCCCGCTCCTCCGAACAGTCCGATCTTGCCGCCGCGCAGATACGGCTCCAGCAGGTCGATGACTTTGATCCCGGTCTCGAACATCTGCTGGGTCGTCGCCTGCTCTTCGAAGGAGGGCGCATGCCGGTGGATCGGATAGCGCTTGTCGGTTTCGACCGGACCCATGTTGTCGACCGGCTCGCCGATGACATTCAGCACGCGGCCGAGGGTCTGTTTTCCCACCGGCGCCATCACCGGACCCCCGAGATCGATCGCCTTCATGCCGCGCACCATGCCGTCGGTCGGCTGTAGGGCGATCGTGCGCACGCGGCCTTCGCCGATATGCTGCGCCACTTCGCAGATCACGTTGATCGGGACCGGTACGTCAAAGCCCTCGCTGACCACGCGCACTGCGTTGTTGATGACCGGGACCTGCCCCTCGGGGAACTGTATGTCGACCGCCGGGCCGGCGATCTGGATCACGTGGCCGATCACCTGCGTCGACTTGGCGGCGTCCGCGTTCGCGGTGGTTGCATTCGCTAAGGTTGACATGCCAAAACTCCTCGGCGGCGATCAGCCCAGGGCCGCGGCGCCGCTCACTATTTCAATAATCTCTTTTGTAATGCTCGCCTGGCGCACGCGGTTCAGGTGCAGCGTCAGGGTATCAATCATCTCACCGGCGTTGGAGCTGGCCGCGTCCATGGCCGTCATTCGCGCGGCATGCTCCGCCGCCGCGGACTCCAGCATCGCCCGGTAGACCGACATTTCCACATAGCGCGGAAGCAATTCCTGCAGGATCTCCGAAGGGGGCTGCTCATAAATATAGTTGATGCGCTCGCCCGACTGCGGGGCCTCCACCGGCAGGAGCCGGTTGACGCTCATCACCTGCGTGGCGATGCTCTTGAATTCGTTGCCGATGACATACACCGCGTCGATTTCGCCGTCGATAAAGCGCTGCATCGCCTTCCGGGCGATGGCCAGCGCCTGCTCATACTGCACCGTGCGCAGAAACAGCCCGACATGCTCTCCCGAGATGCGCGCCTGCCGCCGTCGGAAAAAATCGCGGCCCTTGCGTCCGATCAGTTCCAGTTCGACCTGCGCGCCGCGGTGCTCGGCGATGAACTTCTGCGCGGCTTTGATGACATTGGAGCTGAAGGCGCCCGCCAGACCGCGATCGGCCGTGATCACCAGCAGCTCGATCCGGTTCTCCGGCCGCTGCGCGAGCAGAGGATTGACGGCCATCTCTTCTGTATTCGCCGCCGCCGCGGCCACATTCTCCAGAAACCGCCGCAGCATGTGCGCGTAGGGACGCGCGGCGATCACGCGATCCTGCGCCCTCCGCAGCCGCGCGGCGGAGATCATCTTCATCGCGTTTGTGATCTGCTGCATGTTGCGGACGGCGCGGATCCGCCGCCGCAAGTCGATGAGACTGGGCATGCTAGGCTTTTGCGGCCGCCGGCGGCCCCACGTGCTCGGCGACGAAGCGCTGTTTGAATTCGTTCAACGCGGCGATCATATCGGACTTGAGCTGGTCGTCGATCGCCTTTTTCTCGCGCAGACGGCCCAGGATGTCCGGATGCGCATTTTCAACAAAACGGTACAGCTCCTGCTCGAAGGCGCGGCAGGATTCAAGCGGCAGGTCGTCAAGATACGCGTTGGTCCCTGCGAAGATGATCAGCACCTGCTTTTCGACCGGCAGCGGCGAATACTGCCCCTGCTTGAGAATCTCAACCATGTGCTGGCCGCGGTTCAACTGCTGCTGCGACGCCTTATCGAGGTCGGAGCCGAACTGCGCGAAGGCGGCGAGCGCGCGATACTGCGCCAGATCGAGACGCAGGCTGCCGGCCACCTGTCGCATGGCCTTGATCTGCGCGTTGCCTCCCACGCGGCTCACCGAAATGCCGACGTTTACGGCCGGACGGATGTTCGAGTTGAACAGGTCGGCTTCCAGATAAATCTGGCCGTCGGTGATCGAAATCACGTTGGTCGGAATGTAGGCCGAAACGTCGCCGGCCTGCGTCTCAATGAAGGGCAGCGCCGTCAGCGAGCCGCCGCCTTTTTCATTGGATAATTTGGCCGCGCGCTCCAGCAGCCGGCTATGCAAGTAGAACACGTCGCCGGGATAGGCTTCCCGCCCCGGCGGACGGCGCAGCAGCAGCGAAATCTCGCGGTACGCCGCCGCATGCTTGGAAAGATCGTCGTAGACGCACAGCGCGTGGCCACCCCGGTCGCGGAAGTATTCGCCCATGGCGCATCCGGCATAGGGCGCGATGTATTGCATCGGCGCAGGATCGGAGGCGGTGGCCGCCACAACGATGGTGTAGTCCATCGCGCCGTAGTCCTCGAGCGTCTTCACCGTCTGCGCTACCGTCGACCGCTTCTGGCCGATGGCGACATACACGCAGATCACGTTGCCGCCCTTCTGGTTGATAATCGTGTCCAGCGCGATGGCCGTTTTGCCGGTCTGGCGGTCGCCGATGATCAGCTCGCGCTGTCCGCGCCCGATGGGAATCATCGAATCAATCGCCTTGATGCCGGTTTGCAGCGGCTCCTTGACCGGCTGGCGATCAACGACGCCGGGAGCGATGCGCTCGATGGTGTTGTAATCCTTGGTCTCGATCGGCCCCTTGCCGTCGATCGGATTCCCCAGCGCATCCACCACGCGCCCGACCAGCGCTTCACCCACCGGCACCGACATGATCCGGCCGGTGCGGCGCACCTCGTCGCCTTCCTTCAGCTGCGAGTAGTCGCCGAGCAGCACCGCGCCCACCTGGTCTTCCTCGAGGTTCAGCGCGATGCCGGAAACGCCGCGCGGGAACTCGATCAGCTCGCCGGCCATCACCCGCTCGAGCCCGTAGATGCGCGCAATGCCGTCGCCAACCGAAATGATCGAGCCGGTCTCGGCGACGCTCACCGCCTGGTCATAATTTTCAATTTCGCTGCGGAGGATCCGTGTGATCTCATCCGCTCTGATCTGAGCCATCGTTGTTACCTGTGCTGCTCAGGGAGCGACCGCTCCCCTGCTTCTAATCTTCCGTTGCCAGCCGCCGGCGCAGGGCTTCCAGCTGACCTCGAACCGAGCCGTCGTAGACGATCGATCCGATTCTTGCGACTACGCCGCCGATCAGAGAATTGTCGACCGAAAATTCCATCCGGACGCGCTTGTTCGCGATCTTCGACAATCCGGTCTCGAGCGCTCCGCGCTCGCTTTCCTTCAACTCGCGAGCCGAGATGACGTCGGCCCGAACTACGCCGAGGCGCCGGTCGATGCTCTCCTGAAACGCCTCGCGAATGCCCGAAATCTGATCCATCCGGCGATGATCGATCACCACATAGAGAAAATTGCGGACCTTGGGGGAGAGGCCGAGCTCGCCCGCCAGCCGCCCCGCCACGGCGCGCTTTTTGGATGCGATCACAGCCGGCGACAACAGGACGTGCCGGAGGTCCGGGGAGGCGTCCAGCAAATCCTCAAAGGCGCACAACTGGTTCACCACGTCGCGCGCATCCAAGCCTGATCCCGGAGCGAACACCACTTCGGCGAGCGCGTTTCCGTACCGCGCCGCGGCCACGGAAATCATCCCCGCAGACCCCCCCGGGCCGCCGCATGCCGGTCCAGCTGACGCGTGAAGCGGTACACCAGCTCGGCCTCCTGGCGGTCCGACATTCTCGACCGGATTCGCTGCTCGGCCAGCGCGACCGCCAATTCCGCGGCCTCTGCTTTTAACCGCTGCGCGGCGCGCTTCGAGAGCGCTTCAATATCCTGCTCGGCGTGAGCGCGCATCCGGGCGATGTGCTGCTCTGCGTCCCGCAGAATGCGTTCCCGCTCCTTCGCCATCTCCGATTGCGCTTCCTGGCGAATGTGTTGAATTTCGCGGTCGAGCGAGGCCATCCGCACCTCGATTCGCGCCGCACGGGCTTCCGCCTCCTGACGCATTCGCGCCGCTTCAGCGAGTTCACGCTGAATCGCCTCCGACCGCGCCCGGAAGAATTGCGGAGCGGATTTCGAAATCATGTAACCAAGCGCCAGCACAAGCACGCCGAAGTTGGCCCATTTCCACCCGGCGTATCGTTCGTTCTCCTCTTGGGCGGATTCCTGCGCGGGCTTGTTCTCGCTAGGCTGTGCGCTTGTCTCCCCCCGGCTTCCCCCCTCCTGGCCAGTCGCGCGCTCCTGGGCCAAAGCCGCCCACAGCGCAAACAGCGCGATCAGCAGCAATCGTCTCAACCGCGCCTCCCGACCAGAACCGTGTCGGCGATCTCCTCGGCCAGGCTCGCCGCCGAAGCCATCACGGTCTGCCGGGCGGCTTCGGCCTCCTGTTCAATGCGGGCTTTCGCTTCACGAACCATGTCGTCCAGACTTTTGCGGATCGCCTGAATTCTCGATTCCTGCTCGGCGGCGAGCTGGCGCCGGATCTGGTCCTGTTCCCGGTACGCATCCGCACGCGCGGCGCGGATCGCTTCCTCATATTCAGCCGCCTTCTGTTCGGCCCGGCGGAGACTCTCTTCGGCTGCCCGCCTGGCGCCCACCGTCGCCTCGTCCCGCTCCGCTAACGCCCGCTCGAGCGGCCGGAAAAGCACGCGCTTGAAATAAAAATGGAGGATCAGGATGAGAAGGATCGTGGGAATGGCCTTCTGTAGAATCCCACCTAGCGCGGTTAGCGTCTGCTCCATGGAATCTGATTCGTTAAAGAGGGAACCTTGAGAACGATCGAGACGAGGACAGCCCCGAAGCAATCAACCTAACACAATGTGCGATTTCGGGTCAAACCAGACGCGCTATTCTGAGTTCCGGGGACTTCGAAATTGGACCGCTGGGACCGCAGCGTCGAGGACCAGATTCGCGATGCCATGGATCGCGGTCTGTTCGACAATCTGCGCGGCAGGGGCGAACCGCTGGATCTCTCCGTCCATCCCTTCGAACACCCGCTGGCCGGAACCTTCCGGCGCCTCCTTCGCGATCACGGCGCCTCGCATCCGCTAATCGAGGCGCGCCGGGCGCTCGAACAGGAACTGGAGGCCAGCCGGGAACAGCTTCGGCGGGCCTGGTCGGGCTATCGCCGTTTCGGCTCGGATGCCGCATTGCGGGCGGCTGTGGATGCATTCCGGGCGCAAATCCGCCAGTTAAACCGTGAGATTAAGTTGTACAATCTGAAGGCGCCGGCGCCCAATTTCCACCTTTGTGTGGTAGATTGCGAGGCGGAAATTCGAAGACTCTGCCCGGATTTGCCCCGAGATGGCTGACCAGCCGGTCAGGTATACTGAAGCGACGCCTCCACCAACGCAGCCAAGCGTAAGCGACCGTAATGAAGTGGATTCTCAGTTTATTCTCCCCTGTCTCGATGAATCTGTGCGCAGCGGCGACTTGGGGCGCGACGGCGCCCTGCCGCAAGCTGCTCGCGGCGCGTGAAGAAGGCCGCGCGCGCCGCGACATTCGGCGCGGGACGGCGCAGGGCCGCTGATGTCCAGGCGCGTGGTAGTCGCCATCGATGGACCGGCCGGCGCGGGAAAGAGCACCGTGGCGCGGGCGCTCGCGCGGCGGCTCGGCTACGTGTACATCGATACGGGGGCGATGTACCGCGCGGTTGCGTTGTGGGCTCTCCGGCTCGGCGTCGCCCTGAATGACGCGCACCGGCTGGAACAGCTCGCGCGCGAGGCCCACATTGAGTTCGCGGCAGGAAGCTCGCGCGTGCTGCTGAACGGCGAGGACGTCACCGCGGCGATCCGGGAACCAGGCATGGCGGAGGCGGCCTCGAAGGTCTCGATGATCGGCGGCGTACGGCGCGCCCTGGTGGCTGCGCAGCGCGCCATGGCTGAATCCGCATCGGTCATTATGGAGGGGCGCGATATTGGCACGGTTGTGTTTCCGGACGCGGACGTGAAGATATTCCTTGACGCCGATCCGCGGGCTCGCGCCGGACGGCGGGTGGAAGACCTGCGCCGACGGGGCCTCGCGGTCGAGCCGGACGGAGTGGCGCAAGAGATCGCCGAGCGCGACCGTCGTGACCGCACCCGCGCAGAATCGCCGCTGATTCAGGCGCCGGACGCCGTCTACGTCGACACGACCGGGCTGTCGGTTGAGCGCGTGGAAGAAGCGATCTTAAAAATCATCCGCACCCGCGTGTCCAACGGAAAGGAAGTAGCACGGTGAACGATCTGCTTGTCATGAAATTCGGCGGGACCAGCATGGGCTCGGCGGACCGCATTCGCATCGCCGCGGACATCGCGGCGGAGCAGTACGCCCGACGGCCGGTGGCGTGCGTCGTGTCCGCGATGTCCAAAATCACCGACCTGCTGCTCGATTCGATGCGGCGCGCAGAGGGCGGCGACGAGAGCGGTTTGCGCAAGGATGTCGAGAGCCTGCGCAAGCGCCACTGCGACGCCTGCGCAGATCTGCTTCCGCCCGAGCGCCGCCAGGCGGTCGAGGCCGAAGTCGAGCGCCTGACGTCGGACTTCGAGCGGATCGCGCGCGGGATTCTCATGCTGGGCGAACGCCCGCCGCGCTCGGTGGACGAGGCGGTGGCTACCGGAGAGAAACTGTCGGCGCTGCTGATGGCCGCGCATCTGCAAGCCCGGGGCCTCCCCGCGGTCGCGGTCAACGCCGCCGACGTGGTGGTGACCGACGCGGTGTTCGGCAACGCCAGCCCGATCATGGCGCCCACCACCGAGCGCGCAGAAAAAATTCTGCGGCCCTTGCTCGAACAGAGTCGGATTCCGATTATTACCGGCTTTAACGGCGCTACCGCCGACGGCCGCCCGACGACGCTTGGCCGCGGCGGCTCCGATTTTTCAGCTTCGATTATCGCGGCCGCCCTGAACGCCTCGGAGGTGTGGATCTGGACCGATGTCGACGGCATTATGAGCGCCGACCCGCGGCTCGTGCCGGACGCGCGCGTCCTCGATGAGGTCACCTACGCCGAGGCCGCCGAACTGGCCTACAACGGCGCCAAGGTGCTCCATCCGCGCACGCTGGCCCCGCTGATCGAGCGCAAAATTCCGGTCTGGAGCAAAAACAGTTTCGCGCTGGATAAGCCCGGAACCAAAATTGTTCCCGCCCTGACGCAAAACTGGCGCGGCCCCCGGGCGGTCACCTCCATGTCGAACGTCGCGCTCATCTCAATCGAATCCGACAGCCCGGAGGTGAGCGGGACGCGGCTGATGGCGCGCGCGCTCGAGGCGCTGGCGCTTTCCAATGCCGAGGTGCTGGCGCTCACCAGCTCGAGCTACCGCCAGAGCTTCTGCTTCCTCATCCGCAAAGATGAACTGGAACGCGTGACCGAGCATCTGGAGGAGAATCTCGCGCTCGAACTGGCCCATGGCTATGTCAAGCCGATTGCGGTGGACACAGATGTCGGACTGCTCGCGGTTGTCGGCGAAGGCATGCGCGGGACTCCCGGGCTGGCGGGACGCATCTTCACCGCGATCTCGCGCGACAACATCAATATCATCTCCATCGCCCAAGGCTCGAGCGAGCTGACCATCGCCGTGGTGGTGCGGCGCAGCGGCCTCGAACAGGCGGTGCGGGCCGTGCACCGCGAATGCGGAATGGCCGACGGCGGCATGATGCGTCAGGCGATGTGACCGGCGCGCAAGGGCCGCGAGCGGGCGTCCCTCAGAACGACAGCCGCAGCGCAAACTCCATCGTCCTCGGATCCGTCGCCCCCGTGACCTGGCCGAAGTTCGACGATCCCACCGTGCTCGACACTGCCGTATACGAAAGGTGATTCGGGAAATCGAAGAACTCCGCCCGGAAATCCGTCCGGATGCGCTCCGTCAGCCGAAAGCTCTTCTGCACCGAGGCGTCCCAGTTGTTGAAGAACGGATAGTGCAGCGCAAACGCGCCCAGGTTCCCAAATGTTCCCGCCGCCGGGACTGAAAACTGCGCCGGATTCAGCCACTGCGTCCGGATGGTGTGCGCATAGACGTCGCCGGTGACGTTCGGCCTCTGGTTGTTGCTGAGTCCGATTCCTGCCGGATCGCCCTGCACCACCACGTTGAACGGCAATCCTGTTTGCAGCGTCGTCACGCCCGACAGCTGCCATCCGCCAAGCGCCTTCTTGTACCATTCGCTTCCCGTCCTCCAGAAGGGCAGCGGATAGACGTAACTGATCACGAGGATCTGGTTGCGGTTATAGCTCGCCGGACCCCAGTCGCCGCGCAGGTTATAGCTGTTCATCGGCTGGTAGTTGTAGGCGTTGGCGTCGGTCCGCGCCTTCGACCACGTATAGGCGACATTGAAGAGCCCGCCCCCTGAGAACTGTTTTTTGAACTGGACCTGCAGCGAGTTGTAGATGAAATTCGCCCCGGTCGTGTACTCGTAAATGTCCGCGTAGCCCGGATACGGCCGCAGCGCATTCACGTTGACGCCAGGGTTCGCTTGCAACGTCCCGGGCAGAAGCTGGTTGATATCCAACTGCGCCGACAGATTCGCCCCGCTCGATCCCACGTAGGCCACATCAATCATCGTGTCCTTCGTGATCTTGTGCTGCACGCCGAGACTCCAGTTCATTGTCCTCGGGACCTTCATGTCCAGGTAATGCGAGTTGTTGATCGTACTCGGGAAATTCTGGAGACTGCCGCCGCTCGGATTTTCAACGTTGCCGTTGAAAATCTGCACCTGCTGGATAAACGGAGGATTATTCACGGCGCTGAAGATGAAATTGCCTTCGATGCGCTCGTAGAAGATGCCGTAGCCTCCGCGCAGAACCGTCGTCTGACGTCCCGTCAGATCATAGGCGAAACCGAATCGCGGCGCCCAAGTGCCCCAGTCCGTATACGCAGTGCCGTAGGGCAAATTGTGGAACAGGGCTTTGACGGCGGGATCGTCGATGCCCGGAATCCGGCCGATGGCGGCCTTCGGGAAGCCGCTGCCGCCGAGTACAAGTCCGTTATACGGGTCGCCCGAGCCGGGAATAATCGCTCCCGTCGAGGGGTTGATGCGCACCGCCTTGGCCCGGTCGTAATACTGGGGCAGGAAGGCGGTCGTGTTCTGGAGCGCGCTGTACTGCGGCTGCATGTAGGCCCATCGCAGGCCCAGGTTCAAGGTCAGCCGGCCGTTGACCTTCCAATCGTCCTGGACATACGGCTCGATTTGCGTAAAACGATACCAGCCCTGCCGGAAACTGCCTGCCTCGGTGTAGGTATAAAAATTTCCCAGCACTGCGTCGGCGACAACATTACCCGTCGTGTTTGCAGCCGATGTATTGAAGGCGAACGCGCCGTTAATTGCCGGAACATTATCCTGGTTCTTCCGGCTGCGCATCGCCATAATGCCGGCCTTCAGGTTATGGTTGCCGATGACCTTGGAGAAATCGTCCTTCCAGCTGAAGATCCGGTTGAAGTTGTTCCAGTTGAGCGGCGTCGCGGTGAGCCCCGTGTATCCGGAAAGCGAAATGCTCGGGATCGCATTCGAGGCGTTGTAGATCATCGGGTATGTAATGCCTTCGCCCGCTCGTGTGAAGTCGGTTATAAACAACCGGTTCGGGACGATCCCGATCTTCTGAATAATCACGTTGCCGGTGAAGGAAAACTGCGCGACGTTCACTGTGGTAGGGCTGACTACGAAGGTCCACTGCGCCGACGAGTTGGTCCCCGGAATATTGCGATCGTACAGGATCAATTGCGTCAGATTCTGCGTCGAGGTGTAGTAATCGCGCAGCCAGTGCACCGAAAGCTGGTGCCGGGGACTGATGTTGTAATCGCCCTTGACGATGTACTGGTTGGTGTTCAGCGGCGCCACGGTGGTGAACACATAGTTGCCCCCTGACCCGGTGAAGTTCGGGGCCGGATAGTTTTTCAGCAGACGTACGCTGTTGGGACTGAAGCGGTTGGCCGGAATGACGCCGTTCGGAAAGACCGCGCCGGTCTGCGGGTCCTTCGGCCATCGGGAGGAAGGCAGGGCGGAAAAATTCCCGTTGATCTGCTCCGGCGCCGGCACCGTCCAGGTATTGACCGCGCCCTGACGCAGCCGTTTGAAATCGAACGCGGCGAAGAAAAACAGTTTGTTACGGTCGGCGTTGAATTTCTTGGGGATGAAAATCGGCCCGCCCAGATTCCACCCGAAGTTGTTGTAGCGCAGCTCCGGCTTGCTCGTCGCGTTGAAGGCGCGCGCCTGGATCGCGTCATTGCGCAGATACTCGTATGCGCCGCCGTGAAATTCCCGCGTGCCGCTGCGAATTGCCATATTGATCACGGCCCCGGCGCTGTAGCCGTATTCGGCGCTGTAGTTGCTTGTGAGCACCTTGAATTCGGCGATCGCGTCCGGGTTGACGTTGACGAAATTGTTCCCCCCTCCGCCGTTGTCCTTGTTATCGGCGCCATCGACGTTCCAGGAGAAGGTGTCGGTGCGGCTGCCGTTGATCGACTGCGCGCTGTTGTTGACGCCATAACCGCCAAACAGGCTGAATCCGCTGCTGAAGGTCGTGGAAACGCCCGGCAGAAGCTGGAGCAATTGCGGAAAATTTCGCCCATTCAGTTGAATTTGCGTCGCCTGTTCTCCGGTCACCAGGCGCCCCACCTCGCCCGACGCCGTGTCCACCTGGACCGCGTCCGCGGCCACCGTGACCGACTCGCTGACCGCCCCCACCTCGAGCTTCACATTCACGGCCAGTTTCGAGTTCACCGTCAGCGTCACGCCCGTCAGATTGAATTTTTTAAAGCCCGGCGCCTGCGCCGAAATCTCATAGACGCCGATCGGCAGATTAGAGACTACGTAGAAGCCGCTTTGATTCGACGTCGCCGTGCGCGTCAAGCCGGTGTCGGTGTTTCTCACCGTCACGGCGACATTCGGCACGACGGAACCCGTGGTGTCCTCCACCTGTCCCGAGATTTCCTGGCTGGTGGTTGATTGCGCCTCCAGCAGCGCCGACGAGGCAATAAGGAACAAGCCCTGAAGCAGACGCGTCTTCATCGTTCACCTCACTGGGATTAGGGTCCGGAACGCGGCGTCCTTCCGCCGCAACCTGACTCCCTTTGCGAGGCATTCTAACAGAGTTCAAAACCAGGCGAGCGAATTCGGTACGTTTAAATAGAGGAAAACGTGACCACCACTGACATACAGACGCTGGAGAAGTTGTGCATCAATACGATTCGCATTCTCTCGGCCGACGCCGTTCAAAATGCGAACTCCGGGCACCCCGGAATGCCCATGGGCGCGGCCGCGATGGCGTACACGTTATGGACGAAATTTCTGAAGTTCAATCCCAAAGATCCGCAGTGGTTCGACCGCGACCGCTTTATCTTGTCGGCGGGACACGGATCCATGCTGCTCTACAGCCTGCTGCACCTCACCGGCTACGATCTGCCGCTCGAGGAACTGAAACGCTTCCGGCAGTGGGGCAGCAAGACGCCGGGACATCCCGAGCGCGGTCACACGCCCGGGGTCGAGGTGGCTACGGGGCCGTTGGGGCAGGGTTTCGCCAATGGCGTCGGGATGGCGATCGCCGAGGCCTGGCTTGCGGCGCGCTACAACCGTCCCGGCCATGAGATCGTGAATCACTACACCTACTCGATTTGCAGCGACGGAGACCTCATGGAGGGCGTCTCCCACGAGGCGGCGTCTCTTGCCGGGCACCTGCGGCTCGGCAAGATCATTTATCTGTACGACCAAAATCATATTTCGCTCGCCGGCGCCACGGACCTGGATTTTACCGAAGATGTCGAAAAGCGCTTCCAGGCCTACGGGTGGCATACGCGCAGCGTGCCGGACGGCAACGATACGGCCGATATCGCCAGCGCCATCGAAGAGGCGCAGCGGGAGAAAGACCGGCCGTCGCTCATCCTGGTCCGCACCCATATCGGCTACGGAAGCCCGAAAAAGCAGGATACGTTTCATGCCCATGGAAGCCCGCTCGGCGAGGAAGAGCTCCAGGCGGCCAAGAAGGCGCTGGGGTGGCCGACCCTGGAGAAGTTCTATTTGCCGCAGGAGGCGGTGGAGTATTTCCGCCAGGCCATCGACAAAGGCGCCCGCGCCCAGAGGGAGTGGCAGCAGAAGCTCGAGACGTACAGAAAAGAGTTTCCCAAGGAGGCCGCCGAATTCGAGATGATCGTCAGCGGACGCCTGCCCGAAAACTGGGCCGCAGACCTGCCGAAATGGAAGCCCGGCGATAAGGCGATCGCGACGCGCGTCGCCGGCGGCGAAGCGCTCAACGCCCTCGCAAAACGGATTCCGAACATTATCGGCGGCTCCGCGGATTTGAACCCTTCCACCAACACTGCCTTGAAGGGCATGGGAGACTTTCAGCATCCCGACGGCGCCGCGGCGGCAACCCAGGGCGCCGTTGGCGGCGAGTGGAGTTACGCCGGACGGAACGTAGCCTTCGGGGTTCGTGAACATGCGATGGGCGCGGCCGTGAACGGAATGGCGGCGCACGGCGGCGTGCTGCCGTTCAGCGCAACCTTCCTGGTCTTCTCCGATTACATGAAGCCCGCCATCCGCCTGGGCGCGCTCAGCCGGTTGAAGGCCTTTTACGTGTTCACGCACGACAGCGTCGGGCTCGGCGAGGACGGTCCGACGCATGAGCCGGTTGAGCACCTGGCCGGCTTGCGCGCGATACCCGGCCTGGTCGTCATCCGCCCCGCTGATCCGACCGAAACGGCGGAGGCGTGGGCCTTCGCCATGGAGCATGACGGGCCCACCCTGTTGGCGCTTACGCGCCAGAACGTGCCGCACCTGGACCGCAGTAAAGCAAAGAACCCCGGCGTATCGCGCGGCGCCTATATCCTCGCCGACGCCGACAATGGCGCCCCGGATGTCATCCTGATCGGAACCGGATCGGAAGTCGCGCTTTGCGCGAAGGCCCAGGAAAAACTGAAAGGCTACGGAGTGAAGGCGCGCGCCGTCAGCATGCCGAGCTGGGAAATTTTCAGCGCCCAGGACGAAGCGTACCGCGAAAGCGTGCTTCCAAAGGCGATTCGGAAACGCGTGACGGTTGAAGCCGCATCCACCTTGGGCTGGCGCAAGTGGGCGGGCGATGAAGGCGCGATGATCGGAATCGATCATTTTGGGGCCTCCGCGCCCGGCGAGGAGATCCTCAAAAACTTCGGGTTTACGGCCGAAAATGTGACTGCCGCGGCCCTGCGGCTGTTAGGCCGGCACGGCGACGCCGAAAAGGAACATGGCGCGCAAACCGCCTTCGCGCCCACAGGCGCCGCCGAAGGGCATTCCTGACGTTATTTCCCCGTCCACCGCTTCGGTTGGGGTTCAAAAACCGCTTTTTTGGGCCGCAACCGAACCGCGGCGGCGCAACCGAACGCGCCTGCCGCCCGGCAAATCCCTCCGCCGACCCTCATCACCGCCCTGCCCCTGCCGATATAGATAGTGATGACACCGTTCGAAGAAGTCCGCGGCGCGTCAACGCACGCTGGCGCTCCCGCAAACCGACGCGAGGTCCCGGCGGACGCCGATCACCGCGCTGGAAAGTACCTGGTTTTTCAGCTCGGAGGCGAAGAATTCGGCATTTGCGTCCTGAAAGTCCGCGAAATCATCGGCATCCAGGACATTACCGCTGTGCCGCATACGCCCGCTTATGTAAAAGGCGTCATCAATCTGCGCGGCAGGGTCATCCCGGTCATCGATCTCCGCGTGAAATTCGGTTTGACCGACGTCGAGTATACGCAGCGGACCTGCATCATCGTCATCCAGGCGCAAGCGGTGGGCGCCGCAGCGCCAATGGGCATTGTTGTCGACGGCGTCGCCGAAGTGCTCAACCTTGCCTCCGCAGACATTGAGGATACGCCGGACTTCGGGGGCGGAGTAGAGACGCAATACCTGCTCGGGATGGCCAAAGTCAAAGGCAAAGTCAAAATCCTGCTGGATATCGACCGCATCTTGACCAGCCAGGAAGTACAAGGGTTGAAGGCCCTTTTGCAGTAACGACAATCCTCAACGAAAGGGTTTATTTTCTGTGAATTCAATGAGTATTGGCAAGAAACTCGCACTGAGTTTCGGCGCCACGTTCGCGCTGACAATACTGGTGGGCGCTGTTTCGGCGCTCAGAATCGGGGAGCTGGGGTCTGCGATGGACAAGCTGGCCAATGTCGAGGCCAGGAAGCTGTACCTGGCCGGCGACATTGACGCGGCGGCCGCGGATCTGGTGGCGGAGGACCGTGGACTCCTGCTGCGCGGCCTGTTAAAGGATAAGGCCATGATTGAGAGCTACAACCAGGCTTTTCGTCAAAACGCCGCACGCTTCAAGTCGCGGATGGAAAGCTTCGCCGCGCTGGCCGATACCGCGGAAACGCGGCAGATCGCCGGGGACTTGCAGGCCCTGATCGACGGAATGGAACAGAATCACGACGAGCTATACCGGCTGGTGAATGCCGACAGGCTCGATGAAGCGGGGCGCGTGCTGAAAGACCGTGTGAACAGCCTCGCATCACAGATCAGAGCGCAAACAGAGCGCCTGGTGAGACTCCAGCAGGACGAGATGGTGGAGACGGCGAATCAGGCGCAGGCCTCGGCGTCGCGCAGCCGCTGGTTCACCGGCGTTGCTGTATTGGCTTCGATGCTCGTGGCGTTTGCGGTCTGGTTCGTGAGCCGGCAAATCACCGCCAGCCTGCGGCGAGTGGTCGGCGAGCTCTCGCAAACGGCTGAACAGACCGCCAGCGCCGCCTCGCAGGTTTCCTCCTCGAGCCAGTCTCTTGCGCAGGGGGCTTCAGAGCAGGCGGCGTCGCTGGAAGAGACCTCCGCCTCCACGGAGGAAATTAACTCCATGGCCCGCAAGAACTCGGAAAATTCCCGAGCCGTGGCGGAACTGGTGACGCAATCCCAACGCAAGTTCGAGGAGACAAATCGATCGCTCGAGCAAATGGTCGTCGCCATGGGCGAAATCAACGCCTCGAGCAACAAGATCTCCCGGATTATCAAAGTGATTGACGAAATCGCCTTTCAGACCAACATCCTGGCCCTCAATGCCGCGGTGGAAGCCGCGCGGGCCGGCGAAGCGGGCATGGGCTTTGCCGTAGTCGCCGATGAAGTCCGGACGCTTGCGCAGCGCTGCGCGCAGGCGGCCAAAGACACCGCAGCGTTAATCGAGGAATCGATCGCAAGGTCCAGTGACGGCAAGGCCAAAGTGGACCAGGTGGCGGTCGCGATTCACGCCATTACGCAAGGCTCGGTCAACATCAAAACCTTGGTCGACGAAGTGCATCTCGGCAGCCAGGAGCAGGCTCGCGGGCTCGAGCAGATCGGGAAGGCTGTTCTGCAAATGGAGCAGGTGACGCAGAAAACCGCAGCCAGCGCTGAGCAAAGCGCCTCAGCGGCCGAAGAACTGGCCGCCCAAGCGGAGGCCCTCAAGGCGGTGATCAGCCGGCTGAGCGCGATGACGGGCGTGGGGACGGATACGGTCGCGCCCGCGCTGCGCCGGCGGACGACCACGCCAAGGCCCGGCGAGCCGGCCGGCGGCGGCCTGCGATCGCTCCAGAGCGCGGTCGCAGCCAGGCTCGAGGATGCGAGTCCCATTGCGGCGCACAGCGCCAAGCTCTCTTTGCCGCTTGAAGAGGATTTCAAGGAATTCTAAGGCGGCGGCAGCACCCGAATGTCTGTAAGTCCCGACCGAACCGATGCCCTCCGCTGGTTGCGCGAGCGAATCGATGAATTGGCGACGCGCGTGGTGGTGGATGGGGCGGAGTCCGATCTCGCGGCGGAGTTGCGCGGCTTGTGCGAACACGCTGCCCGAAGCGGCTGCCCGGAGGTCGCCCGCGCCGCCGCGGAACTGGCCGAGGCGGCCAGCCGCCACAGCGAAGCCTCGCAAGCTGACCATGTGCTGAAAACCGGAATCGCGCGCTTGCAGCAGATCCTCAGCGGTGAGTCTCGCCAGACTTCGCCGCAACCACCGGCAAATGCGTTGGCGCAAGATCCCGAGCTGGTCGCCGATTTTGTCGCCGAATCGAGGGAGCATCTGGCGTCCATTGAGACCCGCATGCTGATGCTCGAACAGAACCCCGCCGACGCGGATGCGATTCATTCCGTATTTCGGGCGTTTCACACGATCAAGGGCCTCGCCGGATTTCTGGAGTTTTCCGCAATCCATGAAGTCTCGCATGAACTGGAGACGTTGCTCGACCTGGCGCGCAACGGCGCGCTGGTCATCACAGCGGAGATTGTGGACGGCGTTCTCGAGAGCGTTGATTATCTGAAAGCCGCGATCGTCGCCATAGAAAGCGCCGCCCAGGGGAATCCGCAGCCGCTTGCGGACCACCGGGCGCTGCTGTCGCGCCTTCACAGGCTGGCCGCCAGCCAGGGAGCGCTCGCCACGCCTCCGCCCTCCCCGTCCGCTGAGGACGCTCCCGCGGAGGAGCGCGGGCGCGCGCAACACGCCGGCGACCCCCTCGCCAAGGGATTGTCGAACGCCGGCGCCGAATCGCGGGACACGCGGTGGATCCGCGTGGATACGGCCAAGCTGGATTACCTGATGGACATGGTGGGCGAGATGGTGATCGCGCAATCGCTGATCCGCCACAATTCTGCGCTCGCCTCGGTCCAGGACGTGCGTCTGCAAGCCGATCTGGCGCAACTGGCGCGAACCACCAACGAAGTTCAGCGAACGGCCATGGCGATGCGTATGATCCCGATGGGCCAGCTGTTCCAGCGCACCGCGCGGCTGGTGCGCGATCTGTCGCGCAAAGCAGGCAAACGGGTGGAGGTGGAAACCCGCGGCGAGGACACGGAACTCGACAAGACAATCGCCGAAGGACTGGCTGATCCTCTGCTCCATATGGTCCGCAACGCGATCGACCATGGGATCGAACCGCCGCAGGCGCGGGAGGCTGCGGGTAAGAACGCGACGGCGCGCCTGCGGCTGGCGGCCTATCATCAAGGCGGGCAGGTCGTGGTCGAGATCGCCGACGACGGGCGCGGTCTCGACCGGGACAAGATCCTTAAGAGAGCGCGCCAGAACGGTCTCATCTCCGCCGACGCGCAGCCCTCCGATATGGAAATCTACCACCTGATTTTCGAGCCCGGATTTTCCACGGCCGATCAGGTGACCGATCTGTCGGGCCGCGGCGTCGGCATGGATGTGGTTCGCAGACACGTCCAGAAACTGCGCGGACGCATCGAGATTCAGTCGAGCCCCGGCTGCGGCGCGACCTTCCTTCTGAAGCTCCCCTTGACCCTGGCCATCATCGAAGGGCTGATTGTCATGGTGGGCGGTCAGCGGTATATCGCGCCGATCTTTGCCGTGAGGGAAATGCTCCGTCCGACGCCGGACCTGCTCTCGACGGTGCAGGGACGCGGCGAGATGGCGCTTGTGCGGGGACGGCTGCTTCCCGTTGTGCGGCTGCACCGCCGGTTCGGAGTTCCGCCTCGCTCCGAGGATCCCTGCGACGGGCTCCTGATCGTCGCTGAATCCGAAGACCGGCAGTTCTGCGTTCTGGTCGATGACCTGATCGGAAAACAGGAAGTGGTGATCAAGAGTCTCGGGCCGACTCTGAAAAATATTCCCGGGATCGCGGGAGGCGCGATCCTTGGCGACGGGCGCGTCGGGCTCATTCTCGACCTCAACAGCCTGTTCGAGAGCGGCCGCGATGGCTAGCCAAACAAACAAAAGTGAAACGTTGCGCCTGACCGCGCTCGAATTCGAACGGTTCCGGAGGCTGGCCTACGACGCCTTCGGCCTGGATCTGCGGCCCGGCAAACAAACGTTGTTGTCGGCCCGGCTCACGAAAAAGATTCGCGAGCTGAAGCTGTCCTCCTTTGAGGAATACTACCGGTATCTGCTCGCGGACTCGACCGGCAAGGCAGTAGCCGGACTGGCGGACGTGCTCACCACCAATCACACCGGCTTTTTCCGCGAACGCGCGCACTTCGACTTTCTGCGCGAAGCGGTCGCCTGCGCGCTGCCCGACCGCGATCCTCTCCGGATCTGGAGCGCGGGCTGCTCGACGGGCGAAGAGCCGTACACCATTGCATTCAGCCTGATCGAGGAGCTGGGAACTGCGGCCTTCAGCAGAGTTCGAATCCTGGCGACGGACGTCTCCAACAGAGTTCTTGCCGTGGCCCGCCGGGGGGCCTATCCTGCGGAGCGCTTTGACGGCTTGCCCGGTCATCAACTGCGGCGCTTCCTGCTGCGCGGCGAAAACCAGTGGAAGGACTGGTATATGGTGAAGCGGCAAATTCGGGACATGATCGAATTCCGCCGCCTGAACTTGAAGAGCGACTTCTCACACGTCGGACCATTTACTGTGATCCTGTGCCGCAATGTCATGATCTATTTCGATCGGCCCACGCAGCAGGACCTGATCAACCGTCTGTGCCAGCGTCTGGAACCGGGGGGCTACCTGCTGGTCGGACATGCGGAAAGCCTGAATGCGATCCATCATCCGTTGCGATATGTCCGTCCCGCCATCTACAGAAAGCCCGATGCGCGGGATGCGGCGCGAGGGAGGAAACACTCGTGAACACGCTGGTGGTCGGCGTTGCCGAGTGCCGGGTCACGAACAATCCGCAAAGCGTGCTGGTAACATACGCGCTGGGCTCCTGTATCGCCGTCATCGTCCACGATCCCGTGGCCCGCGTCGGCGGCCTGTTGCATTTCATGCTGCCGGACTCCAGCCTCGACCGCGCTAAAGCAGAGCAAAACCCGTTCCTGTTCGCCGACACGGGAATTCCGCGCCTGCTTCAGAGCGCTTGCGAGGCGGGCGCGGAACGGCGGCGAATGATTGTGACGGCGGCGGGAGGCGCCCAGTTGCTGGATAACGATGGCTTTTTCAATGTCGGCAAACGAAACTGCTTGGCCATGCGCAAGGTCTTGTGGGAGGCCAACATCGCGTTGTATGCCGAACATACCGGAGGCATGGAGTCGCGGACCGTCCGCCTGGAAGTCGCCACCGGAAGAGTATTCGTTCGTAACGCTGGCCAGCCACAAGAAGACTTGCTGGCGCCGTCGCTCGAAGCCGGGATCGCTTGAGGTCGCATGATTCGTCGCCGCAGAATTAAGGTTCTGGTAGTGGATGATTCCGCCATTGTTCGTAAGATTCTGACAGACGCAATTTCCGCCGAGGACGATCTCGAGGTGGTGGGAACTGCGCCCGATCCGTTCATCGCGCGTGACAAGATTCTGGCGCTCAAGCCGGATGTGCTGACGCTGGATATTGAAATGCCGCGCATGGACGGCATCACGTTTCTCAAGAAGCTGATGCAGCATCATCCCATGCCGGTGATCGTCATCAGCTCGCTGGCCCAGGCGTCCTGCCAGGTGACCCTGGAGGCGCTGCGAATCGGCGCGGTTGAAGTGCTGGCGAAACCAGGCGGTCCGTATTCGGTTGGGGATCTGACGTCGGAGCTGGCGGTCAAAATCCGGGCTGCCACGGCCGCGCGCCTCGACCGTTCGAACGCCCCGCCCGCGGCGGCCCCCATCGAGCCCATTCACGAACATGTCCCAACGCCGGAGATGGTGATTGCGATCGGCGCCTCGACCGGCGGTACGGAGGCGATCGAGCAGGTTCTGACGCGCCTGCCTGCGTGCAGCCCGGGCATCCTCATTACGCAGCATATTCCCCCCGTATTTTCGCGAGCGTTCGCAGAACGGTTGAACCGGAATTGCAGGTTGGAGGTCAGAGAGGCCTGTGACGGTGATGTTGTAAAGCCGGGGTTGGCGCTCGTCGCGCCGGGCAATGTGCATATGCTGCTGCGGCGAGACCCAACCGGGTACCGCGCGCAGATCAAGGACGGACCGCGGGTCTGTTATCAGCGCCCGTCGGTCGACGTGATGTTCAGCTCGGTGGCGGAGGCCGCTGGAGCGCGATCGATCGGCGTGTTGCTGACGGGCATGGGCTCAGACGGCGCTCAGGGAATGCTGCGCATGAAGCGCGCCGGCGCACCCACCATTGCGCAGGATGAAGCGACTTCGGTCGTCTTCGGCATGCCGCGCGAGGCCATTCGCCTGGGCGCTGTGGACCGAGTGCTGCCGCTTTCGGCCATTCCTTCGGCGATCGTGCGCTACGTCAACAGGCGGGCGGGCGCAACTTTGCCTTCGTCCGCAGCGACGTGACGCGCGGCGCAGGCGTCAGAAGGCCGGCAAACCCTCCGGACTAGTACGACCGCCTCTTGTTCGCTCCGCAAAGTCGTGCGATGCTTCCGTTGCTGGGGGTTGGGGATCAGGACGGAGGACGCGTCGAGCCGCCTGGCAGGACGCTTAACCTTCCCCCGGCAGTCAGCAGCTAGAGAGAGACAGAGAACCGCCGGGACGCGGTCAAACCAAGCCGCTGAGTCATACTCCTACTCGCTCCTTGGCCTGCTGAAGCGCCTGCTCGACCTGGTCGCGGTAGCGCTCCAGCAGGTCCTTATTTTCGGCTTCGAACCGTTCCACCAGCACGGGCTGAGTGTTCGAGGCGCGAACCAGTCCCCACCCCTGCGGGAAAATGACGCGCACGCCGTCAACGTCCACCACCGGGTGCGATTTCCTGAAGTGCTCAGCCACGCGCTCGACGACCGCGAACTTGATCTCATCGGGACAATCGATGCGGATCTCCGGCGTCGAGACCGTTTTCGGAACGCCTTCCAACTGCGCTGACAACGGCTTCCCGGATTTGGCCACGATTTCCATCAGTCGGCAGGCCGCATACAGCGCGTCGTCGAAGCCGTAATAGCGGTCGGCGAAAAACATGTGACCGCTCATTTCGCCGGCGAGCTCGGCGTGTTCCTGCTTCATCTTGGCCTTAATCAGCGAATGGCCCGTCCGATACATGATGGCGTTGCCGCCGAGCCGGCGCAGCTCGTCATACATCACCTGCGAGCATTTCACTTCTCCAATGAAGGTGGCGCCCGGTTTGCGCGACAGGATCTCGCGCCCGTAAATCAGCATCAACATGTCGCCGAAGACGACGTTTCCGTTTTCGTCCACGGCGCCGATCCGGTCGGAATCGCCGTCGAAAGCGACGCCGAGGTCGGCCCCGGTCTGCTTGACCTTTGCGATCAGCGGCTCGAGATTCTCGATGAGGGTCGGGTCCGGGTGATGATGGGGGAAGCGTCCGTCCATATCGAAGAACATCTCGGTCGCGTCAACGTTCAGTCTGGCGTTGATGCGACGCATCACGGGTCCGGCTGTGCCGTTGCCGGCGTCGAAGACGACCTTGATGCGGCGGGGATACGCGAACTGGCCCGCGATCTCCTCAACATAGCCTGTCACCGCATCGAACGATTTCTCGCTTCCGGCGCCGTTCTCAAAATCGCCGCGCTCGATCAATTGGCGGATCTGCTGTATACGCTCGCCGAAAATGGCTGCTCCGGCGGCCATGGTTTTGAAGCCGTTATATTCCGGCGGATTGTGGCTGCCGGTGATCATAATGGCGCCGTCGGCTTCGAGCGCTATTTGCGAATAATAAAGGACCGGAGTCGGGACCACGCCCAAATCGGTCACCTCGCATCCGGATCTGGTCAGGCCGCGCACGAGCGCGTCGCGAAGCCGCCCTGAGCTGAGCCGGCAATCGCGTCCCACATTCACGCGCCTTCCGGCATTGCGGATCAAATAAGTTCCCAGACCGCGCCCCAGCCGTTCCACGCCTTCATCCGGCAACTCCGTCTCGGCGATTCCGCGGATATCGTATTCGCGGAAGATCGTAGATTTCAGCACACTCGCAATGTAACAGATCAGGCGGGACGCAAGACCGCCCGGGCGGGCGCGCCGTCGCTGCCGGCGATTTTCAGCGGCAGGCAGATCAGCTCGTACTCTCCGGGCGCCACGGCCGAGAGGTTCAACCCTTCGACGATCCAGATGCCCGCGCCGAGCAGCGCCTGGTGCGTCTCGGCGCCGTCGCCGTGGTACGCGCCGACCGAGAGATAGTCGACGCCGACAAGGCAGGGCTTTCGTTGTGCAAGATACCGGGCGGCGTCGGCGGCAATCGACACGAACTGTTTCTGGAACTCATTCGTCTTCCAGACGCGGTCCGAATTGGCGGTCTTGAACAGGATCCGCTCGCCCGTGCGGATATCGTGCTGCTCAAGCTCCTGTGGCGTGATGCGCTCGGGATCCTGGATGGCAATGACGCGCGCCCGGCCGATGCACACTTCGAGGGGAATGCGGTCGATGCCGGCGCCATCCTTGATAAAGTGCACGGGCGCGTCCATGTGGGTGCCGGCATGAACGCTGGTTGTGATTTGCGACACATTGTCGTGGTCGCCCTTATCCATGTCGCTGTCGCGCCTGCGTTCAAAGGCCTTGTCCCCAGGCCAGTGCGGCATGCCGTTCTCCAGCAGGACAGAGACATCGATCCAGTCGCTCATTTGTTCACCATAATGACGTTCTTAATCCCCGGCTGTTTTCCGGCGAGAAGCTCGGCGGCGTGCTCCATCGGAAAACGGTTGGAGATCACCATTCTAAGCGCATCCGGCCAGCGCTGCATGAATTGTCCGAGGTCGCGGATGGCGTCCTGAAAACTCTGAAGGCTGGCGTTGACCGTGCCGAACACCACCTGATTGTTCAGCACAAGCTCTCGCATGATGGCGTCGGTATTGATCGGAACCGGGCCCTTGCGTCCTGGAATGCCTGTAAAGATGAAGACGCCGTTGGCGCCCAGGCGCGCAATCACCTCGAAGGCGAGTTTGGACGCGCCGACGGCCTCATACACGACATCGATGTTTCCGATCCGGCGGGCTGCATCCTCGATGCTCACCTCTTCGGCGTGAAGGAATGTCGCGCCGATCGCGCGCGCCACATCGAATTTGTGCTCGGAGGCCGACGCCGTGGAGTAGACATACGTCTCGAAGCCGTCCAGAACGAGTTTCATGGCGCCGAGCAGGCCGACCGGTCCGGCGCCGAGCACCAGCGCCTTGCGGCAGTACGCCGGCGGCTTGCCATCGTCCGATGGGCAGGCCCAGGGCAGGCGCTGTTGGATGTGCCACAGCTGCTCAACCCCCTTTTCGGCGATGGTCAGCGGCTCGGTGAGCACGGCGACGTCCCGAAGCGCGCGTGGAACAGCGGTGACGTATTTGGCCTCGTCGACCACATACTCGGCCATGTAGCCATGGACTTGCTTGATGCCGCGCTCGGTGTAATCGCCGGTGTAGCAGAAGTCCTGCCGGCCCGAGCGGCACGCGACGCAATCCGGATGCGGGCACGGTCGCCGGACGGTCAGGACCGCCAGATCGCCGACGCGGAGATTGGTCACTTGAGAGCCGACCTCGACAATTTCGCCGAGCGATTCATGACCGATGATCAGATAATCGGCGCCGGGCGGAGGGGTTCCGTACAGAAAAGCCGCAATTTCCTTATCCGTGCCGCACACGCCCACATCGAGCATCCGGATCTTCACCTGGGTCGGGGAGGCGAGGCTCGGCTCCGGATGGTCAACCGGCTTGTATTCTCGGGACCCGGGAAAGACCGCGAAGGCTCTCATGCAATCAGTCGAATCGAGGACGCGCGAACCGCCGCTTATCGCTCGATGATAGGACGCAGCGAGTGGACGTAAATGTTTCGGAATGCGACCGGGCCATGATCTCCTTGCAGCATCAACGGATTGTGCGCCGCTTCCGGGTGGCTCATGGCCGCGCGCGTGGGTCCCTCCACCTCGACGTTCTCCTGAACCAGCAGGCCGTTATAGAGGACGCGGATGAATTTCGCGTTTTCGACCTTGCGTCCGCTGGCGTCAAAGCGCGGGGCGCGGAACCAAATCTGGTAGCTCTGCCACTCGCCGGGACGGCGGCAGGCGTTCACTTTCGGCGGCGATCCGCCGACGCCTTTATTGTGGATCCAGCGGTGATAGATTCCGCCGCCGTCGGAGGATGACAACGGCATAACGGAGCCGTAACTGTCAAAGATCTGGACTTCGTAGAGCCCATGGAGGTACACGCCGGAATTCGATCCTTTAGGGATCAGAAATTCGAGGTACAGCTCCATATCGCCGAACTCGTCGCCGGTGACGAGATCGACGGTGCGCCCGTTGGGGCCATTCATAATAGTTCCACTGGGCTCGGGCACGCTCGGAAACAGCCGAGTGGGGGCGAGCAGGCGTTCCCATCGCACGCCGCGGACGGTCATCCATTCGAACGGTTTGTCGTCGCGGCCATGCCATCCGCTCAGGTCGCGGCCGTTCAGCAGCGGACGCCAGCCGCTTTCCAGCAGGTAGGGCGCATCGCCGTGCGCTTCGCCGTCATTCAGTTCCGGCAGACTTTGGGCGAGCAGCGCGGCCGGGAGCAGGGCGGCTGCCAAGAGCATCAGGTTCATTGGTCCTCACCACATAATAGGGCGTCGCATTCCGCGGATCGGGCGCGAACCATCCGCCGCCATCCTTGGACAGAATTTCGAAGTAATACATCAGGTCCCACTGGGGCGAGAGATCCTGGGCGGGGATGGTGAAGGCTGCTTCAGCCGAAGAGCGCTCAATGATCTTGAAGGCGGCCAATTGGTTGACGGGCCGGTAGTGTAATCGAATTGCGGCAATCGCTGATGCGGGCGTGACGCGGATCCGCAACTCGAGCGGTTTGCCGGAGGCCGCCCGCAGGGGAGCGGTATGAGCGATCGCAGGTCTGAGCGCGGCGGCGGCCTCGGCGGCCGGCCTTGGCGTCTGAGGAACGCGCGCCGCTCGAATGACAATGCCCGAGATATCCCATGAACCCTCCGGCATCACGATATCGAGCATTCCGCCGGACGGTTCGAGCGTACGTGCGACGGCCGCGCCATCCGGTGTGAGCAGATCCACCTCAACCCGGCCCGCTCCCGTGCGAACGCGGAACACCTGCGGTCCTTGGCCGTGAATCCAATCGCCGAACAGGGTATTGGACGGCAGTCGGCGCGGATTGGGCGCCGTGGCCCGGACTTCCGCATAGGGAGCCGTTGGGAGCGCGTGCGCGGAGCGTTCGCCCGCCGATGTCCAGCCGTAGCCGCGCTCATCCGAATACATTGTGGAAGGATCGACCGCTCGGAATCGCGGCGCGACGGTGTTGTCGAGGATATACGGGTCATTTCTGTAGGGCGCGCCTCGCGGCTTCGGCAACGGACCGCCAAAGTCGAACCCGAAAGCGAAGGCGCCGAAACGCTTTGCGATCTCCTCGCGTTCGGCGATCAGTTTCAGATCGTGTTCGACGTAGGGCAGCTTGTCCTTCCAGTGGCCGATGTCGTCTGGTCCGAAAGCCATATCCGGCGGATAGAGCCCATCCGTCAGGGCGACGAGCTCCTTCCAGTTTCCGAGCGCGGACTGGAGCTCGCGCTTTGCGGCTAGAAGCGCGCCGGGATCGGCCGTGCGGTCAAACAGCGTCAGTTCTTCCGCGGCGATTTGCTTGTGCGCATGGTATCGGGCGAGGCCGGCGAGAACGCGAAAGTCGGGTTCAGAAGCGCGCCACTCTATGTTGTCGTTGCTGATTCTGGCGCGAGCGCGGTTGAGCGCGGCGGTGACAGCGCCGGCGGCTTCATTCAGAATCGCAGCGGTTTGGCGGGGCGTTTGCTTTGCCGAAGCCGCGCCGGTCAGGCGATTGCGCACGGCTTCGTCGATGGAAGCGATATAGCGCCAGTCGCTGGGGCGGACCTCTTTATAGGCATCGATCAGGCCGCCGGGATTGATTTCGGGCCAGATGTACATGTTCGGGTCGGCGAGATGGGAGGCGACGATTTCGGGCAGAATGCGGCTGGCCCAACGGTAGGCGTCATACAGGTCGCGCGCAGCGGGGCCAAAGCGTTTTTCAAACTCCGACATCCACACGCTTTCGGGCGCGGCGGGGTCATAGCTCAGGCGGCCCCACAGCAGATAGAACAGCCAATAGCGTTCGAATTCCCACCGCCACCATTCGAGATCGTGATGCGGCGGGGTGAAGACGCCCCAGACGCCGGGCCGGTTGCCGAAACCCTTTTGCGCAAGCGGCGGATCGATTTCGAAGCCAAGCGATCCTGCGAGCGAAAAGGTGGGAACGGCGCGGCGCACATAATCGGGGTCGCCCCACAGCAGGAGGCGGTTCGATCCAAGGCCCCAGAGTTCCCAATAGAAGCCGTAGCGACGCGGCCGCTGGAGGAAATCGAGATAGCTGTAACCGGGCCAGGTCTCCGCGGGCTGATACGGCCGTCCGAGATCTTCGGCCCAGTACTTGGAGGAGAGGCGCAAGGGAACGCCGGCGGAGAGCGCAGCCTCCATCATGCCGGGCTGCATGGCCCAGCCGCGCAGATCGAGCGTGACGCGGCGGCCCGCCTCGCGAATCGCGCGAAACACCCAGTCGCGATAGAACGCGACCTGGTCCGAATTCGGGATGCCGGACTCAGAATTTGTGCGCATTTGCACGCTGCGAATGGCGGGGCACGCGGCCAAGACTTTCTTGAGTGCGCGATAGCTGTATGGGCCGATGTTCTCGCGGGTAAGCCCCTGAACGGACGGGGTCATGCCGGGCTGGACATTGTGTTCCCAGACGCCGAGCGTGAAATCGACGGCGTAATCGGCGGCGGTTTGGGAGATCAATTGCAGCGTGCGCAGATTGCGGTCGCGGTCAGCGGCGCTCAGACCGGGAACGGACACTTGCGGGTACTCCTCGACCGTCACCCAGAACGGGTAGGGCGGGGCGAGGTAAGCGGTCTGGTGGGCGAAGACGAGATTGAACCGGTTGAAGCGGTTCCGCGCGAGCATCGAAAAAAAAGATTGCCAATATTGGGGCGAATAATACCAGGATCTTTCGAGCGATTGGTTATGGATGAATTGGCGGATGCCGCGGATGGGCGTGGCCGGCGCGCCGGCGGCGGGGGCGAGGCGGCCGCGTTCTCGAATTTGTTCGGCGGCTTGCAAGAGTCCATACATGAGGCCGCGGAGGTCGCCGCCGGAAATACGGCGCGGCTGGATGCGAAACGATTCGGGCGGTCCCTGATCGAGCTCGATTTTCAGCCGCAGGCGGTTATAGTCGACGCCGCGGAAGGCGCAGGCCGCCTTCAATTCCGCAATTCCGAACTCGACCGGGCCGCAGCGGGCGCAGAGGGAGAGCGCGGCGGCGAAGGCAAGCGGTCGGATCACTGTTGGGCTAAGGTATCACAGGGCGGAGGTTCTATTGCGGCGCCGCGGGTCAAACGGCGGTATAGCGCGATCAAATCGGGCACGGAAAGCTGCTCGCCGCGCAGGGAGGCCTGGGGCAGCGCGTCGATTTGAGGATAGCGGGCGCGGAGGTTATTGCGCAGCATTTTCCGCTTCTGGGTGAAGCAGAGACTGGCGAAGGAAAGAAAATCGGCGGGGTCGTCCAAGCCCCAGTCCGCGGCGGGATCGCGCCGCGCGAGCCGGATCACGCCGGATTCGACCTTAGGGGGCGGGCGGAAGGCCGAAGCCGATACGGTAAACAGAAATTCGGGGATGGAGAAGATCTGGGCGGCGACAGTCAGGAAGCCGTAATCACGGGCGCCGGGCGCGGCGGTGAGCCGCGCGCCAACTTCCTTTTGCACCAGAAACACCGCCCGGACCCATGCGGCGCCGGCTGCGAAGAGGCGCTCGAGGATGGGAGAGGTAATGTAATAGGGCAGATTGCCGGCGATGACGGCCGGTCCCCACTGGGCAAAGTCGGTTTTGAGGATATCGCGCTCGAGGACCGTGATCCGGCGATTTTCACGAAACTTCTGCCGCAGATACGCGACCAGGACCGGATCGATTTCGATTGCGACGACGCGTTCGGCGCGGTCCAGCAAATGGGCGGTCAGCGCGCCGCGGCCGGCGCCGATTTCGATGACGAGCGGAGACGGTTCCGGGCAGGCGGCGCGCGCAATCTTTTCGAGAATGGAGCGTCTGGCGAGGAAGTGCTGGCCGAGCCGTCTAGCCACGCGGGAGCCGGCGGTCAGCCTCTCACTTCAATGGTGCTCGTTCGGAACGAGACCCGGATTTTTCCGGACGTGGGCTGGCCGAAGGCCGTGGCCGGCGTGAATTGAGCGGCGAGCAGCGCATTTTCAAAGTCGCGGCGGACGCGCTCATCGCGCAAAAGGTTCTGGCCGTGGACAATGGAGTAATCGACCATCCGGCCCTGCTCATCGACGGTGAGTTCCACGACCAGCTCGGTATCCGAATCGAGCGCGATGGGCATCATATCCTTCACGCTAGCGGAAGTAAACAGCACGGTTGGGACATCGTGCGTAACGGGATGAAGCTCCACGGTGAAATCCGGCATTAAGGCTCCGAACAGAATCATGGCGGAAAGGAGTCCGCCGGCGACGGGCAGAGCAAGGGGCCGCATCAAAGCGCCGAGCGTGAAGGACGCCTGTTCGCGCCACGCTTTAAATCTTTGGCGGCAGGTAACGCTGTTGCGCGCGCGCGCCTGTTCTCTGGAGGCGATGACGCGCAAGGAGGTGCGGAGATGCGGGGAGGGCGCGCGGCGCGGCAAGCGGCGCAAATCGCGCCGCAGGCGGAGATACTCTTTGGCTCCGGCGGCGCAAACATCGCATTCTCTCAGATGCAGTTCAAAGTTCCGGCGCTCGCCGTCCGTGCCGGCGCCATCCAGCCAGACGGCCAAGCCACGAGCAAGTCTCGAGCACTCCATAAGTTACTCCACCGGTTGCGGAGACCAGCGAACCGGCCCCGCCTTAGAAGGCGTCCGCTCGTTCAGACGAGCGAGCAGCGCCTGTTTCAGCGCCTCCCGTCCGCGCATGATCCTCGATTTGACGGTTCCGAGGTTCAATTGCAGAACTTCGGCAATCTCTTCATAGCTGAGGTCCTCGACATCGCGCAGAATCACGGCCGCTCTGAAAGTTGGATTCAAGGCGTTGAGAGCGGACTCCAGCATGCTGTACGCCTCTTTATCGGCGACCGCATCGAATGGGGTGGGGCCGGGATCCGAGAGCTCATCCTGGTAGCTGTGGTCCTGGTCCTCGCGCTCGAGCCCGATCTCCTGTTTGCGATGGCGCGAAAACCACCGTCGGTGATTGTGGGCCTCATTGACGGCGATGCGGTACACCCAGGTCTTGAGGCTGCTCTGGCCGCGAAAGGACCTGATATTTCGAAAAACCTTAAGGAAAATTTCCTGCACGACATCGTTGGCGTCGGCAGGATCATTCAGTAACCGGTAGACGAGGTTATAAACGGGATGCTGGTATCGCACCAGCAGTTCCTCATATGCCCGTTCGACTCCCTGGCGGAGACCGTCAATGAGTTCCGCGTCTTCGGCCTGCAAACCGGCTGTGAAGTCGGACCCCAAGCAGGCTTCCAGATTCAAGCCGATATTCGCCACCCCGGCCTCCGACTGCAATTCTACCTGAATGTAGAGACACCGGGCGGGCGCAGTTAGTTCCCGGGCGAGCGCAGGAGGGAATCTGCGGCGCCACTGTTCACAAGCGGAGGGCGGGGTTCGACGGATGCGCGGCGACGGGGTTGGTTTGGGCCGGGCGGGGGCTATTCTGAAGGCGGGGGTGGGTCGGGAGCGGCGCGTTGGCGATGCGCTCGATCCATTTCCTTTCCAGGGCTTGCTTCAGATTGGCTTCGTTTTGTTTGGCGAGCTCGCGGAGGGCTTTATAGAAGGAGCGCTCGGCGCTGGCGGCATAGCGCTCGAGGCGGCCGATGATGTCGGCGTGGGAGGCTCGCATGGCTTTGACGATGGCCAGATCGGGATCGTTTTCGTCTTCGACGCCGGCGAGTAGATCGTAGGCGACAGCCTGGAGGCGTTGGGCGCGGGCGAGCAGCCATTGGGATTTGGCGAGCTGGTCGACGAGCAGGCGCTGGTGGATGTCGCGAGGCCGGTGGCAGGCGCGAAGGTCTTCGAGAAGCTGGTCGAATTCCTGCTGATCTTCGTGCGCCAGGACCCGGAAGGCGCTGGACAGGCCGTGTTTGGTGGCGTTCCGGCTGGAGGCGGCCTTGCCGTGGGGAGTACGGGGGCCGGTACTCAGGGCGGCATTGGCGCGATTGGCGAGAATCTGGGCAGCGGTTGACAGGTGTGTTCCCGATTCCATTGTTTCATGGGTGCGCCAAATTTCCGGGGAATTGGGAGCGTTAGCGCGGGTTGTTTCTCTTTCAGGGTCATAGAAATAGGAAAAATTATCGATGTTCGTGAACGGTCGCAAGTAATCAGAAAAATCTGATAGTGAGTTAACGGCGTTTTGTACCGTTATATTGCGGGCCTACCGACATGAAGGCCCTGTTAGCGATATTTCTTGGGGCGAGCGCTTTGCTTGCCCAGCATCGCGTTGATCCCCGAAACATGTATGAGCGGCTGCTGTGCATCGCTCCCATGGTTGGAAAGGGAACCTGGGACGATCCGAAGCGGCCGCTGTTCGCGCCGGCGCCCGGCGAGGTGAAGCCGAACGACCGCTCCGGCATTATCGCCTGGCATTTCGAGCCGAGCGATGACGGCAACTTCGCGCTGGTGGAGTTTGTGGCGGTCAGCAAGGCCGCGCTGGCGAGACTGATTCCGACGAATGCGCCCGGCGTGACGGTCTTCGAGCGGGGCAAGAGCAAGCGCGAGGACGTCGAGAAGGCGTTCAAGGCGCTCAAGAAGAATTTTGATCTGGACAAGTTCGCGGGGCGGGCGCTGTGAGGCGGGCCGCCGCGCTGTTCTCACTGGCTTGCGCCTGTGCGTTCGGCCAGCATTATGAAGGCTGGGTGGATGGCGCAAACTGCTCAGCGATTTTCGGGTGGGCGTGGAATTGGGATATTCCGAATACGCCGATCCAGGTGGATGTATATAGCGACGGGCTTCCGGCGGCGACTGCGCAGGCGAATATCTTCCGGCAGGATCTGGTGAACGCCGGCAAGGGCGACGGGCGGCACGGATTCAGCTTGCCGGTTCCGGCGAGTTTGAAGGACAACAACGCGCACCGCATTTCGGTGTACTTCGGCGGGACGAACACACCGCTGAGCGGCGGCAATGGCGGTTATGTCATCAATTGCAGTCCGACCGGCGGCTATTTGTACTACTACACAGACCCGGTGACTTCGATCAATGCCAGCGCCTGGACGCAGAATGGGACGCTAACAGCCGGCGCGGGCGGGCTCACTTCGGCTGACGCTAACGGCGGATCGCTGATCTCGCGCGTAGCGGTCCCGGACGGCACGAGCGATTACGAAGTGGCGATGACGCTCAATCTCGCCAGTTCAGGCGGCAGCTACATCGCGTATGTGAAGGCGAGTCCGGATGCGCGATTGGGGCCGGTGACGGCCGGAACGTTTTACGCCGTCGAACTGACGAACCTGACGGTGAGCGGCAGCGCCTGTACGGCCACGCTGAATATGTGGCGGAGCATTTCCGGATCACTGGCGCTGCTGGCCCAGACTACGGTCAGGTGTCATAACGGCATGGTGTTGCGCGCTATCGGCCGGACCGGGACGACGTCTATCCTTGTGGATAATGTCTTCTACGGTTGGACGCCCGATACCGCGCTCACCTCGGGACAGGCCGGCGTCGGCGTGCGCGGCGCCCCGGCGGGCAATGCCGTTTCCCTGGTGCGCCTCGGCCCGATTGACCGCACGCCGCCAAGTTCCGTATCAGCCCAGACCGTGAAGTCGTCCGTCTTTTCGAACAGCGTGCAGTTGCAGTGGCAGACGCCGCCAGACGATCCCAACGGAACGGGCGTGGTCCGATTCGATGCCGTGCCGAGCAGCGGCATCCCCAATGGATATTCTTCCCCGGAAATTGTGGATACGGCGGTCTCGCCGTCAACCACTTACAACTACCCCATCTATGCCATCGACGCGCATTTCAATTATGCAAGCCCGACGAGCATTACGGTAACCACGCCGCCGGCGGGCGCGGTGGATCCGCGCCGCGTCGGCGTGAGGCCCATGGGGTCGTATTGGGGCGGCATGGGAGAGAACATCGACCTGCTCTCGGGCAATCTGAATTTCACGCTGCCGCTGCTCCAGGCGCAGGGGCGCGGCGGATGGAAGCTGCCGATTAACTTGACCTATAACTCGCAGAACTGGCGACAGGACCCGGCCACGTGGAATCTGGGCGCGGATGTCGGCTACGGATATGGTTGGAAGCTGCTGGCCGGTTCGCTGACTCCCTACTGGGGAGGGTATTTCTACGCCCGCTACTATATCTTCACAGATGCAAGCGGGGCGGAGTATCGTCTGGATGTATATAACAATGGCGTGTGGACATCGAAGGATTCGATTTACGTCAGTTACGATTCAAATACGAATCGGCTGTATTTTAATGACGGCAGCTTCTGGGTGATGGGCTGCACTTCGGCGGGAACAGAGCAGGATGCTGGAACGATGTATCCCACGGTGCTACAGGACTCGAATGGGAACCAGATCTTCATCCGCTATCAGCCGGGCGTGGGAGTGACGTGGGCGGATTCGAGCGCGCGCATCCGGGAGATTGAGGACGTGCGGGCGGTGGGAGACGGGTGGGGAAATTACCGCAGCTATACGATCAATTACGACAACGATGCGGCGTTGCCGCACATCACGAGTATCGTGAGCTGGATCGGGAGCGGCGAGTCGTATACGTTCGGGCTGTCGGGATTGCAGACGCTCGCATCGCCGTTCGACGGGTCCACGCAGGGCAGCGCGCAGTTTCTGCGGAGCGTGACGATCAACGGTCTGAATCTGACGCATCAGTTCGAGACGAACGGGTCGGGCGAGCTGACTAAGGTCACGTTTCCCTACGGCGGCTATGTGCGGTGGGCGTATGCGAACCAGACTTATATTGGCGGCCGGGTGCAGCGGGAAATCGCGACGCGATATCTGTCGAAAGATGGGACCGCCGGGGCCGAGCGCGCGTATGTGTTCTCCCACGATGGCGGCGATACAGGGCGAGCGTGTCATTGGTGGACGGTGCTGGACGATCCGGACGGGCAGAGCGAGAAGGCGTGGTGGTTCCAGACGGATGCCAGTCAGTTCAACTTCGGCCTGGTGACGGCGCATGAGGCGCGGCTGCATCATTATCCGGCGACGGGGGGCAGCCGGCATGAGGATTACAGCTGGACGACGGACGCGGCGGGCAACCGGTACATTGCGGCGGTGCTGACCACCGAGGATATGGGCAATCCGGGGCAGGTGCAGAAGAAGGTGGAGCAGACGCGGGATGCGTACGGGAATGTCACGCAGACGAAGGTTTATAACTACGGCAACCTGACGACTCCGGCGCGG
>DASRCT010000112.1:0-3177 GCA_035652975.1 Bryobacteraceae bacterium | reverse complement strand
GGCCAGGAGCCCGAGTTGCTGCGAAATGACGGCGGCAATTCGAATCACTGGCTCGAAGTGCGGCTGGTCGGGGTACGCTCGAACCGGGACGGAATCGGCGCGCGGGTAAAGCTGACCGCCGGCGGATTTACGCAGGTGGATGAACTTGTCGGAGGCGCCAGTTATCAGGCTTCCCACGATCCGCGGCTGCATTTTGGACTGGGCGCCGCCGCCAAAGTAGATACGCTCGAAGTCCGCTGGCCGAGTGGAAGGATCGACAGGCTTTCTAATGTCAGCGCTGACCGCGTCCTTGTCTTGAAAGAGGGTGGAGTGGAGCTCCCCTCGCCGTATCGCCCGATCCGGCGTTAGCGGGCCAGACGCTATCTGCGAGCCTGCTCCGCCAGCGCGCGATCCAATTGCGATCGGGCCTTCGCGTCCCCCGCATCCCACGCCAGCACGCGCCGGTACTGCGCAATGGCCATGCTCCAATCGCCCGCCTGGAACTCCGCATCCGCTAAAGCACGCATGATTTCGATACGGCACGGGGCCATCGCTGCGGCGGCCCTGAGTTCATCGACCGCCATCCGCTGGTCGCCTGCGGCCAACAGCGCCAAGCCGATCTGATGGTGAGCTTCGGCCCGCTCCGGGTCGAGATTGAGCACGGCGCGGAATTCGCGGATCGCTTCCCGAGGCTGGCCGACGTCAAGGATGACGCGCCCGAGTTCGAAGTGCGCATCCGCAAAGCCGGGGCTCAAGGCGACAGCCTCCTTCAGCGCGGCCATGGCGGCTGAAACATCTCCTGCGCGCAGCCGGCCGCGGGCGTTGTCGACGAGAATCATTGCGCGGCCAAGCGCTCGCTGCTCGGCGGTCAGTTCCGCCGCGCGTTGCGTCTCGCGCCGAGCATCGTCTAAACGGCCTGCGCGCTGGTATGCCTGCGCAAGATTCGCGTGAGCCTTGATCAGGCGCGGGTTCAGCTCAATTGCGCGCTCGAATGAGCGAATCGCGGCGCTGAAATCTTTCAAGCGAAGCTGAACCAGTCCCAGATTGTTGAGGGCCTCCTCGTCCCGCGCCGCGATCTGGACCGCTCCTCGCAATTGTTGGGCAGCTTCATCCAGCCGGTCATCATGCAACAGCATGATGCCCAGCCCGCGCCGCGCATCGGAATGACCGGAATTCAGCCGGATGGCCGTCTCGAACTCGCGGATCGCCTCGGAGCTGGCGCCGGCCCCAGAGAGCGCGAGGGCGTAATTGTAATGCGCCGCGGCATCCGACGGCGCAAGGTCGACGGCGTTTCGAAGAACGGCGAGGCCTTCCCGGTCATTCGCGCGAGACAGCGCTATACCGAGCGCCAGTGCGTACCTGGGGTTTCGAGGATCGAGACGACATGCCGCACGCAATTGCCTGACCGCCAGATCGCCCTTCTCCTGACGCTCGAGCGCCAGCCCGTAGTTGTAGCGCGCTTCCGCAAAATCAGGCGCAAGCCGCACGACCTCGGCCAGAACCCGCCGCTCGCCTTCGAAATCGCCCCGCTTGCGGCAGCAGCCGGCAAGCGAATAGCGCGCTTCCACGAAGTCGGGTCGAAGACGGAGAGCATGTTCGAATTCTGCGATGGCATCATCAGTTTTGCCAACGGCGTCAAGTCCGAGAGCCAGGTGATAAGCCGCCTCGGGCAGCGCCGGGTCGAGCTGTAGAGCGGAACGGAAACGATCAATCGCTTCGGAAATCCTGCCAGACTTCGCAAATGCGACGCCTTCCGCGTCCCGAGCGCGCGCTTGCTCACGCTGCCAGGGTGCAGCCGCGTCCGGACGCTGCGCTCCCATCGTGAGCGTGATGGCGAGCAGCGCTTCCAGCTTCGCACGACGCATCAGCGCGAGTCTGCCCGGATGATGTGTTGAAAACCGCTGCGCGTGAACTGCTCGCGATCCTCGGCTTTGGCCTTGCTTACCTTCGCAAACAGCTCCTTGGCCCGCAACGAGTCGCCCTTCTTCTGATAGACCTGCGCGAGCTGGTACATGGCGGTCACATTTTCTGGATCAAGAGCAAGGGCGCGAACAAGATGCACGGCCGCGCCGTCGAAGTCGCCGCGCCTTGCCAGCAGCTTGGCCAACAGCACCCGCGACTGGACAACCTGAGGATTGAGCTCCACGGATCGAGTGAGCGCGTTCAGAGCCTCGTCATCTTCGGGAGTTCCCGGCAGCGACCCGGAGCGGTTTAACGCCTCGCCCAGAAACCAGAGCGCCAGATAATCATCTCGCGCCGCGGCGGTCCGAGCGCGCAGCACCTTAACCGCGTCAGCGGTCTGGTCCATCTGCATAAGAATGAGTCCTAACGCTACATAGGGCAGCCCGCTGTCCGGCGCCAGCTTGATCGCCGTTTCAAATTCCGATCGCGCGCCGGCGAATTGTTCTTTCATCGCAAGGACGACGCCCCGTTGAACATGCAGCCGGTCTGAAGTCGGCGCTCTTTGCAGGCCGATATCAACAATTTCGAGCGCCAGATCGAAGTTGTTGTGCTTCAGACACAGAGCTGTTAACTCGACGTAATTGGCCGGATCGGTTGGATCGATTTTGGCGGCGGTTCTGAGGGCATCGTAAGCATCCTTAATCTTTCCCTCGCTCTCATACGCGCGCGCCAGCAGATTGTAGAGTTCAGCCCGTTTGTAACCCTGCGCAATCAGGTCTTCCCCAGTACGCTCCGCGGCGGCGGCGTCTCCGGCCTTTACATAGGCAAGCGTCAGATTGTAGCCGGCGTCGTACGCGTCCACTCCTTCCCCGCGAGAGCGCTGGAATTCGCGCGCTGCCGCGCGATACTTTCCCAGACTGGCGAGCAGCGTCCCAGCCGTAAAGTGATCCCGGGCATCGGCGCGCTCCGGCATGCCCTCCAGGATGACGGCAGCTTTTTGAGGCTTCTGCAACGAGATCAGCGCCTGGCCAAAGTTGAGCAGGCTGGCGGGAGCCTCGCGATAGAGTTCTCCACTCTGCTCATAATGCAACGCCGCGGCAGGAAAGTTTTTTGCAGCGAAGCTGATATCGCCGAGCGCAAGATGCGCGAGCGGGTCTCCGGGCGTCAGCCTTAGCAGTTCTTCGAAATGTCTCTTTGCGGCGGCGGTTTCGTTTGCGGCCAGTTCATTGATTGCGAGGTTTTTCAGGGCGGGGGCGAACTTCGGGTCGGCCTGAAGCGCCTGCCGGAAATAGCGGT
>DASRCT010000111.1:0-64586 GCA_035652975.1 Bryobacteraceae bacterium | reverse complement strand
TGAAGTTCGGATCTGTATTCTCAACGCCGTCGAGCAGGTAGTGGTTGTAGTGTACGCGCTGGCCGGCCACATTCAGCGCGAAGGAATTGCGGGCGCCGCCCATGCGCTGCTGACCCTGCGACGACGCCGGACCGTTCGTTGTCGCGCCTGGCGCCAGCGAGACGAGCTGGAGATAATTGCGGCCGTTGAGCGGCAGCTCCACGATGCGGCGGTTCTCGATAACCGTGCCCAGCTCGGCGGTTTCGGCTTGCAGAACCGGCACCGCGCCGGTCACTTGTATGGTTTCCGTCACATTTCCTACTTGAAGCGCGAAATCGATCTTCGCCACCTGTCCTACCTGGAGCTCGATGCCTTCGCGGACCTGCTTCGGAAAGCCTTTGTACTCAACCTGGAGCGTGTACACGCCCGGAGGCAATGCGGTCAGCGTGAAAATGCCGTCGTCATTGGACGAAGTCTCGCGGCGCACGTTGGTGGCGACGTTTGTAGCGGTCACAAGCGCTCCCGCAATGACCGCCCCCGATGGATCCGTCACCGATCCGGTGATTTGTCCGGTTGGGGCCTGCGCAAAGGCGGACAGCGCAAGGAACAGAAAGGCGAACAGCCGGGTTGCCGGCTTTACACCCGATGCGATCGACATGGATTCTACCCCGCAGATACGTTTGTTTAGAGAACGTTACCATATTGCGCAGCGCCGCGTTAACACCCTGTACCCGCGCGCCGCTCCCCAGGGGCGAACCCGCTGGCGCCGCCGTTCCGTCCACTCGGATCTCGAATGAATTCCAAAGATAGGGCCGGCGGTCCGCTTCAGGATAACCTTTTGGCATTGCTCAGAGCCTCGTGGCAGTAAAACGCGGTTGCGACCATAGTTCTGCCCGGATGCGCGATGCGCATAAACTGGCAAGATGGCCGCGTATCACGACCTTCCTGCCGTAAGCGATGCAGAGCACGCCCGGCAGCTTCGCCGCGCCGTGCTGGCGGGCACGATCGGGACGGCGATCGAGTGGTACGACTTCTTTCTGTACAGCGCGGTCACCGGCCTGATATTTGCACGACTCTACTTCCCGCGCGCCGACCCTCTCACTGGAACGCTGGAAGCGTTCGGCGTTTACGCCGTGGGATTTCTGGCGCGACCAATCGGCGCGGCGATCTTTGGCCACTATGGCGATCGGCTTGGGCGCAAGGCGGCGCTCGTGGCCACCCTGCTGCTGATGGGGATAGCTACAGCCTGCGTCGCGCTCGTCCCTGGTTACAACAAAATCGGAATTTGGGGCGGAATCATTCTCACCGCGCTGCGTTTTATTCAAGGAATCGGGGTCGGCGGTGAATGGGGCGGGTCGGTCCTGCTGACCATGGAATGGGCGCGAACCAACCGGCATCGCGGCTTTATCACTTCCTGGCCGCAGTTCGGCGTGCCTGCTGGGCTGTTTTCTGCGAACTTGGCCGTGCTCGCGGCCAGCGCCATTTCGGGCGAGCATTTTCTGGCCTGGGGCTGGCGCGGGCCCTTTCTGTTCAGCATCGTTCTGGTCGCGCTTGGCCTGTATATCCGGTTGGGCATTGAGGAGACTCCAGTCTTCAGACGATTGGCGGCGCAGCGCCGCGTCGAGCGTGCGCCGGTTCTCGAGGCGCTCCGCCGGCAGCCGCGGGAAATCATTCTCACCGCATTGTGCCGTATGGCGGAGCAGGCGCCATTCTATCTGTTTACAGCGTTTGTGTTCGCCTACGGAGCGGGCATACTGCGCTTCGATCGCGAGTTTCTGCTTTTGTCTGTCCTGGCCGGCGCGATGCTGTCATTCATCACGATTCCGTTGTTCGGGCATCTCTCCGACCGGTTCGGACGGAAGCGAGTTTATATGCTGGGCGCTGCTGTGACCGGCGTGTATGGCTTCATCTATTTTGCCCTGCTCGATACGCGATCGCCGCGGCTTGCGGCGCTCGCCATTGTGCTTTCGCTCCTGCCCCACGACATGATGTATGGCCCGCAGGCTGCCCTGATTGCGGAGTCTTTTGCCGGAAGACTGCGCTACAGCGGAGCGTCGCTCGGCTACCAGTTGTCCTCGCTGATTGCGGGTGGTCCGGCGCCCCTGATTGCGTCATGGCTGCTGCACCGTTATCAGTCCGCCACCCCGGTTGCGATCTTTGTGTTCATCTGCTCGGTCATTTCATTGATCGCGACGGCGATGTTGAAGGAATACGCCAATAAGGACGCCTACGACGACTGAGGCGGCGGCCGTCAGCGCTCCATTTGGCGCCGCGCAGGCTCCAGGTTCGGCAGCAGCGCCGTCAGCAGCCCGATCGCAGGCAGAAATGAGCACACGCGATACACGAATTCGATGCCGGTTGCATCCGCGAGTCTGCCCAGCAATGCCGCTCCAATGCCGCCCATTCCGAACGCCAGACCGAAGAACAGACCAGAAATGGCCCCTACCTTCCCGGGCGCCAGATCCTGCGCGTAAACCAGAATCGCCGAGAACGCCGAGGCGAGAATCAGGCCGATGATCACTGTCAGCGCCGCGCTCCAGAACAAATTGGCGTACGGCAACAGCAGCGTGAAGGGCAGCACGCCCAGAATCGACCACCAGATCACATATTTTCGGCCGAAGCGGTCGCCCACCGGGCCGCCAATAATCGTTCCCAACGCCACGGCGCCCAGAAAAATGAACAGATGAATCTGCGCAGTTTTCACCGATACGTGAAACTTGCTGATGAGAAAAAATGTGAAGTAACTGGTCAGGCTGGCCAAATAAAAGTACTTGGAAAAGACCAGCGCAACCAGGACGCTCATGGCCACGGCGACGCGCTTGGGGGAAAGGCCCGGCCTGCCGCTCGATGCCGCAGCTCCCGGACTGCGCCGCACTGAAGGGTGGGTTTTATACCACGCGCCCACCCGCAACAGAACGAGAATTGCAATCGCCGCCGCGATGGAAAACCAGGCGATGCTGCGCTGGCCCGCAGGTAAAACGATAAACGCCGCAAGCAGCGGCCCCAGCGCCGATCCAGCGTTGCCGCCCACCTGAAACAGAGACTGCGCCAGCCCGTGCTGCCCGCCGGAGGCCATCCGCGCTACTCGCGAGGACTCCGGATGAAAGATCGAGGACCCGACGCCCATCAGCGCGACAGCAATCAGAATCACGGCAAAGGCGGGCGCTGCCGCCAATAGCAGCAGTCCCACCAGCGTGAACCCCATGCCCGCGGCCAGAGAATAGGGCGTAGGTTTCCGGTCCGTATACAACCCGACCACAGGCTGGAGGAGTGAGGCCGTGAGCTGCGAGGTCAGCGTAATGAGTCCGATTTGTCCGAAATCGAGAGAATACGTCCGCTTCAGAATCGGGTAAACGGCGGGGGCCACCGACTGCATCATGTCGTTCAGAAGGTGGCAGAAACTGATCGCGCCCAGAACCGTAAATACAGTACCGTCCGGCTTGCTTGAGACTTCCGTTGCGGCCCCTGTCGCTCCGGCTTCGGTGAGCGCCATTTCTCATAGTTTACAGTGCGGCGCGGACGACCCGTGTAGGAACATGCGCCGGGCTCTCCGAAAGCCGCTACACTAACGGCCATGGCCGCGCTATACGCCGGAACGTCCGGTTTTGCGTACCCGAGTTGGAAGCCGGATTTTTATCCGGCGAAGCTGCCGTCCAGGGATTTTCTCAAGCATTACGCGACCCGGCTCAACGCCGTCGAGGCGAACTACACGTTCCGGCGTCTGCCCGCGGCCGCGACGCTCGAAAGCTGGGTGAACAGCACGCCGGAGGGCTTTGTTTTCGCGGTCAAAGCCCATCAGCGCATCACGCACGTCCAGCGCCTGAAGCCATCCGAATTCACGCAACTGTTCTTCAGGGCCATCGATCCGCTGCGTTCGGCGCGGCGGCTTGGACCGGTGCTGTTTCAACTTCCGCCCAATCTGAAGTGCGATCTGGATCTGCTCGGATCGTTTCTGGCGGCGCTGCCCGACGACGTGCGCTGCGCATTTGAGTTCCGCAATCCTTCGTGGCTTCAGGATCCGGTCTATCGGCTGCTTGAAAAGCACGGCGTGGCGCTGTGCCTGGCGGAATCGGAAAAGCTGGAAATTCCCGAAGTTGTTACCGCCGGCTTTGTATACGCGCGCCTGAGAAAACCGGACTACTCAGTGCAGGAGCGCGAGGAGATCGCGGCGCGCGCGCGGCGGTTTCTGGAGTCGGGCCGTGATCTGTACGTGTTTTTCAAGCACGAAGAGTCGCCGGCGGGCGCGATATACGCGGAACAACTTCTGGCTGCTATCCGTTCGCCCGCCGCGCGGCCCGCTTCTTCGGCTTGATCTCCTGGACCTCTCCGTGAGCGCTCTCCACTTCAACTGCGGCCGGCTTCTTGGCGGCGTCCAGCGACCTTTTGAGCGCTTCCAGAATATCAATGACTTTCGCGGGCTGCGGCTGCGGCGTCTCCACCACCTCCTGCCCTGCTTTCTTGGCCTCGATCATCTCCAGCAGCCGGTCCCGGTACGTATCACGATATTTCTCCGGTTTGAAGTCCGCCGCGAGCGCCTGGATCAGCCCGGTTGCGAGTTCAACCTCCTTGTCTTTGACGAGCCCGACATCCGTGCGGAACTCCTCCACGCTGCGGATCTCGTGCGCGTAGTACATCGTGTGCAGCAGTATGCCGCGGGGCCCGGGCCGCAGGATGACGATGTGCTCGCGATTGTGCATGGTCATCTTCGCCACCCCGACGTAGCCGGTGCGCCGCAGCGCATCGAATAACAGCGCGTACGGCTTCTCGCCCGCATCGTCCGGCGCCATATAGTACGAACTTTCGTAGTACACCGGATCGACGTCGGCGGCCTTCACGAATTCGAGAATCTCCATGACCTTTGCGGTCTTGGGCGCCACTTTCCGGATGTCTTCGTCATCGATGACGACGTAGCGGCCTTTCTCGTATTCATAGCCCTTGACGATCTCGCTGCGCTCGATAGGCCGATCCTCAAGTTGGCAGTAGAGCACCTGCTTGACGCGGGAATGGTCTGTCTTGTGCAGCTGGTTAAAGCTGATGCTCTCGGACCTCGCGGCAGTATATAGCTTCACGGGCAGCGAAACGAGGCCGAAAGTCAGGTGCCCCCTCCAAATCGTAGTCGCCATGCGTCTGTTGTTCCTAAGCCACCATCCGGTGCGGATCGATTACGAATTTCTTCGCGGCGCCGCGATCGAAGTCTTTGTAGCCTTGCGGCGCTTCGTCGAGCGAAATCACGGTAACGTTCACAGCTTTCGCAATCTGAATTTTATCGTGGAGAATCGCCATCATGAGCTGGCGATGATACCGCATGACGGGACACTGACCGGTTGCAAACGACAGCGACTTGGCCCAGCCCAGGCCGATCCGAAGTCCGAGCGTACCGTGCTTTGCATTTTCGTCCTTTGCGCCGGGATCATCGGTGACATACAAGCCGGGAATGCCCACTGCGCCGCCGGCGCGCGTGATCTGCATAACGGAATTCAGAACCGTGGCCGGCTGCTCGACGTTGGCGTCATGGCCGTGTCCTCGCGCTTCGAATCCAACGCAATCCACCGCGCAGTCGACCTCCGGCGCGCCCAGGATCTGCGCGATCTGATCGGGCAATGGCGCGTCCTTCCTCAGATCAATGACTTCGCAACCGAAGCTGCGCGCCTGCGCCAACCGCTCCGGTATCATATCGCCGACGATGACCACAGCGGCGCCAAGGAGATGGCACGCCGCCGCGCAGGCTAATCCGACCGGACCCGCTCCTGCGACATACACGGTAGAACCCGTCGTCACGCCTGCGGTAACCGCGCCATGGTACCCGGTCGGGAAAATGTCAGACAGCAGCGTCAGGTCGCGAATTTTGGCCAGAGCCTGCTCTTTGTTCGGCAGTTTCAACAAGTTGAAATCGGCGTACGGACACATCACGTATTCGGCTTGTCCGCCCACCCAGCCGCCCATGTCCACGTATCCGTACGCCGCTCCCGGTCGTGCAGGGTTGACATTGAGGCAGATTCCAGTCTTGCCCTCCTTGCAGTTGCGGCACCGCCCGCAAGCAATGTTGAATGGCACAGAGACCAAGTCGCCAACGTTAAGAAACTCCACGTCGCGTCCCTTTTCGATGATCTCACCCGTGATTTCATGACCTAGCACCAGCCCGGGCGGCGCCGTTGTGCGCCCGCGCACCATGTGCTGATCGCTGCCGCAGATGTTGGTAGATACGATTTTCAGGATTACGCCGTGCTCACACTTGCGATTTCCCAGCGCCAGTTTGGGGAAATCGATGGATTGGACCTCCACTTTTCCGGGGCCAAGGTAAACCACTCCGCGATTGGACGCCATCTCGTCGCCTCCTTTTGCTCGATTTATTTTATGCCTTCTCTCCGCGTTCAGTGTCGGACCTCGGCGGCCGGCGATCAAGGGCGGCTGAAGCTGCGGGCGCTCGGCCTGCCTCCGCCGGACGCCGGATGCCTCTGGCGACAGCTGAGGCCTGGCGGCTTGATAAAATGGAAGCCTATCATGCCCGTCAGCAAGGACCTGCTCGATATTCTTGTCTGTCCCCTGTGCAAAGCCCCGGTCGAGCTCGTCAATGATCAGAGCGGACTGAAATGTGTTCAGTGCAAGCGCGTTTATCCCATCCGCGACGACATTCCGGTGATGCTGGTGGATGAAGCGCGCATCGAAGAGTAGAATCGCGCTTCAATGGGTTCGATACTGGAGCGGCTGCCCTGGGGCGCCCCGGTGGTTGTGATTCGCCTCCGGTCGCTGGGTGATTGCGTTTTGACGACGCCGGCGCTGCGGATTCTCAAGGGCTGCCGCCCCGATCTGGAAATCGGCATTGTGGTGGAGCCGCGGTTTGCGGCCATTTTCGACGGCAATACCGATATTGCGCAAGTGCTTCCTCCGCTACCGGGCGCCGTATCCAGGTGGCGAGCCGCGTTGTGTCTGAACCTGCATGGCGGGCCGCGGAGCATCGCGCTGTCGCTGGCTTCCCGCGCGCCGCATCGCGCCGCGTTTGCCCATTTTCGCGGACAGTTTGCATACAATGTGCACATCCCGGCAGCGCAGCAGATCTTGAAGGTGGAGCGCAAGGTCCACACAGCCGAGCATCTTGCAGCGGCCATATTTCATTTGGGCGCAGCCCCCCGGGAGATTCCGCGCGCCCGCCTTTTTGCGCCGCCCGCTACGCGGTCCCGGCCGCATGCCGTCATTCACCCCTTCGCCTCGTCGCCCGAAAAAACCTGGCCCGCCGAGCGGTTTGTACAGGTGGCGGACGATCTCCGCCGCAACGGCCTTGAACCGTTATTTTTGTGCGGTCCCGATGAGGACCCGGCGCCTTTCGCCCAATTCGAAGTCTTGCGCAACGCCCCGCTGCCCAAGGTCATGTCCGTCATACGGTCGGCGGCGCTGTTCCTCGGCAACGACAGCGGACCGGCGCACATTGCGGCGGCGTTCGGCCTGCCTGTGATCGTTCTTTTCGCCGCCTCGGATCCCGACGTGTGGGGGCCTTGGAGAACCCAGGGCGAAATCCTGAAAGCCGGTTCTATCGACGCGATTCCCGCCAAGGCCGTGCTTGCGGCCATTGAGCGGGCCAGGGTCCGCGTATGAAGGAACTGGCGCGTTTGCTCCGTCTCGTCCGGCCGTACACGCCGGCGCTTCTCCTTTCTGTGCTGCTGATGGCCGTCGTCGGAGGAATGCAGGCGCTGACCGCGCTCCTGATCGCGCCCATCTTCGATCGGGTTCTGAATCCCGCCTCCGCCGAAGCTCCCGTCAGGATCTTCTCCTTCGCAGGCCATTCCATTTATCTCGAAGACATTGTCCCCGGCTGGATTCACAATGTCTGGACGATGGTGGCCTTCGGCATTCTTGGGGTATTCGCAATAAAGGGGTTGTGCGATTATTTCGGCAATTATTTCATCAATTACGTCGGTTTTTCGGCGGTGACGGATCTCCGGCAGAAAGTGTTCGACCGGGTATTGCGCCAGGACCTCGAATTTTTCGAAACGAATTCCACTGGCCGGCTTATGTCGTCCATTATGAACGACATAGACAAGATCCAGCTAGCCACTTCGCACATGCTGGCGGACTGGATGCGGCAATCGTTCACCGTCGTGGGACTGCTGTGCGTGGTGGTTCAGACGGACTGGCGGCTGGCTGTCGTCAGTCTCAGCGTGCTGCCCTTCGTTCTGGTCCCGACGGCGCGAATTGGCCGCCGCATCCGACGCACAACCCGCAGCGCCCAGGATTGCGCCGCCGAACTCAATCAGATTCTCCAGGAGACGATTTCCGGACAGCAGGTGGTCAAATCCTTCGGCGCGGAGGAGATCGAATCCAACCGCTTCCATGCCGCGGCCGCCCGCCTGAAGCGGAGCAATTTGCGGTATGTGCTGCTTCAGGCGATGGCCTCGCCGCTGATTGAATTTTTCGCCGCGGTGACGATCGTCGGGCTGCTGACGTACGCTCGCACGGAGATCAAGGCCGGCGAGATGAGTACGGGTGAATTCACGAGCTTCGTCACCGCATTGCTGATGCTGTACGAACCCGTCAAAAGGCTTACCGGCATTCACAATATCTTTCAGCAGGCGCTGGGCGCTTCACAGAATGTCTTCGAATACCTGGATTCGCGCCAGGCGATCGAAGATCGGCCCTTCGCCCACAAACTGCACAGGTTTGAACGGGGAATCGTCTTCAAGAACGTTTCGTTCCACTATCCGAACTCGCCCAACGGATTCCAGTTGCAGGGCATCAACCTGGAGGTGAAAGCCGGGGAAGTGGTTGCGCTCGTTGGTCCCAGCGGCGCGGGCAAGACGACGCTGGCGAATCTGGCGCCGCGCTTTTATGACGTAACGGGCGGGGCCGTACTGATCGACGGCCGCGACGTCCGCGACCTGAAGCTTGCATCGTTGCGGGAAAAGATCGGCATCGTCGCCCAGGATACATTCCTGTTCAATGACACCGTGGCCAACAACATCGGATACGGACGCCCCGAGGCGGGTTTGGATGAGATCCGCGCCGCGGCCCGGACTGCGCTGGCGGAAGATTTTATCCTCGCGCTGCCCGATGGCTATGACACCGTCATCGGCGAGCGCGGCGTCAAGTTGAGCGGGGGGCAGCGCCAGCGTCTGGCGATTGCGCGCGCGCTTCTCAAAGACGCTCCCATCCTGATTCTCGACGAGGCGACCTCGCACCTGGACAGCGAGTCCGAAGCGCTGGTTCAGCGCGCGCTGGCGAACCTGATGGCCAACCGGACCGTGATCGTCATCGCCCACCGCCTCTCGACCATCCGGCGCGCCGATAAGATCGTGGTTCTCGACCGCGGCCGGATTACCGAGATCGGCACGCACCAGGAACTGATCGTGCAGGGCGGCATCTACCAGCGGCTGCATGAACTTCAGTATCTCCAGCCCGATCCGTTGGTGAACCCATGACCAACTCTCCCTCGGCGGCGTCCCGCACGACGCCGGCTCGCAGCATGACCGGATTCGCTCGCGTACGCAAATCGGTCGCCGGCGCGGAGATTGTGGTTAGCGTCAAGAGCGTCAACCACCGCGCTTTAGACATTCATTTCCACTGCCCGGCCGAACTGGACCCGCTCGAAAATGATATGCGCGCTCTGATCCGGCGGCGCCTGGGCCGGGGCCATATCGAGGTCCGCGCTTCTCTGATGCGGTCTCGCGCCTCGGCCGGATTCGCTGTGAATACGCCGCTGCTGGATGCGTATATACGAGCCTATCGCTCCGCCGCCGCCGAGTACGGTTTGCCGCCGGAACCGGACCTGAATTTTGCATTCCGCTTACCTGGCGTGCTCGGCGAATTGGAGGACCGCGAAATCGAACCGGAGCTTCGCGATGGCGTCCTCGAAGCTCTTCGCGAGGCGCTTGATTGCCTGGATGCATTCCGCGAACGCGAGGCCTCAGAAATTATTGAGGGCATGCTCCGGCACAACGCCGCCGTCCGTTCCGTCGCCCGCGAACTGGCGCAGATCCGCGGCCGCGCCATCCCGCTCCTGCAAGCCCGCCTGACGGACCGCCTTCGCGATCTGCTTCGCGGCGTCTCAATCGATGCCCAGCGGCTGACCCAGGAAGTAGCGCTGCTGGTCGACCGCAGCGACATCAGCGAAGAGATTGCGCGGCTGGAGATCCATTCCGCCCAACTGGACGAATTGCTGGCCGGCGGGGGGGAAATCGGTAAAAAGCTCGACTTTCTGCTTCAGGAAATGAACCGGGAGAGCAACACCATCCTCTCCAAAACGACTGGCGTCGGCGAGATCGGGCTGCGCATTACGGAACTCGCGCTGGCTGCCAAGGCCGACATTGAGAAAATACGGGAACAGTCACTCAATCTCGAATGAGCGTTGTTTTTATTATTTCGGCGCCGTCCGGTTCGGGGAAATCGACGCTGGTCAAGCGCTTGCTGGCCGTAGTCCCCGGAATACGCTTTTCGATCTCGTGCACCACGCGCCGGGCGCGAGGCGCCGAGCGCGAGGGCGAAGATTATCATTTCATCAGTCGCGAGTCGTTTGAGCAAATGCGCCTGCGCGGCGAATTCCTGGAATGCGCGGAAGTCTTCGGCAACTGGTACGGTACTCATCAGAATGAACTTTTAAAGGCCCGTGCGGAAGGCCAGGATCTGCTGCTCGACATTGACGTGCAGGGTGCGGCACAATTAAAGAAGAAGATCCCGGATGCGGTAACTATCTTCGTCCTTGCGCCCTCGCGGGAGGAGTTGGAGCAACGGCTCCGCCTCCGGTCAGAGGATTCGGAAGCTGTGATTGAGCGCAGACTGCGCGGAGCGGCAGAGGAAATCCGGCAATACCGCAAGTATGATTATGTCCTGATTAACCGGGATATCGAGAAATCGGTGGACATCCTCGCCTCGATCGTCAAAGCCGAACGTGTGCGGCGCGACCGCGTCGAAGCCGAGATCGTCCCCATTCTGGCCAGTTTCGAGCGCAGTGAGGTTGCAAAACTAAAGCAGTGAGGTTGCCCAGTGATGTCGGACAAGCGTAACGCCATGTACACAATTCCCGACGACCCGGAAGCGAGCACGTACAGATTCATCATCGTCGCCGCCAAGCGGGCGCGACAGCTTCAGAATGGGGCCCGGTCGTTTCTGCCCACCACGTCGCGCAAACCGACGATCACAGCGATGGAAGAAGTCCGCCGCGGCCTGGTCAAGTACGACGATCCGAACCGCCCGGGCGAAGCGGTTGAGCTCGTCGAAGCTGAATAAGCATCGGGCCCCTGTTTGCGCCGCGCATGAGAGTGCTTCTGGGAGTCGCCGGCGGCATCGCCGCATACAAAGCGGCGGAGCTTTGCCGGCGCCTGATGGAACGGGGATTCTCCGTTCAGGTGGTCATGACGCGGTCCGCTCAAGAATTCATACGGCCTCTCACTTTCGCCGCTTTAACGGGACAGAAAGTGATCACGGATCTGTTCGCGTCCGGCAGCGCCGACGACACGTTCGCCAGCTCGATTGAGCATATCCGCGCCGGACAGGAGGCAGATGCGCTGGTTGTAGCGCCGGCCACGGCGGACACGCTGGCCAAGCTGGCGCACGGCATCGCGGACGATTTTCTCACGACCTGCTACCTGGCTTTCGCCGGTCCGGTGGTTCTCGCGCCGGCGATGAACGTCAACATGTGGCGGCATCCTGCAACCGTGCAGAACATGGAAATCCTGCGCCGGCGCGGGCACCTGGTTGTCGAACCGGAAGCCGGAGAGCTGGCTTGCGGGATGGTTGGTCCGGGCCGGCTGGCTGAGCCTGAGCGCATTGCCGAAGCCGTCGAGTCGGCGCTCCATCCGCGGCGCGATCTCGAGGGCGAAACGGTTCTGATTACCGCAGGTCCGACTCAGGAGCCCATCGATCCGGTGCGCTATATCTCGAACCGCTCCAGCGGAAAAATGGGCTACGCGCTCGCCGAGGCGGCCGCCGCCCGCGGGGCGCGGGTCATCCTCGTCACCGGTCCGGTCTCACTCGCTGAACCGCAGGGCATCGAAACCGTGCGCGTACGCACGGCCGAAGAAATGCGTCGCGCCGTCATGGAGCGGGTTGCGGATTCAACCATTATCATCAAGTCGGCTGCGGTGGCGGATTATCATGTTGCTAACGTGCCGCGCCAGAAGATCAAAAAGACCGCTGCGCGCATGTCGCTGGAGCTCGATCCGACTCCGGATATTCTGGCCGAGGCCGGCAGGATCAAGGGCGACCGCATTCTGATCGGCTTCGCCGCCGAAACGAACAACCTGTTGGAGGAGGCCCGGCGCAAGCTGACATCCAAAAACTGCGACATGATCGTAGCGAATCTGGTCTCGGAGGAGGGCATCGGGTTCGAATCTGATCAGAACGAGGTAACCCTGGTCCTGCGCGGCGGGCAGACGGTTCCGCTCGGGCGCGCGGCGAAGCGGGAGCTTGCCGATCGCATTCTCGATCAGGCCGTCAAACTGCGGCTCGTGCTGCATGCAGCTCAATGAACCGCGAACTCCTGCGGCAATACCTCGCCTATTATCGGGATCTCGGCATCGGGACCATTTACCGCCGAAACGGGCCCCCGACGCTGGTTTCACAACACGTTCGAGAAAACGCTCCAGAGCCGTCCAAGGCCGAGTCCGAGCTGCCGTCGCTGGTCCCGGCCGGCGATTCCATGCTCAAGATTCTCGAAGACATCGGCGATTGCCGCCGCTGCCGTCTCCACCAGGGCCGAACCAAGATTGTATTTGGCGTTGGGAACGAGCGCTCGCCGCTCGTTTTTGTCGGCGAAGGCCCGGGGGCCGATGAAGACGAGCAGGGCATTCCGTTTGTAGGGCGCGCCGGGCAGCTTCTCACGCAAATGATCGAGAACACGGCGAAGAAGGAAGGGATTCCTCTGCGCCGCGAAGACGTTTATATCTGCAATGTCGTCAAGTGCCGTCCGCCCGGCAACCGCACGCCGGAGCCCGATGAGATGGAGATCTGCGGCCAGTTTCTGTTCCGCCAGCTCCTGACGATCCGGCCCAAAGCCATTTGCGCGCTGGGCGGGACGGCCGCAAAGGCTCTGCTCGGAACCAAGGAGGGAGTCATGCGGTTGCGCGGCAACTGGCATCAGTGGCGCGACATTCCGGTCATGGTGACGTATCATCCGTCCTACCTGCTGCGGCAGTATAATCAGGCCGCAAAACGGGAGGCGTGGGAAGACCTGAAGAAGGTCCTGCACTATGTCTATGACTAACCGCCGCCGCGGCCTGTTCATAACGTTCGAGGGCTTGGATGGCAGCGGTAAATCCACGCAATTGCGTCTGCTGGCCGAACGCCTGCGCCGCCAAGGTCTGGCTGTTTTGGAAACCGCCGAACCCGGCGGGGGGCGCATCGGCCAACAGATCCGCCGCATCCTGCTGGACGCCGCCAACCAGGAGCTGACCGCGACCTCCGAACTGCTGCTCATGTTTGCCTGCCGCGCGCAAAACGTCGATGAGCTGATTCTGCCGGCGCTGGCTAAGGGCGAAATCGTTTTGTCTGACCGTTTTACTGATTCGAGCATCGCCTATCAGGGCTACGGACGCGGGCTGGGAACCGAGGTCGTGCTGGATATTGATCGGGTGGCCTGCCGCGGTCTGATCCCGGACCTGACGCTGTGTATCGACATCGACCCGCTCGTCAGCCTCGCGCGCGCGCACTCGCGGAATCGCAACCAGGACGGCGCCGAGACCCGCCTGGACGAACAAGACCTCGATTTTTACCGGCGCGTTCACGAAGGTTATCGCCAGCTTGCCTCCGAAGAGCCGAAGCGGATCCGGATGATCGACGGATCCCGCAGCCCGGACGCCATCGCCGCGGATGTCTGGGCGGAAGTGTCGGCCCTCATCAGCGCGCGGGCGGCAAGCTGACTCCAAGCGTTCTGTGCGGCAGGATGAGAGTGAAGCTCACGTCCTGCCGCTTCTGCCGGTTCACAATGCGCAGCGGCCCGGCCGGCCGATGGGGGTTGTCAACGTTGTGTCACGCTCCTGGCGTATTTGAACAGGAGCAGTGATTCAGGAATCAACGTCCAAAATAGGCCGCGTTTCTCTGCGCGAAATGCGCCCATTTTTCGGGCAGGTCGTCGAGAGCGAAAATCGCGGAAACAGGACAGACGGGTACGCATGCGCCGCAATCGATGCATTCGACCGGATCGATGTAGAGCAGTTCCTCTTTTTCGAAGTTCGGGTTGTCTTTTTTCGGGTGGATGCAGTCTACCGGGCATGCGTCGACGCACGCCGTGTCCTTGGTGCCGATGCAAGGCTCTGCAATTACATACGCCATAATGTGGTCTCCCTTGTGCTCCAGGCGAGAAACGGGAGGGTAATCAACACTAATAGCACAGGTGGCGCGGCCGGCACAAACCGCCGCTCGGTTTGAGCGTTACACGCGTTCGGGAACTACAAACGGCGCCCGGTAATCGCGCGTAAGCAAGGCGTTTGCTTCCTCGTCGTTCTTGAATCGCTCCGTCTCCGGATCGAAGTCCAGTTGACGCCGGAGCCGGTAGGAGATGTTCGCCAGGTGCGCCAGAGCGGAGGAGGCGTGAGCGGACTCCACCGGTCCGTTCTGAAGCGTGACGTCGCGGGCGCGGATAGCGTCGATGAAATTTGCGAAATGATTTCCCCCGGCGCGGCGCCTTGGTCCCGGCTCGCGTCCCTTGCCGAGAAACACCTGAAATTCATCGTAGTCCTTGACGACCATATAGCCATCCTTGCCGTAGAAAATATTTCCGACGCGGACGCCTTCTTCGGAGTTCGTAGCCCAGGGCCGGATTTCCATTTGGATCATCTTGTTGGAGGCGAAGTGGTAGGCTGCGGACAAGACTTCCGGCGTCTCCTTGTCGTCATCCCACAGAAACTTTCCGCCAGAGGCGGAAATATGCGTGGGAAGCGTGGTTAAGCCCAGGCCCCACATGCACATGTCGGCCTCATGGATGCCCTGATTCCCGATCTCGCCATTGCCGTAAGCCCAACGCCAGTGCCAGTTGTAATGGACGATGTTGGGATTGAACGGCCGCGGAGCAGCCGGTCCCAGCCATAAGTCATAGTTAAGTTCGGGCGGCGGCGCGGCATCCGCCTTCTTTCCAATGCTCGGACGCCAGCGATAAACAAGTCCGCGGGCCATGTACACGTCGCCAATCACGCCGCTTCTCAGCAGATTTACGCCTTCTTTGAGCGCCGCCGAACTCCGCAACTGCACGCCGTGCTGGACGATGCGATTGTACTTTTTCGCCGCCTCGATGAGCTTGCGACCTTCGTAAATGTTGTGCGATCCGGGCTTTTCGACGTAGACATCCTTCCCCGCCTGGCAAGCCCAGATCGCGGCGAGGGCGTGCCAGTGGTTCGGCGTCGCGATGCTGACCGCATCGATATCCTTGCGGTCGAGGACGCGCCTCAGATCGGTCTCGGTATCAATCTTTCGTCCATAGCGACTCTCGAAATGCGCGGCGCGGCTGCGCAGCACACTCTCGTCCGGATCGCACAGCGCAGCGACCTCGACGTCGTGAATTCCTTGAAACGCTGCGATGTGATCGCGGCCGCGGCCGTGTACGCCGATGACGGCTATTCGTATCTTTTCCGCGCTAGACCTCCCAAGGACTGGCGCGGCAGCGGATGCGGCGGTCATGAAAAAGCGACGCCGCGTCGTGGCATCGCGATCCCCGTTGAACATCAATCCTCCGTTCTGGCGGCTACAGCAGTACATCAATCATAATGGCGCGACGGCCGGTTTTGCACGCGCGCCAGAGTTGTGCGCACGCCTCGCGCTCCAGGACGCCAGCGCGCCCGGGGCCGTTTCTGAATATGTGCCAGGTCGTCGAGCATTATCTCGCGCGGCCGCGGTTCGATACGATAGCCTGCGGAGAAGCGGATGCTGCGAAAACGACTGGGGGCAGTAGCTCTGATTGGCGCCGTTGCGCTGGCAACCACCGCGGCGAGGTCGAGAAGCAGGACCCGCGGCGCCGGCGCGCCGGGAGCGTTCGATTACTATGTGTTGAGTCTTTCGTGGTCTCCAGAGTACTGCGCGAGGAATGGATCGAATGATCCCGGACAGTGCGCGGAGGGCCGGAAATTCGCGTTCGTGGTACACGGGCTTTGGCCGCAATACGAGCGCGGCTTCCCGCAGAATTGCGCCGCCGGCGGCGCGGTTTCTGACGCCATCATTCGCCGCATGCTGCCGCTGATGCCCAGTCCCAGACTGATTGAACACGAGTGGCGGACGCATGGCACGTGCAGCGGGTTGAATCCAGACGCCTATTTTGAGCTGGTCCGCCGCGCTTACTTCCAAGTGGCAATTCCGGGCGATTTCAAAGCTCCGATCAAGAACATCGAAGTGAGTCCCGCGCGAGTAAAGGACGAGTTCCTTCGGGCGAATCCGGCCATGCCGTTCGATGCATTTCGCGTTCTGTGCCGCGGGCGCTATCTGAGCGAAGTGCGCGTCTGTCTGACCAAGGATCTGCGCGGGCGCGCCTGCGGCGCAAGTGTGCGCGATGCATGCGCGGGAGAGGAGATCATTCTGCGGCCCGTGCGCTAAGATGGATGGCCGGGCAGCGGGCGCCGCAGCCGCGGGCGGTCGCGACGCGATCTCCCGGCGCCGGCCGGATCCGATCGTCGCGTTGAAGGGGCGTTGCGCTCGCGCGTTGAAAGCTTGCCGGGGCGGTACATTGAGAACGTGACCGTCGTCTCAGACCACAAAGCGCCAGGAGCGCTGGAGTTTTTTCTAGACCGTGTGAACGCGGTGACCGGACGGGATAAGTGGCTTGCGCGTGCCGCAGCGAAACGCCTGCGCCGGCAAATTGATTCGCGCGGACGCGCGCGGGCAGTGTGGCGCCGGGGCTGGATGGGCGCGGATCATGCCGGTTGTATTCCGTCGGCGGCCTGAGATCCGATGCTGGCCGCACGATTTCACAGATTCGGAACCCCCGATCAATTGACCATAGAGGACATTCCCGCGCCCGACGGATCCGGACCGGGAGCCATTGTCCGGGTGGTCGCCTCGGGCATCAATCCAAGCGACGCCAAGAACGTGCAGGGCCGCTTTGCGCAGACCACGCTGCCGCGCACGCCCGGTCGCGATTTTGCGGGCGTTGTGGTGGAGGCGTCAAACCATAAATGGGTGGGCCGCCACGTATTTGGCTCGGGAGGCGAATTCGGCTGCACGCGCGACGGGGCGCACTCGGAGCTGATCTATGTCCCCGAGTCCGCGCTGTGCCGCAAACCGGACAACATGAGCTTCGAGCAAGCGGGCTGTATTGGAGCGCCGTACGTAACTGCGTGGCTTGCGATTCAGAAGGCGGACGTTAAGCCAGGCGAAACCGTAGCGGTTATCGGCGCGGCTGGCGCTGTGGGCAGCGCGGCGGTTCAGATCGCCCGGTGGCGTGGCGCGCGGGTGATCGGCGTGGAGCAGGGGTCGAGGCGTGAGGCGGCGGCGGACGTAATTTGCGCCAACGAAAAATCGGCGGCGGCATGCGTCCGGGCTCTCACCGGCGGAAGCGGCGCGGACGTTTGTATCGACGCGGCGGGCTTGGCGTCGGAGGGACTGCAAGCGCTCGCGCGCGGGGGGCGCATGATTGTTATTGCTGCGCCCGCCAATCCCCGCGTGGCCATCGATATGCTTGCGATTTATCGGTCCGAGCTGCAGATCGCCGGCATCGATCCGCTGAAGCTCGACGGCGCCCACTGCGGGGAAATTCTCCGCTCACTCGCGCCCGGCTTCGAATCGGGCGCGTTATGGATTGAGCCTAAGATCACAACCTTTCCGCTCGAACGCATCGTCGAGGCGTACTCAGCGGTGCTGTATCATTCGGTGCAGGGCCGCTGCGTGGTTATCCCGGCCGCGGATTCGCGCGCATAGGAGCCGCTCACTTCCGCTCGTCCACGGCGGGCTTTCGCTGCCCAAGGATCTGATTCACCGTTCGCTCCTCCGGCGAGTCCCCGGGCGGCTCTCCGCGGTAGAAGCCGATCAATGTCCATGGGTCGTGCGTTCTCGTTCGAAACTCATGCGTTTCGGCCCGGAGTTGTTTGAGGGTTGATTCGTACGCCGGATCGGGGGCGAGATTGTCCACTTCGTCCGGATCGCGGGTGACGTCGTACAGCTCCTCGTAAGGACGGTGCAGGTACAGACCAACCGGGCGCTTGCCGATGAGCGCATTTTCGCCAGCGCGCAGAATACTCTGCCAGGTGCGCGACGAATACAGATCCGTCGCCAGCGGATATTCGAGCTCCGGAAAAATATTGCGGATGTATTTGAACTGCCGCGTGCGCATTCCGCGCATGGGGTAGTACATCGTGACTTCGTGAAAGGTATGGGAAAAGAAGACGGTATCCCACCCCTGCGGATTCTCTTGCTCGAGAACCGGAAGCAGGCTGCGGCCGTGCAGTGGATATTCGGGCGGTTTGACGCCGGCCCAATCCAGAATGGTTGGCGCGATATCGGTCCAGCTCACCATGGCGTTGTTCACCACGCCGCGTCGGGTCTCAGCCGGTGAGCGGATGATGAGCGGCAAATGGGTGGCGGCGTCATAGAGATTTGTTTTCGCGTTCGCGAACGGAATGCCGTTGTCGCTGAGAAAAATGATCAGCGTGTTGTCGAGCTGTCCGGTTTCGCGCAGCAGGTCGAGCATGAAGCCGACGCCCTGATCCAGGCGATTGGCGGCCTGGTAGTATTCGGCGAGCTCCGCCCGGACCTCCGGGTTATCCGGAAGAAATGAGGGGACGCGAATGCTCTCCGGGTTGAAGACCGCCGGCGTCACGCCCGGATATTTTCGGTCGTTGCCGAATCCGGCGCCGAGCCGGTGCGGATCGCCGAAGCCGTAATGCAGGTACCAGGGCCGCGACCCGCAGTTTTGGATGAAGCGGCGGGCGCGCTCCGCCATCGAGAGTACGTTACGATCATCACGCTGGTCGTCGTAATCCCACCCAAATCCACGGGGCGTATTGACGTGCAGTTTTCCAATAACGGCCGTGGCATAGCCGGCATCCTTGAGCAGGCGGGTGGAGGGTTGAATGTTGGGCAGCATCCAGAAGTTGTGAATGCTGTGGGCGAGCCCGTACTGCCCGTTGGCGTGGTTGTGCAGGCCTGTTAACAGGACCGAGCGGCTCGGGCTGCACGACGCCGTCGTGCAGAATCCACTGGTGAATCGAATCCCTTCGCCTGCGAGGCGATCCAGGTTCGGCGTGTTGGCAACGGGATCGCCGTAGGCGCCGGTATGGAGCCCGAGGTCGTCGGCAATCATCAACAGAATGTTTTTCGGCCGGCGCGTCACTTGTAGAAACGCCGGCACGCCCGACGCGAGAAACTGGCGGCGGCTCGCCATGCGTCGATGTTATCGCGGAACCGGATTCAATCTTGCGCCGGCCTGCTCCAGGCGGGACTCCGGCGGGAGCTTTTGCCCTCCGGAGCGGTCGGCGATCTTGACCCAGGACCGCAGGACTTCGGCCACGCCCCACGCCTGCGCGACGCAGCCCCGGGGCGTGAACGGCGCTTCGGCGTCAAAAATTTCACTGATAGAGCCGATGCATGCCTCACCCAGGTGCGGAATAAAGCCCTCCAGGAATGTCTGAGCGCGGGCCGCATCATCCGGATAAACTTTGAGCCAGCAATCAATGTATGGGCCGATGAGCCACGACCAGACCGTGCCCTGATGATAGGCGGCGTCGCGCGAGCGAAGGTCGCCGTAGTAGCGGGCCTTGTAGTCTGGAAAGTCCGGCGAAAGCGAGCGCAGTCCCACAGGGGTCAGGAGTTTTCGAGTGACCACGTCGAGGACGGGCTGCCAGCGCGACTCGTCGAGGACCGGATGCTCGAGTGAGAACGCGAGCAGCTGATTCGGCCGCAGCGACGGATCATCACGGCCGCCTTCGGCGTCGACCACATCGTAGAGGTAACCGCCCTCGGCGTACCAGAAGCGCCGGTTAAACGATTCTCGGGCGCGCTCAGCGTGCTCGCGGATGGCGGGAACAGCGTCGGCGCGATCTTCTTCAACCAGCCAGCGCTCAAGCAGCTTCAGCGCGTTGTACCATAGGCCGTTGATCTCCACGGCCTTGCCGCGCCGCGGGGTGACCACCCAGTCGTCTACCTTGGCATCCATCCAGGTCAGCTGGTAGCCTTCCTGCCCCTGCGCCAGCAGCCCGTCCTTTGGATCGACATGGATTCCGAATTTCGTGCCGCGGAGATGGCATTCCACAATGTCGAGCAGTCTTGGCAGAACGCGCTGCAAAATCGAGCGGTCTCCGGTGTAGTCGAGATACCGGTCGAGGGCGTGAAAAAACCATAGCGTTGCGTCGGCAGTGTGATAGAGTCCCTCGGTTTTGCCTTCGGGGAACAGGTTGGGAATCAGTCCGTCGCGGATATAGTGTGTGAAGGTGCGCAGGATGTAAGCGGCCTCGACGGTGCGGCCTGTGACCAGGGTCAGTCCTTCGAGGCTGATCATGGTGTCCCGACCCCAGTCCGTAAACCAGTGATAGCCGGCGATGACGCTCCGCACCTCGTCGCCGGCGGCGCAAGCCCGAGCCCGATCCTGCACCCGGCCGTTCGGGGTGATGATGAACTGGTCGGCGGCCAGGACCAGCTCGGCCGGCGGGCCGGAGCGCGCCACAGGATGCGCCTCGGCGAGCAGGCGAAGGCGCCGGTCATACTCGGCGTCGAACGCCTCCGCGGGACCCATTGCGCGCAGCACGTCCCACGATTCGGTAGACGCAACCAGGGTCGCCTCGCAGCCTTTTCTCAGTTTCAGATAAAAAACTCCGGGACTCCACAGGTCGCCGCGGGCGGCGTAGCCGCGGCTCTCTTCGATGCGGTAAACAACCTCCTCGATATGCAGACGGTCGACAGTCAGCGCCGCCCCCTCGCCATACAACTGGAAGCGCAGCGGGGGGAGCGGCGTATCCGACGTCACTTCGTAGCGGTCATCCTCCAGCACGCAGAGCGTGTAGCCGGATTCAAAGCGCTCGCTGACCGGCGCATTGTGCGAACGGAAGTGCATGGAGGGGCGCAAGGACAACCGCAGCTCGCCGTCGCCGTTCAAGATGCAGTAGTTGACATAGACGGTGTTTTGTCCGTGGGGCATCATCAGGCGCTTTTCCAGCGTGAAGCCGCCGACCTGATACCGCCACACGGGCAGGCCCATGTCGAGGCGGAACTCGCTGAGGAAGTCCGCGCCATGCAACTGGAGCGCGGCATTGGCCCGCTCTTCGCCGCCGAGCTGTATCGCATTGCCGTTCGGCAGCTCCACGCGCTCGACAAGATCGTTGAACATCATCATCCGGCCGAATGGCGCGGCCAGAGCGGCGATCAGGTAGCCGTGGAACCCGCGGGTGATTACGCCGGACACGGTGCCCGACGCATACCCGCCAAGCCCGTTGGTGACGAGCCATTCGCGCGTCAGCAGCGGCTCGCGCTCAGTCGCCTGCGCGCCCGGCCACGGCATCTTTCGAACCAGATCGCTCATGTTCTCCTCTGGTGAATTTTCTTCGCTTCGTCCTGCGTCCGCGCGCGGCGGGGCGGCTGTTTGGAGCGCGGCGATGCGGGTTTCAGCGCGACAGCGGCATGTCCCGGAATCCACCAATTCTCAGTGGTTTCGAGCGGCGGGGTTCCGCAGCCGCCATATCGCGGATCTTCGCTTGACCACAAAACCGCCCACTCCTTGCCCTCCGGCGGAGCGAGCAACGGCTCCGGCGCGGGATTCAACTCGAGGTCGGCGCCAAAATTCACGACCAGCAACCGGTCGTCGCCGTGGTCGCCGAAGAATCGCAGAACAAATGCGGAATCGCTGAGCACTGCTCCGTCCAGCGCGTGCGGTTTTTGGGCGCGGAATACGGGATCGGCGCGGCGCAGCCGCAGGAGATCCCGATAGAGATTGACAATGTCCTGGTTCGTTTCGATCTCGCTCCAGTCGAGTTTGCACGCCTCGAAGGTGCGGCGGTCGCCGGGGTCGGGAAGACATCCGCGCATTTCGGCAGTGGCCAGGGTTGCAAATTGCGACATAAAGTCGATGCGGCCTTCGTAGACCAGCTTGCGGAGCTCGCCAGCGTGGTCGGCGAAAAAATAGAACGGCGCCGATGCCCCGAATTCCTCCCCTTGAAAGAGCATCGGCGTCCCGGTTCCGAGCAGGGTGAGCGCTGTCATGGCGCGATACGTATTGGGGGCCGTCAAGAAGCGGCTGCGCAGGCCGCGCGCGGAATTTGCCACCTGATCGTGATTCTGCGTGAATGTGACGAACGCCGCGGGAGAGATGCCGAAGGTTGGCGAACCGCGCCGCTTGGCCTGCCATCGATAGCGTTGGCCTTGATACAGGAATCCATATTTCATCGCGCTCACGAATTCCTGCGGTTTTCCAAGGTAGTCGGAGTAATATGCTTCGTTGTGACCGGATAAAACCACCATCGCCGAGTGATGAAAATCGTCGTTCCAGAGCATGTCCAGCCCGAAGCCGCCCTGGTCCTGCGGCCGGACGAGTTTGGTTTCCTGAGGCTCATTTTCGGCGATGAGCAGCACCGTTCGCCTTCCGGCCGCGCGGCGGCAGGCGCGCGAAATCGCGGCGAGAATATGGTCTTTTGAATCATCGAAGATACTCTGGGTGGCGTCCAGCCGCAGGCCGTCGAAGTGAAACTCGGAGATCCAGTAGGCGGCGTTGGAGATGAAAAATTCACGGACGGGCGTACAGTTCTCGCCGTCAAAATTGAGCGCCTCGCCCCAGTCGGTTGTGTGTTTGGAACTGAAGTAATATTTCGAAAACTGCCGGAAGTAATTACCGACAGGACCGAGATGGTTGTAAACCACATCGAGGATGACGGCCAAGCCGAGAGCATGCGCGCGATCGATAAAGCGCCGCAGATCGTCCGGGGCGCCGTACAGGCGCGTGGGCGCGAAGGGCTGCACGCCGTCGTACCCCCAGCCGAATTCGCCGGCAAAATCAGCAATCGGCATCATTTCGAGCGCCGTGACGCCTATTTCGGCGAGGTGGTCCAGCTTTCGGGCTGCGGCCTCCCAGGTTCCCTCCGGCGTGAACGTCCCGACGTGGAACTCATACAGCGCCTGTCCCAGCAGCGACGGTCCAGTCCAATGGCTATCCGTCCACTCAAACGCGGCCGGGTCGACCACCTGCGAAGCATGGTGCGGGCCTTGCGGCTGGCAGCGGGACGCCGGGTCGGGGTAGGTTTCGCCGCCATCGAGGCGGTACTTGTACAACGCTCCAGCGGACAGTCCCGGAGCGAGGCCTGAAAAATATCCTTCCGGCTCCCTTTGTAGCGCGATGGTCTGCGCATGTGGAGCTTCAATAACCACCTCCACCTGCTTACGCTCGGGCGCCCACACTCGAAAATGAACGCCCGCCGGCACAACTTCGGCGCCGACAGGCGAACGCCTGTTGATCTCGTCCGTCACCGTGATAATAGACTGCGGGGCGGCGTCTCCGATTTCGCGAATTCGACGGCGTGGGATTCCTCCGGCGCGTCACTCGACAAAGCCGTGGCTTGCGAGTTCGCGCCCAGCATACACCAGCAGCTTTTCGCGAATCCGCGACTTCAGGAACAGCCATCCGGCATTGAAGGCCAGCGCCGAGACGAAGCCGCTCGAGGCGACCATCGCGTGCGCGACGCGCTTGATCCGATCGAGCGCCAGATCGGCGAGCGCGATCAGGTCATTCTGCGAAATCGGATTGCGGTCCACGCGAATTTCATTCCGCAGTTCGCCGAGCACCGGGATGACGGGAACGAAATCGCCTGCGGCAGCCGCCCCGTACTCGCCAAGGAGTCTGTTCTCTCGAGGCAGGACGAAGTATGTGGTCAGAAAGCGCTGGCAGTTCCGCCTCCCAAGTTGATAGTCGTGCTCGCGAAATCGGTGTGACAGGAACGCGCCGAAGGCGCAAAGCAACGACCCCGCGAGAGGCTCGACGCCCGAGATTTCCGGAGTCGGGGCAATCACCCAACGGCTGGCGACGCCCGGATCGGCGCTCAGCCGCAAATTCTCGCCTTGGAGACGGCTCTGGTTGACGACGGCATTGACGAAGCCGAACAGCAACGACCCAAGGTCGACATCGGGAAGGCGGGGCGCGTCCGGACTGACGTCGGTGTACAGCGGCGCGATGCTGATGACGGCGCGGTCCGCTTGTTTCGGATCTCGCGGATTGTGGCCGCCGGGAACGGCCGGGGGAAGACCGGCGAGCTCGAGGCGGGTGCAATCGAAGGGGCTGTTGTTGGTTGCGCCGCCGTCCACGTTGAGCGTCTCGATGCGATCCCCGTCCTCGAGTTTCCAGGTGGGCGGCATGAGATCACTGACTTCGCACTCGCACGCGCCATCGGGCCCGCACTTTGGATTGGCGACGGGAATGCGCCAGCGGCGTCGATTGTATTCAGCGGCGGTCCGATTGAGGATCTGCGGCGCCAGCACAACGGGAAACGCGCTGGTGGCGATGGCGGCCTCGGCCAGGTCATCCCAGCCTGCGCCGCCGGCAGCCGCCAGCGCGATGGTTTCACCGCCCGAGGGAGGGCTGTTCCAGAGGACTTCGAACTGCCGGCGATCGGCATGATAGAGCGCCCGGGCGGAATCAGCATCCGTTTGGGGTTCGATGGCATAGGGCACGCCCGCCACATTTGTCAGCGTAAGAATGACCTTCAGCCCGTCGCGAACCCAAGCCCGCCGGGAGGGGAGAGGGTCCGTAATGCGGAGCGCGTGCGACGCAATGGCGCGAATTGGGGTGGAATCGAGCAATGAAACGAGCTTGCCCCCGTTCGCATCGAGATCGGCGTGGCCGAGCAGGGCGCTCAGATCGATGTCCCGAACCCAGCTTTGAAACAGCGTATTGGCGGGAGCGTCGGGGTGCGGCGACTGGTCGCGCACGTGCGCGAAGTTTTGCGCGAGCGCAGCGGCGGTGAGCGCAGCCGTGATGCCGCCGCCGGATGCGCCAGCCATCGCGGCCAGCTGCACTTCATGCGCCGGGATGCCCCAGCGTGCGTAATCGGCGCCGAACTGTTGCGTCTGGCGTTCGCGTTCCGCGCACCAGACGTCCATCGCTTCCACCAGAAAATCGATCACTCCCGCCGTATACGCTCCCGCTGATACGCTGCCGGACATGTTCAGCCCGATGTAGAAGGGTCGTGGCACGGTTCCCATTTTATGCCGCAAGGGGCGCAAAACATTCTAAAAAGGCTTCAACGTTGGTTTGCCACCATAGCGCTTGCGCCTGGTCAATCTTTCACGGCGCGGCGTGACCGTGTATGCCAACGCGGCGCCGGCGGGGTCGGGCGCCGCCGGGGTAAAATCAGCGCTATGGCGTGAGGGATGCCTGGACGAGTCCATTTGTTCGGCGCTCCGCAGTTGGTGTGGAACGAGACTCCCGTTACGGCGATCAACACGAACCGACTGCAATCGCTGTTCGCTTTTCTCATATTGCGGGCGGCGACGCCGCAGCTGCGCGAGCAACTGGCTGCGCTGCTGTGGCCGGAATCCAGCGACGGACAGGCGCGGACAAACCTTCGGCAACTGCTGCACCATCTGCGCCGGGCGTTGCCGGCCGACTGCTCTCTGCTGATTTCCGATCATCACACCGTCCAATGGCTCCGGCGCCCGGAATGCTCAGTCGACGTCCACGATTTTGACGTCGCGGTGAAACGGGCCGCCCAGTCCGGGCAGTCAGGCGACGAAGCCGGTGAGCGCGCGGCTCTTGAAACAGCGGCCACGCTGTATCAAGACGAGCTGGCGCGCGGACTGTATGATGACTGGCTCATCCCGCTGCGGGAGGACTACCGGCAGCAGTTCGCGTCTGCGCTGACCCGGCTTGCAGTTCTGCTCGAACAGAGCCGCGAGTTCGAGTCGGCGATTCTCCATGCTGAGCGCCTTGTAGCGCTGGATCCGCTCCGAGACGCACACCACCAGATTTTGATCCGCCTTCATATCGCGAATCATGACCGAGCCGCCGCTCTGCGCGCCTTTCACCGCTGTGTGCGGGTGTTGCGAACGGAACTGGGCGTCGATCCGGATCCCGCCACGCGGAACTTGTACACGCTCGCGCTGCAATCGGATGCGCCCGAGCGGGTGAAAACGCCGCGTCCGGTCGCAGCCGCTGACGCCATCCGCCTGGTCGGCCGGGAGAAGGAGTGGAAACAGCTGCTCGACTGCTGGAGCCTGGCTGAGAGCGGCGAAAGCCGGCTGGCGCTGATCATGGGCGAGCCCGGCATCGGTAAAACCAGGCTCGCCGATGAGCTGTACGAGCGCTGCGCTGCGACGGGTCGGGGGGCGGCGGCGCGAGCGCGATGTTACGCGGCGCACGGGCAGCTTGCCTATGCTCCCCTCGCGGAATGGCTGCGCGCGGAGCCGTTGCGCGCGACGCTTTCGCAATTGCCGCAAGTCCATGCCGCTCATCTGGCCAGAGTAGTGCCGGAGATTCTGGCGGGCGATTCCCAGCCGCCGCGATCACAGGCCGCCGAATCGTGGGAGCGGCGCTCTTTTTTTGAAGCGCTTCACGCCGCATTCCGCGATGCGCCCCATCCGCTCCTGCTCTTCCTCGACGACCTGCAGTGGTGCGATGTCGACACGATCGATTATCTGCACGCCCTGGTCAGTTCGAGCGAGACGCGGCGCATCCTTGTGCTGGCCACGCTTCGTTCTGAGGAGACGGGCCGCGATCATCCGGCCACGCGTTTGCGCAGAGAGCTGGCGCAGTCCGGGCAGGTCACCGAGATTCCGCTCGCTCCGTTGAGCGGCGTAGAAACGTCCGCGCTTGTCAGGCGCATTGCCGGCCATTCCATCGCGCCGGACGATGTGGATCACCTGTACCGGACGACGCGCGGCAATCCGCTGTTCATTGTCGAGAGCATAAGGGCCGGGTTGCGCCAACCGGAGGCGGTGCGCCGCATCGACGCCGTCATCAGCGCGCGACTCGCGCAGCTTTCTGCGCCTGCTTACGAAATTGCGGGCTGGGCTGCGGCGGTGGGCCAGGCGCTATCGTTCGACCTGCTCGCCAGAGCCACGGACTGGGATGAAGAGACCCTGTCGCGGGCGCTCGATGAGCTGTGGCAGCGGAAATTGATCGAGAACGTGAGCGACGCGTTATACGATTTCACGCACGATCGCATCCGTGACGTCGCGGCCGCGGAACTGAGCCCTATCCGGAAGCGTTTCTTTCACCGCCGGATTGCGCGAGCCCTCGAGGAACTGAACGCCGATGATTTGTCGGGTGTGAGCGTCAGTCTCGCCAGCCATTACCAGGATGCCGGCATGCCGGACGAGGCGGTGGCCTACTATCTCCGCGCTGCGAACGTGGCGCGGCAGCGGTTCGCCGATCAAGAGGCTGCGGCGCTGCTGCGGCGCGCGCTCAGCCTGTGTAATACCTTTCCGGAATCGGCCAGGCGCAATGCATTGGAATTGGAACTGTCGGTCAATCTGGGAACGACGCTGGTGACCACTCTGGGCTATGCCGCGCCTGAGGTCGGCGAGACCTATCAGCGGGCGCTGGATTTGTCCCTTGCGCTCAAAGAGAAGGAGCGCCTGCCTTTCGCGCTCAGCGGCTCTTGGATTTTTCACGTTGTGCGCGGCGAATTCGAGGGGGCGCGGCGCCTGGGACAACAACTGCTCGAGTTCGCAGAAGGCGAAGCCAGCGGCGACGACCTGGGGGCTGCCGCTGACTTTGCGCTCGGCTGCACTTTGTTCCATCTCGGCGAACTCGCGTCGTCGCACCAGCGCATTTCCCGCGCGGTGACCGCATACCGCGACGGCTCACATGCCGCTCTGGCGCTGTTCGCCGGGCGGGACCTGGGGGTGTTCTGCCGCGCGTATCTCGCGCATCTGTGCTGGCATCAGGGTCATCCCGGTCATGCCGCCAGAACGATTCAGGATGCGATTGGGGCCGCTACGGACATTGCCAGTCCGTTCAGCATGGCCATTGCGCTGGATTACGCGGCGCTGCTCTACACGTTCGCGCGGCAGAGCAAGCCCGCGCTCGACTATGCCCGTAACGCCATTTCAGTTTGCCGCAGGCACGATTTCGCTTATTACCGCTCGATAGCCGAGATCGTGGCCGGGTGGGCGGCGGCTGTCGAAGAGGACGCCCATAGCGGTCTGGAGCAATTGCGCGCCGGGCTCGAAATGCTGCGGTCCACCGGCGCAGAAATCCGGTTGCCTTTTTACTACGGCTTGCTCGCGGAGATATGCGCCCTGAACGGGAATATGGGCGAGGCGCTGGCGAACCTGTCTTCCGCCTTTGCGTTCCAGAATAAGAATGGCGAGATGTGGTGCTCGGCGGACTTGCACACGATTCAGGGCGACCTTCTGCTTCGCAACAAGAATCCGGAGCAAGCCCGCCGGAGTTATCGAAACGCGGTCGAGGCCGCGCGTCGCGTCGGGTCAGTGATGCTCGAGCAGCGAGCCCGGACCCGTCTCGAGCAATTTTCGGAAGCCAGAACGATCCGGAACGCGCTTTAGAACGGTTTCAGAACGCCTGGAATGGCAAAGTCAGATCATGCTGAAACCGGAAATAATCGACAATTTTCGCGGCCGGCTCCGTGGCGACGTGCTCACGCCCGAAGATGCAGGGTACGAAGACGGCCGCAAGGTGTATAACGCAATGATCAACCGCAAACCGGCGGCGATCGTCCGCTGCGCCGATCCGGCTGACGTCATCGCCGCCGTCCGGTTCGCGCGCGAGCATTCGCTCCGCGTCGCGGTGCGGGGGGGGCGGCCATAATGCGGCCGGATTGGGAGTCTGCGACGACGGACTGGTGATCGACCTGTCCAGGATTTCGTTTGTGCACGTGGACCCTTCCTCTCGTCAGGTTCGCACCGGCGGCGGGGCGACTTTGGGCGCTATGGATCACGCCACGCACGCCTTCGGACTCGCTGTGCCGGCGGGAATACTTTCTACCACGGGCGTGGGCGGATTGACGCTGGGCGGGGGGCTCGGCCACCTGACGCGCAAGTACGGCCTTACCATTGACAACCTGATTTCCGCAGATCTGGTGCTGGCGGACGGATCGTTCGTCACCGCCAGCGCGGACGAAAACACCGACCTGTTCTGGGCGATTCGCGGCGGCGGAGGGAATTTTGGAATCGTCACCTCATTCCTGTTCCAGGCGCACCCTGTAAGCACGGTCTGCGCAGGACCGATGCTCTGGGAGCTGGATCAGACGCCCGATGTGATGCGATGGTATCGCGAGTTCATCGTTCGGGCGCCGGTGGACATGAATGGCTTTTTCGCATTCATGACGGTTCCTCCAGGCCCGCATTTTCCAGACGAGCTCCACTTCAGAAAGATGTGTGCCATCGTGTGGTGCTATGACGGCCCGCTCGATAAAGCGAACGAAATACTGAACCCCGTCCGCAGCTATCGCCCTCCGGTCTTTGAGCACTTCGCGCCAATGCCGTATCCGATGTTGCAGAGCCTGTTCGACGGGCTGTATCCGACGGGCTTGCATTGGTACTGGAAAACCGAATTCTTCAAGGAAATCAGCGACGAAGCTATTGCTTCTCATGTGAAGCATGCCGCACACTTGCCAACGCTGCACTCCACCGTACATGTTTACCCGGTAAATGGAGCAGCGCACAGAACCGCGAGCCGCGACACGGCCTGGAGTTATCGCGATGCGGTCTGGAGCCAGGTGATCGTCGGGGTTGATCCCGATCCCGCGAACCGGGACAAGATCGTTGAATGGGCCCGGGCTTACTGGAGCGATCTGCATCCGTTCGGCTTGGGCGGCGGATACATCAACTTTATGATGGACGAAGGCGAGGGAAGCATCCGAGCGACCTATCGCGACAATTACCAGCGGCTGGCCGTGGTAAAGGCGAAATACGATCCAGACAATTTCTTCAGCGTGAACCAGAACATCCGGCCCGCGGCCGCCGGTGTCAAAGGGGGATCGGAGTAGGACGCGGCGGGCGCGTCGGGAAATTGCGAGCAAGGGGTTGCGGCAACGACGGCGCCGGCCTGGCGCGTGGGCGCCGACGAAGTGAAGGCGGCCGAGGGTCCGCCCCCGGAGATCCGGACCCGGACGTGGCGTCTACGCTACCGTCCCGCCTTTCGAGCTGCGCTTTTTCCCCCGGGTCGCGAGGGTACTTCCGGCGCCCAAGCCGGTCTCGGCGTCTTGCCGCGCACGTAGGCCATGAGCTCTTCCACCGCGCTGCGCCAGTCGTCCGGTACGGATTCTTCGGGCGTGGCGAGCGCGGCGCTCAACAGATTCGTCATTTGAGTGGCGATGGCGCCGGACCGGGCGCAGGCTCCGATGATCGCGGCTGCTTCTGCGAAATGTACGAATTTTTCCTGCTTCGTCATTTTCGCAACTGTATCGCACCTCTCACAGCCGCGCCACCGGGTCTGGGCGCGATTACGCGGCCTCGATGATTACGCCAATCCAGTTTCCTCCGGACCGGCTGGGCTGCCGCGTCTTGGCGTGCACTCGATCGAAGGGCAGCGAGATCAGCTCGGTCGCGTCGCCGTTCGATTCGGGATATAGCTTAATCTCCAGCCCGACAGCGCCAGATTCAATGGCGGCGGCCTCAGCGCGGGTCACAAACCCGAGGACATACTCGGCGCCGTCAACCGTCTTGTGCACCTCGAAGCTCTGAAATATTCGCTTCGCAAACAGCGGCGACTCCGTAAGCGGCGCGCACGTCCAGCCATAGCTGCCCGCGGGAGCGTGGTGAATGCCCAATCCTTCGTCCTCGTGACCGATGAGCCGGACTCCGTGGCGGTTCCGCAATTCTTCACGCCTCAGATCTTCGGGCGACTTCTGCTCAGCGGGGGATGATAAGGCGGGCTCTGCGGGGGCGGCCTTTTTGGAGAAGATCAGGCCTACGATCCCAATCGACTGCAGAAACAGCCCGCTCGTCAGCATTTCTCCGAGCGTCATTCTTTTCTCCAGTAAATTGAAAAAGTAGAAATGTAACTGCCTGGATGAATTTTATCAGGAGCAAAGCTGCTGAGTGGCGCTGGCGGCCAAAAATGCCGCGATCGCTCCTGGCGCAATTGCGCGGGTGGAATTTGCCCGGGCTGCTACGCGCTCGCCTTTTGCGCTGGCCAAAGCTGGGCCGTATCCGCCGGAGCGGGCTCCAGGCCGAGTTTCGCCAGCACAGCGTAGACGACAAAGCCTGTAAAAAAGCTGTACACGACGGCGGGCTGAGCGGCGCTCCTGATCGCCTCCGGCACGGGCAGGAAGGGCAGAATGCCGACAATGAAGCCGAGCGCCCATGCGCCGTATCCGGCGATATTGACGCCCTGGCGCGGTCCGGCCCATTGTCTTCCGGAGAGCAGATAATCCGCGGCAATAGCGCCGCAAATCGGGCCAAATGACGCTCCAACGATCGTGAAGAACCCGATCAGATTTTCGGCGACGCCGGTGATGGCGAGCGCGATCGCAACCGTCACCGCGGCCATCATGGACGCAATACGCTTTACACCCGGGATCATCGTCGAAAAACTGTTGCCCGCGATGAAAGCGCAGAAGCACGCCGATGGGATCGACGTAACCGCGAACAGGAGGAACATGGCCGAGGCGAGCACGCCGCCAACAGATGCAATCGCGGCGTCGTACGTCAGCCCGGTCAATTGCGGATTCGTGGCCCGCGCGCCCGCGACGGACAGAACCGGAAGCGTTCCGGCGTACAGGATCGCGAGCGTAATGCCCACCAGGCCGCCGAGCCGCACATCGCGTTGATTGCGGCTGTTCATGCCGAAATCGGCGCCGGCGGCGCCGGCGGTGGCGAAGAATCCCACTACGGCCTGGATCAGCAGCGTAAACGCAGCGAACGGCGCCGCTTTCTCGACATTGACCGTGTGCTGGCTGAGCCCGCCGGCGGTTTTCAGAAATACAACAAGCACCATCAGGAACGCGATTCCGTTCAGATACAGCGCAACCTTGGACACATATTGAATCCCCATCGCGCCGATGTACGCCATACTGTACCCCCACAGGATGGCGACCACCGCAAAGGCGAATGTCGCCGGGGCGGCATTCAGGCCCAGGCCGGTGAGGATGAACTTGGTTGCGAAGAACGCGCCCACAGCGAACCAGCCGATTTGCAGCGCGCCCATCAATAGACCCGGCATCAAGTAGCCGCCGAGGGCGCCGAATGTGGAACTGCCGACGACATAGAGCGGCAGTCCGGTCTTCATGCCGAGCATGGCCGGCGCATAGTAGTACAGCTTGTAGCTCAACACTCCTGCGATCAGCAGCGCAAGCACGCACAGGCCCAAGCCGGCGCGATCGATTGCGCCCACAGCGAGGGATTGATAGAAGGCGACCCAGAGAAACACGCCGGCGTAGGAAGGCGCCGTATTGGTGTACCAGGGCGACCGCTGCGACGGCGGGTTGGGACTGGCTTTGGCGATGTAGTCAGGCAACATTGCGACGCCATCCTATCACCACCAGCGCGGCCGTGCGCTATTGTGATTTTTCGGGCGACCATGATCGGACTTCTCGCGCGACTCTTTCGCGGCTTGCATTGGATCGTAGGCGCCACCGCCCCCGCGCCTGGTGAAAACGAGCGCGCGTTTGTGTTGGTCTGGGTGGGAATCATCGTGTTCACGCTTTTATTCTGCGCGGCTCTGCTATATGCAATTCTGTACGTGTTTTGAAGCTGCGCCGGCGCCGCGGGCGCCGTACAATGCCGATATGGCGAAGAAGCAGGCCGCAGCGTTCCTGGTCACGTGTCCTTGTTGCCAGGCGGAGCTGCGGATCGATCCCGTCACTCAGGCGATCATCAGCCACAAGGAACATGAGAAGCCTCGGGCCATCGCCGATCTCGAAACGGCCATGGCGCATTTTAAGGGAGCAGCGGACCGGCGGGAGGACGCCTTTCGCAAGTCGGTCGAGGAACATAAGAAGCATCGCGAAGTGCTGGACCGCAAGTTTGAAGAGTTGCTCAAGACCGCTCGCGAAAACCCGGATGAGCCTCCGCCCCGGCGCGACATTGATTGGGACTAGGGATGGCGGCGGAACAGATCTTCCTGAACTTTTCCGCGGACAAGCTGTTGCAGCTTGCCAGCCGCATCGGGACGTGTCTGGATAAGCTCTCCGACGGTCAAATCTGGGCGCGGCACAGCGATAATGAAAACGCCATCGGCAACCTGGTGCTGCACCTTTGCGGCAACGTGAGGCAGTGGATCGGGACCGGCGTGGCGGGACTGCCCGACATTCGCGAGCGCGATCGCGAATTCGCGGCGCGCGGCGGATACGGCTGCGGGGAGCTGAAGGAGCGGCTGCGCAGGACCATTGAGGCGGCCGCGGAGCAGATTCGCAAGCTCCCGCCGGAGCGGCTTGAAGAGATCACTCGCATTCAAAACTATCAAGTGACGCGCCTGGAGGCCATTTATCACGTAGTCGAGCATTTTTCCCAACATGCCGGACAAATTATTTTCGCCACCAAGCTCCTCACCTCTGAGGATCTCGGTTTCTACGCGCATTTGAAACAGGCGGCGCACACCGAGACAGTCCCGTAGCAGCTCCATGAACTTTGGCAATGGACGCATACTGGCTCTGGATCTCGGGAAGCGGCGGATCGGCTTGGCTGTCAGCGACGAACTCGGCATCACTGCGCAGGGACTGCCCACGCTGAGGCGAACCCGAATACGCGACGATTTGGAAGCCCTCGCGCGAATCATCGCCGACTGGAGGGTGATCCGGGTTTTGATCGGCGACCCTATTCACATGAGCGGCGCCGATAGCCGCCAGGCGGCCTACGCCCGCGAGTTCGCAGAGAAGCTGGGGGCGCGCACCGGGGCCGCTGTGGAATTCTGGGACGAACGCTGGACCAGCGTGCAGGCGGAACGCCTGCTGAAAGAGAGCGGCATCAGCGCCGAGAAGCGCGCTCGCGCCGTGGACCGCCTAGCTGCCGTGATCCTGCTTCAAAGCTATTTGGACTCGTTCGCGTACGCACAGCGCCGGGAGGAGGCGCCCTGATAAAAGGCTGCCTGGTCATTGTTCTGCTGTGCGCGCTGGCGGCGGCGATTGCCGTGGGATCCGTGCTTCTTCCATACCGCGGCTTCAGCACCCCGGTGTTCGTCGACATTCCCCGCGGCTCTTCGACGCGCGGCATCGCGCGGCGCCTGGCGCAGGCCGGCGTCGTCCGCTTCGGGTGGCAATTTGTTTTGGCGCGCGCTCTCCGTCCGCGCGCCGTGCTCCAGGCAGGCGAATATCAGTTCAAAAACGCTGCCTCGCCCGCGGAAGTGCTAGACCGTATCGCGCGCGGCGACATCTTTTATTACGTCCTGACCGTGCCGGAGGGCAGCAACATGTTCGATATCGCCAGTCTGGTTGAGTCGCTCGGCGTCATCAGGGCCCCGGATTTTCTGAGCGCCGCCCATGACGCCGCTTTGATCCGCGACCTCGCGCCGGGCGCTCTCACGCTGGAAGGCTACTTGTTCCCGTCCACCTATCGCTTGACGCGTTCCACGACGCCGAAGCAATTGGCGAGCGCCATGGTGAACGAGTTCCGGCGCGAATGGAAGGCGCTCACCGCAGACATGAGTCCGCCGCCGGCCAATGTCCATGAGATCGTCACGCTCGCTTCGATGGTGGAGAAGGAAACCGCCGTTGCAGCCGAGCGGCCGCTGGTGGCGTCGGTCTACCGCAACCGGCTGCGCCTTGGCATGAAGCTGGATTGCGATCCTACGACGATTTACGCTGCGTTGCTTGAAAACAGATACCGCGGAACCATCTACCGCTCCGATCTGGAGAGTCGCAGCGCCTACAACACCTACATGCACGCCGGCCTGCCGCCCGGTCCGATTGCCAATCCGGGCGCGGCGTCGCTCAAAGCGGCGCTCGCGCCGGCCGACACCCCTTACCTCTACTTCGTCGCCAAGGGCGATGGATCCGGCGCGCACGTCTTTTCGTCGGATTATGCCTCGCAGCAACGCGCGGTGGAAGCCTATCGCCGCGCGCAAGCGCAAAGCGCTCAGCCGCGATAGATCGCCGCGACGGGTCGTGTCCGCGTTGCTCGGCGGCGCGCGCCTACTCCTTCGGGCCGATCCCCAGCGCCTTCATCTTGCGGTACAGATTGCTGCGTTCGAGGCCCAGCAGTTCCGCTGTGCGCGTCACGTTGCCCTTCGCCTCATCGAGCTTCTTGAGAATGTATTCCCGTTCCGCCGCTTCGCGCACCTCCTGAAGGCTCCCGAAGTGATCGAGGGGGCGCTCAAACACGGCTCGCCGCGCCGGATTGAGCGGGATATGACGCGCATCGATGCGCACCTGGGGGTTCATGATGACGATCCGCTCCATCAGGTTTTTCAGTTCGCGCACATTGCCCGGCCACGAATATTCGCACAAAACCTGATAAGCCTCCCGCGTCAATTCCTTCGCCTTACGGCCGTATGCTGTGGTGAACTCCTTCAAGAAATAATCTGCAAGCAGCGGGATGTCCTCGACGCGCTCGCGCAGCGGCGGCACGTAGAAAGGAATTACGTTCAACCGATAAAACAGGTCTTCCCGAAAGTTGCCGCGCTCAATCTCCTGCTCGAGGTTCTTGTTGGTCGCTGCGACCACCCGCACATCCACCTGGAGCGATTCCGAGCCGCCGACAGGCTCAAAGCGCTGCTCTTCGAGCGCTCTCAGCACCTTGGCCTGCGTCCTCAGGCTCATATCGCCCACCTCGTCCAGAAAGAGCGTGCCGCCGTCCGCCTTCTGAAACTTGCCCATCTTGTCTTCCTGGGCGCCGGTGAAGCTGCCCTTGCGGTGGCCGAAGAGTTCGCTCTCAATAAGGTCCTCGGGAATGGCGGCGCAGTTCACCTCGACAAAGGCCTCGCTCGCGCGGGGGCTCATGGCGTGAATTGCCTTCGCGATCAGCTCCTTGCCGGTTCCGCTTTCGCCGAAGATGAGCACGCGCCCATTGGTGGCGGCCATGAGCGCAAGCTGCTGCCGGAGCGCCTTCATGGGCACGCTTGCGCCGATGATGCGGGGCAGATTGCCGGTATTCTCTTTTAGCCGATGCAGCTCCGCCTGAAGGCGTCGCTGCTCGACGGCGTTTTTCACAACAACCGCGACCTTCTCAATCGTGAGCGGCTTTTCGATGAAATCGAACGCGCCGGTCTTGGTAGCCTTTACCGCTGTTTCAATTGTGCCGTGGCCGGAGATGATGACCACTTCGGGGCGGTCCGGGAAGGGAATCTCCTGGATGCGCTCCAGCGTTTCGAGGCCGTCCATTCCGGGCAGCCAGACATCAAGCAGGACGAGATCATAGGGTTGGCGCGCCAGCTCGTCGAGGCACTCTTCGCCGCTCGCAACAGCGGAGCAAATGTACCCTTCATCCTCCAGCACGCCGGCGAGCGATTCGCGAATGCCCGGTTCGTCATCGACTACCAGAATGCGCGTCCGCTTCATCAGCCGGCGGTTACCAGCGCCGGAGATTCGGGTTCCGCTGCGGTCATCGCGGGAATCTCCACGATGAACCGCGCACCCGCCGGCTTATTTTCCTCAACCCGAATGGTGGCATTATGCTCGGCGACGATGCGGCTGACGATCGCCAGACCCAGTCCTGTTCCGCGTCTCTTCGTCGAGAAATAGGGCAAAAACAATTTCTCCTTGGTTTCGGCCGAAACGCCGCAGCCGGTATCGGTGACGATCAACTCCACCGTTTCGCCGGTTGAGTGGGTGGCGATAAACAGATTCCGCACCAGCGACTCGTACATGGCCTCGGCGGCGTTATCCACCAGGTTAATGACGACGCGCTTGAACTGCTCCGGATCGATATTGACGTCCGGCAGATCCGGTTGCAATGACATATGGACGGCGATGCCGTCCAGCCTTCCAGCAAACACATCCATCGCCTTGCGGACGACTTCGTTCAGATCGCACCGCACCGGTCGGGCGGCTGGAAAGCGCGCGAATTGCGAAAATTCGTCGACCAGGGTTTTGACCGTCTCCACCTCGCGCGCGATAATCACCGAGCAATCATGCACGATCTTCTGAGCGCCGGGGGCGCTGAGGCCGCGCTCAATCTGGCGGGCAATCCGCTCCGCGCTCAAGCCGATCGGCGTCAGCGGGTTTTTCAACTCGTGCGCCACGCGGCGGGCAACTTCCTGCCAGGCGGCCGCTTTTTGCGCGCGCAGCAGCTCGCTGGTGTCTTCGATAACCACGACGAATCCGGAGTTGACCCTATCGTCGAGGGCTGAAACCGTGACGGCAAGGTTCATGCTCTGGCCATTGGATTTGAACTCGAGCTGACTGCCCGCGACCCCGGTGCGGCGGGCGCGTTTGAACAGGTACCGCAGCTCAGCGGCGTCATCGGGCGCGAACAGGTCGCGGACGCTTACCGCGCGTCCCACCATGTCTTCCGGGAAGATTCCGCGCAGCGCCCGGTTCGTGCGCTGGATCGTTCCGTCGGCAGATGCCGAAATGACGCCCGTGGGAATACTTTCGAGAATCGCTTCCGTGAATCGCCGCCGCGCTTCGAGTTCCTGGCGGTTGGTCTCGAGCGCCTTGACCATCTCGTTGAAGGCGTGCACCAGCGTGGCAAGTTCGTCAATGGCCTTGATATTCAATCGGACCGACAGATTGCCCTTGCGCACCTCGCCAGCGGCCTGGAGCAACGATGAAATCGGATTACTGATCTGGTCTGCCAGAATCCGGGCGATCCACGTGGCCACGAACAGGACAAACATGGCGATCAGCACCATGTACAGCATGTACAGATTGCGGATCTCCTTCTGGTTGGCTGCGATCTGATCGTATTCGCGGACATGCCGGTCGATTTCAGCCTGCCGTGCGGCGAGGTCTGCGGGCATGAAGGCCGTGACCACAAGCGAGGTTTGCGCGAGGCCATGGACAGGAACGCGAGCGGTAAAGGCTGGCGTCGTGTGCTTCCGAACCGGTTCACGGCACAACTCGATTTCGCGTCCCCCGGCGGAGAGGACCGCCACTCGCGAGAGCGCCTGTTCCACGCACTTGTGCTCGAAAAAGGCGCGCTGCCCGTCGCCGCTTTCCAACGCGGAGGCAGTCTGAGGCAGCGCGGCCAGCCAGCGCGCCTGAGCGGCGACCCTTGCTCTGAACTCGCTGTTCATTGCTTCGGCCGTGTCAATGAGCTCCTTCTCAATTCCGACCGCGGGGCGGCTGAACCACTTCGCCAGGTTCCGGTTCATAATCCCGTAGCCCAAAAACAGCAGGAAAATCACCGGAACGAAGCTGAGAGCCAGTGCGCCAAAGATCAACTTGGAGCGGATGCGCGATCCTTCGCGGTTGCTCTGCCGCTCGATGTACAGCTTGACAGCGGTTCGAAACAGCATGAACCCCACGATTACGGTGAGCAGCGCGATCAGCGTCGAAATGGCCCAGAACAGAAACGTCTGGGTAGGACTGGCCGGCCCGTAGGCGCCGAAGGTGAACGAGCCTTGCCACACGACCAGCGTCACCAGAATAGTGAGCGCGAACAGGCCGAGCGCATAGAGGAGGCGGCGTCGCATGGGCCTATACAAGAATTATAGGGTGCGCCGTGTAACTTCGTGGCGAAACAGCGTCCCGGCCGCTCCTAGCGGGCGCTGCGCGGTTGCCGGCGCCTCAGCAATTACAAACCTCGCAGAAATTGCGGGTCCTTCCAATCCCATACGCGGGCGGGACGCTGGTCTACATCGGCGGGTGTTATGTTCCACATATGCGCTCTGATGTTCAAGCCGCCCTGCCCGTGCATGAACACGCTGATCGCCAGCAGCGCCACGAATGCGCATTGCGACGGGCGCCAGTTCCACCCGCCCTGGTCCTGCCATTGCTGAAAAAGAGGCGTCAAAAACAATACAAGCACAGGCGCCATATCGCTGAACAAGCGAGGGCCATAGGAGTGGCCGCCCCACCAGGAGGACACGAACATCGAGATCGTGATCCAATGCAGAATGACGAGCGCGATCAGCCATTTCGACAGGGGGGTCCAACCTGAGCGCCAAGACCGGAACATGCCGACGATGCTGAACGCCGCAATCGGCGTGAAGATCAGCAGACCACGCGAGGGGCTGATCAGTTGTCCGGCCATCACTTTCAGCACCGTCGCGACCTCGGCTGTCGAATGCGGCAGCGGCGGGCGCTGCGAGTAGTAGTAAGGGAGCATGCGGCCGAACGCCGACACATTGTAAGCAATAAAGCCCACCGCGACCGGAAGCGCACACAGAGCATAGAGAAGGAACTGCCGGGTGTGGCGCACGAGCACGTACGCTGTGATAACGGCGACAAGCAGCGCATTTGTCGGCCGGACAACATAAGCGAACGCCACAGGCAAGCCGGCAAGCCCGGCGAGCTGCGGGTTGTCCTCGGACGAGACCAGCAGATACAAGACAGTCGCAATCAACAGCATCGACGGCCCGTGTTGGAATAGCGCCCGGCTCGCCGTCGACCACGCCGAGGTTGCAAAAGCAAAGATGAGGGCCATTGCCGCCGCGCTGCGGGCGTCAACATGGCGGCGCGCGGTGAAGAACAGGACCTGCGCCGTGAGCGCCACGAATACCGATGCGATCACGGATTCAACCAGCGGATATGCGTTTACCAGATCGGCATGAAAGAACGCATCGAGTACGGGATGATGGAGCGAGATCTGCCGGCCCAACAGCAAAGCCAGCGCTGCGAGTAGGGACCGCATTGCCCACACAAACGGCGCAGCCATCAGAGGCGTTCCGACTGGATACAAGTTGTAGAGATGGCCCTGGGCGCAATCGCGGATCTGCGGTCCAAGGAGTTCACCGGAGGGGCCGGCGCACTCGACGCTTAGATACTGTTTCTCTTTGATGAGCCGGATGTACGGATCGAGATTGGTCGTGTGGCGGTCGATGATGCTGAGGGCCACCATCACGGTCCAGCGCGAATCGGCGGACGTGAGGGCCGGCGAAAAGGCGTGAACCAGGAAGACGGCGCAGGAGATCAGCGCTGCCCGGCGCCGCTCAGAGAAGCGCGGCTTGGCGCCGGCTGCGATGCGCCTTGTGGCGGGAGGGCCGCCTGGCAGGACGTCGGAACTGCTGCTCAACACGGACACAATATCAAAGGACGGAGCGGACTCGCTGTTTCGCCGGCCTCTGCTATGGTGAAAGAAAGCCGCTGATGCAGACCGTGCGGCTGTTCCCGTCCGCATCGCGGGCAAAAGGTTCACCCAATCATTATCGAGGCCTGATTTGAGTCGTATCGGTTCAGCATTCAAGAGCTTTTTCTCCATCCTCTTCAAGGGCGTCCTTCCGGAAGACGTCGCCCGGGCGTTCGGGTTCGTACGCGCGGCCGCGGGAAACGTCGCGGCATCGCCGCCCGCGCCGCCGCAGGTCAAGACTGAGGATGGCGCGCTGCAACTGCTCGCGATTCTTCAGCGAGACGGCCGGCTCATCGACTTTCTGATGGAAGACATTTCGGGCGCCACCGATGAACAGGTCGGGGCGGCCGTCCGGTCGCTGCAAGAACAGTGCCGTCAGGCTCTCGATCGGTACGTGCGGCTCGCGCCGGTCATTGACGGAGTCGAAGGCAGCTACACAACGCTGCCCTCGAGTGATCCCTCTGTCGTGAAACTGCTGGGAAACGTGCCGCCGAACGGCAAAGTGCAGGGCGGTACGCTGCGGCATCGGGGCTGGCGGGCTGAAAAAGTCGAGCTGCCCGCCGTCCGCGCCGGACAGAAACTGGACGTGATCGCTCCCGCTGAGATCGAAATCGAGTAACCTGCTTTGGCCCGGAAATACGTCATCGGAATCGATCTGGGAACCACCAATTCGGCCCTGGCATTCGCGGCGCCGCCTTCCGACCCGCGCGAACAGGCGCCCGTAAATCTCTTTAGGATCCCGCAACTAGTGAATCCCAACGAAGTGCGGGACGAAGATTTACTGCCTTCATTTCTCTACATCGCCGGGCCGGCCGATTTCCCCGCTGGCTCGCTCGAGCTGCCGTGGCCCAGCGATCCGACGTACATCGTCGGCGAGCTGGCCAAGAAGCGCGGCGTCGAGAGCGCGCGCCGGCTGGTTTCGTCGGCGAAGTCGTGGCTATCGCATGCGGGCGTCGATCGCACGGCGCCGCTGCTTCCCGTGGGAGCCCCTGATGGCGTGCCGAAGCTCTCGCCAGTCGATGCGTCGCGGCGATATCTGGAGCACCTGCGGAACGCTTGGGACTCGAAAAATTCGGACGCGCCGTTTGAAGAACAGGAAGTGTTAGTCACGGTGCCGGCGTCGTTCGACGCCGTTGCGCGCGAACTGACGCTCAGCGCGGCCGAGCAGGCCGGGTATCAACATGTGGTATTGCTCGAAGAGCCGCAGGCCGCCTTCTACGCCTGGATCGAGCGCCATCCGGACTGGCGCAATCGCGTTCACGTCGGCGACCTTATCCTGGTGATTGACATTGGCGGCGGCACGACGGATTTCACGCTGATCGCTGTAACGGAAAGCGGCGGCGAGCTGCAGCTTGAACGCATTGCGGTTGGCGAGCATATTCTTCTCGGCGGCGATAACATTGATCTGGCGCTCGCGCGACACCTGGAACAGGAACTGTTGGCTAAGGGCGTGAAGCTCGATATGCTGCAACTGCATGCGCTGTGGCAGCAATGCCGCGCCGCCAAGGAACACTTGCTCGAGCCCGGCGCGAAGAAAACCGAGCACCCGGTCACCATCCTGGGCAAAGGCGCCGGCGTGGTTGGCGGCGCGATTCGGGCCAAGCTCACGCTCGACGATATACACCGCATTCTGCTCGAGGGTTTTCTGCCGCGCGCGTCCAGCCAGGACATGCCGCAACGGCGGCGTATCGGGCTCGCCGAACTGGGCTTGCCCTACGCGCAGGACGCAGCGATCACGCGCCACCTTGCGAAATTTCTTCGTCAGCAGGCCGGAGCGTCCGAACACGGCGCGGTCCGCCGTGGCGCGAGCGGACTCGCCTGTCCCACTCACGTGCTCTTCAATGGCGGAGTTCTGCGCGCGCCTGTGGCGCGGGACCGTCTGATCGAAGTGATCAACGGCTGGCTGCGCGAGGAAGGCAGGGAAGACATTCAGCCGCTGTTCGGTGAAGACCTGATGCATGCCGTCGCGCGGGGGGCGGCCTACTACGGAATGGCCCGCGCCGGGCGCGGCGTGCGCATTCGCGGGGGCATTCCCCGTACATACTATGTCGGTATTGAGAGCGCGATGCCCGCGGTTCCCGGACTCCCCGCTCCGCTGAAGGCGCTTACGGTTGCGCCGTTTGGAATGGAGGAGGGCGCCCAGACGCCGATTCCCGGCCGCGAATTCGGGCTGGTGGTCGGCGCACCTGCGGAGTTCCGCTTCTTTAACTCCGCAGTTCGGAAAAATGATGCGCCGGGCGAACTGATCGAAGATTTCGGCGACGATCTCGAAGAACTCTCTCCGGTGGAGGTGAACCTAACCGGCGCTTCGGGCGAGCTGGTTCCGGTGACGCTCGAAACAGTCGTCACCGAAACAGGTCTGCTGCAATTGTGGTGCGTGGCGCGCGACGGCCGCCGATGGAAGCTCGAGTTCAACGTGCGCGAACAGGTCCGGCAATGAAGGTAGGCATCGATCTCGGGACGACAAACTCCGCGCTGGCTTATGTCGATCCGGCGGAAGCCGTCGAAGCCGACTTCCCACCGATTCATGTGCTCGAGATCCCACAGGTGATTGCGCCTGGGCGGATTGAGCCGCGCCGCACGTTGCCTTCCTTTCTCTATATCGGAGATCAGGAATACATTGGAACGTATGCGCGCGAGCAGGGAGCGCTGGTTCCTACCCGCTCGGTGCACTCGGCCAAATCATGGCTCTCGAATCCGGAAGTGGACCGGACGGCGAAAATTCTGCCGTGGGACGCGCAGGAGTCCGGGCGCATGTTGAGCCCGGTTGAGGCCTCGGCGAAGATACTCAGCAAGATCGGCGAGGCTTGGAAAGACTGTTTCGGCGAGCCGCTCGCTGCCGAGCAGGTGGTGTTGACCGTGCCCGCCAGCTTCGACGAGGAGGCGCGTGAGTTGACCGTCGCGGCGGCGCGCGACGCCGGGATCGAGAATCTCACGCTGCTCGAAGAACCTGCAGCGGCTTTCTACTCCTGGATCGCCAATGACCTGACGCGGTCGCAAAAGTATCTGTTCGATGGGCAGCTGGCGTTGGTGTGCGACGTCGGCGGCGGCACGAGCGACTTCACGCTGATTCGCGTGAGCCGCCAAGGGGACCGCGTCGACTTCACGCGCACCGCCGTCGGCAAACATCTGCTTCTTGGCGGCGACAATCTGGACCTGACGCTGGCGTGGCTGGTGGAGGCAAAGATCGGCCGGCCGCTCTCGATCCGGCAGCGCAGCGCTCTGCGAAGGCAGTGCGCGGCGGCCAAAGAGCGCCTGCTCTCAGAACCCAGCCTGAAGAGCGTCGAAATCACCGTACTCGGCGGCGGATCGGCGCTGGTTGGCGGCACGCTGAAGACGGAGATTCTGCGCGAGGAAGCGCTCGAACTCGCCCTCGAGGGTTTTCTGCCGTTCTGCTCTCTTACAGACAGGCCGCAGGAGGAGAAAAAGAGCTTATTTCGGGAGTTGGGTCTGCCGTATGTATCGGATCCGGCTATCACGCGGCATCTGGCGGCATTTTTGAGCTCGGCCGGCGCCGCTCCGGATGCGATTCTGTTCAATGGCGGGTTTTTCATCCCGGAGATCCTGCGCAACCGCGTGGCCGATGTGATGGAGCGCTGGTACGGGCGACGTCCGCTGATTCTTGACAACCGCGATCTCGATCTTGCGGTCGCGGTTGGCGCCGCCTACTACAGCTACGTGAGGTCAAGCGGCGCGGGACTGCTGGTGCGCGGCGGCCTGCCGCGCGCTTATTACCTGGAAACCAGCAGCCCCAATCCTGACCGCATCCAGACAGTGTGCCTTGCGCCGCGAGGCGCCGAAGAGGGCGCGACGCTTGAAATCGACAGCCAGAACCTTCAGCTTGTCGCCAATAAGCCGGTATCGTTCCGCCTGTACAGTTCGCTCGTGCGCACGGGCGATCAGGCCGGCGATGTAGTCGAGTTCTCGCCTTCCGAGGTCGATGGCGATCTGCACCTGCATGCGCCCCTCAACGCTGTAATTCGTTTCGGCCGGCAGGGGGAGCGCCTGGTGCCTGTGAAGCTGGGGGCGCGCCTTACCGAAGTCGGCACTCTCGAGATCTGGGCCGATTCCAAAGTCAGCGATAACCGGTGGCGGTTGCAGTTTGAGTTGCGCAAGAAGGCTACGGCGCCGGCGCCGACGCGTGCGGCGGCCGTGATCAGCGAGGAGGCGACGCAGGCGGCGGAGGCGCTTCTGGCAGACGTCTTCGGAGCCGGCGCATTTCCGCCGGAAGAACTGCCAGGAAAACTCGAACAGACGCTCGGACTGGGACGAACGTCGTGGCCAGTGTCGACGATTCGGCGGCTCGCCGACAAGATGCTCGAGCTGATGGACGGACGAAAACGCAGCGCAGCGCATGAGCTGCGCTGGCTTAACCTGTGCGGATTCTGCTTGCGGCCGGGCTTTGGATTTCCGGGCGACCAGTTCCGGATCGAGCAGGCGCGGCGCATCTATCCGGGTGGAATCCAGTTCGCAAGCCACGTTCAGAACGAGATCGACTGGTGGATTTTCTGGGGGCGCGTCGCTGGCGGACTGAACAAGAATCAGCAGGCAGACATCTTCCAGCGGCTCTCGCCGATCCTGTTGCCGCGCGGATCGAAGAAGCCGCCGCGTGTTAATCAAAGCCTGCTCCGCGAGATGTGGCGCACGGCGGCCAGTCTGGAGCTGCTTCCTGCTGGAACAAAGACTCAGCTCGGCGATATTCTCGTGGATCGCATCCGCAAAGGCGACTTTGTTGACACAGGACTGTGGTGTTTATCGCGGCTCGGCGCAAGGAAGCTCTTCTACGGTCCGGCGAACCTGGTGGTCCCGGCAGCCGTCGCGGCGCGCTGGACAGAAGCGCTGCTCAAGCTGGACAAGGCCGAGGATGCGGTGGCAGCCATGGCGCGGCATACCGGGGACGCGGCGCGCGATCTCGCGCCGCAGACGATGGAACTGGTCCGCCGGCGCTTTCCGCACATCAATCTGGAAGCCGAGGAGCAGGATAATCTGCGCGCTCTCGAACGAATTTTTGGCGAAGAACTGCCTGCCGGGCTGGTGCTGGCGGAAGCCGCTGAGACGAGCGCTACTTGATGACCAGGTCCACTTTCACGCGCGTGGATGACTCGAACCGGCTGACCATCTTCTTGGGACTTTCCTTGTCGTCGCGCCGCGCCCAGACCTGGTAGTCAGTTTCCGGGTCCAGGCCGGAAAAGTGATACTCGCCGTCCTTTTGCGTGACATACGAGCGAACCTCGAGAGTGCGCAGGCTCTCAAGTTGTACAACGGCGCCTCGGACCGGCTCGACTCCATCCTTCACCGTGCCGTAGAGATACCGTCCTTGTTGCGCAATCGCGTCCGGCGCAACGGCTGCCGCGAAAGCAAAGAACAGAAGCAGTGCAATTGTCCGATGCAGCACTTACTTGGATTCTATCAATTCTGTTGAAACTATCCCCTTGCGACCCCAATCACCGCGTTTACGGCAATCGCTGCCAGCGCAACTGGTATCAGCACTTTCCAGCCGACATTCATCAACTGATCGTAGCGGAAGCGTGGAAAAGTGCCGCGGAACCAGACCATCGCATAGAAGCCTAACGCGACCTTAAAGAGAAACCAGAAGGGTCCGATCACGGCGTGGTTCGCTGCAGGGATGGCGAAGAGAGCGCCAATCGCGACCAGAGCGAGTCCGAGCGCAATGAGGATCAAGCGATGCGGCGCATAGGGGAGGCGGCGCGACATGGGAAAACAGAGCAGCCCGGATCCGACGAACAACAGGACCGGAAAGCCGTAATTCATCGGAATCTCCAGCCATGCGACATTCGGGAAAGGTCGCAGCCATCCGCCCCAGAAGACCGTCGCCATCACCGCGCATACAATGAAGATCGCCGCATATTCGCCGAGCATGAACAGACCCCAGCGGAAGCCGCTGTACTCGGTATGATATCCGGCGACCAGCTCGGATTCGGCTTCGGGCAGATCAAAAGGAACGCGATTGGTTTCCGCAACCGCCGCGATCAGATAAATGACGAACGGCGCGATCATGAAACCGAAATTATCGAACACGAACCAAATGCGCCGCGCCTGCTGGTTCTGGACAATTTGGACCATGCTCAGCGTGCCTGCGGCCATGATGCCCGGCAAAACGGCCAGAGCCAGGGCCACCTCATAACTGACAAGCTGCGCCGCGCTACGCAGCGCGCCGAGCAGGGGGTAGTGGCTATTGGAAGACCAGCCGCCGAGAATAATGCCTAAAATTCCGACCGAGGACATGGCCGATATCACCAGGATCCCGATGTTGACGTCGGCGATCACGTAATTTGCGCTGAACGGGACGACCGCAAAGGCTGTCAACGCGGTAAACGTGGAAATGCACGGCGCAAACCAAAACAGCGCCTGGTCGGCATTGGCGGGAATGACATCTTCCTTGATGAGCAGTTTCAACGCATCCGCGAGCGGCTGCAAAAAGCCGTGGGGGCCCACGCGCATCGGCCCAAACCGCACCTGGAGGTCGGCCAGCACTTTGCGCTCGATCAGGACCATGTACCCCGCGACCAGAGGGAACGCCAGGAGGATGATCACGATCATCACCAGCGGCGCGAACAATGGGTGCGAGAGTACGGCTTGTATAGTCATTTCAGCACCGACCAGCCCGCGTAGCGCAGAAACGGTTCAGGAAACAGGCCGATGATCAGAGTCAGGGCGCCGGTGATTCCCAAGGCGACGCGGACGCCGAGGCTGGATGCGAGCGGCAGGGAAGCGCTCGGGCCGCCTTCCCGCACGAACATGCTGCGGACGATGCGGAAGTAGTAGTAAAGCGATACGGCGACGTACAGCGTCGCGATAACCGCAAGCGCGTAATGGCCAGTCTCAAGCAGAGCGAGAAAAATGTAATACTTCCCGAGAAAACCCGCCGTGGGCGGAATACCCGCCAGCGAGAGCAGAAAGATCAGCATGAAGATTGCGTAGACAGGGCGCCGGTGAACCAGGCCGGCGACGTCATCGATGTCTTCGCCCAGAATGTCGGCGCGGCGCATGGCGACGACTACCAGGAGCGCGCCAAGCGTCATGAATGTGTAGACGATCAGGTAGACGGCGATGCCCTTAATTCCGGTTTCATTGCCCGCCACCAGGCCCAGCAGCATGTACCCGGCGTGCGAAACTCCGCTGTAGGCAAGCAGACGTTTAATATTGGTCTGGCTGATCGCTGCCAGATTGCCAATCGTCAGGCTGATTATCGAAACGGCAATCAGGATCGGCAACCATATCTGGCGCGTTGGACCCAGGGGCTCGAGAAAGAAGCGGAGCAGAATCGCAAAGGACGCCGCCTTCGATCCGACAGAGAGATACGCGGTCACCGAGGTGGGCGCGCCCTCATAGGCGTCCGGCGCCCACATATGAAATGGCGCGGCGGAGATCTTGAATAGCAGCCCGACCGTGGTGGTTGCGAGCGCCAGAAACGTCAGCGGATCCGTCGCGCTGCGCTGGGCGATAGCTGCTGCAATGTCTTGCAGATTCGTCGATCCGGACAGACCGTAGAGCATCGAGAACCCGAACGCGAGAAAACCGCTCGAAAACCCGCCCAGCAGGAAATACTTCAGAGCGGCTTCATTCGACCGCCGCTCGCTTCTGAGAAACCCGACCATGATGTAAAAGCACAGCGCCATGGTCTCGAGCCCGACAAAAAGCGTGACCAGATCGTTGCCGCTTGCGAGGAAGAACATGCCGGCTTGCGCCAGCAAAACGAGCCCGTAGTATTCAGCATGATCCTCGCCTTCGATTTCGAGATACCGGTAGGAGATCAACAGCACGATGGCCGAGGTGGCGAGAAAGATCCAGTTGAACAGCATGGCGAAGCCGTCCACGATCAGGGCGCTGTGAAAAGCGGCGACGCTGCCGCCTCCGTTGACGGCCTGCTGTTGGATCCAGAGCGAGCGCCCTGTGAAACCCAGCCCGACAAACGCCAGCGCGAGCAGCCATCGGCGCCGCTGCATCCCGTCGGAAGAGAGCGCGAACTCGAACAGCAGGATGGCGCAGCCGAACAGGGCCAACATGATGGGCGGCAGCAGGACGAAATGATCGACGCTGGTGTAATACCCGCTCATCGGACGTCTGAAGCTGGCGCAGCAACAGCGCTCGCCGCAGGCGCTGTCTGTTGCTGCCTTTGATAGTATCCGGGCCGGACGCGCTCGACAATCTGAGCGACCGGCTTGGCGAGTATGTCGAAATAGGGCTTCGGATATAGGCCGATCCAGAAGGCCCAGGCGATCAGCGGCAGGAACACCGCCCACTCCCGCGCGTTGAGGTCGGGTAAATCCTTGTTGGCCGGATTCGTCACCGGCCCGAGCATCGTGCGTTGGTATAGCCAGAGCAGATAAGCCGCGGCGAGAATCACGCCCGTCACCGCGAACGCCGCCCACATACGGTTCGCCTCAAAAGCGCCGGTGAGAATCGTGAACTCGCCGATAAAGCCGTTCAGCATTGGAAGCCCGGCGGAGCTGAGCATGGCGATCGCGAACACGACGGCGTAGTTCGGCATCACTTTTGCCAGCCCGCCGTAGTCGCTGATCATGCGAGTATGCCGCCGCTCATAGATGACCCCGACAATCAAGAAGAGCATGCCGGTTGAGATCCCGTGATTGATCTGCTGGATGACGCTGCCGGCGAGCCCATTCGGAGTAAGAGCAAAGATGCCCAGCGTGCAAAAGCCGAGATGGCTCACGGAAGAGTACGCCACGAGCCTTTTCCAGTCTTTTTGCATGAGACTGACCAACGCGCCATAGATGATGGCGATGATCGAGAGGACAGCGAGCGTTTTGACAATGAACGGGTCGATTGCCGCCTTAGGCAGCAACGGCAGCGAAAACCGGATGAACCCGTACGTTCCCATCTTCAGCATGACGCCCGCCAGGATGACCGAACCCGCCGTGGGCGCCTCCGTGTGAGCATCGGGAAGCCACGTGTGAAAAGGGAACATTGGCACCTTGACCGCAAAGCCCAAAAAGAGCGCCCAAAACACCCAACGCTGAATGGCGACCGGCAGGCTCATATTCATAAGCTTTGAAATCTCGAAAGTGTAGACGCCGAACTCCGAGTGGTACTGGAAGTAGAGCACCAGGATGCCAAGCAGCATCAGCACCGAACCGGCTGCCGTATAGAGGAAAAATTTGATCGCCGCGTACAGTCTCCGCTCAGCGCCCCAGATCCCAATAATGAAATACATGGGGATGAGAACGACTTCCCAGAAGACATAGAAGAGGAAGAAGTCTAGCGACACGAACACGCCGATCATGCCCGTCTGGAGCAGCAGGAACATGGCGTAGTATTCTTTAACCCGCTCCTGAATCGCGCTCCAGGAGCTCAGGATGGAGAGAAATCCGACCAGAGTAGTCAGCATCACGAGCAGAAGGCTGATTCCATCGATTCCAATGGTGTAGGTTGCGCCAATGGATGGAATCCAGTCGGCTTTCTCAACGAACTGAAAGCCGGTCTGACTTTTATCGAAGCCGGTGACGAGCGGGATGGAGATCAGAAAGCCGACCAGGCCAACCAAGTTGGCCCAGAGCCGGATGGCATTCTTGTTGCGCCCCGGAATGAGCAGCAGCAGGAGCATCCCGGCGAGAGGAGTAAATACCACCCAACTGAGTAAGTGAGGAATCATATTTAATCAGCCGCAGATAAACGCAGATAAAAGAACGCCTGCCCGTGTTCCATCTGCGGCTTACCTCAACACGTAGTAGCCAAACAGTGCAAGCACGCCCGCTACAAAGACCAGCGCATACAGTTGTACAAACCCGGTTTGCAGCAGCCGCGCCGGATATCCGGCCAGTTTCACTGTGAACGCTGACAGGCGGACCAGACCATCAATCACCCATGTATCCCACCAGATTGAGAGAGCTGAAGACAGTCTTCCGAGCCGGCCGGCTCCGTTGACTCCGCGGTCGATGATCGCGACGTCGAACTTCGCAAGCAAGGCGCCGCCGCGCTTGGCGAATCCATCGACGAACACAAGGTTGTAGATCTGATCGACATACCACTGGGCGGCCAGCGCGCGATATAGCGGCCCCTGCCAGACGCGGCGGTACAGTCTGCTTGCGATCCAGATGCCTGCGATGGCGGCGAGCGCCGATAACGTCGTGAGCGCTGCTTCCGGGCTCTCGGTTTTCGAGATCTCGATTCCGAATGCCGGCTCGAGCCAGGTTCGGAAGAGCCGGAATCCTTCGGGCAAAAAGCTCCACGCCTTCGGTACAGCCAGCCATCCCACCAGCGCGCTTCCCGCAGCCAAAGCGGCCAGCGGAAGGGTCATCACGGGCGGAGATTCATGCGCGGGCGTGCGCAGGCGAGGCTGGCCATAGAACGTAAGGTACATCAGCCGCCACATGTAGAATGAGGTCAGCAGCGCTGTGAGCAGCCCCACGACATATAGCGGTTTTGAACCATGCGCCGACCCGTAAACTTGATTGAGGATCTCATCTTTCGAGAAGAATCCAGCCAGACCGGGGATGCCTGAGATGGCGAGCGCCGCGATGAACATCGTCCAGTGCGTTACCGGCATGTATTTCTTCAAGCCGCCCATGAGCCGCATGTCCTGTTCGCCGCCCATGGCGTGAATGACGCTGCCTGCGCCGAGAAACAGCAGGGCTTTGAAGAAGGCGTGCGTGAACAGGTGAAAAATCGCGACCCAGTAGGCGCCGACTCCCGCCGCCAGGAACATGTAGCCGAGCTGGCTGATGGTTGAATATGCAAGCACGCGCTTGATATCATCCTGCGCCACAGCGATCGAGGCGGCGAAGATGGCGGTAAAGGCCCCAAGGACCGCGATGATGGCGGATGTATTCGGCGCGCGCTCGAATAGCGCGTGCGACCGGCAAACCATGTACACGCCCGCGGTGACCATGGTGGCGGCATGGATCAGGGCCGATACGGGCGTCGGTCCCTCCATCGCGTCCGGCAGCCAGACATGGAGCGGGAACTGCGCAGATTTGCCCATCGCGCCGATGAACAACAACAGCGCTGTCGTGCTCAGAGCGCCAAAGCCGGCGATCTCTGGCGCGAGGCGGCCCGATTCCAGATACCGGTTGACATCGCTAAATCGCACGGAGCCCGCAATCGAAAACAGGAACAGGATGCCGATGATGAATGATGCATCCCCGATGCGGTTGACAATGAAAGCCTTCATGCCGGCGGCGGCTGCGGATTTTTTCTCGTAGTGGAAGCTGATGAGGAGATAGCTGCACAAACCAACGCCTTCCCAGCCGACGAACATCAGCAGGTAGCTGTTGGCCAGAACGAGTAGGAGCATGAAGAACACAAACAGATTCAGGCAGCCGAAAAAACGGTAAAAGCCGTCTTCATTCGCCATATATCCAACGGCGTATAGGTGAATGAGAAAGCCGACGCCCGTGACGATCAGAATCATGACCGAGCTCAACGGATCGAGCAGAAAGCCCCATTGTGCGTTGAGCGGCGGCAACCAGAGGAACTGAACCAGCTCGCGCGTCCTTTCGGGCAAGGGCGCAAGCTGCGCCACGGCGCCCGCAGAGCAGATGAATGAGACCAGAACCGCGCCGGGGCAGAGAATCGAAACAACCCTGTCCGGGAGCTTACGTCCCATCAGGAGCATGATCACAGCCCCCGCGAGCGGAAACAGCGGAATAAGCCCGATTACGTTCAGAAAGTCCATCGCGGGCTCACCATTTCAGCAGATCGATTTCATCGGCCAGCACCGTGCCGCGATTGCGGAACAGCGCGATGAGGATTCCCAATCCGACAGCCGCCTCCGCCACCGCCGCCGCGATCACGAACATGGCGAAGACCTGTCCGGTGACATGACCATAGTGGCGCGAGAACGCAATGAGGTTTATATTGACGGCGTTCAGGATGAGCTCGATCGACATGAGAATGATGACGATGTTCCTCCGTGTCAATACGCCCAGCGCGCCGATCAGCAACAGCGCTGTGCTGACTACCAGGTAATGTCCCGTCGAGATCGTTCCCGGCATTCTACACCCTCTTTCTGGCCATGATCACGGCGCCGACGATGGCGGCCAGCAGCAGCACAGAGGCGAGCTCGAACGGGACCAAGTAGTCGCGAAACAGCGCATTCGCGATCATTTCGGTGTTGCCGCCCTGCGCCGCGGCTGTCGCTGAGGGGAGGGGGAAAGAGTCGCTTCCTTTGGCGATGACATATAAAATCTCCGCGCCAACGCCAAGCGCGCAGGCGAGTCCCAGCCACCATTGCTTATTGAACTGGCTCTGTCGTGAAGCCTCTTCCAGGTTCACCAGCATAATGACGAACAGGAACAGCACCATAATTCCGCCGATGTATAGAACAATCTGCACGGCGAAGAGGAATTCCGCCTGAAGCAGAAGGAACAGACCAGCTACGCCGAGCAACGACACAATCAGCCATATGGCGCTGTGCACCGCGTTCCGGCGCGTGACCGTCAGGATGGCGCCGCCAACCGCGAGCAGCGAGAAGAGATAGAAGAATACCGCATCAAGCATCTCGAGTCCTCAACAGCTACAACCGGTGCGCCTCGGCCTGAGAGGCCGCCGCAGGCCGAGATCCTGCCTACCACGCAGGTCGGAACGGATAACTGACAACTAGCTTTTATACTGCGTCGGTTTTGGCCCTTCTTCGAGCATCTGCCGGTCCCAGATCAATCCTTCGCGAGAATACTGCGCAATTTCGAAGTCCTGCGTCAGCTCGAGCGCATCCACGGGACACGCATCTTCGCACAGGCCGCAGAACATACAGCGCGAAAGGTCGTAGGTGAAATCTGTCAGCTCCTTGCGGCGCGTTTGGGGATTTCGCACGCTGGAGACGACAATCAACTGCTCCGGGCATGCGATGGCGCACAGATCGCAGGCGATGCACAGCGTTTCACCGGTTTCGGGATTGTTGTTCAAGCGCGGCGCGCCGCGATATCGCTCCGCCACCTGCGGCCGCTGGGCCGGATACTGCTCCGTGTAGATGTGCTTCGGCGCCTGACTCCGAAACGTGACCCACAGGCCCTCAAACAGGTCCACCAGCAAAATCGTTCGTAGCAGCTTGCGGATCAACGGTCCACCTCGCCGAGCACGATATCGATGGTTCCGATGATGGCCACGATATCAGCGATCAATGCGCCTTTGGCCATTTTATCAAGCGCTTGAAGGTTGACGAATGACGGCGGGCGCACGCGCACGCGATAGGGCGTAATCGTACCATCGCTGATGATGTAGTAGCCCAGCTCGCCCTTAGGGGCTTCAATCGAGACGTAGACTTCGCCGGCGGGCGGCTTCATCACTTTTGGAACCTTGGCCATGATTGGCCCTTCAGGGATGCCGTCAACAGCCTGCCGGATGATCCGAACAGACTGGCGCATTTCCTGCATTCGGACCAGATAGCGATCGTAGGTATCTGCGTTCCTGCCGATGGGGACGTCAAACTCGTAGCGCTCGTAGCCCGAGTACGGAAATGCCTTGCGTATGTCCCACTGGACTCCAGCCGCGCGCAGCAACGGGCCGGTGACGCCGTAGCGCTTGCAGTCTTCCGCGGTGAGGATGCCGATGCCGGTGAGACGTTCGACCCAGATGCGGTTTCCGGTGAGCAATTGCTCGTATTCATCGATACGCGGAAGAAAATCGTCGCAAAACTTGCGAACGTCCCTCTCGAAAGTGTCATAGAGGTCATACTGCAGCCCGCCGATGCGGAACGCGTGAGTGGTTAGCCGTGCGCCGCAATAAGCCTCGAAGATCTTCAACGCCTCCTCGCGCTCTCGGAAGGTGTAAAAGACCGGCGTTATGGCGCCGATGTCGAGCGCGTGCGTTCCCAGCCACACCAGATGGCTGGTGATCCGGTTCATTTCGGTCAGAATGACGCGTACCGCCTGCGCCTTCGGCGGCGCTTCGACGCCGAGCAGCTTTTCGACCGCCAGGCAGTAACCCAGGCCATTGGACACCGCCGAGATATAGTCCATGCGGTCCACGTACGGCGCAAACATCGGGTAGGTGCGATTCTCGCCGATTTTCTCGATGCCGCGGTGCAGATAGCCTATAATGCAGTCCGTGCCGATAACCTTTTCGCCGTCGAGTTTGAGGATAACGCGCAAGACGCCATGCGTGGACGGATGCTGCGGCCCCATGTTGAGGACAAGCTCGTTGGCGTCGAGAAATGTCTGAGTCGCCATCTTACTGCCCGCTTTCGATGCCGATGTGTTCGCGAACCCACTGCTGGTCCATTTGGGTGATGGGATAATCTTTGCGGAGCGGATGACCAGTCCACTCCTCGGGCAAGAGAATACGCCGCAGATCGGGATGCCCGGCGAATTCGATCCCGAACATGTCAAATACCTCGCGCTCCAGCCAGTTCGCCCCCGGGTACAGCGACACAACCGAAGCCGGACGATCGCCCTCGGCGATTCGCGTTTTGATGCGAATACGCTCATTGCGGCTGAAGCTGTAAAGAATGTAGATCAAATCGAACGGCTCTTCGCGCTCTGGCCAGTGGACGGCGGTGATGTCGACCAGGTAGTCGAATCCGCGTTGAAGCTTCAGGTATTCGATGATTGCAGGAACCGCGCCGGCTCGCGCAATGAGAAAATTCTGCTCGCGGTAGCTGGCGAATTCAATAATTTGGCTTCCAAATTGGCGGTGAAGATCGAGCGTCAGCTCGCTCTCCCATGGGGTGGACTCCATGGGCGCCGCCGGTTTCGGCGGGGGAATTCTCTTCTGTTCGGCCAAATTTTATTTTACGACACTGAGGTCCGAATCGTGCGGCGCGATCGATCGAGTTCCTTCAGTCGGCGTGGGGCGGCATGTGGGATTCGAACCCACGACATCCAGAACCACAATCTGGCGCTCTACCACCTGAGCTAATGCCGCCGTGGTTGTTTTCAGTGTATCACGCGTTAACGCTGCGGGCGGCTTTCCACCGCGTGGCGGGAATGAGTGGGTGTGTCGGCAGGCGTCCCGTGTAAGTTTTTCCCGCGGGCTTGTGCCGAGTGTTTGGCCTGGGCTTGGGAGATCGTTGCCTGGATCAGCGCTCGGTTGCGGTTGCGCAACGACTTTTTCATCTTGTTCAGTTGATTGTCAATGCGCTCCAATACTTCATCCAACTCTGCCATAAGCCCGTTGAGGCGCAGTCAATGCAGGCCAACATGCTGCGTAGCATGTCGTTTGCCAACCCAGTCCTACGGCGCAGGGCGGGAGCTCATCTCTTGCGCCAGGAGGCTGCGCGTCTTGCTGTACAGGAAGTATATTGTTAACCCAATCCCGAGCCAGGAAAGGAAGCGCAGCCAGGTCAGCAGCGGCAATCCCATCATCAGCACCAGGCAGCACACGATTGAGATGGCTGGAAATAGCGGAGCGCACGGGACCCGAAAGGCGCGGCGTCGATGGGGTTGCCGGCGTCGAAGCACGATAACGCCGGCGGAGACAATGATGAACGCGAACAGCGTGCCGATATTGGATAATTCGGCGAATGTGTCAATGTCCCAAATGCCGGCCGGAATTCCGACGGCGAACCCAGCGATCCATGTGCTCACGTGAGGCGTCTTGAAACGGCGGTGAACTGCCGAGAACATGCGTGGGAGCAGGCCGTCGCGCGACATGGCGAACCAGATCCGCGCCTGACCGTATTGATACACCAGCAGCGATGACAGCATACCCATCAGAGCTCCGGCCGTCACAATCAGCCGCAGGCGGTTGAAGCCAAGCGCTTTGAGCGCGTCGGCGACGGGTGAATCGGTCCCCAGTCCGCGCCACGGTACGATGCCGGTGAGCACGAGCGACACAGATGCGTAGAGAACTGTACAGATGACCAGCGTGGCGATGATTCCGATGGGCAGATCGCGCTGCGGATGGCGGCATTCTTCGGCGGCTGTCGACACGGAATCGAAACCGATATAGCTAAAAAAAATAATAGACGCGCCCGTGAGGATTCCTGGAAACCCGTTGGGCGCGAAAGGACGCCAGTGCGCAGGATTGATGGCCCGCGCCGCGCCAAGGCAGAACGCCAGGATCGCGATCAGCTTCACGATCACCATTGCGGCGTTCGTTTCAGCGCTTTCTTTTACGCCGCGCGTCAGAATCCACGTCACCGCGATTGTAATGATCAGCGCGGGAAGGTTAAACCAGCCTGCCGGTTGTCCCGGCGCGGGGATCGGAGCGAACGCAATCTGAGCGGGGAGATGGAAGCCCAAGACATTTTCGAATAAATCCTGAAGGTATGCGGAAAAACCCACCGCCACCGACATATTCGAGACAGCGTACTCCAGAATGAGATCCCACCCGATGATCCAGGCGAAGATCTCCCCCAGCGTGGCATAAGCGTATGTATAGGCGCTGCCCGCAATGGGGATCATCGACGCAAGCTCCGCATAGCAGAGGGCTGCAAAGCAGCACGCTAGGCCCACGAGGATGAATGAAAGCGTCAGCGCGGGTCCCGCGCCCGGGCGGCCCATCTGGGAGCCGGCATGGACGCCGTGCAGCATGAGGTCCAGAAGGGTGGCGTCCAGCGCAGACCGGATCGGCAAGACCTTGCCGGCAGCGGCGGTTCCGGTCACCGTGAAAATGCCCGACCCGATCACGGCGCCGATGCCCAGCGCCGTGAGGCTGTAGGGCCCCAGCGTCCTGCGCAGACTCTTGGCCGGCTCGAGCGACGCCTCGATGAGGTCGTCGATGGACTTCGTCCGTAGCAGTTGTGACAACGGGGTGTGCGCGGTCGTCTGACCGCTCCCTCCGGCAGCGGCGTTCTGCGTTATCTCTTGCGCTGGCCCTTGGCCATCTTCTGCACCTTGCGCTTCTGAGATCCGCGCGCGACTCCTGCGGCGCGCTTGGCCTTGGGGGCGGCCTTCTTACGCGCCGCGCGCTTGGCCAGCTTTCGTTCGGCTTTGTCGGTGATGTGCTTTGTGTTCATTCGTCCGGTGAGATTCCTGCGTATTTTTGAATCAGTTTCTTGAGCCCGTAGCCGGGAAAGCTGACCGAGAGCTTCGCGTCGTCGCCTTCCCCCTCCTTGCGCAGCACCGTTCCGCGGCCATATTTGGGATGCCTGACTGATGACCCCGGCCCGAACGGCTGCGTTTTGCGACCCGACGCAGCCTTCGAGCTCGCCGCTGGCGCCGGCGCCGGTTTGGGAACCGGCTGGGCGGAGGGAACAATTCCTCTCGGCGCCGGCATTCCCCGTTCGGAAAAGAACTGCGCGATATTGTCCAGTGAATTATACGTCTTTCCGGTATACAGGTTCTTTCGAACCGTGTCGCGCGCCTCGCGCTGCTCCGCATACAAATCCACGTCTCTGGCAGCTACTGCGCTCCGGTTCAGCGGTTCGATGAGCGACGGGGGAACTTCCTGCAAAAACCGCGACGGGATTGACGGCTCCGGGGACCCGCCGCCGTAGCGACGTCGAAACTTCGCCCAGCTCAGATACAGCCGCTGTTGCGCGCGGGTCATCGCGACGTAGCAGAGGCGCCGCTCCTCTTCGAGCTTGTCCACCGCCGAACTGTCTTCGGCCAGCACCGAGCGGATATGGGGAAACAGGCCCTCCTCCAGTCCTGCGATGAAGACGACCGGGAACTCCAGTCCCTTGGCATTGTGAACGGTCAAGAGCGAGACCTGCGCGGATTCATCGAGCGCATCGGATTCGGAAGCCAGAGCCGCGTGATCCAGGAATTCCGCCAGACTCTCTCCGCGCTCGGCCGCATCGGCAGCCGCATTCACCAGTTCGTCGACGTTTCCAAGCCGGCTCTCGGAATCCAGCGTGCCGTCATTCAGCATGCGGCGATACCCTGTCGCCTCGATGACGGCCTCGAGCGTTCGATTTACGGGACGGGTCTCGACGTCCCGCCGCAGTTCACTGATGAGGTTCCGAAATGCGCGAACCGCAGCCTCGGCGCGCGTCGGCAGCATGCCGTGATCGAGCATCTCGCCCATGGCGGACCATAGGCTCTGGTTGTGCTCAAGCGCGTACCGCTCCATCTGCTCCGCAGTGCTCTTGCCGATGCCGCGCGCCGGTACGTTCAGAATTCGAAGCAGGCTGATCGAATCATGCGGAGAAACGAGCGTCTTTAGATACGCGATAAGATCCTTAACCTCAGCGCGCTGGTAGAAACTGAATCCGCCAACGATGAGGTATTTCCGGTTATAGCGACGCAGCGCCTCTTCGATCTGCCGGGATTGGAAGTTTGTGCGATACAGGACAGCGATGCGATCGCTCGGATTCCGGCTCAGATTACGCTCGATCGTGTCGGCGATCCACAGCGCTTCATTCTCCGCGTCATAGGCTTCATAGAGACCGATCTTTGGTCCGGGCTCGTGCTCGGTCCACAGCCATTTGCCCTTGCGCTGCGTGTTCTTCGCAATGAGCGTGCTGGCGGCTTCCAAAATGTTCTTCGTGGACCGGTAGTTCTGCTCGAGGCGGATGACGCGCGCATTCGGATAATCCTGTTCGAAATCGAGAATGTTTCGGATCGTCGCGCCGCGCCAGCCGTAGATGGATTGATCCTCGTCGCCCACGACGCAAATATTCTTGTGCGCTTCCGTCAGCAGCTGGATCAGCTCGTACTGGCTCCGGTTGGTGTCCTGGTATTCGTCGATGTGTAAGAACTCGAAGCGCCGGTTATACTTCTCACGGGTCTGATCATCGTGTCTCAACAGCCGGACGGACTCCAGCAACAGATCGTCGAAATCGAGGGCGTTCGCCTGACGCAGACGAGCTTCATAGCGGTCGAAGACCACAGCCAGCCGCGACGTTTTCGGATCTTTGCTGGCCTTGTAAAAATCGTCCGGCGTTTGTTTGTGGTTCTTCGCTTGGCTGATGCGGGACAGCGCGGCCCGGTATTGCAGGAACGACTTCTCTTCGAGCCCCAGTTCGCGATAGATCGACTTTATCAGGCTGAGCTGATCGTCATCATCGTAAATATTGAAGCTGGTCGTAAAGCCGGGCCGGATATCCGCAAGGGCATGGCCATTCCGCCGGAGCAGGCGGACACAAAATGAATGAAAGGTGGAAACAAATGGACTCGCCTGAGTCGAGGAGTCCCCAAGCAGCCGCTCGATCCGGTCTCGCATCTCGCTGGCAGCTTTATTGGTGAACGTCACAGCCAGAATCGTCGGCCCCGGCGCGAGGTGTTCGCTGATCAGGTGTGCGATTCGGTGGGTTACAACGCGCGTCTTTCCGCTCCCCGCGCCGGCGAGCAGCAGCAACGGGCCTGCCACGTATGTAACAGCTTCTTTTTGTTGCGGATTCAGGCCTGTCAGGAAGTCCACTTCACTTTAGTTTATCAGCGCGATGCCGTGCGCCGGGATCTTGTGAACGGTCTTTGGGATTGTTGGCGCACGCATGTTGGGATTTTCCTTGCATTATGCGTACCAGTACTATATACCTTGAATTATTCAAATAAATGATCCAACGCAGTATTGTCCCTGAAGATTCCGTCGAGGCTGAATTAGCCTACCTGTACGAGAAGATCTCACTGCTGGATCAACTGATCCGCCAACTGGAGCGCTTCGCCCGGTTGACCGGGCAGCTGTCCTCAGTCAGCCGCAGGCGAAGGGCGCGAAAAGCGCAAAACGCCTCCCCGGGCGCGTGACACGAAGCCTGCCGCCAATTTTGCGTTTCGGCGAACCACTCCGTAAACTGAAGTTTAACTAGGGAAACGGGCTTCTGCGCCGTTCGGCACTGTGCGGCGCCTGGCGTCCGGCGCTTGGATGCAGGTTGAATTTCAACTGATTGAACGTGCTCGGGGCGGCGATGACGCGGCGTTCAATCTCATTATTCAGGCCTACCGCAAGCGTATTCTCGGCACCATCGCGCGTCTCATTGGGCGGCCGGAAGATGTTGAGGACGTGGGGCAGGAGGTGTTTGTCCGGCTTTATTACTCCCTCGATCAGCTCCGTACGCCGGAGGTATTCGAGCCCTGGCTCTACCGGCTGACGGTGAATGCGGCGTATGATTACCTCCGGCGGCAGCGGCGCCGTAATGAATCGCGGATGTCAGATCTTTCCGAGCAGCAGGTTTCGATGGCCGACGCCCTTGCCGGGGGACGCAAGAGTGATGAGGAGCAGCATCGCACGCGCGTTCGCGAACTGGTAGAATCATTGCTCCGCGGGGTGTCCGAGGATGATCGTATCTTATTGACTTTAAAGGAAGTTGAGGGGCTTTCTCTGAAGGAGTTGGAGCGAATCTATAATGTCAACGAGAATGCGTTGAAGGTCCGGCTTTTTCGGGCAAGGCAACGCGTCCTTAAAGTGTTTGAGAGCGAACACAAGGCGCAGGCGGCCGGACCGGTGAGTGGAAAGGCGAAGTAACCAGCAGGCGTGGACTTGCGCCTCAATACTAGGTCAGCGTGAGACATTAATAATCTATGGATGAGTTGCAAAAGCTCTTCTGTGCCTACCGTGAGGCAATCCCTGACCCGGAACCGTCGGCAGACTTTACTCCGGGAGTCTGGCGCGGCATTGATGCGCGTCGGTCCTCGGCGCGCTTGTTCCGCCGGTTTGCCCAGGTGTTTGTTGCGTTCGCCGCGGTTCTTACCGTCCTGATGGGCGTCGTAGTTCTGCCGTATCTTCAGCGTGCGCCAGTTTACAGGGCTACCTACATCGATGTTCTGGCTGAGGAACACGCTTCCGAGGAGACCGCCGCGCTCGCCGACGGAATTCAGCAGCCTGACTTTGCCAATGAGGCGGTCACCCAATGAGGCTGTCGCGGCTCAATATCGCACTATATATCGGCCTGATTTTCCTTAGTGGCGCGGTTGTGGGCGTATTTGCGGATCGGCTGTACAGCGTTTCAGGCGTTCGCGCCAAGGATCCGAGAGATCCGAAAGAATGGCGAAGCCGGTACATGGCTGAAATGAAGTCGCGCCTTGGTCTGCGCCCGGACCAAGTCACATCTCTGAATAACATTTTGGATGAGACGCGCACGCGTTTCCACGAGGTTCACGACCGGATGCAGCCGGAACTGGATGCCATTCGAGAGCAGCAGGTGAACAAGATCCGGGCGATGTTGGACGATCGGCAGAGGGCTGAGTACGAGAAGATGCGCGCGGAACGGCTACAGCATCAGCCCAAAAACGGACCTCATCCGCCGCCAGGACTGTAACTTTATTCGTCTTGGCGGGTCCGCATTCCTTTGGGCCGATCACTTCGAGCGACGAGTCGTCCGCTGTGTTAAACTGAAGATCGCACGCCTACCTGAAAGGAATCCGTTTTTCAGCATGAAAGCAGGGATCCACCCCCAATATGAGGAAGTCAATGTGATCTGCGCCTGCGGAAATCAGTTCCGCACACGCTCAACTCACAAAGGCGACATCCGAGTGGAAATTTGCTCGAATTGCCACCCGTTTTTCACGGGTCGACAGAAACTTGTGGATACTGAAGGCCGCGTCGACCGCTTCCAAAAGAAGTTCCAGAAATCCAAAGCCTTGCAGGCGGAAAGCGCACAACGGAAGACTAAAACTCCCGCCCACTAAACAAGTCCGAATTTTCATTTCGTCAAACGAAAACCCCCGACGGCGCATATAGCATCCGCGGGGGTTCTTCAGTAGCCTTCGGCTGCGACTCGCGTGAAGGGGCCGGTCCACAAGAGGAGCGGCTCAGTCACTGTCAGAGCCTGAACGTTTAGAGCAGTCGACTCAACAGTCGGCCACCTCACGCGTGGATTTGTTACTACAATCGCTACCAGTGCTCATATAATCGACTGGACCACCTCCTTTCTCAGTGATGTTTTCATCCTACAGCTTAGGAAGGAGGGTGTCAAACCGTCAGGCGAGTCCCGTGGACCCTGAAAGTTGCCCAAGTCAATTGCGCCGCTATGGAAAGGAAAAGCCCCACGCCCGTCGGCGTGGGGCTGAGACGAAGACCTGTGAGAGGCAGCTTACACCAAAGCGCGGCGAATAACCCTTTAAAAACCCGTTGGTTCTAGCAGCACGCTGCATTCCGCACCTAAGCTCCTGAGATCAAAGGAGCCGGTTTGGAGCTTTGTGTATTGGCATATCCGTAATTCCAACAATGGAAGACAGGTATGGACGGGCAGGACGGAGCGATTACAATGGGACTTGGTTCGGCCCAGCGGCAGCACCTTGCGATCGCGCGGAGGTCCGACGCAGGGCGCTACGGCAGCCCTGTTCGGGCTATTCGTCTCCGGGCTGCTTCTGTCCTTCCTGGGCGCGATTTTGCCGTTGTGGGGACACGAGATTCGCGCCGATTACGACACCGTCGGCGCATACTTTCTCTGCCTATCGGTGGGTGTTGTCACATCCGGTCGGCTCGGACAGATGATTGTTCGCACGAAGGGCGTTTCCGCTGCCCTGATCGCAGGCTGCGCTTTCGGGACTGCGGCGTTCGTCTACTTGGCGTTCACGTCGCCGCCAGCCCCGCCCTGGGCGCGCATGCCCGGAATCGCCGCGATCGGGGCCGCTGCAGGCATGCTACACCCGGCAATCTTCCATGCCATATCAGCCATGTACCGGGCCGATCCGGCGGCGACGCTCAACGGCGGCGGCACTCTGTTCGGGCTTGGGTGCCTGACCGTTGCCCTGCTCATTTCTGGCGCGTACGGCTCCTATTCAGTCCCGGCGACGATCTTGCTGCTGGCCATCGCGCCCGCAGCCTTCGCCGTTCTGTGCGCTCGGACGAAGTTCGCTTCGGCGGCAGCCGAAGCCGAGCGCCCGCCGCGCCCCTTGCTCGAAGATCTGCGAACTCCAATAGCGGTCTTCTTCGCTCTTCTGCTGTTCTTTCAGTTCGGCAATGAGTGGGCGATCGCAGGCTGGCTGCCCTTATTTCTCGTGCATCGGCTTGGCATCAATCCGGCAAGCGCGCTGATTCTCGCGGCCCTGTACTGGCTTGCGCTGATCGTGGGCCGGCTGGTGGCGCAGTCGGTTTTGCCGCGTGTGACTCATGGTAAATTACTGCTTTCGGCAATCTGCGCAGCGGCCTTCGGCTGCCTGGTTCTGGCCTTTACGAATAATCGCTTCGGCGCTGCTGCGGGCATTTTGTTTATCGGCGGCGGATTCGCGCCGATTTACCCCCTGGTGGCGGAAAGCATCGGCGACCGGTTTCCGTATTATCATCCCGGTCTGTACAACGGAATCTTCTCTTTTGCGATGTCGGGTGGACTGCTCGCCCCTTGCGCGCTCGGCTACTTGGCGGATTTCGCCGGCATCCGGGTCGTGGTCTTGTTGCCATTTTTCGGGGCCGTCATGGTGCTGGCGCTCATGATGGCGATCTGGCTCGCCGCGCGTTCAACGCCTCACGGCAAGAGCAAGGCGGCTGCGCCGATCGGACCTTCGTAAAGCAGCTCGACCCGCTTCAGGGATTTCAACTTTCCCCTATACGGAAAGAACAGATAGCCGCTGACTGGCGGCCGCACTTCGCCTTCTGGGAGCGCATGATGGTTCACGATGTCTTCTACGCGCTCCGGCTGCTCCCGCTCAACGCCGCTGGCATCTGTGGGAGCGCGTGGAACCGGGTACGACGCTGGACCGGTCGGGTCCCCGGGAAAACGCCCAACGCGCTCCGGCGCGCCGAGGATCAGCGGGCCGGCAGCCGCTGTTACTCGTGGGCGCGCTGCCCAGTCCGAATATTTTAGTGACGCTGTGACCATAGCGGGCGCCTGCGTCATCAGCGCCGTTTTGCCGTTCAGCCGAAGAATGAAGTTGCCCGCATTAAGATGGATCGGGGTCAATTTCGAATACACCGCGACTTCGATGACCAGGTAGTCGGGGACGGCGATAACCCCCTTTTCTGTCGGCATGTTGTGGCCGAGATTCTCAGCGCCGATGGAGGCGTTGTTACTGAGCTCCGCATGGGCGGCGTACGCGGCGGCGCGGGCTCGCGGCGTCATCCATTGCGCTTGTGCGCAACTGAAGCTGGCTGCGAGCAGCCCAATCCAACGTGTCGACATGCCTGAACGAAGTATAATCCGAGTCGGGATGAAGCGCCTTGCACCCCTTCTCGCCGTATGCGCATGCGCGCTGAACGGCGCTTCGCTCCTGGAGCGGAGGATTGACGACATCATCCGGCGCTCGCCGGCGCTCGCGCCAGGGACGATTGGCATCGAAGCTGTCCAGATCCAGACGGGCAAATTGCTGTATTCGCGCGACGCAGATCACTTGTTCGTTCCGGCTTCGAATACAAAGTTGTTTTCCACGGCGCTTGCGCTGCTGCGGCTGGGGCCGGATCACAAGTTTACGACGCGCGTTTACGCGCCGTCGCTCCCTGATTCAAACGGCGTGATTCAAGGAGACTTGGTTCTGTATGGCGGCGGCGATCCGTCCATGTCGAGCGTGCGGATCCCGTATTCTCAGGGTGCGCCTCCGGCCGACCCGCTCGAAGCTATTGAACAGTTCGCCAATCAGATTATCGCGCGCGGCGTGCGATCGGTTGAGGGCGATATCATTGGCGATGACACGATCTGGCCCTATGAACCCTTTCCGCCAGGCTGGGGGCTTGAGGATCCGATATGGGATTATGGCGCGCCGGTCAGCGCGCTCATCCTAAACAATAGTTCCTTGACGCTGAAGATCGCGCCCGCCTCCAAACCGGGCCAACCCGCGGCGCTGTGGTTATCGCCGCCGCTCGAGTATTTCGTCATCGAAAATCGCGTGATGACAGTTGCGCCCGGCGAGGAACAGCGCGTCGACATCGATCGCGCGCCGGGCTCGCGAGAACTGCGCTTGCGCGGCGCTGTCTCCAGCAGGGAGACC
>DASRCT010000110.1:0-33479 GCA_035652975.1 Bryobacteraceae bacterium | reverse complement strand
AAGCGAAGCGACCGCAGCTCCAGCCGGTCGAACGTGACGTTCCCGACGCAGCGGACCTCCAGCCGCAGCACCGCGGCCGAATCGATGGTCTTGATGGGCGGCGAGATCCGTTCCGGCGTTTTCCATTCGGCCGCTTCAATCGACAGCGGCCATAACGTCGTATCGAAGCACGTGCGAAAGCGGCACGCCACGCCGCCCACCGGGCGCGAATAGAGCATCGAGTCCCGCGGAATCGCGAATCCCGAAGTCAGCTCGCCCTGGTCCGGATCGAGATGAAACTGCGCCACCGACATCGACGGAATGGGGCGAATATAGTGCGGATACACGATATTCAGCAAGGATTCCGTAATTTCCGGGAAATCGTCGTCGATTTTCAGATGAACGCGCGCCGCAAGAAATGCAAATCCTTCGAGCAGCCGCTCGACGTGGGGATCTTCACACTTGGAGGGCTCCAGTTGCAGTCGCGCCGCCACCTTCGGATACCGTCCGCTGAACTCGGCGCCCATCTGGCGCAGCCACGTCAGCTCGCGCTCGTAATAAAAGAGCAGGTCGTCACGCACCGCTGTCCGCCTTGATCGCATACTGTCTGCTCGCGAGGTCGAGCAGCGTGTCGAACATCACAAATTCCGGACTGGGATCCATCTTGAGAGCCGCCTCGATCACAAAATGCACCTGTCGCGAGCGCTCGTCCCGGGTCTCCGCCTCCCCGACGTAGACATTCGTCAGGCGCGGTTCAAAGACTTCGATCGCGCGCGCAATATAATCCCTCAGGCGCGTGCGCGAGTTCGGATCATCCGCGTTCAATGAAGACAGGTCCGGCAGCCCGTAGGTGTACACCGATTCCTTCAACTCGTGAAATTCCTCAGGCGGCGGGACGGCCACCGCGCGCGTGTTCAGCAGCCATTCCAGGTCCCGCCGGACCGCGGCTTTCAAAGCGCGGATGGACTGTGCGCGCGTTGGCGGCAGCTCATGCAGCTTCCCGGGATCCTCATCGATCAGACGATCGAGGACAGACTGCTGCACCGGACGATCTTCTTCTCTCGGCATCGCGCTAGACCGGACAACTGAGCGCCTGAAGCGGATCGAGACGGCAGATGCGGACATACAGGCTCTCGAGCAATGCGGGGTCGCCGTTCAATTTACGCAGGCAGCGGTACAGCAGAGCCAGCGGCTCGGCCACCATATCCCCGCTTTCCCAGTCTTCCAGCTTGTGGGCCTCGATCTCGGCCGCCAAATCCTGCAGGATCGGAAGCGCGATCGCTTCCTGCCCGCTTTCGACCAGCACCGCCGCCAGGCGCGTCTTCCGATAAAAGCGGCCACGGGCGCTGCGTTCCTGCGCGAGCTGAGCCTTGATCAGCGCGATCGCGTCTTCGGTCCGCCCTGCCCGCGCAAGCTCCATGGCGTTGTCCGCCGGGTCTGCGGCGGCGCGCTCCGGCCCCCTCCCAACGCCGATCTCGTTTCGCAACCACTCCTGCGTTTCGCTGTTCGCAGCCGGCGTGTCGTCCATCATCGTCATCTCGAGCAGCCGCGGGACCTCAGTCACATAGTCCCGCAGCGCGTCTTTCAGAGCCGCCTCGATTGCGGCGTAATCCTTGCCAAGATGCGCGCAGGCCGTGATCGCATACCGTTGCAGGTCGATCCACCCCCGGCCGCATGGCAGCGCCATCGCCTCCTCGCAGGCCTCCAGCAGTTGCGCCCAGCGCCGGTCGATGAGCAGCGTTTTCAGCTGCGTTCGCTTCTGCGCCGGGGGCGCTTCCAGCATCCTCTGATCCGGCGTATGCGAAGCGCGCACCTCCCCCCACCGCAGGCCGCGCAGCATCAGATACGGCGCCGGATTGGAGGGCTCCGCGCGGCGTAAATAGCGCGCCGCCGCCGCCACGCGCGCCACCGCATCCTCCCGGTCCGTGGGCTCCGCCGTAAGCGCCCGCGCCGGCGCCGCCGCGGCCCCTCCCTCAACCGCAAACCCCGGCGCCGCTAGAGCGCCCTCCGCGACTGCTTCGGCCTCCTCCCCGACCTCCGCCTCCTCCACCGGCTCCGGCTCCGGCGGATCCGGGTCCACCTCCAGCTTCTGCTTCAAAAACAGCTCGGCATAGACGCCGATCTTCTCCAGCGACTTCTGCAACGGAACGTAGCTCGGCGCCGCCTCGCCGAATTTGTCCTCCAGCGCATTCAGCGCCTCAATCGCCGCCAGCGATTCCCGGATATCCGCCACCAGCGCCTTGTAAAACGCCTTCGGCGTCTCGGCAAAAGCCTTGTCCCACTCCTCCGGCGGAAGTTTCTTCTGCTTTTGGATCGCCGTTTGGCGGATCTCGGCTTTGTCGTAGTCCGTCTCGTAGGGAACCGTTCGCGATTCCTCGTACTTAAAGAGATCGTGCCCGGCGCTGTTCAGCGGGATGAATTTGATCGGAATCTCCAGCCGCAGCGCAAGCTGGTTCAGCGGCGTCGCGCGCAGCTCAGCGTCGCCATCCTCCAGCTCCGGATACAGCGTGTCCCAAAAGTTCGTCAGCAGCCCGTGAATTAACTTCAGACCCGTGTGCAGCGCCGGCAGCCCCTCGCGACGCACCATCGCTTCCGTCAGCCAAACCGCGAGTTGAAGATCTTTGGACCGGGTAGCCAGCGCCTTCCCCGCCAGGTCCGCTACCTGCGCCCAGTCAGCGACCTTGGGCGGACCGCCAAAGGGATCGCGATCCTCTTCGCGCCGCGCCTCCGTAATCTTCAAATAGATCGGGTCGTATCGAAGGTCCTGACCCGACGGATTGTCTCCCGCAATAGGGTCGAGAAGATCCGTGCGCCAAGGCATGCCTACGATACAGCCTTCTGGACCGCGTCAATCTCCAGTTCGCGAATCTCAAGAAACGGAATATCTTCGTCGTCGGCGAGCAACAGCTTCTGACCAATCGGCGCGAACTGGCCATCGGCCAGCTCTTTCCATTCCGTGGCGCGCCCCAGACGAATGTTGTCGTCCGCGTGCTCATACGACAGCGGGCTTAGCGCCGGAATCAAAACCTCTCCCAGCTCCTCGCCGCGGAATTCCGGCCCGGTGCGCACCAGCGCCGGTATCCACAGCAGATCGCGAAGCCGCTTCGGCGCCTCGATGCGCACCGAGGCGATCTGCGCCAGCGGAATCCACGTGTACTGCCCAGCCGCAAAGATCTCCAGACGCGCGCCGATCCGCGGATCCGCGTCTTCGAGCCTCTCAAACCGTTTGCCGTTCAACGTCCCCCGAATTTCCGCCGACGCCGGCGTCGCAAGCGGCAGGCCGTCTTCTTTGAACATCCGCTGGCGAATCCGTTCAGCGTGCAGCGAGCTGCGATACAGCAGCGCCCCCATGGCTGCATCCGCGCTGGCTTGAGCCAGATAGTCCAGATGCTTCTCAGCTCGGTCATAATTGCCGGCAAAACAAAGCAGCTCGAATAGAAACGTGCGGCGCTGAGCATCGGCGGGATGATCCCGTAGCTCGGCGCTCAGCGCCTCGATCGCTTCATTCAGCTTGCCGGCCTCAAACAGTTGCCGGGCGTTCATCGACGTCGCCGCCCGTCAGGCGGTCGTCACCTTGGAGATATCCCATGACGCCGACACAGGGTTGGCGGCTTCACCCGGCATCCCCTGCGGGGTATAGTCGATCTGCACCGAGGCGAAGGCCAGGCTCACGCTCTCAGTTGGCGTATCGTCGCCGCCGCTGGAGCCCGACCACTGGATGCTTTCCACCAGCACGTTCTTAAACTCGTACTTCAGAAACTTGATCGGATTCTTCGCATCTCCGGACGCCTTTTGGAGCGTCACTGTAGCTGTCGGATAGGTCTTTCCAGAACAACAAGAGGTGAACAGCGACGGGCTGGCCTTGTCCGTCTTCTTCATGAAGTTGAACGAGCTGACGCTCACCTTGCCCGCCGTCAAACCCGTGCCGTGTCCGACGGTGGTTGGGTTAGTGGCGCCCCAACTGAAGCTGTAGATTTCTATTTCTTTCTCATGACCCTCGCGAATCGACTCACCGTCGACTCCGGGGATCTTGATAAACGCATCAAATGCCATCCTGATCTCTCCTGGGTTCCTCTTTGGTACTGCCTGACAACAAAAACCTGCGCCCCCGCTCCCTCCGGCGCAGCCCTGTCTGCGCTGCCGCCGGAAAGAGCGGTCTCAAAATTAAAAATCCTATTTCGCCGGCGGCGGCAAATCCGCTACCAGCCGCATCGAAATCGTCAGCTCGTCGAGCTGGAAATGCGGGCGCAAAAACGCCACCGCCCGATAGCATCCGGGCTTGCCCGGTATTTCGGAAACTTCCACCCGCGCTTCCTTCAGCGGACGCTGCGCCTTAACGTTGAAGGGCGCATCGTCGTTGGACACCACGTATTGCATAATCCACCGGTTCAGGAAGTTTTGCGCTTCGCTTTGCGACATGTAGCCGCCGATCTTGTCGCGCATCATCGCCTTCAGATAGTGCGCAAAGCGCGACACCGCCAGAATGTACGGCAACTGCGCCGAAATTCTGGCGTTGGCCGTCGCCGCCGGCTGATCGTACACCTTCGGCTTCTGGGCGGATTGAACGCTGAAGAAGGCTGCGTAGTCCGTGCCCTTGCAGTGCACCAGCGGCACGAAGCCCAGATCGGCCAGTTCCTTCTCCCGGCGGTCCGTGATGGGCGTTTCGGTCGGACACTTCATCGCCACGTCGCCTTCGTCCGTCTTGAAATTGTGCACCGGCAGGCCTTCCACCAGTCCGCCGCTCTCCACGCCCCGGATGCACGCGCACCAGCCGTACATCGCGAAAGCGTTGGTCAGCCGCGCTGCCAGCGCCCAGGCGGCGTTGCCCCACAAATACTTGCTGTGATCCGTGCCGTCTACGCCTTCTTCATAGTTGAATTCTTCCACCGGCACGCCGTCCTTGCCGTATGGAAGTCGCATCAGAATGTGCGGAACCGTCAAGGCCACATAGCGCGAATCTTCGCTCTGGCGGAACGACTTCCAGCGCGCATATTCACTCGTATCGAACACCTTGGCGAGATCGCGCGGCTGATCGAGCTGCGTGAAGCTCTCCAGGTTGAACATGTCGGCCGACGCCGCCGTCAGAAACGGCGCGTGCGCCGCCGCCGCCACCTGCGAAACTTTCTCCAGCAGCTCGATATCCTGCCCGGACTTGCCGAACTCATAGTCGCCCACCAGCGCCCCGAACGGCGCGCCGCCGAACATCCCGAACTCTTCCTCGTACACCTTCTTCCACAACGCGCTCTGATCAAACTCCGGCGCGCGCTGTAAATCCCGCAGAAGCTCCTTCTTTGAGACGTTCAAAACCTTGATCTTCAGACCCGTGCCCGTCTCGCTGTTGTTCACCAGATATTTCAGGCCGCGCCAGGACGCTTCGAGCCTCTGCAGCTCCGGCGCGTGCATGATCTCGTTCAACTGCAGCGACAGCAGGTGATCGATTTGCGCAATGCGCGCATTGATCATCGCATCCGCGTCCCGCGCAACCGTGATCGACCCTTCGAGAACCTGCTGCACGAACTGCTTCACCAGATCCTTCCCGCGCTCCCGCGCGGCCGGATCCTTCCCAAACCGGCCTTCGTCGACAATCTGGTCGAGCAGGCTCTTCTCCAGCGCCGCCCCGGCGGCGGCCGACGACGGCTGTTGTACGTTTTGCGCCTCAGCCATTGCTTCCCTCCATCTCGGACTTCAGCCTTTTCAGCTTGTCCTCGTTCGAGGCCGTTTCTCTCAAAATTTCGTCCAGCTTCTCGTTGCCTTGCAGCGTGCCCCGCAGATCCGCCAGCTTGGCGCGCAGCTCGAGCAGCTCCCGCAACGGCTTCACCTGTCGCGCGATGTTCTCCGGCGCGAAATCGTCCAGACTCCGAAAGCGCAGGTCGACGCCCAGCTTCCCGGGCTCCGGATCGTCCGTCAATTTGTTCTCCACCGTGAACGACAGGTGCGGCTTCATGCTGGCAAGCACGTCATCAAAATTATCCGGCGTAATTTCGACGAATTTTCGGTCTTTCAGGCGCGCCAGCGGCTCTTCGGGCTGGCCCGTGAAATCGCCGAGCACGCCCATCACAAAGGGCAGCTCCTTCTTTTCAATTGCGTTGCCGACCTCGACGTCGTAGCTGATGTGAACGCGCGGCGGACGCACGCGCTTCAGTTTCTCGTTAATGCTTTCACGTGCCATGCTAACTCCTGATGATGAAAACATTCCGGAATGCTTCCACGCCGGAATGCACACGTTCACGCGCTGCGCGGGTCCACGCGGAGGAGCGCCCGTTCGCGGCCACTGCTCCGCAAACACAATTCCCCTCACGCCCTACGTGCGCTGATGAATCCCCCTGAGTATATGCAGCGCGCTGGTCTAAGTCAAGATTCAAAATCAAGGGCAAACACCTGAGCCGAAAATCACCGGATATACTGCTTCAAATCTCTCGCCGCCAGCGGAAAATCCGGCAACTCCACGAATCCGTTTCGCGCCAAAAAAAGTACAAATTTCGCGAATTCCTCAACCGAAGCCCCGGCGGGAGCAACCCCCGCCCTCTCCAGCTGCTCCAATATTTCCTTCAAACTGCGTTCGCCCGTCATCTGCTCCAGCGCCAGGGCCGTCCACGGCGGCCCCTTCAGCTCCGCCACAAACGGAACCATCGCGCGGAAGTTGCAATCAGAGTGTTTCCACACCCCGCCCTCCAGCGTCTGCTCCAGCCGCGACTGTACTCCCAACGCCGCCCGCGGCTTCGATTGCGCCACCGCCCGCACTACATCCCCCTCCCGAACCGCCGTTTCCAATCGGAGCAGCCACTCAATGTCTTGCCATCGCGTCTGCGGGCTTAACTGGCGCCGCAGCGTAAGCGGTTCGCCGTTGTCGGACCGGCGGCGGAGAATCACCGAGACGTACGTCATACGCTCGATGCCCAGCCGCTCAATAACCTCCGCTCTCGCCCGGAGATCCTCAAATTCTTCCTTGCGCCTCCTCGCCTCCCGGAAGAAATATTCCAGCGGATCGTTCGAGACAATCACCACCACCACCACGTCGAACTCGCGCTCGCGCGCTCCCAGCATCTGCCGGATCCGCCGCTCGGCCGCTCGTCCGGGCATTTCGTTTACTACCGTAGTGCAGTATAGGCGGCCATCCGTTTCAAGGTAGTTGGCGGCTTCTTCAAAAACCCGCCGCGTGATCAGTTCTCCGTCCTCGCCGCCGTCCCGGTAAATGCATTCTTGCCGTAAAGCCGCCACATAGGGCGGATGGCACGCGATCCGTTGAAATCTCTCCCCCCGCACCGGCTCGTACAAGTCCCCCTGCCGCGCTGCAAACCAAGGCAGATCGTTCAGCCGTCCGTTAAACTCCGCAAAATACGTCGCCCGCGCCGTGATATCCGTCGATACCGAGCGCTTCGCCCCGTTGCGCGCAGCGCACAGCGCCGCTATGCCCGTCCCCCCGCACAGCTCCAGGAACGATCCGCACGGCGTGTCCGGGATCAACGACAGAAACCGGTATGTGTTGGGCGTGATCGCCGGATAGACAACATCCGGCGAAGCCTTCACCTCCGGATTGGTCATCGAGTCCGATATCACCCACAGAGAGCGCACCGGATAGAGCAGCACCGCTCCGCACACTGCCTCCGGCGCCGAGGGATCGCGCCGGAGCAGCTCAAACTTCGACAGCAGATCAATTTCTTCCTGGCGCAGATGCTCGCATACCACCGACTCGCTTACCGGTACGCTGTCCAGAAACAGGCGCGTCAGAACTCCGAGCGCGTCCCTGATCTCCTCGGCTTCCCGCCCCTCCCCAAGCGTCCGGAAATCGTTGATGACGCCGAGCGAATAGCGTTCGCAGATCCCCTCTTCCGTAAACCCCCTGCCGCTCAGGAACTCGCGCAGCGCGCGAAATTCCTCCGGCCCGCGCATCGCCGGCCCCCTCAATGCGCCCTCCATCGCCCCATCAGCGGCGCGGGAGGATCGGCGACGCTCTGAAACCGCGCCACTCGCGCCGTGTCCGTGCCCCGAACGTATACCACCGGCATCAGTCCCGCCGCTTCCAGCGCCTCCGCCGCGCTCGCCGACAACTCGATTTCGGTGCAGGGAACAACCCGCAGCTCCCCGCTGTCCGGCGCCCGATACGTAACCACCGGCAATTTGTCGATATCCCGCGCCTCCCCCGGCTTCAGATTCCATCCTGACCCCTCGAACGCCTGGCCGAGCAGCATCGCGCAGAACGGCGCGGGATTCGCGTACAGCATCAGCCTCGCGTCCGGACCGCCGGCAAACTCCTCGAACCCGAACCGCTCGCAGGGATCCGATTCCGCTCCATAGGGCGCCCGCAGCAAAATGCGCCCCACCGCCAGCCCCAGCCACCGCGCTTCCGGACTCCGCCGGAACACATTCCAGGCGCTTTGCCGGTTCGTGTCGCCGAGCAGCGACGGATCCGCTTCCGCAATGCACGGCGCATTCGCCTCCCGCGCCGCCGATCCAAGCGCCCGCATCAAAGCGCCGTCGCCCGAACCCAATGGAAAATTGCACGCCAGCGCCGCCCAGGTATTTGGCGCCTCCAGCACAATCCGCCGAACAACCTCCGGCTGCGCCCGAATCTCATCCTCGGAAACGTCCACCAGAAACAGCTTTAACTGCGCGCCGACTTCCAGGCGCCGCAGTAATTGAAAAACGGTCCGCCACGCGCATTCCGCCCTCCGAAACGCCGGATCGTGCAAAATGGCGCGCATCGGCTCGGCCGCCCGTTCGTCCACCTGCCGGATCAGCTCCGGCGCGCGGGGATCCTTGCCGGGAGCCACACTTGACTGAGCGGCCCTCCGCACAAACTCATCCAGCGGATCCCGCGCCCGCGCCGGCTTTTCAGCCGCCCCGCCGCCGCCCAGAATCTCATCAAGAAGACTTCCCGCATCCCTGCCTCGCAACGGATCCGGCGCCTCCCCGAGCACCTCCCGCGCGGCTTCCCCAAACGTCGACGGATTGCTCAGCCGGGCTCGCAATTCTCGATACTCGCGAAACTCTGGAAGCTTCTCGTATAACGAATCCGGATGAAAATCATCGAGCGCCGTAATCCGCACCGAAGCGGCGGAGGTCTCAACCCGCACCTCGAATCGCAACATGACCTCCTCGAAATTGTCCGGATCCACAGACACCGGCCTCCGGCTCTCGAGCGGCCCCCGCGGCCCGTGCGCGGCGAAATCGCCGATCAAAGCAATCGGAAACGGTTCCTCGTCAACCGGAAGATTGAAGCGCGCTTCAGCGGCAACTTCGAATCCAATGCGGTCCCTCGGCCACCCCATAACGCTCCTCCCGTAGGCGTCACTTCCAAAACCTCAGCCACCGCCACAACCGGACGCGCCAGCCCACGCCAGTCTCACCGGCCGCCCCGCCTCGGGCCGGCTTCCGCTGCCCAAGAGCCGCTTGCAGAGCCCCCACGAACTCGCCGCAGGAGGTATACCGCTCCGCCGGATTCTTCGCCAGAGCCTTCTGCAAGACAGCGTCGGCTTCCGCCGGCAGCTCCGGCTGGAGCGACGTCAGCGGCGGCGCGGGCTCGCTCACAATCTGATACAAAACCGCCGGCGCGAAATCGCCTTCAAACGGCTTGCGCCCGGCAAGCAGCTCATAGGCAATCACCGCCAGCGAAAATTGGTCGCTGCGCCCAGTCACCCCCGACTCGGTGACCTGCTCGGGCGACATGTAGTGCGGCGAACCGAGAATCGAACCCGCCACCGTCAGTTGCGTCCCTCTGGCGTCCAGCATCTTGGCCGTCCCAAAGTCCGCCACCTTCACCACGCCGTCCCGGGTCGTCATGATATTGGCGGGCTTGATGTCGCGGTGCACAATCCCGCGCCGGTGGGCGTAGTCGAGCGCGTCCGCCGTCTGGCGCATGATGGAGAGCGCGCGCTCGATCGCAATCCGCTCGCCGGAGCGCATGCTCTGCTCCAGCGTCGCTCCCTCCACAAATTCCATTACGAAATACGCGTTCGGACCGTCGTCGGCGTATTCGAGCACCCGCACAATATTGCGATGGGCCAGGATCGAGGCCGATTGCGCTTCCCGGCGCAGCCGCTGCGCCAGCGCCCCCTCGCCCCCGCTCATCGCGGGAATCGTCTTGATCGCCACCGTCGCGTTCGATTCCGGGTCGACGCCCTTATAAACCACCCCGCCGCCGCCGCGGCCTAACTCCGCAACGATTCGATACCGGCCTATACTTTCCATCAACCGGCTCGTCTACTGCGCCGCTTTCGCCACACACCCGATCCTGAAGAAATTGCGGTCGAACACGTCCACTCCTCCCGGAAGATCGCCGATCTCAAGGCGCACCACAATCGGCCTGTTGTTGGAATCGAGCACCGAATCCGGCGTGCTTCTGCCCTGCCGCACCTTGCTCAGCTCGATAATCTTCGACCCCACCGGCCGCGGATCGGCGTCGCCGACCATGCGGAACACGCTCCACAGCCCCTCGTAGGATGCAAACGGCACGCTCGCGCCGGCCTGCACCCGAATCTTGGTTTGCTGCGCCCCCGGCGGGCCCGGCCAGTTGAATTGCTTTGCCTGCCCCTGCGCGCCGCCGCTGACCAGCCGGTCGCCGTCGATTTCGAGCGTCATCGATTGCACGCTCGGGTTCGCCAGCGGCCGCAAGGAATACCGCATGTGCATCTGGCCGCTCGAATCGCCGAACAGTGCGTCCTGGATCTGTTGCAGGCGGTTGACAAACCGCAGATATTCGGGCGTCAGTTGCACATCCGCGTCCGGCGCCGGCGCCCAGATCCGCCCTTGCTTCACCATGGATTTGGAAAGCTGCTGCGCCAGCGCGGAGAATGCGCCTGTACCCGGCGCGAAAATCCCCGCCACTTCATCCGCGCTCGCGTCCACATCGCTTTGAGGATTGAACGGAAATTTCTTCTCAATCCCCGCCAGACGCGCGCAGAACTGGCGGGCTGCGCCGTTCGCCTTATCGCGGCCGGCCTTGCCGGCGTCGGTGATGATAAATTTCATCGATTCGCGGAACGGCGATTCGAGCAGCCGCTTGACATCCTCATCGAATCCCTCTGAGCCGTTGATGTTGAATTTTGCAGAGATCTGCCGCACCTGATCGATTCCGCCGTCGGCGGCCTGCTTGGCGGATTGGTGCAACGCCAGGTTCGGATTGTTCGGACGGTCGGCCGCCAGCGCGTTCATGGCCGTCTGCATCGCCGCCAGCGCGTTCATATAGTTGCGGTTCGGTTCGTCGATCAGTCGGTCCCGGTTCGTAACCGAAACCACCTGCGCCGCCGGCTGAAAGATGCGCGCGATATCGCCGGGGCTCGCCTGCGGCTCGCTCGCCGGCAGCGCGCGTTGCGCAACCGCCGCCGCTTTCTGCACCTTGGACGGCAGGAGCTTGTTCAGCAGGCCCGAGCCGGCGGCCGCCGCCGCAGCCGGCCCCGCGCCGGCCGGCCCCGCCGCAAAACTCGTGTTATCGGCGATCAGAAATAACGCCGCCAGCAGCGGAGAACGGTTGTCCGCTAAAATCTCCAGCTTCTTCGCCGCATCGGCCGCGCTGCGAAACGGCGCCACTGACGTCGCCGACGTGAACTCGCGCCATTTCCGGATGTAGTCGGCGATGTAGCGGTTCTGAAGCTGCGCCTGAATCTGTGCGCCCTCGGCAAGCTGCTTCAGCGCGCCCGTTCCTCCCAGCACGCACGGCTCGCCCAGGCTGGCCTGGTCCGGGTTGCTGATCGCTTTCTCGGCGTAATTCCACCCGTCGCGCGTAAACGCGCCCGGCACCTCCCCCGGACCGCTGAGCGCCTGCTTCCAGTTCGGCGCCAGATCCGCCAGCCGCGCCGCGCTGCGCTGCCGGTTGGTATCCTCCACAATCCCCCGGTACACCCGGTCCACCCCGCCAAACGCCGCCAGATACTGCCGCCCGCGGTCCGTCAGTTCGGAACGCTCTTTGAAGTTGTACGGATTTCTGCGCCGCAGCTCCTCGGCGTAAAATTCAATCTGCCGCAGCGCCAGCGCCTGCCGCTCCGGGTCGATCGCGCGCCCGGCCAGCCACACCTCGGACAACACCGGCGCAAGAAACGACGCCTCCGGCGTGCATTTGCACTCCGTAATCATCCGGTAGGCCTTCACCCGGTCGTAAATCGCGTTGTAGCTGCGGTTCGGATCGGGCGCGCCCGGCAGTGTGGCGAGCGTCGCCGCAATCGAATCGTGCGCGTCCTGGAAAAACCATTGCCGGAACCGCTGGAAATACAGATCGTATACGCTCGGAAGCACTCGGCCCCCGCTGTACAGACCCCACCGCAGCCGCCACGGCGCCCCGCGCCGCTCGTAGTCGAGCAGCGTCGCAAGCTGCTCCCTCAGCGCTTCCATGCCCCGCAACACATCCAGCGGCGGCGTCGCGCGTACGTTGGCCGTAGCCGTGTACGGCGCCTGCGCCGCCTGCTCCACGTGCGAAAGCAGTTCCGCATTGCCCCACCAGGAGCGGATGAACAGCGCCGCAAAAATCGCGCACACGGCGGTCAGTCCGCCGTACAGCGCCCGCCGCGCCAGATCGTGCCGCGGACTGGCGTAGGCCACCCGCACACCCAGAGGATCGCCCAGAATCACGCGATGAAACAGCTCGGAAACAAAGCACCACCGCGGCGCCGTCGTTTCCACCGGGCTCCCAGGCGCTTCGGACGCCAGCCCGATCCGCTTCTGATACTCCGCCACGTCGAACAGCCGCGTCGCTTCACCGAGCGCCGCCCGCTGCGGCTGATCGGCCGAAATCGCCGCCGCGAGCCCCGATACCGTGACCGTGCGCGTGCCCGTAAAGTAGAATCCTCGCAGGATGGGCCCCGGTTGCAGCGGATTCGGCCGGAACACGTCGACCAGAAACTGCACCAGCGTATCCCGCACCCGCTTCAGCTCGCGCGGGAATTCGTAAATCGCGGGCTTCTTCGCCGCGTTCGTTTCCCGCGCCAGCATCGTCAGACGCTTCTCCGCCAGCGAGTAATACAGCGCATTGAACGCCTCGGAAAGCCGCGCCGTCTCCGCCTCGGCAAAAACCTCCCCCGCCGGACGCTGGCTCGGCGCCACGGCCGGAACCGTGCAGCCCAGAATCTGCTGATCTTCCGTCTCCGTCAGACGTCCGAAAAAATCGCTGAAATACGGCGCCGTGTCGCTCTTGGTGAAAACCACGTACACCGGGAAATTGATTCCGAACGATTCCCCTACGATCCGCAGCCGCTCCTGAATGCGCCGGCCGAGATTCCCAATGCGCGACGGGTCCGGCACGCCCAGAAACGGCCCGATGTCGACAAACAGCACAAATCCGCGCAATTGGGGAGGCGTCTTCGCCGGGAACAGCTTCTTCAGCAACCGGCGCGCCGATTTCGCTTGCAGCCGGTCCAGCGCCCCGCGCCAGCGCCCCGCATCCTGGCTGAACAGATTCCCCGAGGGCTCGACAAACAGGCTCTCGCTGGCGTACCAGAAATTCGCCAGCCGCGTCGGCAATACGTTCGCGTCCCGAAAAACCTGACCGGCCAAAAGTTCCGGCTCCAGTCCAGCCTGGAGAAAGGTCGTCGTCTTGCCGGCGCCTTCCGGTCCACCCAGCAGATATAACGGCAGGTTGAAGACCGTGCTGCGGACTCGCCGGCTGGCAAGCGTCGGCGACTGCGCCAGCCGCTTGTTCGCTTCGTTTAATAGCGCCGAAATTCCCTCAAGCTCCGGGTCCGCGCCCCCCCGCGGCGCAGCCGCCGGCGCCGGCTGTGGCTCCCCCGCCGCGTTCTGCGCGGCCGGGGCCGGCTTCGACGCCGCTGTCAGACGCGAAATCAGCGCGTATACGATCAGCACCGTCAACCCCAAGGCCGACAAAACAAATACGACCAGCAGGAAGTTGGCCGGCGAGGCCAGCGCCCCCGCGCCGAACCACACGCCGATCTCGTAAATCAGGAACAACAGGAGACTGATGATCAGTTTTCGCCGGCTCATGAGCGTTCCGCCTGAACCATGCCCGCCCTACTGCAACAGCGCCCTGGCGGCCGCGTCGTGCACCGCAGAGCCCCTCCACAGCAGGTGAATCCAAAACACAACCAGAAGCGCAACCGCCGCCGCGCCCGCTGCGATCGCCGCCTTTCGCAGCGTGACGCTGAGAGCGTCCGGCTTCACTGTCGCCGGCGCTTCCTCCGGCAGCATTCCCCGCGGCGAAAAGTAGCCGGTTTCGCCCCGGATGTGCGCAATGCGGTGGCGGATCCGGTCCGCAATCATGTGCAGCTCGGCCTTGTTGTCGCCAATCGCGTACCGCCCCTCGAATCCCAGCAGAAGGCACAAATAATACACCTCGAGCATGTCCGCCACGTCCCGGCTCTCGTTGCGGGCAAGCAGCTTCTCCACGCGCCGGAAAAACATGTCGCCGGCTGTCGCCAGCCCGAAAAGATCCTGCTGGAGCGGTTTTTCCGCCCATTCGTTGCGGCACGGATCGTGCGAGTTCAGAATCACCTCGTCCAGAAACGCAACTACCGCAAAGTCGGTTTCCATCGTATGCTCGGCCGCGTAGTTGCGCTTGATTGCCTCGCGCGACACTTCCGCCAGCGCCTCCTTGGTCCGCCGCCGGAAGGCTTCCGCGTTCGAAATCTGCTGCCGTCCGCCTTGAATGCGCACGATGCCTGTGAACAGCCCTTGATACAGAAGCGCAAGATTCTCTTGCCGGACCGCCGCTGCTGCGGCTGCCTGGTTCATGGTTTAGCTCCAGTTCACACGTATTGCCGGAGCGACCGCGCTACCTTCGAAACTCCCTGTCGGTCAGCTTCGGCGCGCTCTTGACCTCTTCGAAACGCAGTTGCATGCCGTGCTGGGCCTGGTCGGCGAACCGTATCGCCATGCTTCTCGGATACGCCGCGTTGCCAACCTTCACATACTCCCCGTACACCACCTCCAGCCCCGACCCCAGGCCCGACGCCGATTCGTACGTCACCTTCTCCGGCGTCCCGTCCGCGGCCAGCGAAAACCGGAAGCTGTCCGGCTGCCCCACGGCCCGCAGCCCGATCTTGCCCCCGCTGTCCGGATTCGCCGAAACGGCGAGCAGCTTCATGTTCTCCGCCTCGATGCGGCCCACCAGCGCGGCCAGCTGGTAATCGCGATACAGCCGGATCAGCTTCTCCATCTCGAGCGCCACCGGACTGCCCTTCAGTTTGCCGCTGCCGCCCCGTTTGGCGTCGCTCCCCTTCAGCGACACCCACCAGTTCAACCCCGCGCCGCTGATTTCCAGATAGGCCAGGCTCGCCGGCAGCTTCAGCCGCCCCGTGATCTGCCAGTCGGTGCGTTGCCCGCCCGCCGGCCACAACGTCGCATTTCCCGCCGCCGTCAGCGCGGCGACTTCCGCCAGCCCCGCGTTCCCGCCCAACCGCTCCCGCATCCTCGCAAAGATGGACTTTCCGATCTCCTGCTGCGTCGCGAGCGTGGGATTCAAGGTCGCCGAGCTCGTCACCCGCGCGCCTGCCTTCACCACCACCGTCGCCTGCTCGGTCTCATAGCCCGCTTTCTTGAAATCGATGACCGCCGGACCCGGCGGCAGATGGCTGATCTCCAAAGCGCCGTTCCGCGTCTGTCCCTTCGCCACGCCGTTGACGAAAATCGCGCACTCGGCCGGAGCGCACTCGACAACCACAGCGCCGCTCGGAGGCGGAGCAGGCGCCGTTGCCGCCTTCGGCGGAGCCGGAGCTTTACTCAGAATTAGCGCCGTCAACTCCGCTGACGCGCCCGCATTCTTGAGCGCGTTCAACTGCGTCGGGCTCGGGGAAAATGCCACCCCCCGGCGCTCGATCGCTTCCTTCAGCCGGCCCTCATAGACATTGCCTACCAGCCGCAGAAGATCGTCGAAACTGAACGCCGGACCCCGGAGAAACGGATCATCCTTCTTTTTGGCCGCCCTTTGCGCCGGACGTTGTTGCGCCCTCGTCGACGGCGCACAGTACAGAGCGAGCCAACACGCCAGCGCCGCAGCAAAAACCGCGCGCTTCATCGCAGCCCCTCCGCTCGCTTGGCGCGTTGCACGCGCTCAAGAAGCGAACGCGCGCGCTGATTGTCAGGCTGATCAGTCAACACTCGCTTGAGAAGTCGTTCCGCTGGATCATAGTCGCCGTTTTCCCAGAAATTCTCAGCGCTTTTAATCGCCCGCTCCACGTCCACTGGCCGGCGCGCCGGCGCCGCTGCCGTCGCCCCCGGCTTCGAATCCGATTGCAACCCCTGAAGCTCCTGCTTGAGCTGCTCCACCGTTCCGGCAAGATCCGCCCGGTTCTGCACCGCCTCCAGATTCTGGGCCGCCCCCGCGATTTCAGCCGCGTCGGGCGCTCCCGCCGCCGCCTCCATCCGCGCAAGCGCAATGCTCAGGCGCGCGAAATCGACCCGCGCCGCCGCCTCCTGCGCCGAGCCCGGAAACCGCGCAATGAAGTCGTTCAGCCGGGAAAGGTGTTGCCGCAGCTCGCTCTCCCCCGCCCCGCTGGCCGGAGCGAAGGTCTGAAGCAGCGCATACTGAACGTCCGGCTTCGGACTGGACCAGTTCGCCAGGTTCACAGTCTTCATCGCGCCCGGCGGATATACGGTTCCACCGCTGATGTATTGAACCTGCACCCATTCCTGCGCGCGCGACCGCGGCGCCGCGAGCAGGTTCACCCTGGCGCCGCGCGGCGCCGTCGCCACCACCCGCGAGGAAGCCGGCGCCGCGAATATCGGCGCGTCATAAACGGCTTCGGCCGTCGCCACCGCCGGCAGCGGCTTGGCGCTGCGCGCGCGCAGCAGAAATATGACGCCCGCGCCAATCACCACCAGCGCCGCAATGGCCCCCATCAGCAGGATCAGGTTCCGGCTCAGAGCCCGCCCCGTCGCCGGCGCCGCGGCCGCCGCCCTCTCGCGCCCCGTGGCAGCCTCCGGCGCTGTCGCCGCCACCGAACTCGGGATCGGTTTCACCTCCGGCTGGGCGCTGCTTAAAGGAACTGCCGCTCGCGCCGTTTCACTGGCTGGCGCCGTTTCACTGGCTCGCGGCGCCTCGCTCGTAGGCGGCCCCGCCTGCAACGGCTCTCGAACCGCCCCGCCCAATGCCGGCGCCGCCGTAAACAGCGACGTCGCATCGTCAGAAAAAACCGGCCTCGCCGCCGCTTCCGCCGTCGGCGCCGCAGTCGTCGCCCCGACCGTTGGCGGCGCGGCTGCGGCCACATCGCCCTTCGCCCCCGGACCCTCCGCCGCTGCCGCCGCCGCTGGCCGCTCTTCGGCGCTGTCCAGCGCCGCGAACGTCCCGGACTCGGCCGCGCGAACCCCAGCTCCCGTCATCGGAACAGCCGGCGCCGCCCCAATCCCACCCTCCGGCTGCGCCCCTTCGGCAGCCGCCAGCGCGGGCGCTGACGCCTCCAACTCTTGCAGACGCCGCGTGGATTCCACCAGCGCCGTGGAAAACCGGTCATCCACGGCCGCCACCTTCCGGATCACCTCCAGCGTCCGCCGCCCGCTCGCAATATCGCGGCGCTCCATCGCCCGGTCGAACTCTTCAAGCGCCGTCAGCAGCGCGGACATCTTGTACTCCGTGTTCGCGTTGGCCGGCACTCGAATCTCATCCGGCGACGGCTCCGCGGAGGGAAATGCCGCCGCCGGCGCCGCCCGCTCCCGTATTTCTTTCGCCTCCCCGCGAAGCTGCTCCGCGATCTTCCGCAACTGGGAACCAAACTCCAACGCCGTTGGATAGCGCTCCGCCGGGTCCTTCTGGAGCGCCCGCACAATCACCGCCTCCAGCTCCGCCGGCAGTTGCGGGTTTCTCGACAACAGCCGGTCCGGCGCATCGTGCAAAATGCGCTTGGGAATCGATTCGCCGAAGAACGGGTGCGAGTAGGTGAGAAATTCAAAAGCGACGATCGCCAGCGAAAACAGGTCCGAGCGCGCATCGCACGGCTTCCCCAGAATTTGCTCCGGCGCCATGTAATGCGGCGTTCCCAGCACCCGCCCCATCATGGTCAGGTTCGAGGTCGGCAGCCGCGCTACGCCAAAGTCCAGTATCTTGGCGCGTCCGTCTTCATGCAGGAAAATGTTGCTCGGCTTGATGTCGCGATGAATGATCCCGTGCGAATGCGCGTGGTGCAGCCCTTCGCACACCCCCGCCAGCAGCTCCAGTTTCGTTTCATCCGGCAGAGTCCGCTTTTCCGCGATGAATTTCCTGAGATCGGCGCCGATCAGCAGCTCCATCGCAATATACGCGGCGCCGTCCTGCTCGCCCAGATCGTACACCGTGACGATGTTGGGATGTTGCAGCCGGGCGCAGGAGCGCGCTTCGCGGTAAAAACGCTCCTTCAACTCCGCATCCAGACTCCCGGCGCGCGCGATCGTCTTCAGCGCCACTTCGCGGTCGAGAACCACGTCTCGAGCGCGATAGATAACCCCCATGGAGCCCGTGCCAAGTTCCTGGACGATCTCGTACTTTCCTAACGTCGTCATCGCGTCAAATCGGCTTCCGAATTGTAGCGCAGCAAAATGCAGGAGGCGTTATCCGGCGCCCCGTTGGCCCGCGCCGCCTGAATCACCTGCTTCGCAGTCTCTTCCACGCTGCGGCATCCGAACAGCATCGAGCGCAAGGCCGCATGCTCCACAACCCCGTGGACCCCGTCGGTGGTCATCAGCAACAAGTCGCCGGGCTGCAGCTTCTCCTCGCTCGTATGCACGTCCACGCGGTCGTGCGAACCGACGGCCTGCGTCAGGACATGCCGCATCGAATGCGTCTTGGCCTGCATCTCCGTCAGCGCGCCGGTGCGGATCAGATTCCCCACCCATGTGTCGTCTACAGTTAGTTGCTTCAGCTCCCCATTTCGCATCAGGTAGGCGCGGCTGTCTCCGACGTTTGCAATCGCCGCGTGGTCCCCGTTGACGATGATCGCCACCATCGTCGTGCCCATGCCCGCGCACTCCGGGGATTCCTCCGTGCGCTTCCATACCTGCCGGTTCGCCAGTTGGATCGCCGTGATGAGCCGGTTCTCATCCACGCTGCGGTTCACGTCGTAGCCGAACGGCCAACTTACATCGAAGCGGTCGCGAGACGCCGCAATGTAATATTGGCCGGAGCGCACGGCTAGCTCCGCGGCGTCCTCCCCGTGCCCGTGCCCGCCCATTCCGTCGGCCACCAGATACAGTCCCAGTTGATCGTCAATGAGAATGCGATCCTGATTGCTGGAGCGCACGCATCCAACATCAGACACGCCATATGCCTGGATCACGTTTGGGTTGATTTTATCAGAATTCTTTTTATCGGCTTTACAATTCGCGGGCTGTAGCCGGTGATCGCCCCGTGATGCGAAAAAGGCCGCTCCCAGGGAGCGGCCCGCGCGCAGAAGGGTGTGATTCAAAGGAACAATTCAGGCTAGGGACGTTTTTTCGGCGGCGGTTCCGTGCTCGGATTGGCGCGATAATACCTGCTGAGCGCGTTCAGCAGCGGCGTCGCAGCCGCCGTAGGTTTGATCTTGCCGCTCAGGATGTCGGACTGGTCCACGCGCCGGCCGTAGATCACCGCGTTGTCGGAATCGTCGGACCGCAGCGTCGAACCGTTGATCGTCGCCCCGGCGAACACTCCTCGCGCGCGCGAGTACGCCAACAGCCCCGAGGCCGGAATCGGCGTTGTCGCCGCGTTGGCTTCTCGTCCCACGGGACCCGCTGCGGCCATCAGACTGCCGCCGATCTTTACGCCCGTCTGCATCAACTGCCTCACCGCATCCTCATTCATGGCAAGCATGATCAGATCCGTCTCGCCCGCCCCGATCTGGAAGCCAATGCTGCCTCCCTCGATTCGCACCGTCGAGGGAGCTGACCAGCGGCCGTTCGGAAGCCGCGCCACAAACACGCCCTTCCCGTATTCGGCGCCCACCACGAATCCGGCGCGTTTCAAACCCGGCACAATAATAATTCCATTCGCTTTGCTCAGAAGAGCGTCCGGAATGCCTTTATCCTTGGCGGATTGAATTTCGTTGAACACCCTGGCGGCTTCCCGAATTCGGTCTACCGGCTCGCTCTTTTTTGATGATGAGCTCGCCGCGGCCGTCCCCAGTTGCGCCGCCAACAGAAAAATAGATAGAGTAGCTTTGGACATACATCAATTCGCGCCGCCGCTTGCCGGCGCACTTCCCTCGCTCTGGCTTGTGCACCCGTACCGCCAAACCGCCCTTCGTCGCTCAGCCTGTTGAGTCGCTTCGGCTTAAGGCGGGTCCGCTTCCGCCGGCTTGCCCCCTCCGGGCCATTGCGATGAAAAATTTACCGGCCTGCGGCCGCATGGCGGCCCACCATCTCCCGCCGCCGCGCCGGCGTCGAGCCTCAGTGGCACCCCTGACAATGAAACGTTCTGCCGTGACAAACCGCGCACGACGCCTTGTCCAGTTTCAGCTTTCCGCTGGAGTGCTCGTCGAAAAACCCCGGCGCGTGCGACGCCGGCTTTAACGTCTGCTCCGGCGCATGACACTTCTCGCAACTGAACGGGGGCTCGATCTGGTTGTGACAAACCAGGCAATCCGCCATTTTCGGGAAATTCTCCAAACTGATCGCCCCGGCCCGCTCCATCCCGCGATGACAGGCTTCGCATGCGTTGTTCGTATTCAACGCGCGCCGCAGATCCCCGGGCGGCGATAAATAGGCGCCGCGGTCAATGGCCGCGGCGATCACGGGGGCGATGTTTCCCAGCTTCAAATGCAATTGGTGATTGAACTTCGCCGCCATGGTGCGGGTCGGCGCGCGCCGCACCGCCACATGGGGGTGGCATCCGGAACAGACGCGCTCGGAGGGAAGCAGATTATCGTCGGCGCTGGCGCTCGTCAAGGCAGCGGCGTGACAGGCAACGCAGCTGAGCTTCAGTTGCAGGTGAACAGCGTGCGAAAACGGCGCCGCCGCGACCGGCCCCGCCAGCGCCGCGGCGATCAGCCCTTGTAGGTAATGCGCCAAATTTTCTTTCCGCCGTCGTCGGAGACCAGCAGCGAACCATCCGGCAGTTCGAGCACCGCCACCGGCCGGCCCCATACCTCCCGGCTGTCGGGCGAAAGCATCCAGCCGGTCAGAAAATCCCGCTGCGGTCCCGACGGCCGGCCGTTGCTGAACGGAATGAACGCCACCGAATAGCCCGCTCGCTGGGACCGGTTCCAGGATCCGTGCAATGCGAGAAACGCCCCTCCACGGTACTCCGGCGGAAACATCTGGCCCGTGTAGAATGCGAAATCTAGCACCGCGACGTGCGCCGGCTGGAGCACAACGTCGGGCGTAATCGTTTTGGCCACCAGCTCCGGCTTCTCGCCTTTGCGGCGCGGATCCTCGTGCGGCCCGATGTACGCCCACGGCCATCCATAAAATCCGCCCTGCTGAATATGCGTGAAGTAGTCCGGAACCAGATCGTCGCCCAGTTCATCGCGTTCCTGCACCGCGGCCCATAGCGTGTCCGTGCCGGGATACCAGTGCAGTCCGATGGGGTTGCGCGTGCCCGACGCAAAAATCTCACGCCCGGAGCCGTCCGGATTGAACCGGCTGATCGCCGCCCGCAGTTCCGGATCGCCCGGCGAGACGTTGGATGACGAGCCGACGCCCAGATAAAACTTCCTGCCCTGGCGGTCAAACAGAATGGAGCGCGTCCAGTGCCCCCGCTCGAAACCTTTCATCGAGACGATTTCCTGCCCGGACCCCGCCGACATCGCCTTCGGGTCGTATTTGTAGCGTTTGAGCGAAGTCCTCTCGCCCACGTACAGGTAGTCCTGCCATAGCGCCAGCCCGTAAGGACGCTCCAGACCGGTGAGGATCTTCTTCCGGTTCTTTCCGTTGTCCGTCAGCACATACACGCAGCCGCAGTCGCTGTCGCTCAGCAGCAGCTCATGGCTCGGACCGAGCAGCATGAATCGCGGCGCGTCAAATCCCGTCGCCCATTCTTCCACATCGAAACCCTGCGGAACCTGGAGATGAGCGCCGTCCGGGCGCGGAATCACGCGCGGGCGGTTTTGCGCTGAAGGCGTCGCATAGGGCGCGGGAAGATTCACCGAAGCGGTCTTCTGCTGCCAGGCCAGTCCGGCGCCGGCCGTCAGAACGGCGGTCGCAAGGTACAACCATTTGGTTCGCATGTCTTTCGTCTCATACTACTGATGCGCCGCCGGCAGCGTTGTTCGCCGGGCGCTAAATCGGATGATCAGGTGTGATTATGTTGCTCCGACAGCGAGCGGTCCGCCAGCTCCCCCAGTATCGGCAGCCGGTACGTCTGACCCTGGCTCGCCCGGACCATCATGAAGATCCAGAGCGCCACGACCGCCAGCTTTAAAACGTGAACCAGAAAGCTGTGGACCAGCCAGTCGCCCGGAATCCGCAAAAACGGCGTTAATACCCAGTCCACGATCAGCCACGCCACAAACAGGTACAAACCCTGAAAGGCGTTGAACCGGACCTCTTGATCACGGCGGAATCGCGCCGAGGCGAGCACGATGATGGCCGCGATCCAGCCTACAAACGGGATGTAGCAGAGCAGCGACGCATTGCGCCCTGAGATGCCGCTCCAGGGGTCGCCCGCCGCCCGCCCCGCGCTGGTCGGCTGCGGCGCGCCGCACCTCCCGCAATACCGGTCCGTCTCCCGGACCGGCTGTCCGCACTGGCAACAATAAGCCATTCCAGCTTCCGTCAATAGATACGTTACGCTGGTTACTCTTGTTCCGGCAAACGCGGCGCGCCCCGTCGATTGCGAGCGCCCTGCTAAGCTTGCGCCGCCTGCTCCTCGCCGGCTCGGACGCGGCGTGGGCGGCTTGAGCCATTGCCCATGCTCCGGACGCCGCCTCGCTGCGCTTTGAACGCCTCCTTATAAAGCGTCTTGGCAAGCTGCGTCAGCTTCTTGTCCGCCTCGCCCTCTTCCTTGGCGGTCTCATCGAGAAGCTGCGCCGCATCCTTCTGCCCGATCGCCTGGGCGAATGTGCGGGCCGTGCCGTATCCGGAGATCTCATAGTGCTCCACCTTCTGCGCCGCTGCGATCAGATCGAGGTCGGCGATGTTCTCCTGGGCGCCGGCGTCCTCCTCTATGATCTCCTGCCCCTCCTCGAGCAGGCCCTTCATTCCCTTGCAGGGCTTGCTGCGCGCTTTCTGGCCGAGCATTTCGAAAATCCGTTCCAGCCGCTGCGCCTGGGTCTTCGTAACCTCCAGGTGCTCGCGAAACGCTTCGCGCAATTGCTCGGCGTGCGCCGCCTTGGCCATTTTCGGCAGCGCTTTGATCAACTGCTTTTCGGCGTCGTACAGGTCGCGCAGTTCCTCAACGAAGGCGTCTTCCAGAGTCTGTGGTTTTGCGGGCATATCTGTTCCTCCCAAAGCGGAAAGGTTGTCCTCCCACTTTCGACCCGCCGGTTCACCCGAGTGTTTCAGAAATTCGAACGCGCCGCCGGCTGCTCAACGGCCGGCGGCGCCGGAGCCGTCAGGGATGAATGGCCAGCGTGATTCCGGCCTGCGTGGTCGCGCCGTTGATGGTCACCGACACGGGCACGGCTGGACCCGTGGCGCTGTTGGCCGGCACGACAACGTTCAGCTGAAGGAGGCCCAGAATGGATCCCACCACGGGCCCGGCATACGATACCGTGGCCGGCGCGCCGCCGATGGTCACCGCCGGCAGCGGGCTCATCTGCGGCAGCTGGTTTCCGACGCCCGGCGCCGGCGTCAGCAGCCCCGTCGGCTGCGCATAGGGCGCATAGGCGCCCTCGCCCGTCAGGTACAGCACCACCGTATCGCCGATATGCGCGGGATTCTTCGCGTCGTTGAGGCTGTAGGTCGCCGAGCTCGCATTATAATTCAGAGCCGCGGCTTGTCCCGCCCCGGACCCGTCCAGACTGAACAGCCCCGGGGCTTGCGTTGTAATCGTGACCGCGCCCGTGGCGGTCGTCGATCCGTTTGTCACCACAATGGCCTTGTTCGTTCCTATGCCGGCCTCATACGGAACCTGAACCGAGATCTGGTTCTCGCTGGCGTAGAGAATCGGCGCCGGCGCCGAGTCGATGGTGACGCTGACGCCGCCAACCGATGTGTCCACAAAGCCATTGTTATCGGCATCCGCCATCACCGCCGGAGTCGCAGGCCCGATATGATCGCCGAAGAGCGAGATCAGTTCGCCCGGGCTGACGGCCCCGCCTTGATACGATGCGACGTTCACCACCGCCTGTATTACAGGAGCGCCGGAAACCGTAAACGTCGCCGCGGGCGAGGCGCCCGCCGGCGCCGGGTTTACCGCCGTCACGCTCAGCGTGTCCGGATTCGCCAGCACCGCCGCCGGCAACACCGCCAGCATCGCCGTCGAGCTCAGAACGGTGGGCGTGATCGTCGTCGCCGGCGCGACCGCGCCGCTCACCTTGACTGTCGTGGCTTTATAAAAATTCGTCCCGCGGATGGTGATCGTCGCGCCCGCCGCGCCGGCCTGAACCGAGGACGGCCAGATGGTGGTGATCGTCGGCGGACTCGGATTGACCGTCAGATTCACCGTCACGTTCTGGCTTCGATTGGCCGGCGCCACTCCCGTAGCGACGATCGTGATCTTGGCGGCGTACGGCGCCGCCTGTGGGCTCAGCGCGCTGGGGTCCACCGTGACCGTGATCAGCGTCTGCGATCCCGGCAGCGCCACCCCGGTCGTCGGATTCAACGCGATCCAGTTCGCTCCCGTCGCCGAGGCCGTGAACGGGATCGGGCCGCCCGTGGTCGTCAGCGTCAGGCTCTGGCTCAGTGGACCCGCCGGCGCTGTGAAACTCAAGCTCGTCGCGCTGAGTTGCAGCGCCGGCAGCGGCTGGCTCACAACTAACGTGACCGGAACCGAAACGGCGGCGGCTGGACTGGTCGTGACAACGATCGTGGCCCCATAGGTCCCAACGCTCAAACCCGTCGGATTCACCGTCACCGACAGATTGGCCGGCGTCTTCCCGCTCTCGGGCGTGACCGTCAACCACAGCGTGTTCGAGCCCGTGATCGCGGTTGAGTAGCTAGGGGTTCCGGAACTGGCGCGAATGGACAGCTTTTGCGCCGCCGGCAGCGCGCCTCCGCTTTGCCACGTAAATGAAAGCGCCGTCGGACTTGCCGTCAGAGTCAGAGGTTGAGCCGTCGCCGCAGCCGGACTCACAAGACGCAGCGGGCCGGCAAGAAAAACTATTCTGAGCAGCGTTGAGCGGTCCACAAACCCTGAATCGGATTGTTTCCGGGGTTTCTTTAGCCGCGCTTTTATTTCAGATATATAAGTCTCAAATTGAATATAAGTAGCTTATTATTAATAACTTATACTACAAGCTCCGCCGCCGCTCGCTTCACAAATGCATACCACCGTGCGATACTGGAGATTAGAAAGATCAACCGCAATGACGCAGTTGGGCGAGGCGATTGCCCGTTATCACAAGATTCTCGAGGCCGAACCCTATAAAGACTTGGCGTGGGCCGACGCTCTCCAGAGCCGCATGAAATCGAGCCATCTGATGGCTCAAAACCGCCCCGTTTCCCCCGTACTCCGGCCGCATTTTATCACCCGCCGCCAGTATACAAACATGGTCAAGGCGGCCGAGGCCCTGTTTGCCGCCCTCGACCGGGTTGAGCGCTTGGCGCTTTCAAACGAAAAGCTTTTGAACCGCGTGCACATGCTGCCGGCCGAGAAGATGCTGGCGGCCGTGGATCCGGGATATTCCCTGCTGTCCGTTACTTCGCTGCTCGACGCCAATATCCACAATGGAACGCTGCGTTTCAACGGCTACGCCGCAGAGACGCCGGCGGGCGTCGCGTTCGGCGAGGCGCTCGACAACCTGTTCTGGGAGGCCCCGCCGGTTCGCGAATTCCGCAAAAAGTACGCCCTTACGAAAGTGAGCGGCGCGAAATATCTTCTCACGGCGTTGCTCAAGGCCTACAAGGAATTCGGCCGCAAAAACAAGCCCAACATCGCCGTAATTGAGATGCGGCCGCCCTTCCAGGGCTCCGACACGCCCGAATATGCGCTGCTTGCCGAATTCTTCCGCCGCGAAGGCTACAACGCCGAAGTCGTGTCCCCGGACCAGTTGGAGTACCGCAATGGAGTGCTGCGCCGCGGCGATTTCCAGATCGATCTGGCCTACCGCCGGATCAAAGTGCAGGAGTTTCTGATTCGCTTCGATCTCACGCATCCGCTGGTTCGCGCCTACCGTGATCGCGCGGTGTGCATGGTCAACAGCTTCCGCTCGGAGATTTCGCAAAAGCGCGCCATGTTCGACCTGCTGACCGACGAAACGATCACCTCGGGCTTCCCGGCCGCCGAGCGGAAGGCGATCCGCGAGTTCATTCCGTGGACCCGGGTCGTCGCGCCGACCAATACGAGCTACGGCGATGAGACCGTGGACCTGCCGGAATTCATTCTGAAAAACCGTGAGCGGCTGGTGCTGAAGCCGAACGACGAATCCACGGAGAACCACGTCATTCATGGCGCCCAGGCCGACGACGCCGCCTGGGAGAAGGCTCTCAAGCAGGCGATGCGGTCGCCATACGTGGTGCAGGAAGTGATCGAGCCGACCAAGGCCACGTTTCCGGTTTATCAGTACGGATCGGTGTCCATGCGCGAACTGCGCGTGGATGTGCACCCGCACTCCTTTCTTGGCAAGGTGCAGGGCTGCTCGAGCTGGATCACGGCCGAGACTCCCTCGGGATTTTCGACCATCAGCGGTCTGGCGCCCACCTTCATTATCGACAGCAAATAGCAAGCGTCGACATTCAACCGGGCTGTCCGTACGGCTTTGCGGGCGGGAACCGCGCAGGCTACACTGGATCGCAGTGGCGTGGCGAGCACTGACGCGGACCGCGATGGGCGCCATTGTCGCGCTTTCGCTAGCGGCGCGGGCTCCGATTGCGCTGGCCGCCGCCGCATCATCCGACTCCGTCGTGATGCCGTGCTGCCAGCGCGCCAAGCGGGACTGCTGTTGCCACAAGCCGGGGAGCTCGCGCCATCCGTCTTCAAACGGCTGCCAGCGATCCTGCGGCGCCGCCGTACAGGCGCCGGCGGCGGCGATTCTCATTTCCGGCGCGCCCGTAATCGCAGCCGCGGCTTGCGGCCCGATGCTCGCCCCCAGCAAATTCGTCGTCTTTGCCAGCGCCGCCTCGCGACAAACCCGCGACCGCTCGCCTCCTGTACAAACCAGCTAACCGCCGACACCTGAGAGCTGAAATTTGAACAGGAGCAGTGTATGCGGTCCATTGTCTTGATGGGCTTCTGCGCCGGCGCCATGTTTGCGCAACAGGCGATTACATCGGCGACGCTCGGAGGACGCGTGGAGGACTCAAGCGGCGCGGCGATCGCCGGCGCGGACTTAAGCCTTGAGTACATCGATCGCGCCCAGAAGTTGGGCGCGGTTGCCGACGGCGCAGGACGCTTTCAGTTCCTGCGCCTGGCGCCCGGATTGTACAGCATTACGGTTGAGCATCCCGGTTTCGAGCCATACCGGCGCCGGATCGCGCTGTCGGCAGGACAGGCGCTCGATCTGCGGATCGCGCTACGGCTTTCGGGCGGGCGCGAATCCGTTCAGGTGACGGACTCTCCACCAGTGGTGGAAGCGGCGCGCACATCCGCATCCGACCGGACCTCAGGGGCGGAGATCGCGGACCTGCCGCTGAACGGCCGAAACTATCTCGATCTGGCGCTGCTCTCGCCGGGCGTGTCGCGAACCAACCTGGGCGCGCCGCAGCCGTTTGCAGAAACGTCCGCCGTGCCTGGCACGGGCATTTCGGTCTCGGGCCAGCGCAATCTGAATAACAACTTCGTCGTGGACGGCCTCTCGGCCAACGACGATGCAGCCGGACTGGCGGGGACCTATTACAGCGCCGAGGTGGTGCGCGAGTTCGCGGTGATCACCTCCGGCGCGAATGCCGAGTTCGGCCGCGCCTCGGCGGGCGTGGTCAGCGTAGCGACGCGATCAGGCACGAATGAATGGCACGGCAGCCTGTACTCATTTCTGCGCAACAGCCGGCTGGATGCGCGCCATCCGCTCGCGACGCGCAAGGATCCGCTGACCCAGACGCAGTACGGGGCCAGCGCGGGCGGCCCGCTGGTCCGCGGCCGGACCTTCCTGTTCACGAATTTTGAACAAACCCGCCGACATGCGGCGGGCATTGTTGCGATTGCGCCGGCGAATGCCGCGGCCATCAACAGCGTGCTGACTTCCTGCGGATATCCTGGCTCGTTGGTCGCCACCGGCGAATATCCCACCGGTTGGAACATGACGAATCTGTTCGCGAAGATCGACCAGCAGTTGAGCGGCGGGCATCAGTTAATGACGCGGTTCAGCCTTTACGATCTGAGCAGCGAAAACGCGCGCAATGCCGGCGGCCTCAACGCCGTGAGCCGCGGGACGGCGCTCTTCAATCGCGACATCAACGTGGCGTTCAGCGACATCCAGTCTTTCTCGGCGCGCACGCTGAATGAGGCGCGGCTTCAGTACGTCCACAGCCGCCTCAATGCCCCCGCCAACGATCCAACCGGCCCGGCCGTGAACATCTCGGGCGTGGCGAACTTCGGCGCCTCGACGGTTTCGCCGACCGGACGCTACAACGATCTGTTCGAGGCCAGCGATTCGATCTCGCTCGAACGCGGCGCGCATTTCTTCAAGGCCGGCGCGAGCGCGCTCTATAACCGGCTGACCATCGTGTTCCCGGGCGCGCTCGCAGCGCCGGTGTATTCCTTCGCGTCTCTGAGCGCGTTCCAAGCCGGACGCTACACCACGTTCCAGCAGGCCTTTGGCGAGCCGAACCAGTTCCAGTCCAATCCGAATCTCGGGCTGTTTGCGCAGGACCAGTGGAAGCCGCACCCCAATCTGACAATCGATTTGGGCGCCCGCTACGACATCCAGTTGCTGCCGCGGCCTATTGAAACCTACTGGGGCAACATCGCGCCGCGCGCCGGAGTTGCGTGGTCGCCTGCGGACCGGCGCACGGTCATCAGGGCCAGCTACGGTTTGTTTTACGACCGCATCCCGCTGCGCGCGACATCAAACGCGCTACAGCGGGATGGATCGAAGTACCGGCTGGCGCTGCTCGCATTCGGGCAGGCGGGCGCGCCGACGTTTCCGCAGGCTTTGACCGCATTTCCGCCGGGGCAGTACATCAACATCACGACGATCGACCCGTCGATTCGCACGAGCTACAGCCACCAGGCGAACGTTCAGATCGAGCGGCAGGCCGGCGACGCCACATTCACGATCGGCTACCAATGGGTGCGCGCGCTGCACCTCGTTCTCAGCCGCAACGTGAACGTTCCGACGCTGTCGGCGGCGGAGGCGGCGGCGCTGGGGATTCCGAACCTCGGGCGGCCCGATCCGCGCTACGGCAACGTGAGCCGCTATGAGTCGAGCGGGGACTCGTACTTCAACGGCCTGTTCGCTTCGGTGCGGGCGCGGCTTTGGGGCGGGGCGCAGTTCCGGCTGTCCTATGCGCTCTCGAAAGCGATCGACGACGCCGGGAATTTCTTCTTCAGCACGCCGCAAAACAATAACAATCTGCGCGACGACCGCGGACTTTCCGACAACGATCAGCGTCACCGCGTATCGGCGGCGGCGGTTGTTCCGGCTGGCGGCTGGGAGCTATCGGCGATGCTGATCTACACCTCGGCGCTGCCCTTCAACGTGCAGCTCGGCTACGACCGCAACAACGATACGAACTTGAACGACCGGCCGGCCGGCGTCGGGCGGAACACCGGCCGGGGCTTCAATTTTTTCAGCCTGGACGCGCGCGTGAGCAGAACCATCACGATCAGGGAGCGCTGGCGGCTACAGGCGCTAGCGGAAATGTTCAATGCTCTGAACCGCGCCAATCTGGCGGCGCCGAACAACGTGATCGGGCCGAATCCGGCCGCGCCGCTTGCGAGCTTCGGGGCGGCGACGGCGGCGTACGATCCGCGGCAGGCGCAGATCGGGCTGCGGCTTCAATGGTAGCCGCAGACGAACTCAAAAGCTGAACCGCAGGTCGAACTGAATATGGCGTTCATCGAAATCGCGGCCCAGGTTTTGCGTGGACAGAATTTGCGTGTAGCCGGCCAGGTTTCGTATGGTGTTGTCATTATTCAGCACGAGATTGGACACGTTGGCGCCGGGGAGCGCAAAGTGCGGCGTGTTGCTCGCGTTGAAGGCCTCAGCGCGGAATTGCAGGTGGAAGCGTTCCTTGATAGGGAAGTCGCGACCGATGGCGAGGTCCGTGTTGACGGCGCCGGGGCCGCGCATCGAATAGTAGCCCGCGTTGCCGAAGCGGGGTTGCGTGACCGGGGCGAAAGCGAACGGATCGAAATAGGACTGGCCCGGGCCCACGCCGCCCAGAATCTGGACCTTGGGTTTCACCTGATCGGCGCGCTGGGTGTTGCCCGGCATGTTCAGCGACGCGCCGGAGGCGCTCACCGAGAAGGGCAAACCCGACATGAAGCTGGCAATTCCGTTGATGCGCCAGTTGCCCGCAAGCGCCGACCCGATGCCGTGGGACAGCCACGGTTTGCCTTTGCCGAACGGCAGCTCCCAAGTTCCCGTGAGGTTGAGCACATGCGTACGGTCGTAGGGGAGCACGGCGCGGTTCAGATAGAAATACTGTAAGGCGGAGACGCGCGGGGCGGTGTCATCGTTGGCAGCCGGACCGATGGATTTCGACCAGGTGTAATTCGCGCCGAGCTGAACACCCTGTGCGAACCGGCGGTCGAGCTTGGCCTGAAGCGAGTTGTACTGATCGGCGCCCATGGGGGTGATGTAGGTGGTGGCGGCGGTGCGGCCGAATTTCTGGTATAAGGGCTGGCCGGCGATGCCGAGTCCGGGGACCTGACCGGCGTTGAGATCAAGGTAACCGAGTTGATCGGTCGATCTTGTCGCAACGTAGCCTGCCTGGGCGACGAGATTGGCGGGGAGCTCCTTCTGCACGGTGAAATTCCAGGACTGGATATAGCCGCGCTTAAACGACTGCTGATTGATGGTAGTGGTGACGTACTGGTTGGGGAGCGGCACGAGGCCATTGCCGAGATCGGGGATCACGGCCGCCGGAATCCCCTGCTCCAGCGTTCCGAACGGCTGGTATGAATTCGGACCGTCATAGGTCTGAATCAAGAGATCGGGGTAGTTGTATTTGAACGGACGGCCGAGCGAGTACGGATCGATGGTGATTCCGTAACCAGCGCGCAGCACGAGCGTCGTGGTGGGTCGATAGGCGATGCCGACGCGAGGCGCGAATTGATGTTTACTGATGCTGATGCCGCAGTTGTCCGGAACTGATCCGTAGCCGCAGATCCGGACGTTGTTCGTAGCCGGATCGTAAAGGCCGATGCCGCGGCCGTCGCGCGACGGCAGGGGATAGTATTCCCACCGCAATCCATAGGACAGCGTAAGCTTCGGCGACGCATTCCAGCGATCGCGGATGTACAGACCGTAGGACCAGGACCGCGTGGTGAGCTCATTGGGAACGATGGTGTTCTTTCCGACGCTGGTCGGCAGGCCGAGGAGAAACGTAGCGTAGCTGTTGAACTGGTTCGGTGACGGCCCGCCCGCGATCGAGGTTGGCCCGCCGGCGAAGAGGAATCCGCCCATGCCCGCGCCGTAGCCGCCCTCGGCCTGGATATGATTCATCGAAAGCTGATTGATTTCGGCGCCGAAGCGGATGTCGTGCGGGCCTTTGATCGAGTTGAAGTTGGTGACGTAGGTGATGGAGGGATCGTGACGGAAGTACGGCAGAAAGGCGCCGGGGGTGCCGAGATCGTCATAACCGCTGACGGCAAAGCGGGGATATCCGCCCTGGTAGAGCGCCGGCCCGTTGGTACCCGGGATGCCGAGCGCCAGGCCGCGTTTTTCGTTCAGCCCGGGCGTGACCACATTGGTTCCCATCCGGCTCCAGCCCCAGTAGGCGTCGATGATGAATGAGGGGCTCAACAGGTAGGCGCCCGCAAGCGTCAGGGTATAGGTATTGCCGTAGCCGTGGCCGGGATTGCCGCCGGCGCTCGAGATGTTCGGGCCGCCGAGATCGCCGAAGGCGGTGGGGTTGATCATGTTGTAGTGCAGAAACCCGAAGCGCGCAAAGGTGCTGAGCTTTGGGGTGGCATTCCAGTTCACCTTGGCGTCGGCGCGGTGGCGGTCGAAAATGTAGCTTCCCGTGGCGTAGTAGTTGCTCGTCAGCAAATTGCCTGGCAGGTTTGGCAATGGCGTAAGGGAAGCGAGCTTGGCGGCGATGGGATCAATGCGGGAAGCGGGCACGATCTGATCAGGGAACGGAGTACGGTTGGCGCCCGTAGCGGTACCGGTAGCCGGGTCGTAGATGGGGTTGTTCTGTCCCTGCATGTTGCCGCTCTTGATCGCCGCCGTGGGCACGGTGGTGAACAGGGCCGCGAGTTCGCGGTCGAGCGTGCCCTCGTAGCTGCCAAAGAAGAACAGCTTTTCGCGGACGATGGGGCCGCCGAGAGCGCCGCCAAAATCGTTGAGGATGTATTTGGGCTTGGACTGGCTGGGCGGCAGGAAGAACGGGCGCGAGTTGAGGCGCTGATTATTGTGCTCCTCGAAGGCGGCGCCGTGGAAATGATTGCCGCCGGACTTGGTTTGTACATAAATGGCGGCGCCGCCGGCCATGCCGGTTTCCGCCTCGAAGCTGTTGGTGACGACGTTCACCTGGTCGATGGCTTCGAGCGTGGGGACGTAGGCGGTTTCGTGCGGCAGCCAGGGATTGATGGACTGCACGCCATCGATGCGGGTGTTGTTGATGCTGAAGCTGGCGCCGTTGACATTAAACACCAGCGCTTTTGACGGATTGGAGGGCGTGGAGTTGTAGCTGGCCTGAATGCCGCCGAAGCCGGGGAGCGTGACGAACAGGGTCTGGTAATTGCGGCCTGCCGAAACTGGCAGATTGACCAACTGGTTCGAGTTGAGCTCGTGGCGGACCTCGGAGCGGTCCGTTTGGAGGGTCGCGGCGGCGCCGCTCACGGTAATGGATTCGGTAACAGCGCCGATGTTCAGGGTGACGTCGACGCGGACCGTGTTGTTGGCGACCACGGCGATGCCGGTCTGGGTGGAGCTGCTGAAGCCCTCCTTTTGAACTTTCAGCTCATACGCGCCGGGCGGCAGGGTCGAAAAGTCGTAGCCGCCGACGTCATTGGTGACGACCTCGCGCGATTGTTTTGTGTCGATGCTGGTGAGGGTGACGCGCGCGCCGGCGATGGCGGCCCCGCTGGCGTCATTCACGTTGCCGACCAGCGAACCGTAGAGCGCCTGGGCGCAGAGCGGGCCAGGATGGCTGAGTACGCACACCACCGCAACACACGGCAAGACGCGGATTACCGTCGACGCTTTCATAAATTGGCCCCTTTTTCGAATGTCCAACCGACTCCGGTCAGAATGCTCCAACCGACGCAGGCGGCAGTAGCTTAGGTTTACATCGGTGGGCTGCGAAAGGCAAGGGCCAGTCCGCGTCAATGATCCGTTGTCCGCTCAACCGCAGGCGGCTGGCTGGCTGATAGCGGGGCGTCGGGAAGGGGTTCGACGCGGGCTGACGAAACGAACTGGGTCGAGGCGGAAATGACGAGGGGCGAAGCGGTTGCGGCGAGCGACCGGGGT
>DASRCT010000109.1:0-105838 GCA_035652975.1 Bryobacteraceae bacterium | reverse complement strand
GGTTGTGACTCAGAGTACTGACTTCGCGAATCTCTTCGCGTCCAACCAGATTGTCAAAGATCTGCGGCATCCCGCCCGGCGATCCATACACATCGCTCGGGGAAATGCCCGGCCTCGAAAGGCGTTTTCAGACGCGAGCCGCTATGCCTGGAATTTACCAAAACACAAATTCCAGGGACGCAGACCGCATCCAAAAAATTAGGGAACTCGTAAAGAACTGCGATGAGAGGCAATCGAACTTCAGCGGGCCGATGCCCGTGCTGCGTCTTGCCTGCTCGTTATTGCCATTGACTAGACTATCAAAGCCAGCTTACCGTTTCAAGTCCCGAACCGCGCTTTTTTCGGTTCGGGTGCCGGTACGGCTCTGTCCGTCACTTTTTCAGATTAACAAAGCCCTTCGAATACGCGCAAGCGCCACCCTTCACGCCAGCCGCTCGACCGCAATTTGATCCACTGATGGCGTAACAGAATTCACACGCAGTTTATTTCCGCTTTCGAATAAAAATATTGCCATTGAACGTCTTAAACGACAATTCCGGACCGCCCCCATTTACAGACCCGACGGCCGTTTTGTCCACCTTCACGCGATACCGCCCGCCCTTTGATCTCGAGTCTTCGACGACGGGCTGATTGGAGTTCGGCAGCAACTTCACATCAAAATCGCTGAATACCTCGCCGTTATCTGATTTCATCCGGAAATTGGCCTTAATATCGGGTGGCAACGTCACATCGATATCTCCGTTCATGGTGCTGAACGACATCGGCTTGTCCGGCGTGATCTTGTCCAGGCTGACCGTGACCTTCCCATTCAGCGAATGCGCCAGGACCGACCCGGATGCATTGGTGACGGTGACGCCGCCATTCAGGTTTTGCAGCTCCAGGTCGCCGGAAACGTGATCCACCTTGATCTCGCCGCCGTTCATGCATTCCAGCCTCAGCGATGTCGCGAAAGGAACCCGGACCAGGACATCGCGGCCGGGCCCCATCGGGCTCTGAATTCGAACGACGTTGTTTTCCTCTTCCACCGTCAGCCCGAAACTGTTGGTATTGATGCGCTTCAAGCCTTCGGCGCCGCGCGGCGCACGAATGGCCCGATGCCCGCGATCGCCTCCCCGGACCTCTATGATCACGTCCCTGCCGTCATATCCTTCCACGGTGAAGCAACCGTTCATCAAGTTGCCGCGAACCATGCGCGGGCGCGATGGATCGCTGAACGGGACGGTGATCATTTCGGGACTGTCCTGCGCCTGGCTCAGGGCCGCCAGAATCAAAATCACATATACAGTTTTCATTGCCTTCTCCACGGCTACTGCTTGCGGATAAAAATATTCCCGTTCAACGTCTTAAACCTCAGGTTCGCGCCGCCGGCTCCGATCCGCACGCCCGCGGTTGCCGAACGGCGGTACACGAATTTCCCGTCCAGCCGCTGCGCCGCGGTTTCGATCGGCAGTGCGGCCACCTCGAAATCCGTGTACATGCCGCCGTGCATCGTGCTCATGCGCACATCCGCCGACAGCCCTTGTTGAAAGGTCACGTCGACATCGCCGTTCACTGTCTCGAAGCCGCTCTCGCGCTTTGGGTTGTCCGCAAAGATGGCAACCAGTGCGCCGTTCACCGTCCGCGCGCGGCCCGAACCGGAGACGCCGCGCAGTTCGATGCCGCCGTTTACGTTGCGAATATCGAAATCGCCGGCGATATTGGCTACACGAATCTGGCCGCGATTGACGGTATACAGGTCGACGCGGGCCTCGCGCGGCGCCCATATGTGAAAATCGTAGGTCACTTCGTAGCCCGAATGGCCGCGCTCGCCCGCAAAGCCCTCGCCATCCGGGCAGCGGCATCGGAACGGCCCGTCCACATAGACCTTCACCGTATCGCCTGATTGCGTCATATCCAGCCGGATCTCGCGTTTGGCCGCATCAGCGCGTTCCTCTGATTCGGCTCGAATTCGTTCCGCAACCTCCACCTGGACTTCGTTTCCCGAATAGCCGGTCACCTCGATCGAGCCCCAAACGTTATCGACAATCAAGAGCCGGGCATTCGGAAAGGTCCGCGACTCGGAGGCGCGCTCTTCAACTTCAGCCCTCAGCGGCAGAGCCGTCATGAATACGGAGAACAAAATCAGCGGTCGCATCTGTTACCTCAGCCGCGCAATGGCCCACGCGGCCCGCTCCCGGACCTCGGGGTTCGTTTTAGGGTCTCTGGCCAGCGACTCCAGCTCGGGCGCCGCCTCGAAATCCTTTAACTCCGCGAGCATATCGATCAGCGCGATCTGCACCATCGGCGAATCCTGCTTGCCGATCGCCTGCGCCAGGCCGCGCCGGGCGATCGGCGAATTGCCAAACGTGCGCATCGCGTCAACGGCCGCCAGCCGCACGTTCACATTCGAATCGTGATTGATGGTGTGCAGCAGGGCGGAGAGGACCTGCGTGTCGGATTCTTCTACGCGGTAAGCCCAGGTGACGCCCCTGAGCCGGTCCGTGGCATTCTGCTGCTCGAGCAGCGAAAGCGTAATCAACTGGCGCATGTTTCCCACCTCGGAACGCAATTGCGAGAGCTGCGCGCTGTCGCGCCGATCATCGACGCGATACCCAGCGAGAAAACCGATGGCGAGCATCGCCGCGCTCACGCCCAATTGCAACGCCGGACGGGACCACCAGGCTTTCCAGGATTCCCACAGCCCGGACCTCTGCGCTCCAGCTTCCGATTCTTCGACGCCGAACTGATAGGCCTCGAGCTTTTCGTAGAAGCGCCGACGCAGGTCGCGGCCGCGAAGAGCGAGCGGCAATCGGCCCAGTCCTTGCCAGATGCGGGCGAGTGAATCCGCTTCAACCCGGCACGCAGCGCACGAGGCCAGGTGCAGCTCGAGCGCCGCGCGGTCTTCTTCCTCAAGACCCCCTTCCCAATACTCCGGAAACAACGCCCTGTAATCCTCACACTTCATGACGCTTTTTCTCCCGCCAGCTCGAAGAAGATTTGTCCCAGCGCGCGTGTGGCGCGATATACGCGAACCTTCACAGCGCCTACTTCGCATCCCAGGATGGCGGCGATCTCGTGATATTTGAGATTCTGGAATCGGCTGAGAATCAGGATCTCCCGCTTATCCTCCGGCAGCAGTTCGAGCGCCTTCCTGAGCAGCCGCACTTCCTCGCGCCGCGAAGCGGCCCGCTCCGCATCCGGGGTCATGCTGACCGGTTCACGCGGCCCGCGCTCGTCCTCATCCGCCTCAGCAGCGAGTTGGAGCTCGCTGCGCCGCTTTCGCGCGTTGTCGAGATTGACATTGCGGGCGATCTGGTACATCCAGGCGGAAAATGGCCTTCGATTGTCGTAGCTCGCCCGGTACCGCAATATGCGAAAAAACACGTCCTGCACCAAGTCGTCGCTCAAATCCGGATCGCCGTTCATGTGGACGAAAAAGTTAAAGAGAGCGCGGTGATGCCGCTCAAAGAGTATGGCCAGCCGTCGGAGGTCGCCCTCCCGCACTTGGGCCATCAATGCTTCGTCGCTGCTGTTCACGATCCCAGGAGCGGGTGTTCTTGCCGCCCACGTTAGAGAATACAGAGGTTTCAGCGGATGGTTACAGTTTCAGGATCAGGGGACGCCTGCCGGCGGCGGTTCTTGGGCCCGCTGATGCGTTTTCAGCAGCGCGCGTGCGCCATTCTCAGGGCGTTCTTCCCGGTGTGCGTCGGGCTCGCCGCGCTGGGCGGGCTCGTACGGGTCGTCCACGCGCACCGGAGGCCGCGGGATGGCGCGCACCAGCGCCTGCGTGTACTCCCGCCGCGGGCTTCTGAAAATCGCTTCAGTTGAGGCGCATTCCACAATCGCGCCGTCCTTCATAATGGCAACCCGATCACACAACGCCGCCACGGACAAGAGGTCGTGCGAGATGTACAGGATAGCCATATTCAACTCGCGACGCAGGCGGGCGAACAGCCCCAGGATTTCGGATTGAGTGATCATGTCGAGCGCGCTGGTCGGCTCGTCGGCGATGAGCAGACGCGGGCGATGCAGAATGGCCAGCGCGATCAGCACGCGCTGCGCCAGACCGACGCTGAGTTCGCCGGGGTATTTGCGCAAAACGTCCTGATGTCCGGCAAGGCTGACCATCTGGAGCGCGAGCTTCACCTCCCGTTCGAATTCCGGCTTCGACATCTTCCGGTGCGCCCGCCACGCCTCCTCGAATTGCGCGCCGATCCGCAGCGCCGGATTCAATGCCGCCAGAGGGCTCTGCAGCACCAGCGCGATTTCCTTGCCCCGGATCGTGCGCATCTGCTTTTCGGCGAGCGTCAGCAGATCGCGGCCGTCGAGCCGGAGGAGGCCCGAAACGCGCGCACCCTTGTGCCCAGCGAGCCGCAAAATGGCGAGCGCGACGCTGCTTTTCCCTGAGCCGCTTTCACCCACCAGGCCGAGAATCTCGCCGCGTGCAAGCTCCAATCGGACGTCGCGCAGGACGCCGAAACGACCGGGGTAATCGAGGTTAATCGCCGCCGAGAGTAACAGCGGCTGTCCCACGCTCTCATTCCGCCTGATCAATGAAGCGGCTGGCATACGGCTCCTCCTCCGCGGAGCGCTGAGCCTGTCCCGCTCCGCGCAGGCAGCAGCAAATGCAAACAGCAAACGACAATCAGCAGCGCGAGCGCCGGCGCAAGCACCCACGGCCGTTCCGGCACCGAGGCGTAGTTCTCCAGTTCCCGGAGCATGTTGCCCCAGGAGGGGGCGGGCTCGGACACGCCCAGACCTAAGAGACTCAGATTCGCTTCCGCCAGGACGAACAACGGGGTTGCGATCCAGAACTGCGCCGTGATCGCAGGCCGCAGGTTCGGGACGATGTGCGCCACGAATGTACGGAATGTGTTCGAACCAGACGCCCGCGCCTGCAGCATAAAATCGGAAGCAAGCAGCGAGGCAGCGCGTTCGCGGAACACGCGCGCGGACTGAGCCCAGCCCAGGCAGCCGAGCAAACCGCACGTGATGACGATCGACAGCCAGGGCGACGTGTTCAGCGGCAGCAGCGCTCGAGCAGTGAGCAGGATCAGAATAGTTGGCATCGCCAGAAACAGATCCATGGCGGCCGAAACGGTGCGATGCCAGCGTCGTCCAAGCGCCGCAGTTGCGGCGCCGATTGCAGCCGCAAGGGCGGTCGAAATCGCCGCCGCGGCGGGGGCGATCAAGAGGGAGACCCGCCCGCCGTAGACCAGCCGGCTGAAACGATCGCGTCCGAGCTCATCCGTTCCGAGGGGATGCTCCCGCGACGGAGGCTCGTTCGGATGTTCCCGGTCCTGGTCAGCGTACCCGCGCCGGCAGACTGCGCCCGCTCCGATCGAGGCGGCGACAATCAGCGCGAGCGTCGACGCTGCAACCATTCGAAGCGCGGTCATCGGGCAACCCGCCGTGCGGCCCGGGATGCGATGTCGGATGCGGCGTTGCCGGCCATCACGACCACGGCCGCGACCAGCGTCACATTGACCAGAATCGGCATATCGCGCGACAGCGCCGCCTTCCACGCAAGCTGGAGAAGGCCGGGACTGTCGCACACCACCTCAATCGGAACCAGGGCGGGAAATCCGATCGCCACCGCGAGCCCGGCGACGGCCAGGATCTGCGGCGCAGCCAGGCGCAGAACGTGATTCAGCATCACACGCGCGGGCCGGATCCCCCGCGCGTGCGCCGCCAGCACATGCGGGGCCGCCGCGGCATCCGCCATCAGATTGCGGCTATACAGGTATGCGTGCGGAAATACGGCGAAGGCGAGAGCCCATGTGCCGGGCCAGCCCTGAACCAACATCATGAATGCAAGGACGGCGGCTGGAATCGAGAGGCATATCATCGCCAGCGCGCCCGGCAGGAACGCGAGACCGCGCCGCCAAACCGCCAGAAACGCCGCCGCGATTCCGGCCGCTAGCGCGGCGCCCACGCCCCGCGCCAGCGTCGCCATTGACAGCGGCAGGCGCGCCCGAACAAGCTCTGTCACGGGACAATCGAACGATGTTGACCAACCGAGATCGCCGTGAGCCATTCCCTTGAGATATTCGGCATAGAATCGCATCAGCCCGGGTTCGGCAGCCCGGCGCTCCCGCGAGTTCGCCACCGTGGCAGCGCTCAGCCGCGCATCCCAATCCTGATCCGATACTCCCGATCCTGGGGCGATCCGCACCAGGGTGGCGCCCAACAGACCACCCGCCAGCACAGTGGTCGCAATGCGAAAAACATGGCCCCAGAAAAGTGCAGAGTTCCCGAGCGTGTGCCGGCCTGTGTTCATCGTTCAGTGCACGCGGAGGGGCTCAATGAGGCTCCACAGCTCTTCGCACCGGGCCGCATTCCGCCGGTGATGCTCCTTGGTCTTGTACAGGCGGCGGTCAGCTTCGGCAAGCAGTTCTTCCGCGTCGGAGCCGTCTATGGGATAGAAGGCCTGGCCAATGCTGATGTCCAGCCAGTCGGCCCCGCATACTTCCGCGCCGGCCCGAGCCGCAATACCGCGAAGCCGGTCTGTTCCCGCGGGCGACGAATCAGGACCGGCGCCCGGCATAACCACGACAAATTCGTCGCCGCCCATGCGAGCGACATAGTCGTACTCGCGGCAGCATTCTCGCAACTTACTGGCAACAGCGCGCAGAACTCTATCGCCTTCCAGATGGCCGAAACGGTCATTGACCTGCTTAAACCTGTCGAGATCGCAGACCAGCAACGTGAGCGGCGTCCTGGTCCGCCTGCACCGCGCCAGCTCCGAATCGAGATGCAGAAACAGAGAACGAGCGTTCGGCAGACCGGTAAGGAAATCCATGGTGGCGGACGTCTCCGCCTCCCGGTAGCGAAGAGCATTCTCCACCGAGAGCGCGACTTTTGCGGAAATCGCCAGCAGAATCCGCAGATGGTCTTTCGTGAAGGCGTCCTTTTCCGCCTTGTACAGAGCCAGAACGCCGAGAACTCCGTGTACGCCCTCCAGAGGAACGGCCAAAGCGGAACGGAGCCGGCTGAATTTGTTGGGATCTTTCAGATAGGCTGGCTCAACGGAGGGATTCCCGTTAATAATGGGCTTACTGTTTTCGGCGACCCAACCCGAGAGACCTTCGCCCATCGGAATTTCCAGGGACGCAAACAGCCGGAAGTCGTCGCCCATGACGTACTCCGGCGCGAGCACATCTCCCCGCTTGATATAAATCGCCATTGCATCGCAGGGAATTATCCGGCGCAGGCGCGCGCCGAGCACGGAAAGCGTTTCATCCAGGCTGAGCGAGTTCCCGAGGTCCTGCGCGATTTCAAACAGCGCCTGAACCTCATGCCGGGCCGCCGCGATGGATTCCAGGAAGTCCAATTTGCTGTTCGGAGACGCCGCCGCATCTCCGCCGCTGGCTTCGAAGCCGGCCGCAGGCGCATGGTCGCCGTTAATCTTGATCTCCATCGCAGCCTTTGTGCTCTCCTGGCTTGCGGCCTTCGCCATTTGCTCCAATTCGATATAGCGACGCTGGAGAATTTCGACAACGCGCGGGTCGAAGCTCTTCCCCGACTCGGCGACAACCTTCTGCATCGCCTCCTCGAGCGGCAGGGCGCGGCGGTACTGACGGTCCGAAGCGAGAGCATCCAGGCAGTCCACGGCGGCCAGAATCCGCGCGCCGATCGGGATCTGCTCGCCCCGCAAACCGTCCGGATAGCCGGTACCGTCCCATTTTTCATGGTGGGATCGCACCATGGGCGCCACGGGATATGGGAACCGTACCCGTTCCAGGATCTCCGCCCCCACCACCGGGTGGATCTTCATCTTGTCAAATTCTTCCGGCGTCAGCCTGCCCGGCTTGGAGATGATGTGCTCGGGTACGGCGAGCTTGCCGATGTCATGCAACAGCGAGGCCGCTCGCAGCGCCTCCAGGTCCTCCTGTCCAAGGCCCAGTTCTTTGCCGATTTCGAGCGCATAGACCTGCACTCGTTCGAGATGCTCGTGCGTGGTGTGATCCTTCGCCTCGATAGCAAGAGCCAGCGCCTCGATGGTGCGCAGATGCAGGGAGGCCATCTCTTCGGCGTGTTTCTTCTCAGCCTCCAGCCTTCCGAAGTACAAACCGTAAGAGCGATAGATCAGATAGACGACCGGGATAATGAGAAGCGAGGTCTGCCATCCGAAATAGCGGCTCGACGCGCTCATGGCGCCCGCGACAACGGCCCCCACAAGGTAATACGGGAAAGACCAGAAATAGCATTCCGACCAGACGGATTTGACCGGCTTGTTCTCGGTGAGGGCAATCACGACGGCCACCGGCAACGTGTTGAGCACAAAGAAAACGATGGACACGCCGAGCAGCACGATGGCGAAATCGAGGTGGAAGCGCGGCAGAGAAAAGAGCAGGCGCGCCTCATACGCCCCCGTGGTCGCAATCGCCACGGCGGCGACGTTGAACAGCACCTGCACCGGCTCCGGACGGCGCCGCGCGTGCCAGATGCACTGCGACGCGATGAGCACGCACGCCATCAACAGAGTCTCCGGCAAGGTCAGGGCAACGATTCCGAACAGAATAAAGAGAAAATTCACCGACATCGTGCCCGTAATGCTAGGCAGCTGAACCTTCAGGCGCGATCCGATCAGCGCAATGGCGAAATAGCACGCATATCTCACCAGGTCGCCGGAGGACCACGTCGCCAGCTCCGTGACGAGCAGCGAAAACCCGAGCAGCGTGATCAACGAAATGTACAGTTTCGCTTTGAGCGACATCGAGATCCGTCTGCGCAGCGCTCTCCCCTGAGGAGATCGGCGCTCACATGTCCCGATTCGCTTATCGGCAAAATGACGGGATTACCTTATGGTTCGAGCGTCAACCGCTGTGCGGCGACGGCATGGCCGGCTCAGCGCGCAGCCCCGCGCGCGCCGGTGAACGAGGCGAACGCGCCGCCCTCCTCGGCCAGGCGTTGGAGCAGGGGAGCCGGCGTCCAAAGCTCCCCATGTTGCTGCTCGAACTCCCGCACGCGCTCGTAGACCCGTCTGAGCCCGATTGTGTCCGCGTACCACATCGGTCCACCGCGATATGCCGGAAATCCGTAGCCGTAGATATAGATAATGTCGAGGTCGCCGGCGCGGAGCGCGATGCCTTCCTCGAGAATCCGCGCGCCTTCGTTCACCAGGGCGAAGATGCAACGGTCGACAATCTCTTCGGCGCTGATCCGACGTTGCGCGATGCCAGCTTCGGCGGCCCATTGCCGCACCAGCGCCGCCACCTCAGGGTCCGGAATCGCTCTGCGGTTTTCGTCGTAGCGATACCACCCGGCGCCGGTCTTCTGCCCATAGCGGCCCATTTCGCACAGCCGATTCTCGGCAAAGGGCTGACGCACGCCGGGCTTTTCCAGGTGGGCGTACTCCTTGCGGATGCGCCAGCCCACATCCAGCCCGGCCAGGTCGCCGGTAGCCAGAGGGCCCATGGCCATGCCGAAATCGTACAGCGCCTTGTCGACGGCCTCAACACTCGCGCCTTCTTCCACCAGGAACTGCGCCTCCCGGCGGTACGGCCCGAACATACGGTTGCCGGCGAATCCACGGCAATTTCCCACCAGCACGCCCACCTTGCCGATCTTCTTCGCAAGCTGCATGCACGTCGCGATCACGGGTTTGGAAGTTGCCCGGCCGCGTACGATTTCAAGCAGCTTCATCACATTCGCCGGGCTGAAGAAGTGCGCGCCGATAACGCTCTCCGGCCGCGACGTTGCGGAGGCAATCTCGTCGATGTTCAGAGTGGATGTGTTGGTGGCCAGAATCGCGCCCCGTTTTGCAACCCGGTCCAGCTCGGCGAAAACCCGCTTCTTCAGGTCCATGCCTTCGAAGACGGCTTCGATGATCATGTCCAGGTCCTCGAAGCCGTCGTAAGTCAGACCGGTGGTTAAGAGCGCGAGCCGGCGGTCCGCCTGTTCGCGCGTCAGTCGTCCTTTCTGCACGGAATTCGCATAGTTTTTGCGAATGGTGTTCAAGCCGCGCTCGAGCGCCGCCTGGTCGACGTCCTTCAGCCGCACGGGAATGCCCGCATTCAGGAAGCTCATGGTGATGCCGCCGCCCATGGTCCCCGCGCCGACGACCCCTACGGACCGGACCGGCGCAGCCGGGGTGTCCTTCGGCACATCGGGAATTTTGGCGACCTCGCGTTCGGCGAAGAAGACATGGATCAGCGCCTTGGACTGATCTGAGAAAAGGCACTTCATGAACAGCCGCGCCTCTTCCGCCAGTCCTTGTTCAAAGGGCATCATCGTAGCCGCTTCAACCGCATCGATGGCGGCGACCGGCGCAATCATGTTGCGGAATTTCCTGGCCACATTCTCGCGCGCAAGTGCAATGGCACTGGCGTTTTCGCTCTTGTTGCCCAGCTTGTCATTGCGATCCCGGGTCTTCGGACCAGGGCGGTCCGCTACCGATCGCGCGAAGGCGACCGCTCCGCTCAGCAGGTCGCCTTCGATGATGTGATCAATAATGCCGAGAGCTCGGGCCTCGGTCGCTCGGATCGGGTTCCCTTCAGAGCACATTTCGAGCGCCTTCGGGACGCCCGCCAGGCGCGGGAGCCTTTGCGTGCCGCCCGCGCCCGGAATAATGCCGAGCTTTACTTCCGGCTGCCCCACCTGCGCGTCCGGACTCGCGACGCGATAATGCCCTGACATTGCAAGCTCGAGGCCGCCGCCCAGAGCCGTGCCGTGAATCGCCATTATGACCGGCTTGGGGCAATCCTCAATACGAGCAAGCAGCGAATTCAGTCCGATATCACGGCTCTTTTCGCCCGACGTGATCTTGCTGAATTCTTTGATGTCTGCGCCGGCGATGAATGTGCGGCCTGCGCCGATCAGGACCGCCGCCCGCGCCTGGGGGTTGGCGGCGAACTCCTCGATAGCGCGGCCAATGCCTTCCGGAACGCCGGGACTGAGCGCATTTACAGGCGGGTTGTTGACCGTAATGATTGCGACGTCCCGGTCGTAGGTGAGTTGGACTAAGTCGGGCATATTGTCAATAATTTATTTCGTTTTTCACGCTTGGGGGCGGGCGGTTGGCCGCGAAAGGTCGCTGAGAGGTCCATGCGCGTGCGCCTGTTGACGGGGCCCCACTCCACCCGTTACTATGATGCACACGTGTTCAACGCGGAAGGGAGTTGCCATGTCCAAGGTATCCGCATCCGTTTCCTTCAAAAGTCCTCTTCACGAGATGACGCAAACTACGCCCACCTGTCTGTGGAATGACTCGGCGTCGATTGAAGAGCTGACCTACTCCATCGAACACGGCGCCGTGGGCGCCACTTGCAATCCCGTCATCGCTGTAACGGTCCTCAAAAGCGAAATTAACGTTTGGCGCCCCCGGATACGCGCCCTCATGGACGAGATGCCTACGGCCACGGAAGATCAGATCGGATGGCGCGTGATCGAAGAAATGTCGGCCAAGGCGGCGGCGCTGCTACATCCCATCTTTGTGGAACACCGGGGCCGGAACGGGCGCCTCTCCATTCAGACGGATCCCCGGTTCTATCGGAACACGGACGCTATTGTGGAACAGGCAATCCGGTTCAGCCAACTCGCGCCCAACATGATCGTCAAGATTCCGGTGACGCGCGCCGGCATTCCCGCCATTGAAGAGGCAACTTACCGCGGCGTCAGCGTCAACGCCACGGTCTGCTTCACGCTGCCCCAATGTCTCGCTGTCGCGGAAGCCGTTGAGCGCGGCTTGAAGCGGCGCGAGCGTGAAGGCAAGGACATAGCCTCCATGGGTCCCGTCTGCACCATCATGGTGGGGCGGCTGGACGACTGGCTGAAAGTGGTCATGGAGAAGGAGAACATCAGCACCGACCCAGGCTACCTGGAATGGGCGGGCGTCGCCGTGTTCAAGAAGACATACCGGATCTTCCGCGAGCGCGGTTACCGCCTGCGCCTGCTCTCAGCGGCTTTCCGCAATCACATGCACTGGAGCGAATTTATTGGCGGCGACGTAGTCATTTCGCCCCCCTGCGCGTGGCAGCGGCGCTACAATGCCAGCGACATTCCAGTGATCCCCCGGATCGATGCGCCCGTCGATCCGCGCATTGTCCAGGATCTACTGAAACGATTCCCTGATTTCCAGCGCGCATACTCCGAGGACGGCCTTGCTCCTGAAGAATTCGATTCCTTCGGCGCAACGCGCCGCACCCTGCGGCAGTTCATCGCCGCATGCGCCGATCTGGCGTCGCTCGTGCGCGACGTCATGTTGCCGAATCCGGACCTGAAATAGCCCGCCGGCAACTGTACTCAAATGGCATCACAGGAGGATTATGTCGAGCCGCAAATGGCTTCATCTGCTCTCTGCTGGACTCATTTTGATCTCCGCCCCCGTTTTCGCTCAGTTCGAATCGGGAACGGTGCTGGGCACGATTCGCGATCAGACCGGCGCATCGGTCGGGAATTGCGCCGTAACGCTTGAAAACGTCAGAACCGGCGTCACCGCCCGAACCACGACGAACGCCCAAGGCGATTATCAGTTCGTTAATGTCCGCCCAGGCGCCTATCGCGTGCGCGCGGAGGCCAGCGGCTTTCAAACGGCTGTCACGGAGGAGTTCGAAGTCCGGACCGACGCCCGCCAGCGCGTTGACGTCAGTCTTCAGGTGGGCCAGGTGTCGGAGAGCGTGATGGTCACCGGCGCGGCCGCTGTCCTTGAGACCGATAACAGTTCGCGAGGCCAGGTCATTAATCCCAAGCAGATTGTCGACTTGCCGCTGAACGGCCGCGCCTATGCCGATCTCGCGCTGCTCGTTCCCGGCGTTCGCAAGTCTCTGCTCGAGAATCAGACCGATTCAAGCCGCGACGCCTCGTTCAACGTCAATGGCCAGCGGAGCAGCTTGAACAACTTTATGCTCGACGGCGTCGACAACAACGCCTACGGCACCAGCAACCAGGGCTTCTCCAATCAGGTGGTGCAGGCCAGCCCCGACGCGCTCCAGGAGTTCAAGGTCGAAACCAATAACTTCAGCGCGGAGTACGGGCGCGCCGCCGGGGCCATCATTAATGCATCGATCCGAAGCGGGACGAATCAGCTGCACGGTTCTGTGTGGGAGTTCCTCCGCAACACGAATCTCAATGCCGTCGGCTTTTTCCAGCCAGTTGGGGGCGTCAAGCCCGTGTTCATCCAGAATCAGTTTGGCGCGGCCGCGGGCGGTCCGATCCGCAAAGATAAGATGTTCCTGTTCGGCGACTATGAAGGATTTCGCCGCGTAACGCGCACGCTGACCTTCGCCACGGTGCCGACTGTGGACATGAAGGCCGGCCGGCTTGGCATCCCGGTGAGGAATCCGCTCACCGGCGCCGTGTACTCCAACGGAGTGGTCCCCGCAGCCGACATCATTCCTTTTGCTCGCGCAGTCCTCGCCGCAACGCCCGATCCCAACGTTCCCGGCGCCGGCATCTCGAACAACTATCAATCGCTGCCCCGCGCATCGATCACCGACAACAAGGGCGACGTCCGCTACGATCAGTACTTCGGCCAGAAGCTCGCCGCTTTCGTGCGGTTCAGCGACCGCAGCGCTGAAATCTTCTCGCCCGCGAATATCCCCGGCATCGCCGGAGGAAACGGCAACGGAAACGTTTATATCCGCAACTGGCAGGTAGCTCCCGGCGCCACCTGGACCATCAGCCCTGCCTCCGTGCTCGAGCTGCGCGTCGGGATTGATTATACGGAAGCCGGCAAAACCCCCATCGGCTTGGGCGTTTCGGTTCCTGAGTTCAATGTGCCGAATCTTCCCAGTAATCCGGCATTTTCAGGCGGCTTGTACTCGCTCAACTTCTCTGGCGGCTTGAGCCAGCTCGGCCGTCAGAGCAGCAATCCGCAGCATCAGTGGCCCTTCGTTTTGAACCCCAAAGTCAATTACACGCGGATCATGGGCCGCCATAGCGTCAAGACCGGCTTCGAGTACCAGATGATTAACACCGAGATCGAAGATTTCCATCCGAAATACGGCCTCGACAACTATCAGGGACTGTTCAGCAATCCGGGCTCCTCCAGCGGCTTAAGCTCGCAGCAGCAGCAGGTGTACAGCCTCGCCGACTTCATGTTCGGAGCGCGCAGCCATTATGAACTGAACAATTACGCCTTGCTGCAATACCGCCAGCGCATGTATTTCGGTTACGTACAGGATGACTTCAAAGTCAACGACCGTCTCACCTTGAATCTGGGCGTGCGGTACGAATTCGGAACCCCGCAGTGGGAAGCTGACAACCGGCTGGTCAACCTCGATCCGGTGAACCGGACGCTGATCTTCGCCAAGAGCGGCGATCTGTATGACCGCGCGCTGGTCCACCCCGATAAGAACGACTGGGCGCCGCGCGTCGGCCTCGCCTATCGCCTCTTCGACAAGACCGTACTCCGCAGCGCATACGGAATCAGCTACGTGCACTTCAACCGGCTCGGCGGCGAAAACATTCTTGGCTACAACGGACCGAACATCGTCAACGCGCAGATCGACCAGACGCCGTCGCTGCCGGTCTGTTCGGCCGATAGCGACCCAACCACTTGCTTCCGCCCCACCTATCTCGGTTTTCCTGCCAACTTCGCGACGCCCGCGAATTTCAAAACCTCAGCCGCGCAGGTTCGTTATATACCCGCCGATACGCGCGACGCCTACATTCAGAGCTGGCACTTCACTGTGCAGCAGCAGCTCTCAAACAGTCTGACCCTTGACGTCGGCTATGTCGGGAGCCACAGCATTGGTTTGATGATTCTTGGCGATTACAATCAGGCTGTCCCCAACCAGCCCGGCCAGAGTCTTGGACTCGCGCAGCGCCGACCACTGCCGAACTTTACGACCATCGAGATCGCTTTCGATGGAGGCTTCGCCACCTATCACGCCCTTCAAGCCAAGCTCGAAAAGCGGTACTCGCATGGCATTTATCTGCTGAACTCGTTTACCTGGTCGAAAGCGATTGATAACGCCTCCGGACACCTCGAGGTTCAGAACGGCGATAACTCCCGCGCCAACATCCGCGACCTGCGCAACGAAAAGGGTCTTTCCGGCTACGATCAACCATTCAACAACACGACGTCGCTCATCTACGACTTGCCGTTCGGCCATGCGCGCCGGTTCGATCTGACAAATCCCATCGCGAACTTCATCGCCGGGCAGTGGCAGATCAATTTCATCAACACCATGACCTCAGGCCTGCCGGTCAATCTCACCTACACGCCCAGCGCAGCGTTCCAGGTGAGTTCGCTGATCAGCTATCGCCCGAATATCGTCGGCAACCTGATCATGCCGGAATCGCAGCAGCGGACCGGAGCTCCTTATGTGCAGTATCTCGATCCGGCGGGCGTCGCCGCGCCCACCGATGTGAGCCATCCGTTCGGAAACGCGGGTCGCAACATCGTGCGCTCGCCCGCCTTCTACCAACTCGATCTCGGACTTCACAAAAATTTCCCGCTGTGGTCGGAAGCGCGGCGCATCGAATTTCGCGCCGAAGCGTTTAACCTGTTCAACCGGACGAATTTCCAGTCCCCTTCCAGCAACATCGGTTCCACCTACGGCCGCATTACCTCGACTTTTCCGGCGCGCCAGTTGCAATTTGCATTAAAGTTCGTCTTTTAACTGCGCCAGCCGCTGACGCTTAGGGTTCTGTTCGTATTCGAACAGGATCCAAGCGGCGTCGGCCGTTTAGGCGAAATCTTGTGAAGCCTCGCGGTTCGAGGCAGCTCACGCTAGACCAGAATGTAAAATAGCCGGCGCGCTTCCCCAAAGGGCATCATCGCCCCCTTGACACGCACTGAGAAATTGCACATAAGTATTAGCAATACGCCGGGGGTCCAAAACGATTTGTCCCCGCACCGAGGAACTGAGGATTATGAACAGGTTGAGAAGACTTTGCATTACTGCCGGGTTCGTATCGCTATTCGCTCTGCTGGTCTCGCCGCGAACGCAGGCTCAGGTTTACAGCAGCTCTCTGATCGGGGTCGTGACGGACCCGTCGGGCGCGGCAGTGCCGGGCGCCCAAGCCCTGCTTACCGACGAGGAGAAGGGGTTCACCTATAAGGCGGCGACGGACGCGGAAGGCCGTTATGTGCTGCGTAATCTGCCGCCGGGCCGGTACCGCCTGTCCGTCACAGCCACGGGCATGCGTCCGTACACTCAATCCAGCATTACCCTCAACGTGGGCCAGAATGCCAGCGTGAACGTGCAATTGGAATTGCAGGGGACGTCGGAAACGGTCAGAGTGGAGGCGGTCGCGCCGCTGCTACAGACTCAGGACGCCTCTACCGGGCAGGTCATCAATCAGAAGTTCATCAATGATCTGCCGCTGACCAGCCGCAGCGTGTACAATCTGGCGCAGCTATCGCCCGGCGTGACGCAGGCGCCGGGCGGATCCTTCGGGCTGAACGCCGGCGCCGTGAACTTCATCTCTAACGGCGGCAGGAACTCGACCGCCGACATCGTCATGGACGGCGTCAGCCAGACCAATCAGGAAAACAACAGCGGCATCACCACCGCCTTGTACACGCCGCCCGTCGACGCTGTGCAGGAATTCAAGGTCCAGCAAAACACCTACAGCGCGGATATCGGCTTCGGCGGGAACACCGTGATCAATGTCATCACCAAATCCGGTTCGAATGACTTTCACGGCAGCGCCTACGAATTCCTGCAAAATTCGGCCCTGAACGCGAATAACTGGTTCAACAATCAGAACGGCGTGAAGATCTCGCCGCAACGCCGCAACCAGTTCGGCGGAACGCTGGGCGGCCCCATTAAGAAGGACAAGACATTCTTCTTTATGGATTATCAGGGCACCCTGTCGGCGAACACGGGAACAGCTCGCGCAGGCGTCCCCAGCGCAGCGGAGCGCCAGGGCGATTTCAGCGAGCTCTGCGCGCGCGCGGGCGGCTCGTTCGATGCGGCAGGGCGGTGTTCAGCCGCAGCGGGTCAGCTCTGGGATCCCATGACCGGCGTTTACAGCGCGAGCGCCGGCGGAGCGGTCCGCAGCCAGTACATTCCGTTCAACAATCTGGCGACATACATGAGCCCCGGCAATCCCAACCTAGCGGGCACTCCGTATCAGCTTCCCGCCCGCCCCGGCAACCTGATTGATCCGGTGGCTTACAAGATGATGCAGTATTTTCCCCTGCCGAACGTGGCTGTCGGGACGCCGCAGTATAACCCGTTCAACAACTGGATCGGATCGAACGGCAGCCAGAGCAGTGATCACCGTTTTGACGTGAAAATCGACAATCGCATCAGCGACGCCGATCTGCTTTCGGGCAGATTTTCGAGAGATCAGAGCAGCAGCCACGGCGTGAATTGTTTCGGCAATGTCGCTGATCCTTGCACGCAGGGCCCCAACAGCGGGCGGCAGTATTCCGCAGCCATCAATTACAACCGGACCTTCAGCCCGACGCTGGTCATGAGCATCACCTATGGCTGGGCGCGCAGCAAAGCGCTGACGGAAGGCGTGGCGCAGGACTTCAAAGATTTCAACCCAGTCACAACGCTCGGCATGCCGCAATACATTCTCAGCTCCGGCTACATTGCGACGCCGAATATCACCTTTGGCAATGGATACACCGCCGTCAGCGCTCAGAATCTGGGTTCGCAGACCTTCTCGATCCTGCACTATCCGCTCGACACGCATGACCTGGCAGTCACGTTCAACAAAATCAAAGGGAACCATGAATTTAAGTTCGGATGGGACGGCCGCATGCACCGCATCAGCTTTTTGCAGGTCGGCTATCCCGAAGGGCAATTCAGCTACTCAATTACGGGGACGTCGCAAACGCCGGCCAGCGGCACAGGAGGCGATCCGCTAGCCTCGCTGCTGATCGGATTTCCGCAGGGCGGCAGCGGTTACGGGATTGACGTCGCCGTAACGACGCAGAATTTCGCGCACGCGTGGTATTTTCAGGATAATTGGCGGCCCACCAGCCGCCTGACGTTGAACCTGGGCCTGCGTTACGAACTGACGCTGCCGCGTACGGAACGCTATAACCGGATGAGCTGGGTGGATCCGAACGCCGCATCGCCGCTCCAGGCTCCAGGTTTGCCGCCGCTTAAAGGCGGACTGGTGTTTGCAAGCGACAAGCAGCGAAGTCCGTACAACGTAGACCCGATGAACTTCGGACCGCGCATCGGACTGGCGTACCGGACTCCGGGCGAGTTCGTCGTTCGCACCGGTTATGGGATCTTTTACGACGTAATCAAGGGAGCGGCTTCCGGAACGGGCGGGGGCGGATTCACCGGATTCAACTGGAACACGCCGCTGATGACCACGTACCAGAACGATGGCGCAACCCCCTGGAGCCGCATTTCAAATCCGTATCCCAATGGAATTCAATTTCCTCCGGGAAGCTCTCTCGGGCTGCTGACCGGCGTTGGCCTCGGCGTCAGCGGGCCGATTCGCACCTGGAATAATACGCCCTACATGCAAACCTGGAACTTCGGCGTGCAGCATGAACTGAAGGGCGATATTCTGTTCGACGTGAATTACGTCGGCACAAAGGGGACGCATCTCTATTTCGGCGGCGCGGGCAGCATCAATTACCTTGGGCCCTGGGTGGAGAACCTCAACGCCGACCAGATTGCTCAGCTCAACTCCTTTGTGCCCAATCCGTTCTACGGCATCATCACAAATCCGGCAAGCAGCCTGTCGAATCCGACAGTTCAACAGTGGCAACTTCTAAGGCCCTATCCACAGTTCACAGGCCTAAGCGGCAACGACCCGCCGTGGGCCAATTCTATTTACCATGCCCTCCAGGTCCGAGTCGAAAAGCGATTCTCGAACGGTCTTCAATTGCTCGGCACCTACGTGTTTTCGAAATCGATTGACGACGCGTCGGTGGCCTGCGGCTGCACGACATGGCTAGGCGGATCGACCAGCTTGCAGGACCCGAACCGGCGCTATTTGGAGCGTTCCGTATCGCAATACGACATACCACACGTATTTCAAGTCTCCTATGTGTACCAGGTTCCGTTCGGGCGGAACAAACACTGGGGCAACAACATCAATCCGGTCCTGGATGCGTTCGTTGGAGGATGGCAGACAAACGGCATCTGGCGATTCGATAACGGCATGCCGCTCGCACTTTCTGTCAGCAACTCTAGAGCGCTTCCAACCTATGGCGCACAGCGGCCCAATCTGATCGGTCCGTTAAAACGCAATGATGGCCCGGACTGGTTGAACCAATATTTCGCCAATCCACAAAACGCAGTGACGCCCGCGCCCTTCACGGTGGGGAATGCGCCGCGGACCATTCCGACGGTTCGCGCGCCGGGAACGGCGACGGCCGCTCTGTCGTTGTTCAAGCAGTTTTCGCTGAGCGCGATGAAGGAAGGCTCGCTTCTGGAGTTCCGCGCGGAGGCGTTCAATGCTCTCAATCATCCCCAGTTCGCCGGACCGAACACGGTGGTGGGCGCCGGCCAGTTCGGAAGGGTGACGTCGCAGGCCAACTCGCCGCGGCAGGTGCAGCTCGGACTAAAACTGTATTTTTAATAGAGAACCGCGGCTGGACGGCGCGGTTGGAGCCAGTATGAGCGATGTTGACCGCCGCCAATTCGTCGCGGCATCCACTTTTATGATCGTGGCCCCGCGCCTCGTCCGCGGATACGCGGCCAACTCCGCGGTCCGGCTGGGTCTGCTCGGCTGTGGAGGGCGCGGGACCGAAGACGCAACCAGCATGGCGCTGAACGGCGGCGGTCGTGTGGTCGCGCTGGCGGACCTGTTTCAGGACCAGCTCGAGCGCGCCAAGCAGCATTTCGACAGCCTGGCCGACAAGCAGCAATATGCCCGTATCGACGGCAAACAGGTGTTCAAGGGGCCGCAGGCGGCCGAGCAGATCGCGGCCTCCAAGGAGCTCGATGCGGTCGTAATCGCGACGCCGCCTTACTTTCACCCTCAGCACCTGGCCACGGTGATCGACGGCAACAAGCATGCATATTGCGAAAAGCCGGTTGCCGTAGACGTGGCGGGAGCAAAGCGCGTGCGCGAAATCGGTCGCAAGATCGGCAGTCGCCTGAGCATTGACGTTGGCTTTCAGATCCGTAATGCCCCGCCCTTTGTCGAGCTGGTCAGGCGCGTTCACGCAGGCGCTCTCGGAGAGATTTACTCGGGGGCTGCATGGTATTTCTGCCCGTTCATCGATCGCCCGTCCATGGCCACTGCTTCGCCGGAAGCGCGTCGGCTTCGGAACTGGATCTACGATCGCGTATTATCCGGCGATATCATCGTCGAGCAGAATATCCATGCAATCGATATCTGCAACTGGATTTTGCAGACGCATCCCGTAAAAGCGTACGCAACCGGCGGCCGGAACGACCGGTTCGAGGGGGGCGATTGCTACGGCCATTTCGAAGTGATTTTCTATTATCCAAATGATGTAGTCGTCAGCTTCAGTTCCAAGCAATCGGGGAAGGGCGGGTTTGATGTTAGCGAGCGCTTCTTTGGCGCGCGCGGATCATCGGAGTCGCCGTATTCCGGAAGGTTGGGCATCAGCGGCGACGAGGAGTGGACCTGGCAGGCGCCCGGAAAGGGTGGCGCGGGAAGTGGACAGTTTTCCGCAACCGGAGCGTTCTCTGACAACCTGGCGCAGGCCGACGCGGAGAAACATAAGGCGTTCATCGAGAGTATTGCATCCGGCAAGTTTCACAACCAGCTTGCAACCGGAGTCGAGTCATCCCTGACCGCGATGCTCGGCCGGACAGCGGCGTACCTGAAGCGCGAAGTCTTCTGGGACGAGTTGTTGAATTCGAATGAAGCCTGGGACGCCCGTGTGGATTTGAGCAAAATCGCCTGAGGCGCTGAGCCTCTCTTCTACGCCTGCGCCTTGGATTGTTGACGGTCAGTTTTTGGCGCGCGCCGCAGCCGGGCGGCGGCCATACAGCCGGACGACATTCTCGATCAACTTCAATCCGCAATTTCCCTCGAGACTCAGAATGGACTCAGGATGGAACTGTACAGCTTCGATCGGGAGCTCACGGTGGCGCACCCCCATAATGACGCCGTCACCGGTTTCGGCCGTAACTTCCAGACATGCCGGCAATGTTTCCCTGCGTGCGAACAATGAATGATACCGTCCGACCTTGAATTGTTGCGGCAAGCCCTCGAAGACGCCGACATTGTGATGGGCTGTGACTGACGGCTTGCCATGCATCGGATAATCGAGCACGCCCAGTTCACCGCCGAACGCCTCGACAACCCCTTGCAACCCCAGGCATACGCCGAACACGGGCACCCCCGCGCTGGCTGCGTACCGAACCAGATCCGGCACGCCAAAATCAGCCGGACGGCCGGGCCCAGGCGAGATCAGAATCAGGTCAGGTCTGATCTGATTGATGAGTTCAAGAGGGAATCCCGCGCGATAGGTGACCACGTCGGCGCCCGTCTGCCGGGCGTAGTTGGCCAGCGTGTGGATAAAACAGTCGTCATTGTCGACCAGCAGCAGTTTCACGCCGCGACCGGGCTGCTCCACGCCCGGGGCGTCCTCGGAACTCGCCGCCGGCCTGGCGCGCAGCGCGCGGAAAAACCCGGTCGCCTTGAGCCGAGTCTCTTGCTCTTCAGCCTCCGGAATTGAGTCATAAAGCAAAGTCGCGCCCGCTCCGTACCTTGCGATCCCGTCCTTCAGATGCACAGTCCGAATCAAAATGCCTGTATTGATGTCCCCGTTGAGCGCAATCATGCCGACTGCGCCGCCATACCATCCGCGGGCGTCCTTTTCGAGATCTTCGATTGCCTGCGCAGCAGCCTTTTTAGGAGCGCCAATGATCGTGACCGCCCACATGTGGGTCAGAAATGCATCGAGCGAGTCGAAGCCGGGAGCAAGCATGCCTTCGACGTGATCGACTGTATGAAACACGCCGGCGTAGCGCTCGATCAGCCGGCGTCCGATTACCTTCACCGAGCCCGGCACGCAGACGCGCGATTTATCGTTGCGGTCGACGTCGGTGCACATGGTGAGTTCGGATTCTTCTTTCGTGGAATTCAGTAGTTCGCGTATGCTATCAGAATCGCGAAGCGGATCGCCTGTGCGGCGGGCGGTTCCCGCGATGGGACAGCTCTCAACGCGGCGGCCTTCCACGCGCACGAACATTTCCGGCGATGCGCCGATCAACTGCTCATCGCCAAGCTGAAGGAAGAATTCATAAGGACTAGGGCTCGCCTCCTGAATACGTTCAAACAGCGCGGACGGGCTGTCGGTGAACGGCGCGGAGAACGTCTGGCGCAGCACTACCTCGTAGTATTCGCCTTGCCGCATGCCTTCGCGGACGGCCTCGACTTTAGCCATGTACTCCTCAGGCGTGTGATCGGCGACGATTTCTGCTGTCGGGCGTTTCGCCGGCCTTGGAACGGGCTGTCCGTCGCGCGGCAAGCCCACAGTGGTCAGATCGCCGCGAGCGAACTCGTAACGGAAACGCTCGATCTGCTCCTTCTTGCGGTCCATGAACCAGATGTCATCGCACAGGAACAGGTGCAGCGCCTTATGCCCTTCGCGGGGCAGCTTGAATTCGATCGGGTCGAACTGGAACAGCAGATCGTAGCCGAACGCGCCAACCAGTCCAAGCCGGGAGTCCTGGTCATTGTGGAATTCTTCCATTAATGTCCGCAGAATCGAAAAGGCGGACGGCTGCTTGCTGCGCTCCTCCTCAGGAAACAGCGGCGGCAACGGCTTGAGGCGCCCATGCAGCACGCCGTCGCGCGAGGCAAATTCGTCCCAGTGAGCGTGATTTTCGAGCACAGTTCGAAGCAGCGTATTGATCACGCGGCCACGCTCGTTCAGCGGTCTGAACTCTACGACGCGATCCCAGGATACGATCTCGAGCGGCGGGCAGACCGAAGCAATATCCCAGCGCGAGTATCGCTCTGGGTATTCGTAACCCGAGGAGAGATAGATGCCGCGATAACGGTCGAGTTTTCGCAGCAGTCGCTTCAAACCCTTGTTGAACGGCGCCTGGGAGGAGGCCCGCGTGACGACAATTCCGCTGGGGGTCGTGTAATCCAACTGGGGCATAGAGCTAACCGCCGGAGAGCGTGGGGATTACTTCGAGGATATCACGGGCGGGTGAGCAAGCGGCTATGATGTTAAAGACGCGAGGCGCACTATGAGCGGCAACAATACCAGCAGACGAAGTTTCCTGGGCGCGGCGGCGGGCCTGGCGGCGTTGCGCCCGGCCATGGGGGGAGCACCCCCGGCAGCCGCAACCAGCGACCGCCCCGGCGAGGTGAAACTCGGGGTGGCCAGCTACTCTTTCCGTGAATTCAGCCGCCATGCGGCGATTGTGCTGACAAAGCGGCTTAATACGCCCTATATCAATATCAAGGAGTTCCACCTTCCGATCGACAGCACGCCTGACGAAATCCGGAGGGCGCGCGCCGAGTTCGAAAGGGCTGGACTGGTGATTGTGGGCGGCGGGAACGTGTCGTTCCAGAAGGACGACGAGGATGATATCCGCCACAAGTTTGAATACGCCAAACTGGCCGGCATGCCGCTGCTGGTGTGCGCGCCCACGCACGAAACGCTGCCGAAACTGGAAAAGTACGTTAAAGAATATAACATCAAGATCGCTGTCCATAATCACGGTCCGGAAGACAAGCACTTCCCGACGCCGCAGAGCGTGCTCGAAGTGGTGAAGAACATGGATTCGAGATGCGGACTCTGCATCGACGTGGGGCACACCGCGCGGACGGGCGTAGATGTTGTAGAGGCCGTTCGCGAGGCCGGACCGCGGCTGCTGGACATGCATATCAAGGACCTCAAAAATGCGCGCGACCGGGCCAGCCAGGTTCCCGTCGGCGACGGCGTCCTTCCAATTCCAGCGATCTTCCGCCAGCTCGAGAAGATGGGCTACACGGGGTACGTCAACCTAGAATATGAGATCGACGATCTCGACCCGCTGCCCGGAATGGCGAAGAGCTTCGCCTATATGCGCGGCGTGCTGGCGGGCATGAACAACAAGGGTTAACCTGACCGGCTCGGTTCTTCAGATCAACATTTCTCCCGGCGGGGTTCCCAAACGCGCCGTAGCTCAGGCTGTGCTGTCGCCCCTCGGCCTTGAAGGCGACGGCCACGCCCACCCGCAAGTGCACGGTGGACCCTGGAAAGCGGTCCTGCTGATTGCCAGCGAGGATATCGAATATCTTCAGGGGCTCGGCTATCCCGTGTACCCCGGAGCGCTTGGTGAGAACATCACGACCGTTGGCATCGATTTTCGCCGGTTGCGGCTGGGGCAGCGTTTCCGCCTCGGACAGGCTTTCATTGAGTTGACTCGCAACCGCATTCCATGTTCCACGCTGGATGTTTACAACACCGGCGACAAACCCATACAGCATGCGATTTATGACAAGCGCGTGAAGGCTGGCGATGTGGCTTCGCCCCGCTGGGGGCTGAGCGGCTTTTATGCGCGGGTTCTCGAAGCAGGGCTGGTGCGTCAAGGCGATATAATCGCCTTGACGGATCAAACCGTCTGACCGGATGCCCCGTCTGCTGGACGAAATCTCGTTCCGCGACCCCGCCCGCGCGCGGAGTGAGTTCGCATTTCTGGCCACGGTCGTGGACCCTCCAGTCTTGGATCAGCTTGAACGAATCCTGAACTCCGCGCCTGATCCGGACGGTGCGCTCGCCTATCTGGTCCGCCTGCGCGAGCAACAGCCTGCGGCGTTCGCCGACCTGGCCTCGTCGCAATTCGCGCTTCGGTATCTGATCGCCGTTTTCTCCTACAGCCGCTTCTTATCCGAAGAGATTCTGCAGAACCCGCAGTGGGTTCGCGATCTGGTTGAAATGGGCGACCTGCATCGCGTGCGTCTGCGCGATGAATTCATCGAGCGCCTGGAAACGTTTCTTCTCGCGCAGGGATGCGGACCCGATACGTGTCCGAGCGCGCTGGCGCTCGCACTCGCGCGCCGGAAGGCCATGCTGCGCATTCTGCTCCGAGATGTGCTCGGATTCGGCACGCTGTCAGAAATTACTGAAGAGTTGTCAAATGTGGCGGACGCCATTGTGGAGGTCGCCTACCGGCGAATCATGGCGGACCTGGTCCGCCGTTTCGGCCATCCGATCGCATTCGATCCGTCGGGCGCGCGGCGCCAAGCCGGGTTCGCGGTTATTGCGCTCGGCAAGCTCGGCGGCCGCGAGCTGAACTACAGCTCCGACATCGATTTGATGTTCGTCTACTCGGAAAACGGCGAGACGGATGGTCCTCAGCGGATTTCGAACAAAGAGTTTTTTAAGCGGTTGTCGAACCAGCTTACGCAACTGCTGTCGACCTATACCGCCGAAGGCATGTGCTATCGGGTGGATCTGCGACTCCGGCCGGAGGGACGCCTGGGCGAGGTGTGCATCTCGCTCGACGGCGCGAAGAATTATTACCGCAGCCGCGCGCGCGATTGGGAACTGCAGATGATGATCAAGGGGCGCGAGTGCGCAGGCGAGGCCGCGGTAGCGCGTGAGTTGCTCGAGTTTATCGAACCGCTGACGTATTCGACGACGCTCGATTTTTCAGCCATTGAAGCGATGTCGGACACCCGCGATCGCATCGACGAGAAGCTCGCGGCAAGGCGCGGCGCTACGGCCGAATTCGATGTGAAGCTGACGCGCGGCGGCATTCGCGACATCGAGTTCCTGGTCCAGTGTTTACAGCGGCTGCATGGCGGGCGCACGCCTTGGGTCCGGCATGGGGGCACGCTGCTGGCCTTATCCAGACTGCATGACAAAGGCCTGCTTTCGGAGACCGAGTATTGGCGGCTTGCTTCGGCGTACCAGTTCCTGCGCCACCTCGAGCACCGGCTTCAGATCGTCGACGACCGTCAGACTCACACGCTGCCTTCCGATCCCGCCGAGCTCGATCTACTGGCCCGGCGGATGCCGCCGGCGTCGTTAGGAGGCGAAGCTACGCGCGAGACCTTACTCCAGAGGCTGAATGCTCACCTCGAGCAGGTGACGGCGATGTACGAGCGCGTGATTCATGCGCAAAAGCCAATTTATTACACGCTGCCCGTCGAGGCTCCACCTGCGTCAGAAACGGACGAGTCGGGCCGCGGCGGTGCGATCGCCGTATCGGAGCCGGTTGTCGAGCAGCTTGCGAGCAACCTCGTGCGGTCGCTCGATCAACGCTCGCCGTCGCTCGCCGCACAGATCGCCAAAGCCCGGCTGAGCCGCGGCCTGCGGGCCTTCGAGCATTTCCTCGAGCGCGTCCTGCCGAACGACGAATGGATGTCGTGGCTGGAGAACGATCCCGCGCTTGCGGCGTACACGCTCGATCTGTTCGAGCACAGCCCCTATTTCGCCGAGGAACTGATTCGCAATCCCGAGCTGCTCGAGCAGGTGCGCGCAGTCGCTTCGGGCCAGCCGCGCGAAGGAGCGTATGCTTCGTCGGCGGCGGCCCTGGGCGAACCATCCGAGCTGCGGAGGTTTTATCGCCGCGAGATGGTTCGCACGCAAGTTGAAAGCGTGTGCGCCCGTGCGCCGATTTTCGAAACGCTGGGGCGCACGTCGGAGCTGGCCGACGCCGTGATCGCGGCGGCATACCGGATGGCGTTGCAGCAGGCGCTCGAAACCAGGCCGCCGCGCGATCCCCAGTATCAGGCCGTCGACCAAATGATGGTCATTGCGCTCGGCCGTCTCGGCATGCGCGAATTTGACCTGGCCTCGGATGCGGACCTCGTATTCGTAATTCCGGACGCAGATAGCAGCGAGCAGTTGTTCTGGACGCGTGTGGCGGAGCGCACCATCGATATCCTGACCGCGTATACCGGGGAGGGGACCATGTTCGCGGTGGATACGCGGCTGCGGCCGAATGGACGCGAGGGGGCTTTGGTTCAAACGGCCCGCAGTTACAAAGACTACTTTGCGCGCTGTGCGGAGGCTTGGGAAGGCATCGCGTACATGAAATCTCGCGCCGTGGCCGGCAGCATCGAGACGGCGACCGAATTCCTGCACGAGTTGCAGGACGTGGACTGGCGGCGCTACGGTCAGGGCGGACGGTCAAAGCGGGATCTCCGGCATATGCGATTGCGGCTCGAAAAGGAGCAGGGCTCATCGAATCCGCTCAAAGGCGGACGCGGCGGCTACTACGACATCGATTTTCTGCTGATGTATCTCCGGCTGAAGGGCGCGGGGCTGTTCTTCAAGGTCCTGAACACGCCGGAGCGGATCGATCTGATCGAGCGCATGGGCCATCTCGATCGCGAAGACGCGGCATTTCTGCTCGACGCCGCTGTTTTTTACCGCGCCATCGACCACGGTCTGCGCGTATTCTCGGGCCATGCGGAGGGCAATCTGCCGACCTCTCAGGCGAAGTTGCAGGCGCTCGAGGAACTCGTGCGGCGCTGGACCCCGGACCGGCTGCATGACGAGCCACTTCCCGTGAAACTCGCGCAGATTCAGACCGAGACGCGGGCGTTGTTCGACAGACTATTTGCGTAGCTGTGGATGAACGCAGATCAGTAGTCCGCAACTTTCAGCAGCGCCCCGGGCTGGCTTCGTACTCCTGAAATTGTCGCAATCACTTCGTGATCGCCGGCAGCGACGCTCGGAATCGTGATGTTGAACTGATTGAGACCGGTTGCGGACAGGCCTGCGAACGACACCGGCGCTTCGATTCCTCCGATCTTGAACGCTACGGCTTCCACCAGCGGCGCGGCCGTTTGCACAACAGCGCCGGGCGCAATGGGTGGGTTCGTTGGTCCGAAGCCGGTTCCATACAGAGAGACGATGTCGCCGGGCCTCGCACTCTGGACAACGGTCCCATCAGAACGAATGGCTGCAACGTAGTTCTGCGACGTGAAGAGCGCGGGCAATACGGGCTGAAGAGTCGCAATCACCGGGCTCGATGTTCCGGCCGAATTCGTCACGGTCACCTGGACCGTCCCCGTGTTGCTGTCCGCTGGCGCTTGAACATTGATCTGGGTGGGGCTGACGAATTGAATGAACGCGTCGCGGTTGTCGATTTTCACACTGACGCCGGCGAGAGTCGTCGGCAGATTGCCGTTAACCAGGTCCGACGTCGATACGGTCTGGGTCGTGTTCGAGAAGTTCTGTCCGAAAATGGTAATCCATGCGCCCGGCGCAACCCCTGGCTGATAGCTGGCCGCGTTCACCACTCCATTCGAAGTTATAACCGCGCTCGACACGGCCGGCGTCTTCAGATTCACTCCGACGTCGACCGTCGCCGAATAACCCTGATCCGCCTTGGTCAGGTTGAGCATGAGCCGGTCCGCGTTCGAAGTTCCGCGGAAGATGCTGTCACTGCTATTGCGCGTATCGCGCTGGCCATGCTGGTTGTATGGACTCTGCGCATGCACCACATCCGTGATCGACTCGTCGAAGTACAACTGCGATGTAAATTCATCGAGCTTGGTTGAGCCGGAGTACGTGCGCACTTTGAAGTGTATGTGGACCGCCCGGCCGGTATACCAGCCGGGGTATATGGTCGTGAAATTCACCACGCCATTTGCATCTGTGATCTGGTGCCCGCGAAGGAATTTCCGGCCCCGGCTGTTATTGGCGGCCTCATCGGAGTAAACGCCGCCTGCGTTGCAATGCCAGATTTCGACCCGCGCGCCGGGGAGCACTCCGCAGCCGGAGTTGCTGACCTGACGGACCGTGATCTTCAGCGTCAGAGGTACGCCCGGTTGCACGGACCCGTCGCTCGGGTCGACGCGGATATCGGAGCGGTTGAGGTTCTCCTCAACAAAATACGGACCCTCTGTTTCGGCCGGCGTGGCCGCGCAAGTCTCGGCCTCAGCGTTCGAGGATCCGAGCATAAGGCGCGCGCCTGCAGCGCCGAACAGGCCTAATATGCGCCGCCGATTCACGGCGAAATTATCTGCGTTCATCTGCGGCTATTAAGATGTTTGCCGCCGCGCCGGCGTTCGTTAAGCCGTGTAAAACCTACTCGGCATCGGATTCCGCCGCCAGCCGCCGGTACACATCCCTCGCATGATCGTACGCCTTCCGCGCTTCCGCCCGATCCGATGCCGACATCCGCGGCGCCTTCTGCGTCCAGCACTGGTTGACCGCGTTCAGACACCACTCCGCGCTGCGGCGCGAAGCGCGAACAGGCTTGTCGCCCACTAGCACGAACACCGGATTCGTATGCGCGGCGGGCAGAATTCTGGCCGCCACCCAACTGCTCCGCGTCACTGGCGCTTCGAAGCTCAGGTCGTGCACCTTGCCGTCAGCCAGCAGATTCTGCCGCGCCACGACCTTTCCGTTCACGACGATTTCCACCGGCGCCTCCCGGCTCTCGCCGATGCGCGCGCGCTCGATGTCCCAGTAGGGCTTTTCGTCATAAGGGAGCTTGCGGATTTTTTCGTCTGGAATCACGGGCAGGTACGCGGCGGCTTTCATCGTAATCTTGACCGCGCCGGGCGCTGCCAGCTTTACTTCGCTGCCGTTCGTCCCGACCTCCACCCCATTGACGCGAAAGTCCATCAGGTGCGTCTTGCCGTCGGAAACATAACTGCGTCCCGATTGCAGCGAATCGAGCCAACCCGAATAGGTCAATGCGCCATCAACTTTCGCATATGTCCGCCCGATTCCGACGCGACCGTCATAAATGCAGGGGAAGTCTGTCTCGCCGGCAATCCTGGTCCTGAAGCCGACATTCAGCGTGTGATACCAGATGTTGAGCTCCCAGGCGTAGGGCGTATCGACCGAAGAAATGAAATCGACGGTATTCGGGTGAGTGACGTCGACGATGTATTCATTAGCGCCGATGCCATCGAAGCCCGGCATCTGGTAGCTCGGCAGGTCGCCATCGGTAACCTGCAACCCCCAGCCGGAATGTGCGAACCCGACGATGGCGCCCTGCGATTTCGCCCACCGCAGGATGGGGAGATCCCAGGTCGGCCAGTCCTCAATGTACTTGGCGCCAGGATAGTCCTGCTGCCGAAGTTTCAGCAGGACCAAATGACCGGCGTGACTGGATGGAAAACCCGAGACTTCCAGATCGTAATGCATCAGGCGGTCCGGCTTCGACAGGGGATCGTCTTTGCCGGAAAAGAACTGCTTCTGGTAATAGTAATCCGGCCCCCAGGTCAGCACCGCCCCAATGTTCAGCCGCTCGCCAAGAATCTGGCGGATCATATCCTTCGGCTCGACGCCCTCGGTGGGATTCATGTAGTGCGAACATCCGGCGGCGTGTACGTGATGATCGCCTGAGTACCATTTGAATTGGGACGGATCGATCCAGCGATCCAGTTGAAACGTGATTTCATTCGGTCCGGATTCGTCCACAGCAAATTCACGCGTGTGCCGAAGATATTCCGGACCGCCGGTGAATTCGGCGGTGTAGTATCCCGCCGGAAGCCGAACGCTTTCGCCGTCGAACCGATAAATCTGGGGTTGGAAAAAGAAATCAGGCGCAAGCCGCTTTGATGGCGCCGGATACAGCCGATTGAGCCGGTCGCGGATGATGAAACTGGCCATCGCAGGCTGACCTTTCTCGTCCTTTATGCGCAGAGTAATCGGCCGCGAAGGCAGCGCGTTGAACAGGATGATCACATCGTTGCGGAAGCCGATGTCCTGACTGCCCTGCCCGACATTGAAGCTGATCTTGGCCGAACGCTGGCCGCGATCGCGGCTGTAGACTTCGAGAATCTGGTATTCCAGCGCCAGGCCGGAGAGCCGCTTGCGCATAGGCGGCCGCTGATACAGCGAAATGTCGGCCCAGCGCTCGGCGGAATCGCGCGGCGTCAGCTCGATTGCGGGCCTCGGATTTCCATTGGAGGGAATGTAAACCCGGCCGCTGTTCGGGCTATCAACATTCAGCGGGGCGGTGACATTGCCATGATTCGTTATCTTCACCAGGAACAGCCGTGTGCCGCCCTCGACCAGCTCCGGCTTGGCGGGACCCTGTTCAACTTTGACGCGGCTCTCCGGATTGATATCGACAATCACAAGCGCATGCCGGTCGAGAATGGATTCGAGTTCGCGAACGGCGGCCGTCTCGTCGGAGCGGCCGATTGCCTCGTTGATCTGGCGGTGTTCGGTCGGGGCTAGCGGCTGGCCGAGGTAGATCAGCGCCTCCTCAAGCTGCCGTACTTGCTGCGCCAGCGGTTGTAGCGCTACGGGCGCAGTTTCCTCGCGATGCTGATGGGCGGGCTGCTGCGCCGCGACCACGCCACAGAGAATGAAGGCGATCGAATTTCGCACGGATTTGACCTCGGGTCAGCGATCAGCATAGCGCAGGCGCCAATGCTCCGGAACGCTCGCGTCGGCTATTTTTTCAGAGCCGCTTCCAGCACCTGCTCCGCCTCCGCGCCGAAACGCTCAAAATTTGCACGGAACCGGGCATTCAGATGCTCGGCCGCAGCATCGTATGCGTCTGGATCCTTCCAGAGCGATCGCACATCCAGCAGTTCGGAGGGAACGCCCGGCACGGCCTCCGGCATCAGCACCTGGAACACAGCATGGGGTTTCACCGGAACGTCATCCAGGCGGCCTTCAACAGCGGCATCGACCATGGCGCGCGTATATGGAAGCGGCATTCGATGCCCGACGCCGTAACCTCCACCCACCCAACCGGTGTTCACCAGGTAGCACACGACGTTGTGGCGCTGCAGCTTCTCGCCCAACATCCGTGCATAGACCAGAGGATGCCGCGGCAGAAACGGCGCTCCGAAACAGGCGCTGAACGTCGCCGCCGGCTCGGCGCCCAGGCCTCGTTCGGTACCGGCCACCTTCGCCGTATAGCCGCTCAGAAAATGAAACATCGCCTGTTCGGGCGTGAGCCGGGCGATCGGGGGAAGGACGCCGAAGGCGTCGGCAGTCAGAAAAAGAATATGCGAAGGGTGTCCGGCCAGGCTGGGGATGACCGAGGCATCAATCGCTTCCAGCGGGTATGCCGCGCGCGTGTTTTCGGTAATTTCGGCCGAATCGAAATCAAGCCGCCGGGTGATCGGATCGATGACCACGTTTTCCAGCACCGTCCCAAAACGGATCGCGTTCCAGATTTGCGGCTCTCTCTCCTTTGAGAGCCGGATGCACTTTGCGTAGCACCCTCCTTCGAGATTGAACACGCCCCGGCTGCTCCAGCCGTGTTCGTCGTCCCCGATGAGACGGCGCTTCGAGTCTGCGGATAACGTCGTCTTACCGGTTCCCGACAAACCAAAAAACAGCGCCACGCTCCGGTCCTCCCCGATGTTTGCCGAGCAGTGCATCGGCAGAACGCCGCGCGGCGGGAGCAAGTAGTTTAAAACGGTGAAGACCGACTTCTTCATCTCGCCGGCATACTCGGTGCCGGCAATCAGCGCCAAACGCCGTCGGAAATTGAGAGCGATGCAAGTCTCCGATCGGGTCCCGTCCACTCTAGGATCGGCCTTGAACTCCGGCGCGAACAGAATCGTGAACTCAGGTTCGAGCTTGGCGGCCGCGCCTGGCTCGTGACGGATGAACAACTGTCGCGCGAACAGGGAGTGCCAGGCGCGTTGCGTGATCACCCGGATGGACATGGCGTACTCGGGATCGCCGCCAGCCGAACAGTCCTGAATAAACGCGTCTTTTGCGCGCCAGAAGTCGATCAGCCGCGCATAAAGCTGGTCGAACTGTCTCTCAGCCATGGGCTGATTGACGGCGCCCCAGTCTATCGCGTCTTCCGTTTCCGGCGTACGGACAATGTATTTATCCCCGGGCGATCGGCCAGTAAACTGACCTGTGTTCACCACCAGTGCGCCATTGTCCGCCAGCAACCCCTCAGCGCGCCGCAGCGCCTGCTCGTATAGTTCTGGAGCCGCCAAGTTCCAGAACTCCGCGCCGAGATCCCGCAAGCCGTGCCGGGTTAAGTCAAAACGGCTCGCGGAATTTCCGGCGCTCTGCATGGCAAAACCGGTCGAAAAGCCTGCTTCAGTTTATCATGGTAGATATGGGGTTTTGCCGCGTCCTGGCGCTGGCGTGCACGTCGCTCGCGGCAGCAAGCCTTCTTTTTGCGCAAGTCATCGAATTTGAATCCGGCGGACTTAGGTATCAGACACTTACAAAAAACGGCGTCACGGTGATGGTGGCCAACCTCCCGGCTCACGTGCGCGATTACGCCATCCTCCAGGTTGCCGTGTCAAACGGGTCGTCACTGACGTGGACGGTCAAACCCGAGGATTTCGTATTTCACCGCCAGGACGGGCAGGTGATACCCGCCGCGCCGGCCGGATCGGTGGTCAACAGCATGATCGAGCGCGGAAGCCGCGGCGACGTCATTAAACTTGTGTCCGCGTACGAAAACAGCCTGTATGGACTCTCCCGCTTCAAATCGACAAACGGATACGAAGCCCGCCGGCAATCCGCGCTGGCCGAGGTATCATCCACCAAATTGAAAGCTGCCGCAGCCGCTTCGGCGATTGCCTTTGTAGCCACGAAACTCGCCCCCGGGCAGTCCACTGACGGCGCAATTTTCTACCCAACCGCCGGAAAGCCGCTCGGACCCGGCCGCCTGGTGGTGAACACCGCGGGCGAAACTTTCGAATTCGAGCCGCCTCCGGCGAATCATCCCTAGTGCCGGTCCTTCTCAGTTGTCAGTCCATCTCGAAGTCTTACGGCGCGCGTCCGCTGTTTGCGAACCTTTCGCTCGCCATCTCAGATGGCGAACGTCTCGGCATTATCGGCCCAAACGGCAGCGGGAAATCGACGCTGATCGAAATCCTTGCCGGAATGCAGACGCCCGATTCAGGAACCGTTTCCACGCGCAGACTGGCGCGAGTCGGATACGTCCCTCAGGACTCATCATTCCCGCAGGGAATGACGGTCGCAGCGGTTCTCGAGGCTTCCGCTTCCGCGCTTCCGGTGGACGACCACGAGCGCCGAGCGGCTGTCGCCAGCGTCCTCGCGAAGGCAGGCTTCGCTGATCCCTCCGCTCTGGGAGCGGACCTCTCCGGCGGTTGGAAAAAACGCCTTGCTATCGTCGCCGAGCTGGTCAAGGCGCCGGACCTGCTGCTGCTTGACGAACCGACCAACCACCTCGATGTCGAAGGCATTTTCTGGCTTGAAAAGCTGATCATCAAGGGACGGTTCGCCGCCATTGTCATCAGCCACGATCGCTATTTCCTGGAAAGCGTCGCCACGCACATGGCCGAGATCAGTCGCGCTTATCCCGGCGGCCTCCTTTACGTTAAAGGCAATTACGCCGATTTCCTCGAAAGGAAGCGGGCGTTTCTTGAGGCCCAAGTGCAACGGCAGGAGGCGCTCGAGAACCGCGTCCGGCGCGAAATAGACTGGCTGCGGCGAGGCCCGAAAGCGCGCACAGGGAAGAGTCGCGCGCGGATACAGAACGCCGAGGCTCTGATCTCGGAATTATCGGACGCCGCCGCGCGGACGCAGATGAGAGTCGCACAGCTCGATTTCACCGCATCTCGGCGCCCGACCAAGATGCTGTTGAAGGCCAAGGGCGTGGAAATGGCTCTGGGCGGGCGGACGCTGTTTCGTAATTTGAACCTCACGCTTCGGCCGGGAACGCGCCTTGGTCTGGTGGGTCCGAACGGCAGCGGCAAGACGACGCTGCTTCGACTCCTGGCCGGCGAATTGACGCCGGCGGCCGGGCAGATCCTGCGAGCAGATGCGCTGCAAACCGTCTATTTCGAGCAGAACCGCGACACGCTTGACCCTGCCCTGACGCTGAAGCGCGCCTTGTCGCCAGAGGGCGACATGGTCTTGTTCCGCGGCCGTCCCGTCCACATCGCGGGCTGGGCGAAGCGGTTCTTGTTCACGTCGGAGCAGCTCGAAGCGCCGATCTCGAGCCTCTCGGGCGGTGAGCGCGCCCGCGTACTGACCGCCCGCCTCATGTTGCGGCCCGCGGATCTGCTGCTGCTCGATGAGCCGACGAACGATCTGGATATTCCAACGCTGGAGCTCCTCGAAGAGAATTTGCTCGACTTTCCGGGCGCGATGGTCCTCGTGACGCATGACCGCTACCTGCTGGATCGCGTCTCAACCTCCGTGCTCGCTCTCGACGGCCTCGGGGGAGCGGCTCAGTACGCCGACTACTCGCAGTGGGAACAGAACCGACCGCCCTCGAAGCCCCCGGTGCAGCGCGAAGAAGCAACGCTCAGCCATGCCACCGGAGCCAATCCCCCGCCCCGACGCAAAAAGCTGTCCTATCTGGAGCAGCGCGACTGGGAACAAATGGAACAGCGCATTATCGAAGCAGAGGCCGAAGTCGATCGTTGCCAGGCCGCTCTTCAGGATCCGGTTGTGATCGCAGATGGAGCAATGCTGCAGGAGACCTTTGAAGAACTGCAGCGCGCGCAACAGCGCGCGGATGAACTGTATGCGCGCTGGGCGGAGCTGGAGGCAAAGCTCGTTTGACGCTGATCGATCTTCATGCGCACACCAACGAGTCCGACGGCACATATACGCCCGCCGAGCTCGTTGAGGCGGCCCTTGCAGCCGGGCTCGGCGCCCTTGCCATCACCGATCACGATACGTTTGCCGGCTATGAAGCGGCTTTGCCTGTTGCCCGTGAACGGGGTCTGGATCTTATCCGCGGCGTAGAGATCAGCGCCAGGCGCGGACCGGCCAGCCTCCACCTGCTCGCCTATTTTCTGGATGGGGATCCGGGATTGGAGTTTCACAACTGGCTCCGCGGCCTCGTGGAATCCCGGCGCGAGCGCAATCGGAAGCTGGTCGCCAGACTGCGGGAACTCGGCGTCGACATCCATCTTCATGAAGTCGAGCGATTGGGAAAGACTCTGACCGGCCGGCCTCATTTCGCCCGGGTGCTGATCGCCAAAGGCTATGCCGAGGATCGGCGCGATGCGTTCCGCAAGTATCTGGGCGAAACGGCCGCTGCGCACGTCGAGCGTGAAGCCCCGCCTGTTTCAGAGGCCATTCTGCGCGTGCTCGAGGCCGGCGGCGTCCCGTCGCTGGCGCATCCAATCCGGAATGCACAACCGGGAAGCCACGAAGAAATGCGGCTGTTTGCCGAACTGAAAAGCGCGGGGTTGCCTGCCATCGAGGCCTATCATTCAGACCATGGCCCGGGCGACACTCGCCATTACCTCGCCGAGGCGAATCACTACGGATTTGGCGTTACCGGCGGGTCAGATTTTCACGGCGATGCGAAACCCGGCGTGATGCTAGGCCGCGGTCTCAATGGCAATTTATCGGTTCCGATTTCGGTGCTTGAGGACTTGCGAGCACTGTCGCGGTCGCTCCATCACAGCTAAGCACGTCGCCGGGCTTATATTCTGTTCGCACGTAGGCGAGCGCAACGGCGTGGCCGAGCGCCGGCGAGAACGCCGCCGACGTAATCTCCGCCGCCGGCGCCCCATTTTTGGTCAGCTTCGTTCCGGCGGCGGGCGGCTGGTCGGCGTCAATGGACAGCGGCAGCAGCCGGCGGTGAATCTGCGCCCGCGAGCGCACGCGTTCCACAATCTCCTGCCCGAGGTAACATCCTTTGCTGAAATGCAGCGCATGCATCTGGTTCGCTTCCTGCGCCAGATAGCGTTCGGACATGTCTTCCCCGTAGCGCGGCTTGCCGTGTTCGAGCCGCACGACGCGGAAGGCCTCTTCATCCGCGGCCTCGATGCCGGCGGATTCGATCTGCTCCATCAGCGAAGCGCGTTCTTCTGCTGGCGCCATGATGAAGTACCCAGGCGATCCCGTATAGCTGAGATTCGCCACCAGGCGGGCGCCCCACTGTTCCGAGGCATACGGAGCGGGGGGCGTTGGAGCGCCGATTTGCACAAGCGCCGCAAAGGCCCGCGGACCTTCAATCGCAATCGTGGTAGTGGACGGCGTGAGATCCTCAAGAACCACATCATCAACGATGATGTACTTATCCAGGTGCTCGTACAGCTTGCGCGCCGTTTCCGGTTCTGTGTCCAGCAAAAAGTGGTCCGACCGGCAGAAGATGCTCACATCGCCGAGAATCCGGCCCTGGGCGTTCAGAAAGAACGCGTAACAGCCTTCACCGGGTTGCAGCCCCTGCACGTGGTTTGTAGTCATCGCGTGCAGCAGGCGCGCCCGATCCTCGCCCGTCACCCGAATCTTGCCGCGTCCGGCCAGCTCCAGCCAAGCCGCTCCCTCGCGAAGCGCTCTGTACGCTTTCATGGCAGTTTCACAGCCGGACTCAGCGAAATCCAGCGCAGATAGGCTGAGATCGCGATCACGGCAGCCGCGGAAAGCATGATGCTGCGCATCGTGCGAGCTTGCTCGGCGGACCGCTTCGCCCGCTGCGCCAATACGATGAGCGCAGCGAAGATATGCAGAGCGAGCAAAACCTTGACGCCGAACCACACGTGGTAATGCGGCGGATAGCTTGGCTTGGTGAAAAAATTGTACAGACCTGAAACCAGCACCCCGACCACCCCGGCATACACAGTCGAGCAATAAGCCGGCGCCATAGCGCGCGAGGTCCGCAGCGCATAGTACACTGCGCCGATCAGCAGCGCCATCGATATAATATGCAGCCAGCGCATACACACGCCCAGGATCATCGTAAGGGTTGGCGGCATCAATTCCATCTTACAATCGGTGGTGATGATTCACGAGATTCTTCCCGTGGGCATGCTGCAATGCAACTGTTCAATCTTCGGCGATGAGCAGAGCAGAGAAGCGATTGTCATCGACCCCGGCGATGAGATCCATCGCATTCTTGCTCTTCTTGAGCGGCATCAGCTCACAGTGAAGGCGATCGTGATCACACACGCGCACATCGATCACATCGGGGGTGCGGCCAAGCTCAAACGGGCGACCGGCGCGCCCGTCTACATGAACCAGAATGACCAGGAGCTTTACGACAGAATCGACGTTCAGGCCTCCTGGCTGGGCGCGCCTGTTCCCGAGCGCGCCGAAATTGATTCGCCCGCGCGCGATGGCGATAATTTGCAACTGGGCGGCGCCGAATTCCACATTCTGCATACGCCGGGCCACACGCAGGGCAGCATCTCGATCTGGATCCCGCAACAAAACAAACTGGTGGCCGGCGATACGTTGTTTCGCGACAGCATCGGACGCACGGACCTGCCAGGCGGCGATTACCGCCAGATTCTGAGGTCTATTCACACGAAACTGATGGCGCTTCCGGAAGAGGCCGTCGTCATTGCCGGCCATGGACCACAAACCACCATCGGCCGGGAAAAAGAGCGCAATCCTTTCTTACGCCCGTGACAATCTACTGAACCGGCATCTTCGCTTGGGTCGAGTAGGAGTCCGCCGTCTGAATCTCGATATAGTTGTCCCCGGACGCAATGGTCGATGGTAGTTGAACGTTGATCTGGTACAGACCGGCAAGTCCCGGCGCGAGTCCGGCATAGGTTACCGCGCCTTGAACTGTTTTTCCAGGACCGGCGAAGTACACCGCCAGCGGATTCACAGTCAGGCTGAACGGATTCGACGGACCTGGCGCCCCATCGGCTATGGCGGGATTCACGTCGCCCAGCCCGGTCACAAATATGAGCACCGTTTCGCCCGCCTTAGCGGGACTCGACGGCGTGACCAGCGAAAAGTCGGCATGCAGAACAGCGCCGTATCCAATCCCGCCGGGCGGAACCGTGAAGGCGCCTGGCGCCGTCGTGTTCATCAGCACCGTTACGGTATTCGATTGCGCGCCGTTGTTGATTACAGAAATCTGCGCATAACTGAGCTCCGTCGCATACGGCACGATCACGCTGACCTGTCCAGGACTGACGTAGTAAATGGGCGCGGCGCGGTTATTGATTAAAACTTGAACGCCGTTGAGCGTCGTCGGAAACGGCGCCTGGGCCACCGCCGCGTCAGGAGCGAGATTCGATCCGTACAAAGTGATCAGCTCCCCGCGCGCAATCCCGGCCGTAAACGGCGCCGAACTCGCCGCATTCACCACCCCCGTCGGATTCAGATACACGCCGGATCCGCTGAATGCCGGAGCCATGATGCCGGCGAAAATCCCGAGGAAGGGACCCTTGCCGATGCCCACCACGGCCGACCCGTTGGCGCCCGCGGCAAACGTCGCAGCGCTTTGATCGTAGGAGCCATCGCTGTTTGGCGCGTATGCGTCGTCTGTAAAAAAGTTGTACGTAGCGGCGTCAAACGGTGAAATTTGCTCATGCCGCAGCGCAACTCCCGACGCGTAAATGCGCGCTGACCCATAGTAAGTGGAGAGCTGCGCATAGCCCTGCGTCGCCAGCGAATTGTCTTCGCGCAGGCCGGCCAGGTAGTACAGCGCGTCAAGCGAAGAGGCGTTCGAAGTCCCCGCGCGCACGCCCATCAGGATATCGAAGCCCGTCGCCGACCCGCCCACCAGAAAGCTTCCGTCAGCGGAAACATACGTCACTTTGTCGCCGCTAACCAAAATTTGGGCGGAAGGCGTCGAACCTGCCGGGAAAGAGAATGTTGCGACGCCATTATTGAAGCTGTAGCGCGCTCCCTGCACAGTCTGATTCAGCCGCGCCGAAGAGACGCCAATATACCCGCCGATCGTCAGATTGCCGGTCACATTCCCGTTCCCATCCACGGTCATCGAGAACAGGCCATCGCGCGCCTGGGTCGGATCGCCGCTCGGAAAATTCATGGACGCCACCCAGTATGTCCCGTTCAGGGTCGCATTCGAGGCAGGCGACCCGCCGGCCTGAACCGCGACAAACAGATCATTGACGGACAGGCTTTGCGTGCTGCTGCCCACAAATACCCCGTTCGCAACCAGGCCGACGATGCTCTCATTGTTAATGAGCAGGCTGTCAAGATAGCCCAGCCCGCTGGATGCGATCCCGTATGTTCCCGAGACCGAGTAGCTTCTGGATCCAGAGCTGCTCGAGACCAACTGCCCGTTTACCGTGTAATGGCCGTTGCCGTCGAAGTTGATCGTCCCGAAGACTGCGGCAGCCGCTCCGATGTCGCCGAACTGATCGGCCGCCTGATAAGCAACCTGACGAAAGTAATACGTCCCCTGGAGCATGCCATTGCCGCTGGTATCCCACGGAATGGAGCTTTGAGCTCCGGCGGGAATGGCGGAGAACGAAATGAGAACGATGACCCCGAGTTTCACCATCAACAAGACGCGCGTCATGGCCTGTCGGATACCCCCTAACCGGTCGCCGCGGCGTTATCCCCATCGACAATCCATCCATCCACGATCTTCACGATCCGGCGCCCGTATGCCGCGTTCGCCTCCGAGTGCGTCACCTGAATGATCGTCGTACCTGCCTCATTCAGGCGCTGGAAGACCTCCATGATCTCCTGGGCCTGGCTTGAGTGCAGGTTTCCGGTCGGTTCATCCGCCAGAATCACCTTGGGGCTGGCGATGATCGCACGGGCAATGGCAACTAGTTGCTGTTGACCTCCGGAAAGCTGGTTCGGAAACAGATCCTTCTTGCCGACAATCCGAAATTTGTCCAGCGCATCGCAAACGATGCTGTCCCGCTCGGACTTCTTCACGTTGCGATAGGAAAGCGGAATCTCCAGGTTCTCGTATACGGTCAATGAGTCGAGCAGGTGATAATGCTGGAATACAAATCCAAAATACTTTTTATAGAGCTCGAATCGCTCCTTCTTATTCATCTGGTGAACCGGATTGCCCATCAGATAATACTCTCCGGTCCAGGCGGTATCGTGCATGCCGAGCACGTGCAGCAAGGTCGACTTCCCGGCGCCGGACGGACCCATAATCGAGATAAATTCGCCCTCTCGCACGTCCAGATTGATGCGCCGAAGCACGAACGTTTTTGTCAGTCCGTGCTCGAAATATTTTTCGATGTTGCGGAGAGAGATCATGGCAGTCAACCGCCGAGCCTATCGCCGTCTCTGGCCGCGGCTGTACTGCAACGGGTTGATAAAGTCGCAGCCGGCGGCCCCATCAGCCTCATTCCGTCCGGCCCAGGATCAGGCAAGCGGTTCGCATCAGAATCATACTCCGGCTGGGATTGAGGCGTACGCCGAGCGGACCTACTCATGCAGATCGATTCCCGTCCCACCCAAACTGCGATCCAGGTTGAACGCCGCGCTGATGAGCGAAAGATGCGTGAGCGCCTGCGGGAAGTTCCCCAGCGCTTCGCCGCGCGGGCTGATCTCTTCCCCATACAGGCCGAGGTGATTGGCGTATCCGAGCATCTGTTCAAAGAGAAGCCGCGCGTCGTTCAAGCGCTCTGGATCGTGCCGCCCAGCGCGGGTCAGGGCTTCCACCAGCCAGAAACTGCAAATATTGAACGTGCCTTCCGCGCCCTTCAGCCCGTCCGGCGTTTTCTCGACGTCATAGCGGTAAACCATGCCTGCCGAGACGAGCCCGCCTTCTCGCGGCGGCCGGTTGATCGCGTCGATCGTTTCGAGCATCCGGGGATCATTCGGGGCGAGAAAAAAGACCAACGGCATCATCAGCGTCGATGCGTCCAGGGCGTCGCCGTCGAAGGACTGCACAAACGCGCGCCTCTTGTTGCTCCAGCCGCGCTGCAAAATCGTCTCGAAAATTCTGTCCCGCTCTTCGAGCCACTTCTGCCGGTCCGCGGGAAACGAGCGCTTGTCGGCAAGCCGCAGCGCGCGATCAATCGCCACCCAGCACATCAGTTTCGAATATGTGAACTCGCGCGGACCGCCCCGCACCTCCCAGATCGCCTCATCCTTCTCGCGCCAGTGCGCGCACACCCAATTCGTCAGCCGCCGCAGATAAAACCAGAGATCGTAAGAGATCGGCTGGGCGTACTTGTTATACAGATACACGGAGTCCATCAACTCGCCATAAATATCGAGCTGCTTCTGGTTGTAGGCGCCGTTGCCGATCCGCACCGGCTTCGATCCCTTATAGCCTTCAAGATGATCCAGCGTCTCCTCCGTCAACGTGTGGCGCCCGTCGATGCCGTACATCACTTGCAGCGAGCCTTCTGGCGACATCTCGTGGCAGCGCGAATCGAGAAAGCTCATAAACGCGCTGGCTTCCTCGGTGAAGCCCAGGCGCAACAGCGCGTACAGAGTAAACGCCGAATCGCGGATCCAGGTGTATCGGTAATCCCAGTTGCGAGGTCCTCCGATGCTCTCGGGAAGGCTGCATGTGGGCGCGGCGACAATCGCGCCGGTAGGCTTGAACGTCATCAGCTTCAGCACCAGCGCGGAACGGTTGACCATTTCGCGCCAGCGCCCGTGATAGTTGCATCGTGAAATCCAGGACCGCCAGTACGCAATCGTGTCGTGGAACAGGTCGTCGGCCTCCTGATCCGTCAACCCGATCTTCTCCTCGCCGGCATTCTCCAGCCCGTGCAGTTCGAAGCTCGCCGCCTGCCCTTCGTGCAGAGTGAAATCGGCGCACACGCCGTCGCCATCCCGCTGCAAAGGCAAATCGCTGGCCAGCGCAAGATTGGCCGTTTTCGACAGAAACTTCGCGCCTCCGCTGACCAGCCGGGTCTCATGCCGGTCGCGAGCGTAATTGAACGCCGGGTGGCACTGCATCCGGAATCGCATTGTTCCGCGGACCACCCGCACGCGCCGGATCAGACCGTGGTAGCCCAAACCGCGACGGCGCCGGGCCATCGGCATGTAGTCGATGATTTCACCAACGCCGTCGCCGGCGAGAAATCTTGTAATCAGAACGTTCGTGTCCGGCCAGTACAACTGCTTGACGGTGATATCGTCCTCGGCCGGCGTGATGCGGAAACGGCCGCCCTTGTCATCGTCCAGGATGGCGGCAAAGACGCTCGGCGAATCGAAGTGCGGATAACACAGCCAGTCGACCGATCCATTTTTCCCGACCAGAGCGGCTGTGCGCAGATTCCCGATGATTCCGTAGTCTTCGATTGGAGAATAGGCCATGAGCAGCGAGAGCGCGAGTGGCGGGAGACACTCTCAAGGATTTGACGGAATTTCTGTATTCCGTTCCGCCTCTTCGGCGGCTTGCGGGCCGGCAGCCCGCGCGTCTTCGATCACTTTGCGCGCCTGCTCGGCGTTTTCTTTCGACACGCGCACTTCGAACGGCAGATTGGGCAGCACCGAGTCGCCGACAATAAAGGATGCGATGCCTGCCGCGTCGAGCAGGCTCTTCACCGATATCGCCTCCATTTCCGCCGTCGGACCGGCGGGAGCGCTGAACACCGTTTCACTGTCGAGTTGAGGCGATTCGTCGACTTCTACAAGCTCATCATCGGGCAACCGCGCTTCGGCAATCAGTTCCTCCGCGCGCGCCACATCGGCGGGTCGCACTCGAACCTCCCACGCCATTTCCGGGACGCCGGGAGCATTGTCATCGAGCACAACCGCGTCGATGCCTTCGCTGGTCAGCAACTCGCCAATGGCCTTTGCGTCTTCTTCCGCAGACTCATCGGCGCTTCGGAAAACAATCACCAGTTCGGCGTCGGACATAGTTAGAGCATACCAGTGCAACGCCGCCTTGCAATTCATCCAAACGATGTAAGCCGCCCGCCCGTTACTATGGTGGGTAGGCTGCGAAACGCTGCGGAAGCCGATGTTGGCTTGAAATCATGCTCATCGCAGTGTGAAGAGTGGTATGGATCAAACCTGTAAGAAGGACGCACATGCCTGCTAGGCTCCGCCGCCGCGCCGTGATGGGCGGTCTCGGAGTCACCGGGCTGGCCTCGGCCGGACATTTTGTTTATCGCTCGGCGCCCGCTTTTTGGGACCAGTATATGCGCGAAGTGAAGCGCGGCATCCTGCCGCCGCCCGCGCAGCCACGCTGGCGCGAGTGGCGCGATACTGGCCTCTACGCCGCCTGGATCGGGCACACAACCGTCCTGATCAAAGTGGACGGCTACACCATCTTGACCGACCCGGTGTTCAGCGACCGTTGCGGCATCCGTCTGGGTCCCGTGACGCTTGGTCTGAAACGCCTGGTCGCGCCTGCGCTCGGAATCTCGCAACTGCCCAGGATCGATCTTGTCCTGCTGTCGCACGCGCACATGGATCACTTCGACATTCCGTCCCTTCGCGCCCTCGAGAACCGCAACACCGGTGTCATTACCGCCCGCGCAACCTCAGATCTGCTGCGCCTGGACCGTTATAACCGTGTTCAGGAGGTGGGTTGGGGCGAACAGGTTCAGGCGGGGCCCGTCACGGTCCGCGGCGTTCGCGTCAATCATTGGGGCGCTCGTATGCGCACCGATACGTATCGCGGCTATAACGGCTACGTGATCGAAAGCGGCGGACGGCGGATTCTGTTTGGCGGCGATACGGCTGATACCCAGGAATTTCGCCGACTCCGCACTTCCAGACCCTTCGATCTCGCCATCATGCCCATTGGCGCCTACAACCCTTGGATTCACGCCCACTGCACTCCGGAGCAGGCCGTGCGGATGGCGGGCGAAGCCGGCGCCGATCGCATTCTGCCGGTCCACCACCAGACGTTTCAGCTCAGCCGCGAGCCATACCACGAGCCCATTGAGCGATGTCTTATCGCCGCGGGTCCGGATTCGAGCCGCGTCGTCGCGCGCCGGATCGGCGATGAAGCCGCCCTCGCCTAGAAGCGCCTCGCGATCCAGGGCCGGCAAAAGCCGCGTGCTAGCATAAGGGGTTACTAGGCCAGATGCGAAAAGTGATCATCGTCGGCTCTGGGTGCGCCGGCAATACCGCCGCTGTCTACGCCGCCCGCGCCAATCTCAAGCCGCTTGTGATATCGGGGCACGAGCCCGGCGGCCAGCTCTCGCTGACCACGCTCGTCGAGAATTTCCCGGGCTTCCCGGAAGGCATTAATGGCCCCGATCTCGTCGAAAATATCAAAAAACAGGCTCAGAATTTTGGCGCGGAATACCTGCACGGCTCTGTCGTCGAGGCCGACCTTTCAAAGCGCCCGTTCCGCCTTCTCGTCGATCACGAATGGCATGAAGCGCAGACGCTCATTATCGCTTCCGGCGCGTCGGCGCGCTGGCTGGGGCTGCCGAACGAAAAAAAGCTGATCGGTCATGGCGTCAGCTCCTGCGCTACCTGTGACGGATTCTTCTATCGCGGCAAAAAAATCATGGTGGTTGGCGGGGGCGATTCGGCAATGGAAGAGGCGAACTTCCTCACGCGCTTTGGATCTGAAGTCGTGGTTGTGCACCGCCGCGAGCACTTCCGCGCATCGAAAATCATGTTGGAGCGCGCACGATCGAACCCGAAAATCAAGTTCATCACCAACACCGTTGTCGAGGATATCTACGACGCCGACCGGGGCTATGTGACCGGAGTCAAGCTCCGCAATGTCATCACCAACGAGATCTGGGAGCGTGAAGTAGATGGATTCTTTGTCGCAATCGGCCACATCCCGAACACCGCGCCCTTTATCGGTCAGATTGAGCTGGATGAGGACGGATACATCATTTCCAAAGGCGGCGCCCGGACCAGCGTAGAAGGCGTATTTCATGCCGGCGACGTGCAGGACCGCACCTACCGGCAGGCGATCACCGCCGCCGGCGCCGGATGCATGGCGGCGATTGAAGCCGAGCGGTTCTTGGAAGCAGAGCATTTGTAGCCGCACTGCATTGCCGTACAGGCGCCACCGCTCGCAGCCGAAGCTTTGCGCCGCAGCCGCGCCACAGGCGTACGCCGCGCTGATGTCGGCCGGAGCGCCGTCACAGGATCAGCATACAATCGCCGTAGGAAAAAAACCTGTAGCGTTCCGCCACCGCATGACGGTACGCCTCCAGCACAAACTCGCGTCCGGCGAAAGCGCTAACCAGCACCAGCAGGCTGGATCTGGGCAAGTGAAAATTCGTCAGCATTGCGCCTGTGGCCCGGAATTGAAAGCCAGGGTAAATGAACAGGTCGGTCTCGCCTGTCATGGCGCGTACGCCGCCTTGCAATTCGGCCGTCTCGAGCGTGCGGACCGTTGTCGTGCCGACCGCCACCCGGCGGCGCGCCGCCTTGATCCGTTCTGCGTTGGCCTCGTCGATTTCAAACACTTCCGAGTGCAGCCTGGCCTGCTCGATCACCTCGGTGTGCAGCGGCTGGAAAGTGCCCAAACCGACATGCAAAGTCACATAGGCGATGTCGGCGCCAGCGGCGCGGCACTGGTCGAGAATTTCCGGGGTGAAATGCAGGCCGGCGGTCGGCGCCGCCACTGAGCCGGTCTTCTCGGCGAATACGGTCTGATATCGCTCCCGATCCTCGAGCCTGTCGGGCCGGCGGATGTACGGCGGCAGAGGCACGTGCCCGACAGCGTTCAGGACATCGAAGATATCTCCTTCGCAATCGAACCGCACGGTACGCTCGCCGAATTCGCCGCGCCCCAGGATTTCGCCTGTAAGCCCGCCACCAAACCGAATGCGTTCTCCGGTGCGCATCTTCCGCCCTGGCCGGACCAGCGCCTCCCACGTTTTTCGATCCCCTGAGACCGGCCGCGTGAGCAGTACTTCGACGCGCCCCGACAAGTTTTGCCAGCGCTTGGGGTTGTTTTTGCCAACCGGCAGCGCATGTACGCCCTCGCGACGGCCGTACAGGCGAGACGGAAAAACTTTGGAATTGTTGAGAACCAGACAATCGCCGGCTCGCAACAGCTTTGGCAATTCACAAAACCTCCGGTCCTCCCACCGGCGTTCTTCGCGAAACAGCACCAGCATCCGCGAAGCGGCGCGATCCGGCAGCGGCTCCTGCGCGATTAGCTCTTCGGGCAAGTGATAGTCAAACTCAGACAAGTTCATGAACTATGTGGCCGATATGTAGCGGTTAGCTGTATTGCTTACGTTACTCAAAATCGCAGGAATTGGGTTAACATGATCGGATCGTGATACGCATTCCGAGTCTGAGCGTGTTCTTCCCGGCCTATAACGATGCGCCATCCTTACCGGCGTTGGTAGACGCCGCTTTCAAGATCCTTAACGAGTGCGTAGACGATTTCGAGGTCATTGTGATCAATGATGGCAGCGGGGATGAAACCGCGGCTGTTCTCGACCGGCTGGCCTTAACTTACGGCCCGCGATTGCGCATCGTCACACATTCGGTAAATCGCGGCTACGGCGCGGCGCTTCGCAGCGGCTTTGAGGCCGCTTCCAAGGAGTGGGTTTTTTACACCGACGGCGATGGCCAGTACGATATTAGCGAACTGCCTGCGCTGCTCGCTCACATCTCCTTCGATGTCGGCCTCGTGAATGGCTATAAGCTGGAGCGCAACGATCCCCGGCACCGGATCTGGATCGGCAATCTCTACAATACGTTCGCGCGGTTGCTGTTCCGCATCCGCATTCGCGATATCGATTGCGATTTTCGTCTGATCCGGCGATCGCTGCTTGAGGACGCGCGCCTGACCTCCACAAGCGGCACAATCTGCGTCGAACTCGTGCGAAAACTCGAAATGAGCCCGTATCGCGTCGTCGAAGTCGGCGTGCACCATTATCCCCGCCGGCATGGCCGTTCGCAATTTTTTCGAGTTCGCTCGCTCATTATCACCTTTTATCAACTCGCGCGCCTCTATTTGCGAACGGTGATTCTCGCGCCTCTTTCGAGCGAGCCCGGACGGAAGGCCGAGTCCTTGTAAACGCCCGTGAACGGGTCTGCGTAACGCGCCCTGGCGTAACCAAACCGCCGCGCCCGCATCCAACGGCGGGAGACCTCATATGAAAGCAGTCGTGTGGCGCGGCGTCGGCGATATTCGCCTCGAAAACACAAAAGAACCGAAGATCAAGGACTCCACAGACGCCATTGTGCGGCTCACCGCTTCGGCGATTTGCGGCACGGATCTGCATATGGTGCGCGGCACGCTTTCTGGAATGAAATCCGGAACCATCCTCGGTCATGAGGGCGTTGGCGTCATCGAAGAGCTCGGACCAGGCGTCCGCAACCTCAGGGTGGGCGACCGCGTAGTCATAGGATCCACAATTGCTTGCGGAAACTGCTCGTATTGCCGCGCAGGCTACTACTCGCAATGCGATAATGCAAATCCTTTGGGCAAGATGGGCGGGACAGCCTTCTTTGGCGGCCCCATGGACGCCGGCGGCTTCGACGGTCTGCAAGCCGAGTATGCGCGCATCCCGTATGCGAACGTTGGCTGCGTCAAGCTGCCCGACGAGGTGACGGACGACGAGGCGATCACGCTTTCCGACATCTTTCCAACCGGCTACTTCGGCGCCGACCTCGCCGAAATCAAGTCCGGCGATACGGTGGCGGTATTTGGCTGCGGACCCGTCGGTCAGTGCGCCATCGCAAGCGCCTTTCTGATGGGCGCTGGACGCGTGTTCGCCGTCGACCGCGTGCATTCGCGTTTGGAGATGGCGCGCGGGCAGGGCGCGGAGGTGATCAACTTCGACCAGGAGCACCCGGTCCTCGCAATCCGAGAGGCAACTGGGGGCATCGGCGTCGATCGCGCGATTGACGCCGTCGGCGTGGACGCCGATCACGCACAGTCCGGCCCGGCTTGGGCAACCGCGAAGCCTGCTCGCAAGCTGTACAAGCAGCAGCGCCGGGAGGTCGCGCCCAAGCAGAATCCGCAGGATGGCAACTGGGAGCCGGGCACAGCGCCCTCTCAGGCGCTCGAATGGGCCGTTGAGTCGCTCGCCAAAGCCGGCGTCTTGTCGATCATCGGCGTCTATCCGTTGAAAGCCAAATGGTTCCCCATCGGTATGGCGATGAACCGCAACATCACCGTCAAGATGGGCAATTGCCCCCATCGCCGCTACATCCCCAAGCTCGTAGATATGGTTCGCAACGGGACGATCCATCCATCGCGCCTGCTCACTCAGGTCCAGCCGCTCGTCTCCGTCATCGATGCATACCGCGCCTTTGACCGCCGCGAAGAAGGGTGGGTCAAGGTGGAGCTAATTCCAGCGCTGGAGAGCGTTAAAGCAGCATGATGCAGAGCCGCCGTTGAATACCCAATAGGACAATACAAACCGACGAAGGCCCTGTTCGTCTTCGACCATGCGATTACAATGGTCTTTCTGATGAAGGCGCGAGTTTACGTATCTCTAAAACCTACCGTCCTCGACCCTCAGGGGCAGACCATCCGCCGGGCGCTGGCCGGGCTCGGGCATTCGTCGATTGCCGAGGTGCGGCAAGGCAAGTACTTTGATATCGCGTTCGACAGCTCCGCGGACCCCGACAAAGCCGCCGCCGAGCTGGACCAGATCGCCCGGGAAGTCCTGTCGAATCCTGTGATCGAGGAGTACCGGATCGATATTCTCCAATAGCTGGACGTCGGAGAACATTCGCAAGTTCGTGCGCTTCTCGAAGCGCGCAAATACTACATCGGGGAGCCGCTGGGATGCGGCAGGACTGGCCGCCGTGCGGGGCCAGTCCTTATGACTTTGTCGTAACCGGGTCAGCCTGGTCCGTGTGGAGAATCCGGAACGCCCGCGGCCTGCAGCGCTCGCTCTGGTATTGTTGCGGAATTGCTACGCCGTTGCCGTCGCGTATCGAAGTGTAATGCGGCGACATGATCTCGACGCCGGCCTCATTGAACTTGTCCTGAATGTTCTGGTGGAGGTCTGAATAGATATTCGCCATCCGGCTCGGTTGAGCAGTATAGGCGTTGATCTCGTAGGTGACAAAGAAATCGTTGAGGCTCGTTTGCAGCACAAAGGGCGCGGGTTCGGCAAGTATGCCGCTGGTTGCCTCCGCCGCCTCAATGAGCAGCCGGTGCACCGTCCGCCAAGGCGCGTCGTAGCCGATTGTCACGGAAGTATGGACAATCAGTCCATTCAGTCCCGGCCGCGCACAAGCGCTGTAGTTAACGACGTGGCTGCTCAGCACTAGGGAATTGGGAATTGAGACGTCTTCGTTCTTGATGGTCCGGATACGCGTGACCAGGAGCGTTTTGTCCAGCACATCGCCGGTTGTCTCGGCAATCCGCACCCGATCACCGACGCGGAACGCGCGGGTATAGGTCAGCATGACGCCGGCGATGAGATTGGACACCGCCCCCGCCGAGCCGAGCGAAAGCAGGATTCCGAGAAACACGGATATTCCCCGGAAGGCGGGGGAGTCTGAACCGGGCACGTACGGATAGATGGCGATGGCGGCCAGCGCCAGAATCAGAAAGCGCACGATCTTGTAGGTGGGCTCCGCTCATTCGGAATCGAATCCCCGGAACATAATCGCGCCGCGCGCGATCCCGGTGAAAACCGCTTTTACCAGTTTGATGATGTAGCGCGTAACGAAAGCGATCACCAGGATCGTAAACACGCTCGGCACGTAGCTAAGAAACGAGCTCCACAGCGCCTTGGCAGGATTCAGGATGTAATCGAACAGCACATAAGCATAGCCGCGTGTCCAGGGGAAAAAGCTGAACACCAGCGGCACATAGAAGTAGATGAGCGCCAGGGTGGCGACGATCTGGATGGCGGAGAGCGCCGCCAGCAGCGCGTGCACTACGCGTGAGGCGGGCAGCAGCTCCAGGTTCTGAATCCGCAAAGAGCGGATCTGCACTCCCTCCCAGGCCCGCACCTTGCGTTGGAGCCGTGGAAACAGCTTGCGCAGCACATACAGGATGAGGAGGAACACGGCCGTGGCCAGCGCCGCGTACACCGCTCCGAGGGCCAGACTGTGAAAGGCGTGCGCCTTCAGGTGCTGATCGAGCGCAACCTGAATCCGCGCTGCCTGCTCGGCGGCTAACGCCCGGCGAGTGAGGCCCGCGGCGGAAGCGTCGGCATCGGTCACGGTCGTCAGAACCAGATCGCCGGCCATGATGTTGGTTATCTCACGGGCTTCGGCCGTGTGGATGCGCCGCGCGGCAAGCGGATCGCCCGCGATCGATTGCAGCCGCTGTCCAACCGCGGCGGCGCGCTCGGAAGCGGTAAAAGGCCCCAGCGACGTCCGTATTTCAAAAAGAGTCCGCCCTTCAAACAGGACAGGCGCAGGCTTGGTGGATACCTGTGCGGCGAGAGCGCTGCACGCCAATAAGAACAAGACTCGGCGCATCGATGAGTCCTCCCTGGGCGATTTTAATCGGGATGTAAAGCGCTCGCCGAATCGTCTGAGAGCCTGCGCCGCCTCCGTTCTCTTAATATAAAGAGACATATGTGCGGAATTGTTGGCTATATCGGGGAGCGCAAAGCCGTCCCCATCATCCTCGATGGCCTGAAGCGGTTGGAGTATCGCGGCTATGACTCGGCTGGGGTAGCCGTACTTGACGAGAACTCCCAACTCGCGATCCGGCGCGCTTCAGGCAAGCTCCGCAACCTGGAGGACTGCGTCCGGCTAAGCCCCATCGACGGCGCGTACGGCATTGGACACACGCGCTGGGCCACCCACGGCCGACCGACCGAAGAGAACGCCCATCCGCATCGCGACTGCACCGGCAATATCGTCGTCGTTCACAATGGCATTGTCGAGAATTACCTCGCTCTCAAACACAAGCTTCAGGCCGAAGGACATAAATTCGTCACCGAAACCGACACCGAAGTCATTGCTCACCTGATCGAGAAGTATTTCACGGGCAATCTGGAGCAGGCGGTGCGCGAGGCTGTGCAGGTCATCTCGGGCGTGTTTGCGCTCGCGATCATTTCTAAATCGGACCCCAACAAAATTGTCGCCGTGCGCTCGGGTCCCCCCGTCGTTATCGGGCTGGGCGACGGCGAGTATTTCGTCGCTTCCGATGTGCCCGCAATCCTGAACCACACGCGCGACATGTTTTTCCTCTCCGACGGGGACATGGCCATCCTGACGCCCGAGGGCGTACACCTGACGGACTTCAGCGGCCGCGCAGTCAAACGGCAGGTCTCGCACATTCTGTGGGACCCCATTATGGCTGAAAAGGGCGGCTACAAGCATTTCATGCTGAAGGAAATCTTTGAACAGCCGCGCGCCGTCCGGGATACCATGCTGGGCCGCGTGGGACAGGAGTCAGGCCGAATTTTTCTCGATGAGATGGATATCGCCCCGCAGGAGTTCGCCCGCTTCGAGAGCATCCGTATCATTGCATGCGGAACGAGCTGGCATGCTGCGCTCGCCGGGAAATTCATCATCGAGAAACTGGCAAGGATCCCGGTGGAAGTCGATTACAGCAGCGAATTCCGTTACCGCGATCCGATCGTCGACAGCCGCACGCTCACCGTGGTGATTTCACAATCAGGCGAGACCGCGGATACGCTGGCCGCGCAGCGCGAAGCCAAACAGAAGGGTTCGAAAACGCTGGCTATCTGCAACGTCGTGGGATCGATGATCACCCGGGAAGCCGCCGGAACCCTGATGACGCACGCCGGACCCGAGATCGGAGTGGCGTCGACGAAGGCCTTCACCTCGCAACTGACGGCGCTGTTCATTTTGGCCATGTACTTGGCGCAGTCGCGGGAAACAATTTCTCCGGAGCAGTCGCGCGCCCTGGTGCAGGAGCTGCTGCGCATCCCGGGCAAGCTGGAAGCCACGCTCAGCCAGGACGCGATTTACGACGAAATGGTCAAGCAATTGTTCCGGGCGTCGGACTTTCTGTATCTCGGTCGCGGCATCCACTTCCCCATCGCGCTCGAGGGCGCGCTCAAGCTGAAAGAGATCTCCTATATTCACGCCGAAGGCTACCCCGCAGGCGAGATGAAGCACGGGCCCAATGCGCTCATCGACGGCAATCTGCCCGTCGTCGTGCTGGCCACCTGCGATCCGGTGAATCCGGAGAGCCGCATCCGGTATGAAAAGACGCTTTCGAACATTCAGGAAGTAAAGGCCCGGGAGGGTATTGTGGTAGCCGTAGCGTGTGAAGGCGATGACGAGGTCGCCAAAATCGCGGATCATGTCATCTACGTGCCGCCTTCCGACGAGTTGCTGCTTCCCATTATCGAGATCGTCCCGCTCCAGTTGCTCGCATATCACATCGCCGTCCGGCGCGGATGCGACGTGGACCAGCCGCGTAATCTGGCCAAGAGCGTCACGGTGGAGTGACTGTACCCGTCAAACCCGCATGTGATCGCGGGTCATCTTCCGCCCGCTCGGATGAGACCGCTTCGCCAGCAGCGCCTGGCAGAGATCGGTCTGCCCGTCTTCAAACGCGAACGACGCAGCCGCAAGCAGCAGCAGCCAGGAACGGTATTTCTCACGACCTACCAGCCGCAGACATTCGACCTCGTTCTGCCGCAGTCGTTCGACCCAGGCGCGGCAGGTCAGCGCATAATGCGGCCGTAGGTTTTCGACGTCGAGCAGCTCGAATCCGGCATGCTCGGCCTCAAGGATTACGTCCGCCAGGTGAACGGTCTGCGCTCCGGGAAACACGTGCCGGGTCCAAAACACCGTCTCCGCCGTTTCTTTGACCAGTTGCGGCCGAATAACGCCGTGGTTGAGAAACAACCCGCCCGGCGAGAGCAAACTGTAGCACTTTCTGAAATACTCGCCCAGCCGCTTCCGACCCACATGTTCAAACATTCCGACAGAGGCGATCTTGTCATACGATCCTTCGAGGTTGCGATAGTCGGTTAGAAGCACCGTCGCCCTTGCATCGAGGCCGTTCTCCAGAATCCGCTGTTTCGCCCGTTCGAATTGGTTTCGGCTGAGCGTACAGCCCGTCGCAATGGCGCCGTGCTCGCCGGCCGCATGCAGAATCAACGCCCCCCAACCGCAACCGATATCGAGAAAGCGTTCGCCAGGCTGCACATCCAGTTTGCGGCAGATATATTCCAGCTTCGCCGCCTGCGCCTGGTCAATCGACCAACCGGGATCTTTGAAATAGGCGCACGAATATACCAGGCGCGAATCGAGAAACAATTCATAAAACTCGTTCGACGCGTCGTAATGATATTGAATGTTGCGGGCGGCCTGCCGCCGCGTCTGGAACCAGCGCTGAGCGCCAAGACTCGCCAGCCGGGCCGTCACGCGGCGGACCCAGCCTGCAAATCCGCGGCCCGGCGCTCCCATCTTCCACCGGATCGCCGCCAACAGGTCGCCCGAAACGTCGAACTCGCCGCGGACAAACGCTACGGCCATCTGGTACGCATCAGAGTTCACAACCCATTCGACCGTCTGACCGTCCGTGAGATGAATTGTAAATTGAGGCGGTCCGTCGCCAGCAGCAACCCGGCGGCCTTGCCTCGTCACCACCTCGTAGGAGGGCTGCGCAGCAGGCGCCGGGATAAGTTCGGAATGCGGTGGTCGGCTGGCAACGCTCGCGGCCCGTTCCGGCCGCGCGTCAGACGCGGGCATCTCGCTCCTCGGATGACTACACCCTGATTTTAACCCCAGCGCATCGGCTATAATGAAGTAAATGGCCTGTCTTCAGTAGTCTGCCTCGACTACACCCGTTCGAGCGGTCCGGCCTTTCGGTAGAATGTTCGAGAATCTCAGCGATAAGCTTCAGCGCGTTTTCAAAAATCTCCGCGGAGAGGGCAAACTCACGGCGGAGAACATGGAAGCCGCGCTCCGCGAGATACGCGTCGCGCTGTTGGAAGCCGACGTGCATTTCCGCGTCGTTAAGCAGCTCATCCAGGGCATTAAGGAAAAGGCGATGGGGCAGGAAGTGCTCACCGCGCTTTCCCCTACGCAACAGGTTATCAAGATCGTCCGCGACGAGCTGGTCAAAATCCTCGGATCGCATGCCGCGCGGCTCCGTTTCGCCAATGAACCGCCGACTGTCATGATGATCGTCGGCCTTCAGGGCTCCGGCAAAACCACGACCGCCGGGAAACTCGCGAAATATCTCGCCGCCAAGGAGAACCACAGGCCCCTGCTGGTGTCCGTTGACGTGTATCGTCCCGCCGCGCGCCAGCAGTTGTCTGTCATTGCCCGCGACATCAAGATTCCGGTATACGAAGGAGCGCCAGAGGAGAAGACGCCTGTTGAACTGGCCCGTGGCGCCCGGCGCGAGGCCGTGCAGACAGGTCGCGACGTCCTCCTGGTCGATACCGCTGGACGGCTTCACATTGACGAGCAACTCATGACCGAGCTGCAGGAGCTGAAGACGCTCCTCAACCCGACCGAGATCCTGTTCATCGCAGACGCCATGACCGGCCAGGACGCAGTAAAGTCTGCCGACGAATTCCATAAACGGCTCGGCATCACCGGCGTCATCCTCACCAAGATGGATGGAGATGCGCGCGGCGGCGCGGCTCTGTCCATTCGCAACGTCACCGAGCAGCCGCTCAAGTTCGTCGGCGTCGGCGAGAAATTCGACGCGCTCGAACCGTTTCATCCCGACCGCGTTGCACAGCGCATCCTCGGCATGGGCGACGTCCTCTCGCTCATTGAAAAGGTTGAGCAGAATATCGACCAGAAAAAGGCCGAGGAGATGCAGCGGAAAATCATCGAAAATGAGTTCACTCTCGGCGATTTCCGCGACCAGATCCGGCAGTTGCGCAAGCTGGGACCGCTTGAAGGAATTCTCGGCATGATGCCACAGATCGGCCCGCTCAAGGGGCTCAAGGACGTCAAGGTCGATGAAAAAGAGATTACGCGCATCGTGGCCATCATCGATTCCATGACGGAGGATGAGCGCAATAATCACATGATTATCAATGGAGCGCGCCGCCGCCGAATCGCCAAGGGAAGCGGCGTCTCCGTTCAGGAAGTCAATAACCTCTTGAAGCAGTACGCCCAGGCCAAAAAGATGATGAAAAGCTTTTCCACCGGGAGCTTTATGGGCAAACGTCTTGGAAAACTGAAACTGCCGCCGATGTTCGGTGGACTCGGCGCCGAGTGAGAGATCTGGAGTCGATTGAATGCTGATGATTCGTCTGGCCCGCTTCGGGGCCAAGAAAAAACCGAGCTATCGCGTAGTGGTCATCGAGAAAGAGCGTGCGAGAGACAGCCGCGCGATCGAAGTGGTCGGCCACTACAACCCGGTGGCCCAGCCGGCGCTGGTGGACCTGAACCATGAGCGCATCCAGTATTGGATCTCGCATGGCGCGCAGCCGTCTGAAACGGTAAGCCGCCTTCTAAAAAAGCACCCGGCCCCCGTCGCCGAGACGGTCGCATCCTAGCCGCGAACTTCGGCGAAAAGTTTGCCCGGTAACGACCTGCGGATGGCGCGTCTATACAAATGTAATTCGCGGAGGCAGTAAAGCGTGGCGAATGGGATGAAAACTCTGGTCGAAGATATTGCGAAAGCTCTCGTTGACATCCCGGACCAAGTCAGCGTCCGCGAGATAGAGGGAGAACAGGTCACTGTTCTGGAACTCCGGGTCGCGCCCAGCGACTTAGGCAAGGTGATCGGCAAACAAGGCAGGACGGCGCGTTCAATTCGCACGCTGCTGGGCGCTGCCGGGATGAAACTCAACCGGCGGTTTACGCTGGAGATCCTGGAATAGACGACCGCGTCGCGATCGCGCGCCTGACGCGTACGCGAGGCGCTAGAGGCGAGCTGTGTGCGCGCCTTTTGACCGATCATCCGGAGCGCTTCCAAAGCGGGCAGGTGGTTTACATTAGCGGCGCCCGCTATGAACTCGAGCAGCTCTGGTATCATAAAGGACAGCCCATCTTCAAGTTCCGAGGCGTGGATTCCATCGGCGATGCCGAAAAGCTGGCCGGGCAGGAAGTTTGTGTTCCGGTCAGCGAGCGTTTCGAACTGCCTGAGGGCGAGTACTATTATTCCGATTTGATCGGCTGCCGGATGGTGGAGTGCGGCTCGGGCGAAATGGTGGGAACAGTAACAGGCTGGCAGGAATGCGGCGGCGCGCCTGTCCTCCTGGAAGTGAACGGCGGCGACATTCTCGTTCCGTTTGCCGCGGCGATACTGAAAAACATCGACTTGGCCGCCCGCCGGATCGAGGTCGATCTGCCCGAAGGATTGAAGGATTTGAATTCGGGTTCACGGGTGTGAAACCCGGCGCTATGGTCTTCCATATCGTCACGATTTTCCCTGACTATTTCCAGGGTCCGTTCGCGCACGGCGTGGTTGCCAGAGCGCGGCAAGCGGGCATTCTCGATATTCGCATTCACGATCTCCGGACGTGGACCTTTGACCGTCACCGGACTGTTGACGACCGGCCGTTCGGGGGCGGCGAGGGAATGGTGCTTAAGCCGGAGCCGTTGTTTCTCGCGGCGGAATCGATCTGGCCTGTGCGAAAAGCCGGGCAGCGGATCGTTTTGTTGTCAGCCCAGGGCCGCCGGTTCGATCAGGCGCTGGCCCGTGAATATGCTGCGCTCGATGAATTAATGCTCATCTGCGGACGGTATGAAGGCGTCGACGAGCGTGTCGCCGAGCATCTTGCCGACGAGGAGGTGTCGATCGGCGATTATGTTTTGAGTGGGGGCGAACTGGCTGCGGCCGTAGTTGTGGATTGTGTCGCGCGTTTAACCCCAGGCGTCTTGGGCAACGAGGAATCGCGCGTCAACGAGTCCTTCGGTGAAGGAGGCCGCCTCGATTGCCCCCAGTATACCCGGCCTGCGAATTTCCGCGGCTGGAGGGTTCCCGAGGTTTTGTTGAGCGGGAACCATGCACAGATTCGAAAATGGCGGCAGGAATCAGCGCTCCGAAAGACCGCTAGGCTCCGGCCTGACCTGCTCGCCCCGGGCGGCGATTCCGCCGCTCTGAGTATGATCGGCGACACAAACCGCGAGGCTGCACAGCCCCACGCGTCCGTTGTGCGCGAGTTGGCTCAAGAGCACATAGGCCGCGGAGCGGGTTGAGTAAAGCGGTAAGCCGGCGCATGTCGCCGGCCCCCGCGAGCCGTTGTGCGCGTGTAAATGGAAGAGCGAGACTGAAAGAAGGAAATGGTCCGATGAATCATCCAGTGCTGGCCAAGGTGATCGCAAAAAATGCGCGGTCCGATATCCCCGAATTCCGCCCCGGCGATACCATTCGGGTGCACGTAAAGATCAAGGAAGGCGATAAAGAACGGCTGCAGGCGTTTGAAGGCACCGTAATCGCGGAAAAGAATAGCGGATTAGGACGAACCATTACAGTCCGCAAAATCAGCTTCGGCCAGGGTGTCGAACGCATTTTCCCGGTCAATGCGCCGGTCATTGATCATATCGACGTGGTAAGAACAGGTCGCGTGCGCCGCGCCAAGCTGTATTACCTGCGCGGGCTCAAGGGCAAAGCCGCAAGGTTGAGAGAGCGCGAGCAGCCCAGGGGGTGACGGCCTACGGCCCTCAAGTGCCAGGCTAAGTGGGAGCGGTCGCTGCGCGAATGCGGGTTCCGCTTCGTCGCGGGAGTCGATGAGGCGGGACGCGGGTCCCTATTTGGTCCCGTGTTCGCCGGCGCCGTCATCCTTTCGCCGGAGCGCCCCATTCGCGGACTGCGCGACAGCAAAATTCTTCCGCCCCACCGGCGCGCGATGCTTGCCAAGCGCATCCGTGAGCGCGCCGTTGCGTGGGCTGTGGCCGCTGCCGACGTGTACGAGATTGATCATCTCAATATTCTTCAGGCCTCGCGTCTCGCCATGCGGCGCGCCGTCGAGCGCCTCCGGCCGGCGCCGGATTACCTGCTGATCGACGCCCTGGAGATCGACGCCCCCCAGCCACAGCGTTCGCTGATTCACGGCGACGCCGTCTCCCAGTGCATCGCCGCCGCTTCGATCCTTGCCAAGGTGGAGCGCGATGCGTGTCTGAACAGGTGGCATCAGGTGTTTCCGCAGTACGGGCTCGATACCAACAAGGGCTACTCCACTCCGGAGCACTTGCAGGCGCTTGCCGCCTTTGGCCCGACCTCGATGCATCGTTTCAGCTTTGAGCCCGTCCGCGCTCACTGCCCCTATGAAGCATGGCTGGGATACCCGACGCCGCAACAAGGCGAACTGTTCGCGCAGGCGGCTGGTGAGTAATGGCCGCCGATCACGAGGCGATGCGCGCGCCCGCGACGCCCGCCGCTAATTCCCGCGCCCGCCCCTGGTATGCGAAAATCCTGGGGCTCTGCTTCGTCATTTTCTGCTTTGAAATCGGCGTTTTCCTGGTTGTCTTCCCGTGGCTCGATCTGTGGGAGTCCAATGGGCTGGCGCTCTATGCTCCGTGGCTCGCCGATGTCTGGGGGAGCCCGTATCTGCGCGGCGCGCTCAGCGGGCTCGGACTGGTCAATATCTACATTTCTTTTCTTGAAATCTTGCGCTTAGTGCGCGGGCAATTGGAAACGTAACGATCGCGCGCTATGCCGCGCCACTATTATGGATACAGGGCCCTCAAACGAATCCGTGAACGAAGAACCACCCCCGATAGTGGTCAGCGAGCCGGCGCCGCCGCCCCCGGTGCAGCGCGTGAAGCAGGAGACCGCCCGCGGCTTCATCTCCGAGTGGACCGTGACTATACTTCTGCTGCTGTTCGGCATGACCACCCTGGTCCAGGCGTTCGTCATCCCGACCGGTTCGATGGAAGATACGTTGCTGATCGGCGACCATCTTCTCGTCGACAAGCTCGCTTATGCGCCCTCCGGGCCGATCAGCCGCTATCTGCTTCCGTACGAGCCCATAAAGCGCGGCGATATCATCGTGTTTCGCTATCCGATCGATATCAGGCAGACCTTCGTAAAGCGCGCAATCGGACTTCCGGGAGATCGCATTCGGATCGAAAACAAACAGGTTTACGTGAACGGCGTAAAATTGAATGAGCCGTATAAGTACAACAAAACCGACTACATCGATTCCTATCGGGACAATTTCCCCAGCGAGCCTAACGTCCACCTCCCACCTCCCGCCCAGGACATGCTCGAAAATCACGTCAAGAACGGCGAGGTGATCGTGCCTCCCGATAGCTATTTCGCCATGGGCGATAACCGCGATTCATCGCTGGACAGCCGCTACTGGGGATTCGTACCCCGCGAAAACATCATCGGCAAGCCGCTTATTATCTACTGGTCCTACGATGCGCCCACGGAGGCGCTGGCGAATCCCTCCATCGGCATCGCCCATCTCAAAGATGTGGTCCTGCACTTTTTCTCCAAGACGCGGTGGCGGCGGACCTTCATGCTGATTCACGGCTACCCGATCAAGGCTGACCCGACGCCGCACTAGGGCAGGACTCGGGCGTCGGGACGCGCGCCTGGCGCGTCATGAAAGGCAGCGTATCCTGTTGTTGTGGTCCGGACTGTCGTGGTCGCCGGCGCCGGCCCCGCCGGAGCGTCTGCCGCCATCGCGGCTGCCCTCGCGGGCGCGCGCGTGCGGCTCTACGACCACTCGCGATTCCCGCGCCATAAGGTTTGCGGCGAATTTCTGTCGCCGGGCATCGTTGGAGAACTCCAGCGACTCGGCGTCTTCGACCAGTTCCTGGCCCGCCTGCCGGCGCCGATTCGGCGCGTATCGCTATGGTTTGGAAGCAGGCAGTCCAGCGCGCGCTTGCCCGGGGAAGCCTTCGGTCTCAGCCGCTATGCCTTCGACGAGCTCCTGGTCGTACACGCCCGCACCCTTGGCGCTGTCGTGCTTCGCGAACGGCTGGAGAGCGCCCCTGAGCCAGTGGTGTTGGCGCATGGCCGCGACTCCCGAAATTCGCCGCCGCGCGACCGCCGTCTGTTCGGATTTAAGGCTCACTTCGACGGCCCTGCCGGCGATGCAATCGAATTGTATTTTTCCCACCATACCTATGTGGGCGTGAGCCCCGTCGAGAGCGGCCGCACCAACGTGTGCGGTCTTGCGCCTGAGTGGCGGCTCCGGCAGTCCGGCTTCGAGTTCGACGAAATACTCCATTCCATTCCGCCTCTCCGCGAACGCCTTCAGCCCCTGCGCCGCGCCATGAAGTGGCTCGCCGCCGGTCCGCTGGTGTTCGGCAACCACCTCCGTCGCCGTCCTGCCCAACACGCCTATCCCGCGGGAGACGCGCTTTCCTTTGTGGACCCTTTCACCGGCTCTGGCATTCTCGCCGCTGTGACCACGGGTGCGCTCGCGGGCGCCAGCGCCGCGTCGGGAATGCCTCCTGGGGAGTACCTTCGAATCTGCCGCGCCCGTCTCAGCGCGCCGTTTCGCATCTCTTCGGTGTTCAGAACCATCCTGCGTCTGGGATGGGCCGACCGTCTCGGTCCGCTCGTTCCGCCGGAAGTGCTGTTCCAGCTCACACGGCCGCTGCTCGCCCCAAATGAAAACGGGTGAGCACTCGGAGGAACGTGCTCACCCGAAGGCTCGTTCCCTGTTAACAGGCAACAAGCCCCACTCTCGCGGCGCGTGCGCCGCTATGCGTATAGACGAAACGCATTTCAAACCCGTTTCCGAGCCTTTTTCCGAATTATTCAGTCCAGTCTCCTGGCTGCACGCGCCGGGTCAGAATGGTATAAGATCGCGCCGAAAATCGATACGGCGGATGGAGCGCCCTGCTTCAACCCAATCAGCGTTTCGGGTTAAAGGCGAACTCCGTATCCGCCAACGGCGTGTTCACATCGGCGGCGGTGAACGTCAGCGTCCGGATTGTCTCCGACTTGCTTGTCGTTGACCTCGTGCCGCTAGTCTCCTTCAGTACAATGTTGCGTTCCTTGTCGATCCAATATGTCGTCGGCAGTTGCTCTGTGTTCGGCGGCAGCAGAGGGTTTTTGTAACTGACTTCAACGACCCGGCACGGTATCTGCTTGCCGCCCACGGTCACGGCGTCATCACGCAATATTTTCGCCGTTGCGACATCCTCGGCAATGCGCCGGAACCGTTCCATGAAGGTCCCGTTGAGGATATCCATGTCGTTTTCGGAAGCCGGCTGCTGCTTGTTCTCCTTGGTGAGCGACCGGAACCCGGAAAAAGTCTTGCCATCCGACACCCGCAGCCATTCTCCGCCTTGTCCCGGATAAATGTAGTCAACTTTGACTTTGTTCGGCTTGGAAACGGACACGATCACCCTCGTTTCCGAAGATGCGCCGATGTCTTTCCCAACCTGCGTCTTTGACGCCCGGACGGCCTCGAAATGTGCGCTGTTGAGATTGTTGTAAGTATCCTCGACTTTCTTCAGTACATCAAGGGCCTCATCGGCCCGCGCCGCAAATGCTGCCAGCGTAAAGGCGGCTGCCACGTGGAAGCCCCTCATATCCGTTCATTCCCCTTTCTGGTTAATCGACTCTCGCGGAACTCTTACCGTTACGCGCGTACTACACTGATGATATGGCGACGCTGGTGAGCTTGGGGACGCCGAAGCTCGATCCCAAAGCGCTTCAATCCAAGCAGGATAAGCTCATGGAACTGCTCAAAGGCATGGGCCGCGTAATTGTGGCGTACTCCGGCGGGACAGACTCGGCGTACCTCGCCTGGGCCGCCTACCAGGCGCTCGGAAGCGGCGCGCTCGCCGTCACTGCTGATTCCGCCTCGATTCCTGAGTCTCACAAGCGCGACGCCGAAGCCTTCGCCCGCGAGTGCGGCTTCCCGCATGAATACATTGTTACGCGCGAATTCGACAATCCGGATTACGTGAAGAACGGTCCGGACCGCTGCTTTCACTGCAAAGACGAACTCTTCGCCCGGCTTGAGGAACTGGCGCGCGAACGGGGGTTCCGCCATATCGTGTACGGCGTCAACGTCGATGACCTGGGCGACTACCGCCCCGGACAGAACGCCGCCAGACGGCGAGGGGTGAATGCCCCGCTCGTAGACGCGGGTCTGACTAAGGCCGAGATCCGCGAGCTTTCGCGCATTGCCGGGCTCAGCACCTGGGACCGTCCGGCGTCGGCATGTCTCAGTTCTCGCATTCCCTACGGCACGCCCGTAACCGCCCAAACCGTCAAAACCATTGAACGCGGGGAAGACGCCATCCGGGCGCTCGGTTTCCGCCAGTTCCGGGTCCGGTTTCATGGCGAGTTGGTGCGAATCGAAATCGCGCAGGAGGAAATGGAACGCGCTCTCACCATCGACATGGCGCGGCGGTTCACAGAAATTTTCAAGCCGCTCGGATTTCACTACGTGACCATTGATCTCGAGGGATACCGCCAGGGCTCGCTCAACGCGGTGCTAAAGAAGTAGATGCGCGTAACCATCTCGCACAATAAAGATCCGCGCGAAGTGATGGCCAGCGTCGACCGCGGCTTTGACGATATGATGCGCGGTCTCCCCATCGGTCCGGTCCAGTTCGTCAACGAGAACCGCTCCTGGAACGGACCGCGGATGGACTTCTCATTCAACGCCAAGGTCGGTATTCTTCACGCGCCTGTTCAAGGCTTCGTCCTGGTTGAAGAGCGTTGCATCACTGTCGACGTCGACCTCCCCCCGATGCTGTCCGCACTCATTCCGCAGCGGCAGCTCAAGACAGCCGTTGAGTCTCAAGCGCGAGGATTGTTGGGGCCGGGATAAACCCGGGAGTCTACGGCTTCTTTTTCAGCATTTCCGCCTGGGCCGCTTCCTTCTTCGCTTTCGCGCGCGCTCCCTGTGCGAACGCCTGCCTGCTCCCTTCAATATCGCCTTTCACGCGGAGCACCTGTCCGAGGGTGTTGTACGGTCCGGGATTTTCTGGATCAAGGCGAATCGCCTCCCGGAGCGCCGCGATCGCTCCGTCCAGATCGCCCTTCTGCTTTAGAGCTGTTCCAAGCATGTAATGCGCTTCGGCGTAGTCCGGTCGCAGCGCAATCGCCGCGCGCATCTGGTTCGCCGTCTCCTCAAACTCGCCGTTTTGCCAGCAGGCAATGCCGAGCGTGTAGTGCGCCTCGACCAGGTTCGGATCCAGCCGCAGCGCCTCCCTCAGTTCCTTTTTTGCGCCCTCAATGTCATCTTTCTGCTTGAGCGCCAGACCGAGATCGTAGTGGGCCGTCGGAATGCCGGGGTCGATCGCGATCGCGCGCCGCAACTCTTCGATCGCCGCCTCAAACTCGCCCTTTTGTATGTAGGCAAAGCCCAGATTCACGCGCGCCATGGCGTTTTTGGGATCCATCTCGAGCATCTTTCGAAATTCCGCGATGCCCTTGTCCGCTTCACGCGTCTGCACCAGGATGAAGCCGAGGTTGTTGCGGTATTCCTGTTCGCCCGGCGCAAGCTCCATGGCTTTTTGGTAAGCGGCGCGCGCGCCGGCGAGATCACCGGAGTGCTGGAGCGCCAGCCCCAGCGCGTTCCAGGCCGGGGCGCTGCGCGGCGCAAGCGCCGTCGCGATTCGCAGATGAGCCGCGGATTCCTCGTAATGCCCGACTTCGTGGAAAGCAACGCCCAGACGGAATTGATAGTCGAACGCCTTCGGCGAAAGCGCAACCGCCGTTTGCAGTTCCGGAATGGCGCGGTTCGGATCCTCTTCTAGCCAGTAGAGTACGCCAAGGTGATAGTGCGCCGGAGCAAATTTGGGATCGAGCGCGACGGCGCGCTCCAAATGCGTCTGCGCCTCTCGATGGCGTTTCATCACCGCATACAGAAACCCAATTTCGTCTTCGATTTCCGCCGACTTCGGATTGAGGCGCGCGGCGCGTTCATAGGCGGCGAGCGCTCCCGCCGCATCGCCCTTCGCCTTGAGCGCAGACGCCTCCCGCAAGGCTCGGGCTAGCGGCGCTTCCACCCCGCTCTGGGCGGAGGCCGGAAGCGCGCAAGCTGCAATGAAAGCCACCAGATGACGCATCGAAACTACCGCTTATACCCGATCGCCCGCAAGAGCCCGTGCCGCTTCTTCGCATCCTCTTCGGACTCGACGCCCTTCGGCGGCGATCCGTCCACTACGCCCAACACGGCCCGCCCCTGTTCCGTTTCCATCACCACAACTTCGACCGGGTTCGCCGTGGCGCAGTGAATTCCACACACCTCGGGGACGTCGCGAACACGCGGAAGAATATTGATCGGATACCCCTCCCGGAGTGCGATCACGAATGTGTGCCCCGCGCCGATCGCCTGCGCATTCCGCGTTGCCAGCGTTTTCAGCCCCTCATCGTTGCCGTCGACGCGGATCAAACACGGTCCGGATGCTTCATTAAACGCAATGCCGAACTTCATTTGCGGCGCGGTGTTCACAATCGCCTCGTACAAGTCCTCGACAGTCTTAATGAAGTGCGAATGTCCAATAATGACATTGCCGTTTTCGGGCACTTCGACGCGAATGGCCTTAAGCTCCATCACTGTAATCCTAACCGCTCGAGCCGGGCGCGGCGAAGAGCTGCGCAGGCAGCCCCGCCGCGGGGAGGCGGGGAGCGAACCCGTTCTCTGCCGATGCCAGAATGTATACGTGCTCAGCGAAGCCGCTCTGGTCAAATACATTGGCGGCCTGCCTCACGCCCGCGCGAATTTCAAGCAACTGGTCCGCGAACTGAGGATCCGCGGCGAGGACCGCCGGCGCCTCGAGGCTGCGCTCCAGCGGCTGTGCGGCCGCGGCCAGCTTATCGAAACGCGATCCGGCCACTATGTCGCGCCGCAATACAGCAAGGAGTTCGCTGTGGGCCGGCTCAGCGTTCATCGCGAAGGATATGCGTTCCTCATCTCCGATGCGCCCGTCGAAGGCGTCCGGGGCGACATCTATATCCCGCGAGAATCCGCCGCAAGAGCGATGCATGGCGATCGCGTGGTGGTCCGCATCGGCCGCGTTGATGCCGACGGACGCGCCGATGGCGAGATCATTCGCATCCTGAAACGCGCCCATCCGACCCTGATCGGCGAGTTTCATCTCGGCCGGCGCGGAAACTTCGTAACGCCTTTCGATGAGCGCGTCCAGCAGCGCGTCATGATCCCGGACGGAATGGAGATTCCGGAGACGCACGTCAGCCGTGACCGGGTGGGCGTCCAGCCCATCCCAGTGACGGTCCCGGAAGACCTGGACGGCATGATCGTCAACGTCGAAGTTCTCGATTTTCCCGAGGACGGCGGCGACGCAGTAGGGCGCGTCATTGAGATCCTCGGCTACCCCGACGACTTCGGGGTCGATGTCGAGATCATGATCCGCAAGCACCATATTCCCCACGAGTTCCCTCCCGATGTGATCGAGCAGGCGCGCGCCATTCCGGCAGCGATTGACTCTCGGGAACTCGCGCGCCGCCGGGACTTCCGCGATCTCGCCGTTGTGACCATCGACGGAGAAACCGCCCGCGATTTCGACGACGCCGTCTGGGTGGACCGCCTGCGGAACGGGAATTTCGTTTTGCAGGCGCATATCGCCGACGTGAGTTATTATGTCCGGCCCGGCACGCCCATCGACGAGGAGGCCCGCCTGCGCGGAACCAGCGTCTATTTTCCGGATCGCGCGACGCCCATGCTGCCCCTGGAGCTCTCAACCGACATCTGTTCGCTCCGGCCCGGCGCCGACCGCCTGGTCTTGTCGGTCCTGCTTGAAATCGATCACCGCGGCGACATTGTCTCCCAGGAATTCGCAGAAGGCGTGATCCGCAGCGCGCACCGCATGACCTACACAAACGTGTTCCGCATCCTGGAGGGCGACGAGGACCTGCGGGCGCGCTATGCGGACATGGTGGAGCGCTTCGAGCTCATGCGGGAACTTGCGCTCATCCTCAACCGCAAGCGCATGCGGCGCGGATCCATCGATTTCGATCTGCCAGAACCGCTGATTGAATTCGACGAATTCGGCGAAATGATCGGCGTCATCCGGAGCCCGCGCAACATCGCCCACCGCATCATCGAGGAGTTCATGCTGGCCGCAAATGAGGCGGTCGCCGGGCACCTCTCGGCGCTCCAAATTCCCTCGATCTACCGTATCCATGAGCCGCCCGACCCCAAGCGCGTTCTCGAGTTCGAAGAGCTCGCGGTCACCTTTGGCTATTCGCTGGGCATCGGCGCCATGCCCGTACGCCGGTTCGGAAACATCGACCGCAGGAGCTCCGGCGCCAAGCCGCGTCGCGACATCACCATCCCGGACCCGCAGTTTACGATTTCTTCGCGCAATTACCAGAAGCTGATCCGCCAGATCGAGGGCAAACCGGAAGAGCGCATCCTCAGCTACCTGATGCTGCGATCGTTGAAGCAGGCGCGGTACAGCGAGGAAAATCTCGGCCACTTCGCGCTCGCCGCCCCCACCTACACGCACTTCACCTCGCCGATTCGCCGTTACCCGGATCTGATTGTGCACCGTATTCTGCGCAACCAGCTCGAGGGCAAGCCGCCGCGATTCGATGATGACCAGCTTCGCGCGATTGCCGCCGATTCCTCGGAGGCCGAGCGGCGCGCCGCCGAAGCGGAACGCGAACTCGTGGAGTGGAAGAAGGCGAAATTCATGATCGACCGCATCGGCGAAGAGTTTGACGCTCTGATCATCAGTACGACAAAGTTCGGCCTCTTTGTCGAACTCGAGACGCTCTTCATCGAGGGGCTCGTGCCCATAGACGCTCTGCCCGGCGAGCGCTACGCCTATCAGGAGAACTCCCGTCGCATTGTCGGCGAACGCACGCGCCGGACGTTTGCGATTGGGGACCGCGTGCGCGTCCGGCTCGATCGCGTGGACGCCGTGGAAAAGCGTCTACAGTTCTCGCTCGCTGAGCCCGAGCCCGCGCGGGCGCGGACCCGGCGCAAGCGCCCCTGAAGCCGGCGCCCAGAACAGCCCAGCCCGCGTCCCGCTGTATCGCGCTTCTGACGCGCTAAACTAAATAGCCATGCGCTCGCTTGGGCATGTGTTCATTGCGCTCGGCGTTGCGGCCGCAGCCGCGTATGCGGGCTTTCTCGTTTATATCGATTCCATCATGAGACGGCCGCCCGAGGAATTCGCGCGACGCATCGCCGGAATGCCCGGCGTCGCTTTTCTAGTCCTGCCTTTCGAAACGCTGTGGACGCGCGCGCGTTCCGGCCCGCTCCAGGTCGGCGATATGGCGCCCGATTTCAATCTCGAAACCGTCAACAAGACCGGTCGCGTGCGGCTGTCGGACTTCCGCGGCGTCAGGCCGGTCGTCCTGATTTTCGGCAGCTACACTTGACCGCCCTTTCGCCGGGAGGTTCCCGCGCTCAACGCGCTCCAGCGCGACTACGGCGGCAAAGCCGCATTCTACGTGGTCTACATTCAGGAGGCCCATGCGAGTGACGTGTGGCAGATGGAGGCCAACGTGCGCCAGAATGTCATTTTCGCCAGTCCGAGAAGCTACGAGGAGCGCAGCGGGATCGCAGAGTCCTGCGTCCGCAAGCTGAACATTCAGATTCCCGCCGTCGTGGATTCATTCGATAATCGCACAGAGCGCGCCTACACTGCCTGGCCGGACCGACTGTATGTCATTAAGGCCGACGGCCGCGTGGCCTACAAGAGCAGGCCCGGACCGTTCGGCTTTTACCCCGGGGAGGTTCGTGCGGTGCTCGCGGCTCTGGCCGGTTGACTACTTCCGCAGCAGCGCCTTCAGACCATCCGCGCACAGCGCGGCGGCGTGTTTCGATTCGGCGCTGAGCCCCCCGACAGCGTTCTCAATGTCGGCCGCGCGAATCGCGCTTAACTCCTGCTTCGTCTTGCCGGTCATCAACTCTGTCAACGCCGAGCCCGCCGCGATCGAGGCCGTGCAGCCACGGACTTTGTAGCGCGCCTCCGCCACTCGCTCATTTTCAAAGCGCGCGGAAAGTTGCAGGATATCCCCGCACGCGGGATTCGAGACTTCAACCCGCACCGCGGGATCCGCAAGTTCACCCACGTTGCGAGGATTCTTGAAGTGATCGAGCAGGCGCTCGCTGAACATGATCCGGCCGCGGCCCTGTTGTAGAAATATTGTAGAGCGAGCGTACAGATGCATGCCGCAGCGCCGGGCCGGCTCCGAGAGTGCAGGACGCGCCGCGGACATGCGAGCCGGTTGCGCAGCCACGATAAAGCGATGCTTCAAGGGATGCCGGCGTGAGCAGGCGGTTGATGGTGGTCGCCGCAGTCATCGAGAAAGACGGGCGGATTCTGATCGGACAGAGGCGCGCCGCGGACCGCCACCCCCTCAAATGGGAATTCCCCGGCGGAAAGGTCGAGCCGTACGAGAGTCCTCGTGATGCGCTGCGCCGGGAATTGCGTGAAGAACTCGGCATTGATGCCACCATCGGGCCCGAGATTGTTCGGTACGAATTTCAATATCCCCGCCGGGCGCCGATTCTCTTGATCTTCCATCACGTGACCGAGTTCGCCGGCGAAATGCGCAACGGCGTCTTCGAACAGGTGCGATGGGAGGCGCGAGAGCGCTTGCCCGGCTATGACTTTCTGGACGGCGACGTCGATTTCGTGCGGCGGCTTGCTCGTGGACTGGCGCTCTGACTGCGCGCTGGCCTCGCCCGTGCGGGACGCGCGCTCCGCCAACCTGGAGGTTCCAAGCGGATCCCCACCGCGCCCCAGCACAGCCGCGGACGAGCGAAGCCTCGGAACGGCTCGACTGGAAGCAGCCCGTGAGCGCCGCTCATACAACTCACGCGCCAAATCGCAGCGACTGCGCCATGTGCTCAATGATCGGCTCGAGGCTTGGCCAGAGCCGGTCCGGCGCAATGAAAATCATGTAAAAAAGCCCTTCCGGCCGCTGCACCGTGAGCAACACATCGCGTTCTCGCCCGCCATAAGGAGATTCGCCAACAAGATGAGTGATCAGGCCAGGCTGACCTGACACGGTCGCCCTGGCTGGAGTCTCCAATGCGCGCAGCACGGGGTTGCTCTGTTGGAGAAGCTTCGCCAGCTCGCTCGAATCCTGCCGAAGGCCGCGGCTGCGGGTGGGCTTATAAAAACTCAGCAGCGCGCCGCACCCGATCGAAACCCTTCCCGACGCATCCTGGAGAAAGCCTTGCGGCGGAGCCAGAGCAACTGTCCCGGTCTGATGATCGTGGACTGCCTCCCAGCCGCTCGGATAATCCAGTGTAAACGCGCCCGCTTGAAGCCGGCGGTAAGCGCCGGAGGGCGCCGGCGGAGTCTGGAGAGCAACTGCCTGCGCTGGGCGCCGCGGCGAAGGCAGTTGTCCAATGAGTTCCTTGATGTGCCGGAACCGTGCTGCGTCGGCAATGCGATACTCGGCGTATTCCCTGTCGGGCATGGCGCGGATCTCAGCCTCGACAGCGCGGACGCGGTTGCCCGGACTCGGATGATCGGAGAGAAACTCCGGCGCCCGAGAACCGCCCTCGCGCTCGAGTTTCTCGAAAAATCGCGCCATCTCGACGGGGTTGTACCCTGCCTCGGCCATGATGCGAGCTCCAAGAGCATCCGCTTCCGATTCTGCGCGGCGTGAATATTTGAGCAGCAGAGCGTTCAGCCCGAAGCCCAGCCCGAGTTGGCCCAGTTGGCCCGCTGCGCCGCTCTGATCGAGCACTGCCCCTGCAATCGCAGCCGGCAACTGAAGAATGCTCGCCTTCGAAGCCTGGCTTGTCCCATGCCGCAGCGCAATATGCGCCATCTCATGGGCCATTACGCCTGCAAGCTGCGCTTCGTTATCTGCAGCGGTCACAGCGCCGGAGTTGACGAACATCGGACCGCCCGGCAGCGCAAAGGCGTTAATGCTGGGATCGTTGATCAGCGTGAAAGTGTACGGGTACTTGCCTGCTTCGGCAGTAGCGGCAAGGCGTTCGCCGACGGCGCGGATGTAGCCTTCAAGCTCAGAATTACTCACGATATCTGCCTGCCGCCGGACCTGGGCGGAGGCTCGCTGTCCGATCTCAATGTCCTGCTCAGGGGAGTAAAGGTTGAATCCTGATCGGCTCACCAGGCTTGCGCGCGGCGCAACCCGCTGTAAGCAGAATCAATACGCAATACAGGAGCGCCAGCCGTTCTCGCATCCTCGGCTCCCATCACGGGACTCCGTCCGCCGGCCCACTGTTTCACAGCGGAATGCTGCGCGCGAACCATTCCTGACGGATCTTCTCTGCTGTCCGCCTGGTCCGGATGCTGCTCGCGGAATGTCTGGGGGTCGAACCGTTCTGAGCGCCGGCCCGGCTGGCATGTCGTGACCGGCAACCGCCGTCGGACCGCTGTTAAACTTGAATCGAACCCTATGAGTGCAGCCTCGGTGGGCTTCTCCTATACGCGCGCAGTGCGCTTCTGGAGCGCGACGATCGGCAAAAAAATCGTCATGTCAGTGAGCGGGATCATACTGATCTTGTTCCTCATCGGCCATCTTCTGGGCAATCTCCAGGTCTATATGGGACCTGAGCGCTTCAACGAGTACGCGCGCTTGCTGCGCGTCGAACCAGCATTGTTGTGGGCAGTGCGCATCGTCCTTCTGGTCATGGTCATCCTACACATCTGGGCTTCGGTCAGCCTGGCCGTGCTGAACAAGTTCAATGCGCGCCCGGTCGGCTACGTCAAGAAGAAGAATGTGGGATCGACGTACGCCTCACGGACGATGTATTGGAGCGGGCCGATCATTCTGGCGTTCGTCATCTATCACCTGATGCAGTTTACCTGGGGCGTCGGCGGCACGCCGTTTGAGGAGGGGCATGCGTATCAAAACCTGGTCGCGGGATTTCAGGTTCCTCTAATCTCCATTTTCTACATCATTGCTATGGCCTTCCTCATGCTGCACTTGTATCACGGCGCGTGGAGCCTCTTCCAGACGTTGGGTTTCAGCCATCCGCGTTATACGCCGCTGTTGAGAAATCTCGCGAAAATTCTGTCCATTTTGTTGTTTTTGGGCTTCATTTCGATTCCCATTTCCGTGATGGCGGGAATTGTTTCCTAGCGCATCATGAATCTCGACTCCAAGATTCCCTCGGGTCCGATTGAGCAGCGCTGGGATCGGGCTAAATTCGAAATGAAGCTGGTCAATCCAGCCAACAGGCGCAAGTACAACATCATTATGGTCGGTTCCGGGCTGGCGGGCGCCTCAGGCGCCGCTTCGCTCGGCGAACTGGGCTACAACGTCAAGTGTTTCTGCTTCCAGGATTCGCCCAGGCGCGCGCACTCCGTCGCCGCACAAGGCGGAATTAACGCCGCGAAAAATTATCAGAACGACGGCGACAGCGTTTTCCGCCTGTTCTACGACACTGTGAAAGGCGGCGATTTCCGCGCCCGCGAGTCCAACGTGTACCGCCTCGCGCAGATCAGCGTCAACATCATCGACCAGTGCGTCGCTCAGGGCGTGCCATTCGCGCGCGAGTACGGCGGCTTGTTGGACAACCGGTCGTTTGGCGGCGCCCAGGTTTCTCGCACGTTTTATGCGCGCGGGCAAACCGGCCAGCAGCTCCTGCTCGGCGCCTACCAGGCGCTGATGCGCCAGGTCGACGCCGGTACGGTGAAAATGTGTCCCCGTACGGAAATGCTGGATCTGGTTGTGATTGACGGGAAGGCGCGCGGAATTATCACGCGCAACCTGGTCACCGGAAAGATTGACGCCCACGTCGCCGACGCGGTCTGCCTTGCGACCGGCGGCTACGGCAACGTCTATTTTCTCTCCACCAATGCCAAGGGATCCAACGCTACCGCCTGCTGGCGCGCTTACAAGCGCGGAGCTTTCTTCGCCAATCCCTGCTTCACCCAGATCCACCCCACCTGCATCCCGGTGACTGGGGAATATCAATCCAAGCTGACGCTTATGAGCGAGAGCTTGCGCAACGACGGCCGCATCTGGGTACCCAAACAAAAGGGCGATCACCGGACGCCCAACCAGATTCCCGAATCCGAACGGGATTATTACCTGGAGCGAAAGTACCCGAGCTTCGGCAACCTGGTGCCGCGCGACGTCGCCTCTCGCAACGCGAAGTACGTGTGTGACGAAGGACGCGGCGTCGGTCCCGGGGGTCTCGGCGTCTACCTCGATTTTCGCGATGCGATCCGGCGCCTTGGCCGGCAGGTCATCAAGGAGCGCTACGGCAATCTCTTTGACATGTATCAACGGATCACGGATGAAGATCCGTACCAAGTTCCCATGCGCATCTATCCCGCCATTCATTACACGATGGGCGGCCTATGGGTCGATTATCACCTGATGAGCACGATCCCCGGTCTCTTCGTGCTGGGCGAGGCCAATTTTTCCGATCACGGCGCCAACCGCCTGGGCGCGAGCGCGCTCATGCAGGGCCTTTCCGACGGCTACTTCATCATTCCGTACACTGTCGGCAATTACCTGGCGAGCAACAAACTCGAGCCTGTGGATGAAACTCACGCCGAATTCCGGGGCGCAATGGAAGGCGTTGCGAATTTTACCAAACGCCTGCTCTCCATCAAGGGACAGCGCACGGTCGATTCCTTTCACCGTGAACTCGGCCGGATTGTGTGGGACTATTGCGGTATGTCGCGCAACGCCCAAGGGCTCGACCGCGCAATCGAACTGATTCGCTCGCTTCGCGAGGAATACTGGCGCAATGTCCTGGTTCCAGGGAGCGCCGACGATCTGAACCAGGCCCTCGAGAAAGCCGGACGCGTAGCCGACTTCTTCGAGCTTGCCGAGCTTATGTGCATCGACGCCCGCCATCGCGAAGAATCCTGCGGCGGCCATTTTCGGGAGGAGTACCAGACTCCCGACGGCGAAGCCCTCCGCAACGATGCAGACTTCAGCTATGTCGCCGCATGGTCCTATCAGGGCGCGACCCAGCCGCCCGCGCTGCACAAAGAGCCGCTCGATTTCGAGTACGTGCACCCCATCCAGCGGAGCTACAAATAGCGATGAAGCTGACCCTCCATATCTGGCGGCAAAAGAATCCAAGCGCGGCCGGCAAAATGGTCCGGTATGAAATGGCGGATGTCAACCCGGACATGTCGGTGCTCGAAATGCTGGATGTACTCAATGAGTCGCTGGCGCTCCGGGGTGAAGAGCCTGTCGCATTCGAACACGACTGCCGCGAGGGAATCTGCGGCTCCTGCGGGTTCATGATCAATGGCGTGGCGCACGGGCCTCTTCGCGCGACCACCGTGTGCCAGCTCACCATGCGGCATTTCAAAGATGGCGAGGAATTATATCTGGAGCCCTGGCGCGCTAAGGCCTTTCCCGTCATCAAGGACCTGGTGGTGGATCGAAGCGCGTTCGACCGCATTATCGCCGCCGGCGGATACATATCGGCGCGCACCGGCAGCGCGCAGGACGCCAATTCGATTCTGATTCCCAAGGAGGACGCGGACCGCGCCATGGATGCGGCCGCCTGCATCGGCTGCGGCGCCTGCGTCGCCGCCTGTCCCAATGCCTCAGCTGCGCTATTCACGGGCGCAAAAATTTCGCACCTCGGCCTGCTGCCACAGGGGCAGCCGGAACGCCGCCGCCGCGCGCTGCACATGGTCGCCCAGATGACACGTGAGGCTTTTGGAAGTTGCACCAACATCGGCGAATGCGAAGCCGTCTGCCCGAAAGAGATCCGTCTCGAGGTGATCGCACGGATGAACCGCGATTACATGACAGCGAGCTGGACGTCGCGCAAACACCCCTACCAGGACCCCGGCGAGTTTGTGCGCTGGAGCTATGGCTCAAAACTGAAAACGGATCAGACCCAGTAACGTCTGAACTTGAAGGGTGAAATGACCAGAAAACGCTGCCTTTCCTTGATGACCGCCGTCTGTCTGGCGGCGTCCTGTTTGGGCCCGGCCGCCGCGCAGGCGCCGCGCCCCAATTCCGTATTCACCGTTCCGGTCACCTATTTCAAGCTGCCCAACGGCCTGCGCGTCGCGCTGTCGCCCGATCATACGGCGCCAACGGTCGTGATCGGCGTCTACTACAAGATTGGATTCCGGGTGGAGCCGCGCAATCGGACCGGCTTTGCCCACCTGTTCGAACACATGATGTTTCAAGGCTCGCGGAATCTCGGCAAGATGGAGTTCGTGCGCCTGGTCCAGCAGAACGGCGGCGTGCTGAACGGCTCCACGCGCTTCGATTTTACCAACTACTTCGAAGTTCTGCCGGCGAACAAGCTGGAAACGGCGCTGTGGGCGGAAGCCGACCGCATGCGCGGTCTGGCCATCACCGAGGAGAATCTCACCAACCAGAAAGGCGTGGTCAGCAACGAAGTGAAGGTCAACGTCCTGAACCAGCCGTATGGCGGATTTCCGTGGCTTGACGTGCCGCAATACGCCAATACCAATTGGTACAACGCCCATAATTTCTACGGCGATTTGAAGGAGATCGAGGCCGCTACGCTCGATGACGTCAAGACCTTCTTCAAGACCTACTATGCGCCGAACAATGCGGCCGTCGCCGTAGTCGGCGATTTCGAACCGGTCGAGGCGAAGGCCATGATCGAGAAATACTTTGGGCCTATCCCGGCTTCTGAGCCGGCCAAACTCCCCAACCTGGCGGAGCCGCGTCAGGAGAAGGAGAAGACCTTTACCAAGCGCGACCCGCTCGCCAAGCGTCCCGCGCTAGCTGTCGCCTATCATATGCCCGAACGAAATTCGCCCGAATATTTCGCCATGGGTCTGATCGACCAGATTCTTCTCCAGGGCAACGATAGCTGGCTCTATGAAGAGCTTGTGAAACGGCGCGCGGTAACGGGCGAAGTCTCCGGTGGAATCAATCTCCTGGGCAACATGTTCGACTATAACGGCCCGATGTTGTGGATGGCCTACTTGTTCCACGACGCCACGACCGCCGCTCCGGATATCGTCAAGGACATCGATGCCGTGATCGGGCGGTTGCAGGAACGTCCTCCAGACCGGCCCACGCTCGAGCGCGCGCTGGTGAAGATGCGGTCCAGTTTCTATGACATGTTATCGGAGCTCAGCGGATTTGGGCGTGCGGATCTGCTGGCCTCCTTTGCCTTATTCGACGACGACCCCGCGCGAATTAACACGCTCGAAGCCCGATTCCGCAGCGTCACGCCGGAGTTGATTCAAAAGACTGCCCGGGAGTTCCTGCGCAGCTCCAACCGTACGGTCGTCATGGTGGAGCCGGGCGCGGCGCCCGCAAAAGCCGCCAGCGGAGAATAACGTGAACAGACAAGCCTCTCTGATCTGCCAACTGGTCGCCGGCGTGTGCTGCTTTGCGCAAGCTCCGGCCAAACAAGCGCCGCCTGAAGGCGGTCCGCCCAAGCCGTTCACGCTCCCTGCCTCGCAGATTTGGACGCTCAAAAATGGGCTGGGCGTAACGATGACGCCGTACGGAGTGATTCCCAAGGTGACCATCGAAATCGCAGTCCGGGCGGGCAATATCAACGAGCAGGCAAACCAGGTCTGGCTGGCCGACATGACCGGCGAAATGCTCAATGAGGGGACAACCACTCGATCGTCTGAGGAAGTTGCCCGCGAGGCGGCGCGCATGGGTGGACGGATTTCAGTCAACGTAGGGCCGGACGTAACGCTGATTACAGGCGACGCCCTTTCCGACTACGCCCAGGATCTCGCCAGGCTGATGGCGGATGTCGTCCAGCATCCGGCGCTGCCCGATTCGCAGTTGAACCGGATTCGCGCCAACATGCTGCGCCGGCTGGCCATCGAGCGCTCCAACCCGGGAGCGCAGGCTAACGAAGCATTCGCCAGGGCCATATACGGCGATCATCCTTACGGCCGGGTATTCCCCACCGAGGAAATGCTCCGCTCTTACACCATCGGCGATGTACGTCGGTTTTACAAATCGAACTTCGGCGCGGCCCGGTCGCACATCTACATCGCAGGCCGGTTCGACCCGTCCATCAAACAGACCATCCAAAAGGAATTTGAAAACTGGGAGCGGGGTCCGGCGATCGAAGAGCATGTTCCGAAGAACACTCCCGCAAAGGTCACAGAGATTGTTGACCGCCCGGGCGCCGCTCAGTCCACCATACGGCTGGGGCTGCGCGTGGCTCCGCCTACCAGCGCCGATTACATTCCCTTGCAGGTGACTAACTCGCTGCTGGGGGGCGCCTTCGCATCGCGCATCACCACGAACATTCGTGAGCAGAAGGGATACACCTATTCGCCGTTCAGCAGGATTCAGACCCACTATCACGACGCCGTCTGGGCGGAAGAGGCCGACATCACCACCTCTGTAACCGGACCCGCCCTCAAAGAAATTCTGGCTGAGATTGCGCGTTTGCGGCGCGAAGCCCCGGGCCAGCCGGAACTACAGGGCATCAAGAATTACATGAGCGGCGTGTTCGTCATTCGCAACTCGTCGCCGGCGGGCGTCATCGCCCAGCTCCGGTTCGTGGATTTGCAGGGCTTGGGCGAGAACTGGCTCCGCGACTATGTCCCGAATGTTCTCAAAGTCAGTCCTCAGCAGGTTCAGGCTATGACCGAAAAATATCTGGACCCGGACAAGATGGCCCTGATCGTGGTCGGGGACCGTTCGAAAATCGACGCGCAGATCAACGAGGTGCGCCCGTCGCGCTGAGTTATCTCGTCGCAGCGGCCGCGCTCCCCCCAACCGGCCGCTCCGCCCATTGCACCGCCAGGGCCTTGATGAATACGCCGCCCACAACGGAGCGAGCCTGAAAACCCCGCTGCTTTGCGTCGAGCGTCCAATACCAGTCGCTCAGCGGAACCCGAGTTGGCGTTTCGTTGGCGAAGCGATAGGCTTTGTCGGCGATGTCCTCGAAATCCGCTTGGCTGTCGGCCAGCGTCGCCGTCCAGATTAGCCAGTCAAGCTTTGTGTAGGTTGCGCGGTTGTCAAGCGGCAGGCCGAACGGATTCTGGCGCGTCTTGTAGAATGCGACCTCCTTGCGCGCCACCTCCGATGGAAACAAATTATAGCCGAGCAGCCTGTCCCATACCAGGTTGTACTTCTGGCTCCAGGTGCCCGGCTTATCAAAAGCCAGCCGGTAGTGGTCGCCGTCATCCGCCATCGAGATCCACTTCGCAGCCATGTCGCGAGCGAGAGCGGCATATTGTTGCGCTTCCGCGGACTTGCCCAGCTTCGACGCAAGATCGGCATACCCGCGCAGCGCGAGAATCGCCTTGAGCGACAGGTTCGTGTTGTGCGCCAGGTGGCCGGCGAAATCGTCGGTGCAGAGCTGATTCTCCGGATCGAGCCCCTTCTGGCGCAGATATTCCGCCCACTTGGTCAGAAGCGGCCAGTATTTCTGCGCGATGGCTGCATTGCCTTCAGCCTTGGCGAGCGCGGCCGTCATGATCAGCATGTTGCCGCTCTCTTCCACCGGCATCTGGTTCTGCTCGCTTTTTTCGCCGCCCCCATATCCCTGACCATTGGCAAGCGGATAGCGGCCCAGGTCGTGCGGCGCATAGGGCCACGGCCATCGGGGGAGGCTCGCGTACTCGAACACCGGAACCAGTTGCGCTTCGAGCAGCTTCGGGTTGAGCAACAGAAAAAACGGCGATGACGGGTAGGTGACATCAACCGTATCGATCGATCCGTTGCTGAAGTTTTCTTTGGAAAAATACATCGGCCTGCCGTCAATATCGGCTACAAGCTTGTGAGCGGCGAGCGTCTGGCGATAAGCGAGGATGGCCAAGGCCGCATATTTCGCGCCGCCGGCGCGCACCAGGTTGTCGGCGAGTTCGCGGTCGAAGCGTTCGCAGCGCTCGCGCAGCGAGCTATAGTCGGCGATGGCGGCGCGCAGCAGCCCGCCTGCGTCCATGCCGTTCCGGCGCCAGTACGGGCGCATCCTGCGATGGAAGTACTCGATTGAGAACTCGTCGTCATAGGCTAGCACCGCGACACGCGACGTCGGCGTGGAACTGACCGGGCCGAGCTGAAACACTGCGGCCAGCGCCGTGGGTGAACGGCGGTACAGGTCGGCGGACTCCAGTTCATCCGATTCCGGCAGGCGGCCGGATTCAGCGAAGGCCCGTTCGCCGGCGCCGCTGGTGATGCGCAGTTCGGCCTCCGGCGCCGCCAGGTACACGCGCCCCCAGTCGATCCGCAGATTGTCTCCTGATTTGGCCAGCACCGGCTGATCCACCGTGCCGGCTCGTAAAGCCTCGAAGTCGCCGATGCGCCATCGGGAGGCCGACACGAGCTGATCCGGCGTATTCACGGCGAGGAGCGAGCTGGCGTCGAAATAAATCGCAACATTGTGCGGCCGGGAGTCAACCGAGCGCACGCTCCAGCTGAGGTAGGTCGCCGGGCGCGCCAGAATCTCGAGGTCGGCCGCCAGAGCGGGCGTGAGAAACACGAGATCGAGACGAACGCCGCCGCCTTCAAACGCGTAGCTGGTCCGCGTCGCCGTGAGCTCGAAGCCCGTCTGCGTCAGCGCGGGGACGCCGCGGGGCTGCACGCCCATGAACCGGAACGCCGTCCCATCGATGCGGATGAGCCCCGTCAGCGGCTGATCGACGCCGGTCCAGTGGCGCGTCGGACTGTCGGCAAGGCGGTCCGTCATCGACCAGATGCTGAAATACGGGTCGTGCGTAATCAGCGGGATCGCGGGCGGACGAATCGGGGCCGGCGCCTGCGCGGCGGCGAGTACCGCGCAAAGAAGCAGGGCGCTGGAGCGTGCGGCGCGTGCGGCGTGTGCGGCTGCGGTCATGAACCTCATCAGTGTACGACAATACCGGTGATGCCAGACTTTCCGCTGAAGGAAAATTTGCAGATATTTGAAGAGGAGTTCAAGCTCAAGAGCAAAGAACTGGTGGACAAGATTACGGAGCTCATCCACGAGGGCAACGTGCGCCGCATCGTCGTCAAGGACGAGCGCGGCCACACTTTCCTGGAGATTCCGCTGACGCTTGCCGCCGTAGGCGTGATCGCAGCGCCGGTGATCGCCGCGGTCGGCGCGCTCGCGGCGGCCGTCACGCATGTCCAGGTTGTCGTGGAGCGCGTAGCGCCTCCGCCTGGAGCGCCGCGCGGCTCTTCTTCTTAAGTGCGCCTGGCGAAGAACAGCTCGTCAATCTTCGCCGCCAGAATGAAATCGTTCTCGCTCAACCCATCGATTTTGTGCGTGTACGTGGTCACGTCCACTTTGCCCCAGGACAGGCACAAATCAGGATGATGTCCTTCCTGCTCGGCCAGGTCGCCGATGCGGTTTACGAACTCGAGCGCTGTCTTGAAGTCGGGAAACAGGAACGATTTCGACAAATGATGCTCGCCGACGACTTTCCAGAACGGCAGCTTTTCCTGATAAGCGGCGAGCTCCGGGCCAGCCAGCGGCGGAACGCCGCCGCGGCACGGCGTGCAGCGCTTCCGGGCAAGATCCGTCATTAGAGGTCCACCCATATTTCGCCGTCTCGGATCTCGACGGCGTACCTGCGCAGCGGCCGCAACTGCGCCTGGAGCTGCGGCAGGTCCGCTGGATACACATTCTTCGGGAAGTAGTTTTCGCCGGTGCGCACGTCGTACTGAAAATGATGCCACGGACAGTCAAGCAGGTGATCGAGGAGCGTGGCGCCCTCCAACGGATTCCCGCGGTGCGGGCAGACGCCGTGAAGAGCGAAAATGTCCTCGTCGACGCGGGCGACCAGAAGCGGCTTGTTCCCGATCCGAAAGAAGGCGGTGTGCCCGCGTGGAATCTCCTCCACGCGGGCGATGCGGACGAAGGCCACAGGCTACTGGCCGATGTCGGCCGACATGAACATGCGCGCGAAAGGCGACGTTCCAGGAGTGCCGCGCCGGAAGTGTCCGGACGGACCTTCGCCGAGATACTCAGAGAACCACGCTTCATGCTCGACCTCTTCGTGAAGAATGGCGAGCGAGAGCTGGTAGGTGCGGTGATCCTTGCCTGCCGTGTAGTTGCAAATATCGGTGTAAGTGCGGATGGCGCAGCGCTCCGCCTCCACCAGCACGTTGAGCATGGCGGTCATATCGCGCGGGTTTTGGGGGAGGTACGCGTCGGGGCATCCCGCGATGTCGGCGAATTGCCGGATATCGCGCGGCAGAGCGCCGCCGAGCTCATAAATCCGGGGCGTCAGCGCTTCGAAATGGTTGCGGTCCTCGATGCGCGCGTCTTCGATGATTTCCTTCAAGCCTTCGCCATCGAATCCGATCGCGTTGACGCGAAGAATGGTGTAGTAGTAAAACGTCGTGAATTCGGCGCCGGCCGCGCGCACGAGCTTATCAAGCAGCACGTTGACGTCAAGGCCGGCCTGCTCCACCATTTGTCTGGCGACTTTTCCCATCGGTTTTCTCCTTTTTCGATTGTTTACGGCGTTTAAGAGGACTGGCCGCCTGCGCCTCGCGTCCGCATTTTGCGCATAGCCCCAGGACTTCCACTTCGTACCGCTCTACCTGAAAACCCTTGGGCAATGCTTTGCGGAACCGTATGGGCTCGATATCTTCACCCGGAACGTCGATGATCGAGCGACAGCGGCGGCATACGACATGATGATGGTTGGAAAGATTTGCATCGAGCCGGGAAGGCTCGTGAAGCGGAGTCACTTCTCTCAATAATCCGATTTGCTCAAATAGCTTAATATTGCGATAAACGGTTCCGAGCGAAATGGCCGGGATCTGGCGCCGGACTTTTTCGTACAGCGCTTCCGGCGTCGGATGCTCGTCGGTTTCAGCGAGGGCGCGATAGAGCACTTGCCGCTGGTGAGTGTTCGCGAGGCCGCATTCTGCGCACCGCTGGTGGAACAACTCCATGCGGCTCTGTAATCGCGCGTCCCGCCTCATTCGATCAGCTTCTATTGAATGATAATCGTTCGCATTTGTCAATGATTATCGGGCGCTCCGGGCGCGCAGCTGCCGATGTCACCGTGACCGGAGGACGGGCTCAGCGGGCGCGATGGCGCCGCCGTAGCGCAGCGAGAGCGCCGCCAGCGCGACGGCGCTGAGGAGCACAAAGGTTGCGTTCAGGTCAGACCAGCGGACGCCGCCCCAGCGCCAGTTAACAAATGCCAGCGCGAGGCGAACCACGAGGTAGACGAGCAACGCCAGCATAAAGGCTGTCCGCGGGCCTGTCCAAGCCGCTACGACGCCGGCCTGAAGCAATACCAGGATCGCCGAGGCGGAGTTCAGCCCTTTAAGGCGCTGGCTTGCTTCGCAATCGGCGGGCCGAGCGACCCACGCCAGCGCCACGGCCCCGGCGGCCGCGAGCTCATGCGCCACGACGCCGGCCAGCACCGCGCGCCGATCGTGGAAGGAAGCCAGCGCGTACCACCGGATCAGAACCGTGCATCCCGCAAGCAGGGATCCGAAAACGGGAAGCTTGGGGAACCAGCGCATCACGCCCCGCTCGCCGCGCGCCAAAGTAGCGGCGCTCCAAAAGACGACGGCAGCGGTCGCGCCGGCGTTGTGCGGCAGCAGCAAAACCAGCAGCCCGCCCGCCGCTCCGAAAGCGGCTGCCGCAAGCGGCAGAAAGACCGCCTTGCTTAAAGCCACAGACTGCGCCGTCCGCTCTTGAGCAGCCATATGAAGAAGGGGCCGCCCAGCAGCGCGGTGAGGACTCCGACCGGAATCTCCGTCGGCGCGAGGACGGTCCGAGCGAGCGTATCACAAACGGCGAGAAATGCCGCCCCGAGCAGAAACGAGCAGGGAATCAGGATGCGATGATCGGCGCCGACGGCTATGCGCAGCGCGTGCGGCACGATCAAACCGATGAAGCCGATGGGACCGGTAAAGGCTGTCACCGAGCCCGTCATAATCGAGCCGGCGATATAGCCGGCCACGAGCATGCGCGAGGCGCGCAACCCGCGAACAACGGCCCACTCCTCGCCAACCGCAAGTAGATTCCAATCGCGGGAGCGGGCGAAGATCGCCGCGCAAACCGGCAGCGTCACGGCCGCGAGCCCCGCGATGACGCGCAGCGGGACAGCGTCCACGCCGCCCATCAGCCATCGTGTGATGGCAAACGACTGCGAAAAAGTGGCGACGTTGTGCAAAAACAGAATGCTGGCCATGGCGATGCTGTTGATGCTGACGCCCGCCAGCAGCAGCGTGAAGGATGACATGCGACGCCGCTCGAGCGCAATCAGAAGGACCAGCGCGAGCGTGACTACCGCGCCCGCAAAGGCGCACAACCACGTCGCAGGAAGGCCCAGAGCCGATTGCCAGCCGAAACAGATGGCGAGCACCGCCCCGAGCGACGAACCGCTCGAAATTCCGAGCGTGTAGGGCTCGGCCAATGGCTCGCGCAGGATCGCCTGAAAGAGCACCCCAGTCGTCGCCAGCGTACCACCGGCGACCAGCGCCAGCGCGACGCGAGGCAATCGCACATAGAACAGGATCTCGTGATCCGGAGAAGCGCCGGCGAAGGCCCGCCGGTAATCAAGCGTTGTGGATCCGATGAGCGGGCACGCGACTGCCGCCATGAGAAGCGCCGCCGCGGAAAATCCCACCGCGCGCCAGAAGCGATCAGGCCTCATACGCGATCCACGCCCGGCCGTGCGTTGCCTGCACGATCGCGTGTACGCCGAAAATGCGCTCCAGGTTGACTGGCGTGAGCACGCCAGCCGGAGCGCCGTCGGCCGCAATCCCGCCGCCGTACAACAACACCACCCGATCCGCATACGTCAGGGCCGTGTTGAGGTCGTGAGTGACGGTGACGACGCCGACTCCGGACGTTCGCATGTCGCGGAGCAGGCGGTATACCGCAACCTGATGCTTTAGATCGAGGTATGTCGCGGGCTCATCGAGCAGCAGGAATTCAGGCGATTGCGCCAGAGCCGACGCAAGTACAACGCGCTGGCGCTCGCCGCCGGAGAGCGAGCGAAAATCGCGATGGCGAAACTCGATGACGTCCGTAATCCGCATTGCGCGCTCGACGGCTTCGTAATCGCCTGGCGCCTCAAACAAACCCTTCGAGTACGGGGATCGTCCCATCATCACGACTTGCTCGGCCGTAAATGGAAAATCAAGGCGCAGCGATTGCGGCACAAGCGCAACCCGCCGCGCGAGCGCTCGCCGCGGCCATTTCCGGATGTCGCGGCCTGCATAGGCGCACACGCCGGCAAATCCGTCGCGGACGCCCGCCAGGATGCCGATCAGCGTCGACTTTCCCGCGCCGTTCGGTCCGGCGATAGCGGTCAACTGCGCCGCGTCGAAGTGCGTGGTAATGTCGCGCAGGACCTCGCGATCGCCATAGCGCATCCCGACATGCTGGAGCGAATAACTCAAAGTCCCGCCTCCGGGTGCAGCATGCTCGCGAAAGCGCGCGCCGCCTCCACCATGCGCGGGCCGGGCACGGTGAAGATGGACGACGCCGCCGCGAATACGCGGTGATTTTTCACCGCCGCGACCGAAGGGTACTGGCTCCACAGCGCAACGATGGCGCGCTTCTGCTCCGGGCTGACGCGCTCGGGCTCGGACATATCGCCCATATCGACGATGACCTCTGGATTGCGCCTCAGCACGTCTTCCATGCCGACTTTGGGATAGGGCGCTACCGCGTCTTTAAAAATATTGTCGCCGCCCGCGGCCTCGATTACGCCATTCAGATACGAAGCGCGGCCCACGGCAATGAGATCCTCGATGCGGTTCGGCGCGCGCCCCACGATGAACATCATGCGGGTGCGGGGATATGACGCGGTCCGCCGCTGTATGTGATTCAGCTCCTGTCGCAAGCTGCGCACCAGAGCGCGCGCCCGATCCGGAGCTCCCGCCGCTTCGCCGATTTTTTCGATGGAAGCGTACACCTCATCAATGCTGTCGTGGCTGACTTCGAGGACGTTGAGATGCAGGGCCGACAGGCGCGGGCCGAGCTGAATGGGATTTTTTTGAATAATGACGAGGTCCGGCTTCAACGACGCAATCTTCTCGATATTTGGCGCGATGTAGGATCCGATTTTTGGTTTCGTTCTCGCTTCGGGAGGGTAATTGCAGTAGACCGTGTCGGCGACGATCCTCGGCCCCATGCCGAGGGCGTAAAGCATTTCGGTGATGCTCGGCGCTGTAGAGATGATGCGCTGCGGGGCGGCCAGCAGCGCCGCGCAAGACAGCAGAACAGCGGTGTAGCGGGCTACCACCAGATGCGGACGCCTCCCATTGCATTGCGCGTCAGCGCGGGATATCCGAGAACCTCCTGGTAGCGTTCGTCGGCCAGGTTATCAATGCGCAGAAACGGCGCAATGTGTTCGGTGATCTGATAGGACCCGCTGGCGTACAGGTTGCCATAGGCCGGATTGCGCGTCACTCCGAACACGAAGTCTGTGTCCTGCCGCTCGCCGACAAATCGCCCGCCGACCAGCAGCGTCCACCGGCGCGGCGCGATCGAGATCCAGGCCGACAGGGCGTTGCGCGGCCGGCGCGGCAGCTCCTCGCCCGCCTGGCTGTAAATGTTGGTTGAATTGGTTCGGGTGATCCGCGTGGATAGACGCGTATACGCTGCGTTGAGCTCCACGAACTTCCAGGGCCGCGCGGCGCCGACAATTTCAACGCCGCGCGCCCGACTGCGGTCGATATTGCTCCAGGTTGAGGGATTTCGGGACGAATCGAACACAATCAGGTCGTAAAACGAGTTCCGGAATGCCGTGACCTCCGTCCGCAGCTTCCCGCCGAACCATTCCTGAACGACGCCGAGATCGTATCCGGTAAGCTTCTCCGGCTTCAGAGCGGGATTGCCGACATAAAACGATTCGCGCGCGAAGTTCTCAAGCAAGCTGGGCTCGGTGATGCCGCGACCGGCGCTGAACCGCAGGTAGGCGGATGACAGCGGGCCATGCTCGCCGGCCAGCTTGAACGTCGCCGATCCGCGCGGCGCGAACTTATTCCCGAAGGTGCTGCTGTTTTCAATGCGAGCTCCTCCGGTTAAAAACAGCCGCCGGCCGACCGTATATTGTTCATGGAGGTAGCCTCCGTTGTTGCGCCGCAGCACATCCCGGCCTGAAATAAGGCCGCCCTGGTCTTCATGCTCATATCCGAAGACGAGCGCGCCGCCGGCGTGCGTCCACGTACCTTGATATTCGAGCTGTTTACGATCTGTGATGCTGACGCTGGGGAAAGGGTAGAGCGTCGTGGCGAACGCCGGAGGAATAACCAGCGAATCGCCGGGAGGGATCTGCGAGGCTGGAAAATCCGGCGAGACCTGACGGACCAGATACACGCGCGGCTGCGGCTCCTGAACCTTGCGCACCAGCGCGGCGACGGCGTACGGGCCATCCACCCTAGCGTCATTGAAGCGACTCCGAAGACGGTGATAGCCAAAGGCGAAGCGCTGCGCGAAACGCGATCCCCGGACGTCATCAATGCGCGCCGAAAGCGCTGAATCGCGATTCTCGCCGTTGGCGTCGGAATCGAAGACCCCGAATCCGACGGCGTTTGGATTGCCAGCGATGGAGTCGTACTCGCGGTAGATGGCGCGCAGCGCCGTCGCGTCGCTGAGCCGGAAACCGAGATTTGCGGCGCCCGTCGTGTTGCGATAGTAGTCGTTGGCGAACATGCCAACGGTGTGAAGTTGGTCCGCGGTCAGCGAGTAATCGCCGCGGTCCGCGACGCCGCCGTTGACGTTCGCGCGCCAGCGGTCGGTCTGAAACGCGCCGCGCTCATAGGAGAGACTGCCGTGCGGACGAACCGATTCAGCGTCGCCGCGCGCAGAAAACAGTTGAACCACGCCGGCGGCGGCCTCGGCGCCGAACAGGGCGCTTTCAGGACCGCGGACAATTTCGATTCTCTCGATTCCGGCGGTGGTCAGATTCGCGAGATCCATCTGGCCGCCGGGATCGTTGAGTGGGACGCCGTCCAGCAGGAAAAGCGCGCCGGTGGAAGCCGCGCCGCGGGTGAAGACGCCCGTGTAGGCGCCGCGACGGCCGGTCGCTGCGACATCCATGCCCGAAGTATCGCGAAGCAGATCGAACACCGGCGGAAACTGCCGTTCGGCGATATCGGCGCGCGTCCAAACGGTCGACGAGACACCGGATTCCTGGAGCCCAGCAGTAGTCCGCGTGGCGGAGACGACAATACTGTCCGAAAGCGCTGCGAGCGATAGTTGAACACGCCGTTGCTGGCCGGCCTTCAAGTGAACACGCGTGGCCGCAAATCCGGGCGCTTCGATTGTTGCGTCGCACTCGCTCACGCCGGAAACGGTGAAACGGCCGTCGGAGTCAGTGCTGGCGGTTACTCCGCCGCATTGAATCGAGGCGCCTGGAACCGGGCGCAAGGATGGGTCCACTACCGCCCCGGAAATAGCAGCCGCGCCGGCGGCCTGGGCAAAAGCTGTCGAAAGGAAGACAAAGACGATTCTGGTCATGAGACGTTCTCCCGCGAAAACGTGCTGCATCGAGGCGCTGCGGGCGCCGTGAGGCTCGCGGACCGGTCTCCTGACTTGCGGCCGACCTTTGAAGGTGGACGCCCTTCCCGCCGGAGCAGTGGGCCGCCCAGGTCATCGGAAATTGCCGCTCACAGTTGCGGGGCAGTGGCGGATTTACACCGCCTTCCCGTTCATCCGAAAGCCTGACTGGTTTCTAAAATCCAGCTAGGGCTGCGCATGCAGCCCGGAACCGCTCTACTCTAGGTCGCGGTCGGTTACGCTTGCAGTATAGCATTACGCTACTTGAGGCTGTTGAGAAAGCCGGCGGCGACGTCGCGCACTGCGCGGTTCCGGCCATCCACCTCGTAGTTCAGCTGGCGCATGATTTCGTTGCTGAGCTTGCCGGAGAGCTCATTGAGCGCGGCCCGGAGCTGCGGGTTCTTGTCGAACGCGGGCTGCCGGACCAGGATGCAGGCCTGCGCGGGCGAAAACGCGCCCCGGTCGTCCTTCAGCGTCTCGAACTCGCCAGTGGCGAGCATTGCGTCGGTGGCATGACTCGCAATAGCGCTCACTTTCCCATCTCGCAGCAGGATGTACAGGCCGTTGGTATCGACAATGCGCAAATCGGACTCGCGGCCGAGGTTATACGCGCTTACCAGCGCCTGGTACCCATCCGGTCTTTGCTGGAACTCGGTCGTCACGCCAAGAAGCCACTCGGGCGGCAGCTTCTCAAGATCGGATATTTTTTCAAGCCCGTGTTTCTTCTTGAACCCGGCAGCGACAATCACGGCGAATGCGTCATCAACGCCGAGCGGATCGAGCAGAGCCAGAGCCGAGTTGCGCAGCACCTCCGATCGCGCGCGTTCGAGAACGACCGCGGGGTCTTTGTCCGGGGGGTGGCGCAGGATTGTACTCAAAATGGCGCTTGTGTACTCGGGATACAGATCAATCTCGCCCATCAGCAGATTCTGGTAGGTCAGCAGCGTGTCGCCATAGCCGAAGCGGCGCTCGACGGGCTGGGCCAGCCGGCGCTCGAGATGCTGGGCGATGATCTCGCCGAGAATGCGCTGTTCTGTAGAAGTCTTGGCTCCCACAATGATCGGCGACGTCTTGGGTTTCGAACAGGCCTGCGTCGAGATCAGCGCGCCGAAACAGCATGCTGCAAACACACTGGTCCTCAAGGCGCGCATTCTGCTTTACGGTTTGCTCCTCGCAATCAGTGTATCGCGCGCGGTCGGGCGCGCAAATAAAAACCCGCCCGCGATCAGCGGGCGGGTTTTGGTTACGCCTGGCAAGCGCTCAGAAGTAGAAACGAAGCGAGAGCTGCAACTCGCGGTGGTCTCCGTTTTTGCCTGTGATCTGGCCAAACTGCGCGCTGGTAGGGTTGAGATTCACGCCATTCCAGTTCGGATGGTTGAACGCATCATAGGCCTCCGCCCGGAACTGGAATCCGGTCCGTTCGTTGATGGCGAACCGTTTGAAGAGGCCCAGGTTCCAGTTATTGAACCCGGGGTTGTAGATGGCGTCACGGATCCCTTCCTGATGATTGAAGGAGCCTTTAGGCGGCTGCGTGTACAGCGGCGAACCATCGGGAAGCGTGGTCTGGAACCAGTAGAACGGATCGTTCTTTCCACCTCCGTTGTGGGCCATTTGATTGAGGTAAGTGATTGGTCCGTTTTTAACCCAGTACTGCCCGATGCCGCACATACTGCCGTCCAGACCGACGCCGACGAAGTCGTTGCCGGTTCCGACGCTGCATGGCGTGCCGGTTTGCGCCTGGAAGATGCCGCTGATTTGCCACCCGCCGGCGATCTTCCCGTACCAGTGCTGCTGCGAGCGCAGGAACGGCAATTCGTAGAGGAAGTTGGCGATGAAGATGTGGCGCGCATCAAATTCCGACGGTCCCCACAGGTTATGCGCATAGTAGGTGTCTGGAATGATATCGCGTTGATTCGATCCGTCGTCCATGCTCTTGGAGAGCGTATATGCGACGCCGAACAACAGCCCCTTGGTGAAGCGCCGGTTCCAGGCGATCTGCAAGGAGTTGTATCGCGAGCTGGCGACGTTGTCTGTCTGGCGGATAGAGTTGTAGCCGAGATAGGGGCGCAGCGCGTCTAGATTGACGCCGGGATTGGCGGCGACAACCTCGGGCCGCGGTTGGTTGATGTTGGCTTCGCGCTGAAGGTGCAAGCCCCTGCGGCCGACATAGGCCACGCTCAGAACGCTGTTGAAGAAAAACTCGCGCTCAACAGTGAAGTTCCAGTTCCACGCCTCAGGATTTTTGAACTCCTTGCTCTGGGTAGTAACCGTCAGCGGCAAGCTGTTGGCCTGCGTGCCGCCCGGGTTGTCGACGCTGCCAAAGGAGACGTTTGCCGTGGGTTGAAACGGCGGGTTGCCGCCCAGGAAGATCGAATCGCTCACGCCGAGGCGCGTAAAGAAGCGACCGCCGCCGGCGCGGATTACGGTCTTGGGCGTGATCTGCCACGCAAAGCCAAGACGCGGCTGAATCTGACCCCACTGGATCTTGGAATAGTAGTTTGGCTCGGCGCCGCCGCGGAACAGGTAGTCATACGTGCCGGCGGTCGCTTCGGGGAAGCGGCCCTTGGCCGAGTCCGGCCAGCCGTTGCCGGGAATGACCATTCCGTTATAGCGGTCGCAGCCAGCAGTCACGATGACCGCGCCGGTTTTGGGATCAATCGCACAAGCCTTTTTCGGATCATAGTACTTAGGATCGAAAACGATCATGTTGGCCCACTGTGCGTGATAGGGAACGATGACCGTATATCGCGCGCCGTAATTGAAGGTGAAGTTCGGCTTCACCTTCCAGGAATCCTGAGCGAACGCCTCATACATACTGCCGCGAAACACTGTGTAAGCGCGCTGGCCGAGTTCGGAGTAAGTGTCGAACAAGCCGAGAGCGGCATTGGCTAGCGCGTTGCCAGTGGTTGGCTGCCCTGAACGCGTGTCGCTGAAGCCGAACTGCCCGTTTTGATTATTGGTGCAGGTCGGGCAGGCGCTGACATTGATTTCATCGTTATCGTTCTCGCCCGAGCGTTCGAAGAGGAAGCCGAACTTCATCGTGTGGCTGCCTTTGATCCAGGTCAGGCTGTCGGATACGTCGTAGATCGGACCCGAGGAGTGCGAGGGATACGGGCCGCCGTTCATCTGGCTCCACACGCTCGAAAAATTCACGGTCGGAACGCGGGTTGGAACCAGCTTTCCCTGGGGGAAGATGTATGGGTACACCAGACCGTTGGTAGTGCGATTGACGAAATTCGCCGTGTCGACCGGAATGTAGACGTCATCCAGACTGACCGTAGCCAAAAACTCGTTGACCACGGTTGGGCTGATAGTCCAGACATGATCGAGCGAATTGGTCTGGTTAGGACGGTTGAAGAATTTTGGCGCGAAGCCGTTCGAATCAAGCGGCTGATACTCCCAAAAGGCGTAGTTCATCCGGCGGAACTGCATGCGCTGCCGGTCCGTTAGGTTGATGTCTACGGCGAGCGTGTCCTTCCGCTGGTTCTGGGGGTGAAGCGCGGTGCGGTAATAATTCTGGCTGCCATTGACGTAAGTGCCGAGATTGGGCAGCGGATAGGTCCGCAAGATGCCGATGCCAGCGGGGCTGAGCCGGTTCGCTGGGATGATGTTGCCGGGGAAGGGCTGACCTGTTTGCGGATCATTGATCACGATCGCCTTGTTGTAGAAGACGTTGTTAGGGGCAAGCAGTTCGCTGAAGTTGCCCTGCCGCATCAGCACGGTCGGAACGGTCATGCCCAGGGTGTCCAGGAACCGGTTGCGAACCCATTCCTGTCCCCAATACCAGAAATACTTGCTCTTGTCGGTATTGAATTTGCCGGGAATATAGAACGGCCCGCCGATGTTATACCCGAACTGGTTGTAATGGAATGGGGCGACGGAACTGAACGGCACCAAGCCGGGTACATCCGGCGTGTGATTGCGAGTCCAGGTATTTGCGTTGAAGGCCGTGTTCCGCAAGTACTCGTAGGCGGCGCCATGAAAATCGCTCGTGCCGCTGCGGGTGAGAATACGGATCTGAGCGCCGGAGCTGCGACCGTATTCGGCTGCATACGCGGCGGTCAAAATCTGAATTTCCTGCGTGGAATCGACGTCCGCGGACCCCAGACTCGTGCCATTTGACCGCGTTCGCGTCGCTGGCGCGCCATCGTAGGTGATGAGGTTTTCCGGGTTGCGCGAACCGTTGAAATTGGACGGACCCTGGCTGAAGGCGAACGAGTTGCCTGCCAGATTGCCGCCCCGCGCGCCCGGCACAAGCGAAGCCATATTCACCGGGTTGCGGCCATTCAATTCCAGGGCGTCGATCTGCTGCCGCGTGACGTTCTTTTGAACAGACGCGGACTCGGTTTGGAGCGTCGTCGCTGTGGCAACCACTTCCACGCTTTCGGTTGCCGCGCCGACGGTCAGCGTGGCATCCACCGCAAGGTGGCTGCTCGGGTCGAGTTTATTGTCCGTGCTTTCAAACTTCTTGAATCCCGGGGCCTCTACAGAAACCGTGTAGGTTGTCGGGGGAATATTTGTAATCGTGTAGTAACCGGATTCGTTCGTCGTAGTGGTGCGTTCGACGGAACCGGAAGCGCTCTTGACCGTGACCTTGGCGTTAGGAATGGTCGCGCCGGATGGATCGCGAACGAATCCTGAAATTGAGCCCAGATCGGACTGCGCAAGAGCAACAGTAACTGCGAGCAGCGCAACGAACAGACCTAGCGCTGTTCGCTTTGAACAGACTTGGTTCATACGTATCTTCTCCTGAAGCGCCCTTTTCCCCGCGCGCTTGGACTAGTTTATACTCTTTTGCAAGCAAAATCCAGGGGTAAGTGGCTACTCTTCACATACTTAGATCAGCACGCCGACGCCCCAGGAAATTCGGATTCTGGAAGAATCCATGGACTCTTCTTCTCATTTCCATAATGAGCGGCTCGCGCATCCGTTAGAGACAGCAAAAACAGCGCGGCTCCGCAGACCAAGCGGCGGCTGCGGGAAGCGAGTGGTCCGAAAAATAGAAACGCCTGGAGAGGGTCCCTGATTTTTCCGGTTCGGGAGCCACGACGAGCGGGATTTTAGAATGGAAGTTGATACTGACGCTGACCATCAACCCCGCCATCGACCGCACCGTCATGGTGGACCACTTGGTGTTTGAAGATCGCGCCTACATTCTGTCGCGGTCCGATTCCGCCGGCGGACGCGGAATTAACGCTGCCCGCGTTCTCGCCTCCTTCGGCGCAAAGACGGAGGCCATCCTCGCCGCGGGCGGCCAAACGGGGGAGAAAATTGAACGATTGCTCACAACCGACGCTTTTGAGAGTCACGTGGTCAAGATTCGCGCTGAGAGCCGGACGAATCTGACAATCTCTGATAAGCAAGGGCTCACGGTAAAACTCAACGAGCGCGGTCCGCAGATGGAAGCGAGCGAGCTGAAGGCCGTCAAAAAGGCCGTGGAGGCTCGCGTTTCGAAAGCCAACTGGCTCATGATTTGCGGCAGCCTTCCGCCCGGCGTGCCGCCGCATTTCTACTGCGAGCTGATCGAGTTGGCCCACGAAAATAATGTCAAGACCTTGATCGACACCGACGGCGATCCGCTTTTGCATGCGCTTGAGGCTAAACCGACGGTTGTCACTCCGAATCAGCACGAGGCAGAACGCCTGCTGAATCGCGCCCTGTTAACCCGGAGCCAGTTCATCGAGGCGGTGCAGCGCATCAAAGCGATGGGGCCGAAGTCGGTCATCCTTTCGCTGGGCAGCCGCGGCGTAATCGCGACCGAGGGCGGCGAGCTGCTGGAAGTGTTGCCGCCGCGCATCGACGTCCTGACCCCCATCGGCGCCGGAGATGCGCTAGCCGCCGCTTTCACTTGGGCGATGGACCGCAAAAAAGGCTTCGGAGAGGCGCTGCGCTGGGGGGTGGCCGCAGGAACAGCGTCAGCCGCGCTGCCCGGAATGTCCTTTGCGTCGCTGGACCAGACGCGCGAGATGTATCGCCACGTGGAGGTGCGCACCGTGCGCATTTGAGCCGGCGGCTCCGGGCGGCATCGGGGACGTCGCGCGCAGTTTGACGCCCTGCTCCGACGGCGGCTATAAAAACGCCCGCAACAGGCGCGCCTGCACATCTTTGAGGTTTGAGTGTGCGGCATCGAGTTCGGCGATTTTTTCACGCAGCGTGCGGAGCAGCCTGGTGCGCTCGATGGCGCTCTGGATTACCAGCAGCAGCTGTGCGTTATCCCACGGTTTTTCCAAATATTGAAATAGCCCCACTTCGTTAATCGCCTGTATCGCGCTCTGCTTGTCGGCGTGGCCCGTGAGCAGCACGCGAGCCGCTTCCGGCTGTAATTCCTTGGCCTTCGCCAGAACCTGGAGTCCGGTCATCTTGGGCATGAGATAGTCGCTGATGACGACGTCCACCGGATTTGTTTCAAGATACTTGACAGCGTGGAGCGGCTCGGTTACTCCCGTCACCTTGTAGTCGGTTTCGAGCTGAAGGAAGGCGCGGATGCTGGTGATGACCATATCTTCGTCATCAACAATCAAAACTGTGGGTTGGGAGCTATTCTCCACTTAAGTCCTCGTGTGTTGAATTGGGATGCGAACGTGAAACGTCGTGCCGCGACCGGGCTCGCTGTCGAAGTCGATGGCGCCGTGGTGGGTGTCGACGATGATATCGCGGCTCAGCGCGAGCCCGATTCCGGCGCCCTCGCCGATCGGCTTGGTGGTAAATCCCGCTTTGAAAATGCTGCTTCTGTGCTCAGGCGGGATCCCGCTGCCTGTATCCTGTATGTCGATGCAGACGTAAGGCGGCTCCGAGCGCGTCCGGACGGTGACCGTGCCTTCATCAGCGATGGCTTGGGCGGCGTTCACCACCAGATTGAGCAGCACCTGCCCGAGCAGCGCTGGAAAGCACTCCACTTCCGGCAACTCTTCAAGCTCCGTCACGAAGGTAATGCGCCGGCGGAACACCGCGCTGCTGAGCTTGATCGTGTGACGGATCAGATCGTTCACATCAATCTTGCGAAGGTCGTGCTCGCTGACCCGCGCAAAGGTCTTCAGACTCCGTATCACGCTGGAGATGCGCTCGCACGCCAGCTTATCGATGGAGGCCAGGCCGGCGATGACGTCCAGCATCTCCATGGCCTTGGGAGGCGGCGGCGAACCCTGGGCCTGCGCATTGGCCAGCAGCTCCTTAATCTTCTCGAGCGAACGCATGATGACTTCGTTGTTGGAGAAGATCGAACCGATGGGGGTGTTGATTTCATGGACGATGCCCGCCGAAAGGCGGCCCAGCGACGCCATTTTATGCGCCTCAGCGAGCTTGCGGTTGGCGGCGTCCAGTTCGGCCCGCAACTGCGCGGTTTCGGATTCAGTCATTTGCGCGTCTCCAGGGCTCATCGCTTGCGTCACCGCCCGTCAACAAGCTGCCGGAATCTGCGAACCAAGGCCGAGAAGATGGACGCTGTAATTTCCATATTGTCCGACAGCAGGTCGTAGAAATCATCGCGGCCGATGCGCAACAGCGTCGTATCTTCGAGGGCTTTCGCTGTGATACGCAGAGGCTCAGGGTCGAACAGCGCCCAGGCGCCAAGGACGTCGTTACGGCGCGCGATAGTAGACGCTCCGTCGCGAGTCGTGATCTCGACCGAGCCGTCCAGTATGACATACAGCGCCTCCGCGCTCTTGGCGGGCTCAATGATGGTCGCGCCAGGCGGGTACGTCACCTCTTTGGCGATGGCGGCGATGCGGGCGAGCTGATCGGGGTTGAGATTCTTCAGAAGGTCAACCGCCTCGAGCGCGATGACCTTTTCTACGATATTCAGTTCGCGCATGTAGATTGGTCAGGCCAGCGCAGGCTCAGCGGCCCGCGCAACCTTCATCACCTCCGGACCGCAGCGTTCGCCAGCGCGTCTGATTTCGTCGGCCAGTTCTCGCAGGCGGAGCTCGGCTGCGGCCGCAATGGCGCACGAAACCAGCCAGACCTCGCCGGAATGAATCAGGTCCCGAATCGCAGCCGGAACAGTCTTTCGCTCGATCCGAAACAACTCCTGCCCCTTCTGAGCGAGAACGGCGTCCTCATCCAACAGTGCGAGCAGGACGCGTTTGATCTCCCGCTCCAGCACATTATCCAGAAACTCCAGGGCCGCTGCGAATTCTTCCCCCGTATGGCGCTCGAGCGCGAGAAACGCAGCGTAAATCTGCTTAGGAGGATACTTAAGCCCGAGTAGGCGAAAGACCCGCTCCAACGTCATGCGCAGGCGCGATTCGAGCGTCCGGATCAGAAGCGAGGTGGCCGGTCCGGGCGAATCAAACGTGCGCAGAGCTGCGAGCGCGGCGTGGAGCTCGAAATAGGTCTTGGCTTCGGCATGGATCTGCTCAATCAGCGGCGCATTCCCGTAGTTCAACTCCGGAGCCGAGTCGCGCATCTTGTTAAGGGCTTTGAGCACGGCCGAACGAAGCGCAAGATTGGCCGTGGGAAGCGCGTGAATCAGGGCGTCGACGGCGCGCTGGTCCCGGATGCGCTGGAGCACGCGGGGTATATACCGGCGGATATTGTCGGCCGTCTCTTCGTCTTCGAGCAGATCGGTCAGCGTGCCGAGAATTCGCGGCCCGTAGCGCGCCAGGCACTCGACTGCAGCGCCGCGCACATGCGGGTTGGCGAGGGCGCGGATCACGGGCAGCACGTATGACCGGTCGGCGAGGGAGGCGGCGGCCGACATCGCAGCCTTCACAACCCGGCTGTCGGGGTCCGACAGCAGACGTTCAATGACGCCTCGCGCTTCAACGCCCGCAATGGGAACCGCCAGGGCGGCAAGCTCGCGGTCGCGTGCATCCGAGCTGGCTGCCGCCCGCTCGATCCATTGCGCGTCGATCAGTTCGCGGGCGATCTCCGGACGGGCGGCAAGCCCTTCGAGCGCGCTTTCCCGGACCGCCGGATTCGCGTGCTCGAGCAACCGCCGCGCCAGTTCCACCGCCTCCGGGCTCAACGCGAGCGCATACAGCGTCGCTTCACGAACGGCCGCAGAGGCGGTTGCCCCATGCGCGTTCCGGATCTCAGCGAGAGCGGCCTCTAGAACGCCCTCCATGCGCCTGGTTCTTGCAATCTCAAAGGCTTTCGCCCGGACCTCCGGATGGGGGCTGGAGACGAGCTCCGCCGCGAGGCGCCCAACATCATAAGCGCCGGCTTCCGCCAGCACATCCAGAGCGTAGGCGGCTTGCCGCCCGTTTTCGCCGCGCGCGGTGCGTTCGAGCAACTGGATGGTGGCCGGATCGGTGGCGTTGATGCGAACGCTCTCCAGATCCAGCCGCCGCAGTTCCAGTCGCTTGCGAACGGTCAGCACGTACTCGCGCTGCGCAACCACTGACAGCAGAATCCACACGATTGAGATCACCAGCACCACTGCCGCAAAACGCGAAGGCGGCAGGTCAACAACGCTGGTAAACAGCACCAGAATCATGCCTCCCAGGCCGCGCGAAAAACGGTCCACGAATACGTCGACAAAGGCCTTGGTGCGGTTGCGCAACTCAAGCGGCAGCGGCAGATATAACAACTCCGTGCCGGTTTTGTTAAATGAGTACCGGGTGGATGCTTCTGTAAGCCGGGCCGCCGCCGTGGACAGCAGAGAAGGCGCAAGCAGGGTCGCTATCGACGCGCACGCCAGCGACACGGGCATAATCTGCAGCGTCGGGCCCACGCCGAAGCGGCTCACGATAAACGTGGTGGCGAACATTTGCAACACGAAGGTGATCAGGTTGAGCCAGAACCCGTAGAAGTTTCCGAGAAAGGCGGTGAGGTCGCGGCCCTGGTAGGTCTGTTTGGCAAACGCGCTGAACTGGAACTCAACCATCACGTCCACCATAAAGGTGATTACCATGATCGCGATGATGATCTGCAAATGCCGATGTCGCGCGATGGCCGAGACGATCTCGCCAAACGAAAAGCTTTCCTGCTCCTCAGCGCCCCTGGCGCCGGCCAGAGTCTTGCCCGCAGCCTTAATGGCGACGCGGTAAGCGATGTAGGAGATCACCACCATGACCGCGCTTGCCAGCAGCAGATGCCGGGTTCCGATGTAATAGACCGCGAATGCGGTGAAACTGCCCCCGAAAGCAGCCCCAATGACGGATCCCACGCCCAGAATGCCATACAGTCGTTTTGCCTCGCGCGATGTGTAAACGTTGGCGGCGACGAGCCAGCCTTGGGACACCAGGATAATGCTGAACAGGCTTACCCAGATGTTGAAGGCGTAGACCAGCCACGCCCAGTTGTATTGGATGAACCACCAGAATAAAACCAGCACCGCCACGCAAAAGATGTTGGCGAAATCAATGGCGCGCCGCAGCGAGCTGTGTATAGCCATTTTTGTATAGAGGTACGCCAGCGTCCCGCCAATGGCAGCAATCAGCACGTACAGCCACGGCAGCTTGTCGATGTCGAATTTGTTCAAAAACAGCGCGCGCGATACGGGCTTGAGAATGTAGTAGGCGAACAGGACGAACATCAGGTACAGCCCCATGAACGCCGTCGTAACGTACTCGCCGGGCCGGATGTCGAACAGACTTTTCAGGAATCGCATGGATGCTCAGGGCCATGGGGAGACAGCGCCTCCAGCAACTGCTCCACACTCCAGATTAGATGCCGTAGGCGCGAGGAACTTTCGTCTGCACCTGGATTGAGGCGACAATTTCCCGTTTCTTCGCCGAAAGACCGGCATGACTCGCCTGGCGAGCATTGTATTGGGCTTCGCAGGCCCCCAACTTGGACCCGCGCAAGCCCCGCTCGCATAGAGTCCGGCAGTGTTGATTCGCCGCCAGACGGGCTGAAGCGAGCATGACAGTTGTAAAGACGCGCGTTATTCACGTCTGGTTCTGACCCGCGATGCGCCACCGTTTAGAATGGCTCTGGAAGCTAGTCTTGGCCGGTGCTGGGCCTGGTCTTCAAAACCAGTGTGGGGCGCTTGCGTCCCGGGTGGGTTCGACTCCCACTAGCTTCCGCCACACGCCGACCCAAGCCCCCTCAGGATGCGCCTTCGCGCGGCACAGAAAATTTGTCGCCGGTGTCGCTCACCCATTGCGCGATCCGATCCGCGAGCTTGCGCCGCTCCGCGCGGTACCGGTTGTTGAAGGCCAGGTTCACCATCTCATACGGATCCTCGTTCAGGTTGAACATCAGAAACGGAGCGGCTTCGAAGACGACGTATTTCCATCCATCGCGGGTGACGACGCCGCGGAAAGGCCGGTTCACGCTGTCGGGATGGCCGGTTGGGACGACGTTTTGAAGATACGCAGAATCGGGCTCGCCGCCCTGGGGTCCGGAGCGCGCAATGCGTCGAGACGAGTAGTCGAATCCAGGCATCCACTCCGGCTTTTTGATTCCGCAGAGCCCGAGGGTGGTAGGCGCGATGTCGACCGTGTTGAACAACGCCGGTGGACGGCCGGTCAGGCGGCCGTTATAGGTCGGGTGCTCGCCGCTGATGAGCATGGGCGTGCTCAGCGCCTCGGCATAGGGTGACACCTTGAGAAATTGCCCGTGTGATCCGTGCTGGTCGCCGTGATCGCTGAACAGCATGATATGCGTGTTGAACTCCAGCCCTGTTTCGCGCAGCGCTGTGAGAACGCGGCCAACGTTGTGATCCCAGTTCTCGATCTGGGCGTAGTATCCAGCCAGCTCGCGTCGCGCGCGCTCAATAACTGACGGCACCGGCGGCACATTGGGACGAAGCTGCAATTGTCCACCGCTGAAATGACGCATGTACTCCTCCGGCGCAACATACGGATTGTGCGGCGGTTGCACGGACAGCGCGGCGAAGAACGGTTTGCCCTTCCCAGCCCGCTGCTCTGCTCCGCGTTCCCGGAGATATTGGATGAACAGGTCTGTCAGCGCGTCCGTTTCGTAGCCAGGCAGGCGGTAATGGAAGGCGTCTTTGCCGACGCCGCCATGCACCCAGCAGTCCCACTGGCTGTTGTTGTTTTCGTACCCGATCCAGGTATCGAATCCGCCGCGCCGTTCGGGCGGCACAATGAACATAGCGGCGCGTCCGTCGCGTTCGTGCCATCCGCCGAGGTGCCATTTGCCGAACCAGGCCGTGTGATACCCGGCCTCTTTCAAGAGCGCGGCGATCGTCGGTTGATCCGTCGGGAGAGGGTACTCGTGTCCAGGCACGCAATGATGAGGGTAGCGACCGGTCAGCAGGGAGCCGCGAAACGGGCAGCACAGCGGAAATCCGGACACTGCATTGGTGAAATTCACGCCCAGGGCGGCGATACGGTCGATATTCGGCGTGCGCGCGTTCGGATCGCCATTCGAGCCGAGCGCCTGGCCGCGATGCTGATCCCCGAACAGCCAAATCATGTTGGGACGGTACTCCGGCCCGGGCGTCGGCACGCGCTCACGATCCTCAAATTGCGCCCCCGCCAGCGCGCCAGACGCACCGGCCGCGAGGAAGAACTGCCTTCGATTCATCTGCCCTCCTGTCGTCGCGCCCATCCACAGGGCCGCGTCTACATCATCAGTTTGAGCGCGAACTGCAATACCCGCGGCTGGTTCGCCTGGCTCGATACAACTCCGAAATTCGGATTTCCGAAGGATGTGTTCGGCGGCGCGAACCGAACGGTATTGGTCAGGTTGAAAGCCTCTGCCCGGAACTGAATCCGCAACCTTTCCGTCAGATTTGTATTTTTATGCAGCGAAAGATCGATGTTGCGGGTGCCGTCGCCGCGGAGTCCCCCGAACGTTCTCGGCGCATTTCCGTAATGGTACGCAGGCGCGGCCGTGAATTGCGTGGTATCGAACCACCGCGCCGGCGACGGGTTCGGGATCTGCGCGCTGACGCCCGTCCAGTCCGGCCGTTGGTTCCCGCCCTGCGAAAACGTATTATTCGTCGCTGCTGTGACGCCGAGCGGGCTGCCACTATAGACCGAGGCGATCACGCCAATTTCCCAGCCGCCAAGCAAGTGTCCGGCAGCTCCCTTCTGGTCGCGCCAGAAGGGCAGCTCGTAGACGGCGTTGGCGATGAAGCGATGCGTCTGATCGATGGAGGAGACTGACCAATCGGCCGCCAGATTGTTGTAATCCTGAATGGCTCCGCCGCCGAGCGGCTCGCCGCTAAAGCCGCCCGTAGCCAGGTCCATCAGCTTTGAATATGTGTAGGCGCCAAGAACCGTGAACCCTTTTGCGTATCGCTTCTCCAGCTTGACTTGCAGCGCGTGATAGCTTGAATTCGCGAGCGTTTGGGCGACCAGCATCACGTCCTGGAACTGTGGATATGGCCGCAGCAACTGCGCCCGCGCCACCATCGGCTGCGCCAGGGGTCCCACCGAGATCTTTCCATAGAACGGATTGGGAACCTGCGCCCGCAGAGCGTCGCCGAGCGCCAGGTACTGGTCCGGCAGCGTATTGATGGACATATCCTGCTGCATGTGCAGACCGCGCGTGCCCACGTAGCCGACATCCAGCAAGACCGAGCGCGGCAGCTCCCGCTGCACGTCAAAGTTCCATTGCAAGCTGTAAGGGGTCTCGTTTCCGCGGTCAAAGGAGTTGATGCTTTGTCCGAGCAACGTCGCGCCGCCCAGCGAACTGCCGGTCGGCGTATTCAGCCCGTTCGGATAAGGATCGCTCAGCGTGTTGAACGGGGTGACGCCGTCAAGGCTGCCGACCATCGACGTCGACGCCTGGAAACCGCTGACGCCGTATCCGGTCGCGGCGCCGCCCAGCCCGGTAGTCGCCCCATAAAAGACCCCGGCGCCTGAACGGATCACCATTCTGGGACTCATGCGCCAGGCAAATCCCAGCCGCGGCGCGAAGTTGTTGCGGTCCGGATTCTGCTGGTATCGCGAATTGCCGTTGACGCCCACGAAGCTGAGCTGACCTCTGAGGTTCATCCCCGCCGCAGAGATCGGAGGCGCGCCGTTGTAGTCGAAGCTGGTCAGTTGATTGAACCGGTCGGTGCGCGGCGATTCGAAATCGTAGCGTAGTCCGGCGTTGATCGTAAATGTACCGGTAAGCTTCCATTCGTCCTGAATGAAACCGGCGTAGTAGACATTTTGAACGGCAAGGGCAGGGGCCGGCGTGATCGATCCGGCTCCAACGCCCAGCAGAAAAGAGGCCAGAGCGTCGCCGGCATTTCCAGCAGGCCGCGCCGGGTCAGGACCCTGCGTGAAGGCGTTGGTGAAGCTGAACTGCGTGCTCGAATCGCCGGTCTGCATGGCGTTCAGCCGTATGATCCGATACTCGCCCCCTGCCTTCAGCGTGTGCTGGGCGAGGCTTTTCGTCATCGCGCCTTGAAGGGCGTACTGATCCATGCCAAACGCGATGACGCCGGTCGATCCGAGCGAACCGCCGAAGACCGAATTCGAAACGGAACTGGTGACCGTGTATCCGGTAATCATGATCGACGGGAAGGCCGGAGGATAGATCTGCTGTACCAGCGAGGCGGGCAATCCGAGCTGCGTCAGATCGAATCCGTAGCTGAGCGGATTGCGAAAGTTCGACAACCGGGCGTAGGAGGCGCGCACCTCCCCGATGAGCGTGGGGCTGAAGATGTGGGCGCCCTCAACCACTGTATTCACGCGAGTGAAGTCCTGCGCCGCCGAGGTCGGCGAGGCGATGAAGCCCGGGCCATACGGGATCGCGCGAACCCAGGGCGTATCGTCGTAGGTCACTCGCGCGAAGATCCGGTCCGCATCGCTGAGATTGTGATCCACCCGCGCGCTCCAAGTATTCTTGTCGATCCGGTTCGCGTCCGTGCGAGTAAAATTCGGCGCGCCGTTTGTGTTAGGGGCAGGCCAATATTTGGAAACTCGCGCAGCGACCGCATTGATCCTGTTCGGCGGAATCACATTGCCCGGAAAGGCGTCGCGGAGATAACCCGCCCCGCTGGGATTTGGGCGCGTCGTGAACGGATCGTAAACCGTTTTGCCGGTCTTGCTGAAATCGCCCGCCAGGGCGGCCGGGTCGGGAACGGTCGCGGTGTAGGTGACTCCCTGAGCGAACCGCACCAGCTCGGAGTTGACGAAGAAAAAGGCGCGGTTGCGGATAATCGGCCCGCCCAACGTGCCGCCGAACTGGTTGAAGCGGAACGGCGCCTTGTCTTTGCCCGCGCGATTTGCGAAATAATCGTTCGCATTGAATCTGTCATTCCTGAGAAATTCATAGGCGGTGAAGTGAAACTCATTGGTCCCGCCTTTGGTGACAACGTTGAATATTCCGCCAGCCGCCCGCCCGTACTCAGCGCTGAATGCGTTGGTCTCGACTTTAAACTCTTGCACGGAGTCCACGTTGGCGAAGATGACTGGCTGATTCTGCGCGGATGCCGTGTTCGGGGCGCCGTCGAGCAGGTATTCGTTCTGCTGCGCTCGCTGTCCATTGATCGACGTTGACGCCGTGCTGATCTGATCCACGGGCAGGTCGTTGACTCCCGTGGACGTGCGCACGCCCGGCGCAAGGCCAGCCAAAGCATAGGGATTGCGCCCTAACAGCGGCAGTTCCGTCACCTGCTGGCCCTGGACAACTTGCCCAAGCGCATGCGTTTCGGTCTGGAGCACGGGCGCCGACGCGGATACTTCGATTCTTTCGGCCATGCCGCCAATCTCAAGCGTGAAATCGACGCGCGCATCCTCATTGACCTGCAGTTGTAGACCGCTGCGAGTGACCGGCTTAAATCCCGTCTTTTCGACCGAAATGGAATATTCGCCAGGCTGTAGCAGCGGAATGGTATAGTAGCCATCCTCATTCGAGGCGACGGCGCGGCGGATTCCCGTGTTTGTATTGGTAATCACGATATTCGCGCCAGGCGCCACGGCGCCGGCCGGATCAACCACGCGGCCGGTGACCTGCGCGGTCTGCGAGAAGGCGGGAATCAGCAATATTGCGAGCAAGACTGACGCGCGAAGCATATATCACGTATACGCTACCAGCAGATGATGCGCCACCTGTGCAGGTGCAACCGGGAGCATCGGACCATTCCTGTTGGCGGCCACGCGGGACCGTTCTTCGCGATCGCGCTGCTGGTCCAGAATCGAGGACCCCTCCCGCTCCCTTGCGGGCGGCGTAAGTCCCTCGAAGGCAAAGCACGCCTACTGCTCTACCGTTGGCTTCGGCTTTTCCTTCTGCTCCTTGCCAGCGCCCGGCGTTTTCACCGGGCTGATGATGACGTGCGCGTTCCGACCCTCGAGCTTGGGCTGCCCCTCTACGGCGCCGTATTGCGCAAGGTCGGCCGCGAATCGCAGCAGCAGATTCTTACCCAAATCCGTATGAGCGATTTCACGGCCGCGAAACTGCACCACCGCTTTTACGCGATTCCCTTCCTTCAGGAAGCGCATGGCGTGATTTTTCTTAAATTCGTAGTCGTGATCGTCAGTGTTTGGGCGGAATTTCAACTCCTTGACTTGGATCACATGCTGTTTCTTTTTCGCATCGTGCTGCTTTTTCTTCTGCTCGTACTGCCACTGCCCGTAATCCATAGCCTTGGCTACGGGCGGTTCGGCTGTGGGCGCGATCAGAATGAGATCCAGACCCATGTCCTGCGCCTTGCGGATTGCCGCAGGCGTAGGCATTATCTCAACAGTTCCATCGGGGAAGACAGCCCGAACTTCACGGGCCCGAATCGCGTCATTCACGTTTTCCCGGATTCGTGGCCTGGGAGTGCGAAAACCTCTAGGCGGGATCATCTAAATGCATGAAGCGCGGGGAAGTCCCATTCGCGCGGTGTGGATCGGCGTAGTCGCCATTTCGAACATAGATAGACTCAGTTTAATCGGAATGACGTGATAAGTCCATGCCCGCCCCGCCCAGGGCGGCTTGGGCGCTCCGGGGCGGAAGCGGTTTACATGCGGTCGAAAGCCGTATTCGCCGCAACACTATACGCTGCATTATACTTTCACCAATGAAATACTCAATACCGCTGACCTGCGCGCTTGCCGTTTGCGTTGTCCGCGCCGAGGTCAAAGTGACGCAGTCCGCCGATCGGATCGCCGTTGTCATCGACGGCCAGCCTTTCGGGGACCTGGTGTTCGGCCCGGGCGTCTTCAAGCCCTATTTCTACCCGCTTCGCTCGGCGTCGGGCAAGATCATGACGCGCGAATGGCCAATGCATGAAGTCGCTTGGGAGAAGGGCGAAAAGCACGACCACCCGCACCAGCGCGGTCTCTGGTTCGCGCACGACGACGTCAACGGCTTCCGATACTGGATGTCGGATCCGCTCAACAAGCCGAACCCGGAGATGGGCAAAATCGTCGTGAGCAAAATTCTGGACGTAAAAAGTGGAAACGACGCCGGGTCGTTCACGGCCCTGTTCGACTGGAATGATCCGAGCGGCAAGACGATCATGACGGAGCAGCGGACGATGACATTCCACGCCGGACCCAAGATGCGCATCGTGGACGTCGTCATCGCTCTGACGCCGAAGCAGAAGGTCACATTCGGCGACACCAAGGAAGGCACGTTTGGCATACGGCTGAACCCGGAACTCGAGGAACAGGGGCATTCCGGGCACATCGTGAACGCCGAGGGCGCGCAGGGTGAAAAGAACGTGTGGGGCAAGCCTTCCAATTGGGTCGATTATTACGGCGCAGTGGACGGCGAGCCGTTGGGAATCGCGGTATTCGATCATCCCGACAATCCCCGCCATCCGGTGCGTTGGCATGTGCGCGGCTACGGTCTGTTCGCCGCGAATCCGTTCGGCCTCGCCGAATTCACCAACGATAAATCCAAAAACGGCGCAATGACCTTCGACGCAGGCAAGACCGTCACATTCCGCTATCGAGTTGTAATCCATCCGGGAGACTATAAGACCGCAAATATCGCGCATCTGTACGAGACTTGGGCCGGCAAAGCGCGCGGGAGCGAAAAGACAGAATGAAGACCGCCGCCATTCTCATGGCCGGCGCCGCGGCGGCGCTGGCGCTCTCGGCATGGCTCTGGGCGCAGCCGTCAGGCGATCCGCTGATTGAAGGCTTTCGCCTGGTTGAAGTCGCCTCCGTCTGCGATGCGTCGGAGCAGCTCTACGGCGAGCGCATCTATATGAACCACCAGATGCGGCCGCTGTTTCCTGTCAAATTCGCCGGTCCCGCCGTCACCGTCCTGCTCAAAAAAGAGGAGCACAAGGAGGGCGCCAGCGCGTCGCAAGGCATGCTTGACGCCATCGACGCGGCGCCTCCCGGGTCGGTGTATGTGATGGTGGTGGAGGATGGCGCCGATATCGCGGGGGTCGGCGGGTTGATGGTTACGGCGATGAAAGTCCGCGGACTCACCGGCGCGATTATCGACGGCGGAATTCGCGACACTCCCCAGATCCGACGCATCCAGTTTCCGATTTTCAGCCGCGGCATCGTCCCGTCCACATCCGTCAACCACTACCGATTCGCGGGCGTGAACGTGCCCGTTACTTGCGCCGGAGCGCGCGTCAACGCCGGGGATATCGTGGTGGCCGATGAGGATGGAGTCGCCGTGGTGCCCAAAGCGCATGCGGCGGCCATACTCAAAAAGGCGCAGGAACTCGACGACACGGAACACCGCATGCTGCCCTTCATCGAGAAATACAAATCGATCAAGGAAGCTGTGGCGAAGTTCGGCCGGATCTGACGACATGGACAACCTGACGGCGCGCCAGCGCAGCGAGACGATGCGGCGCGTGCATTCGGCGGACACCACTCCGGAGCTCAAGCTGCGCCGTTATCTGCACCGGCTCGGGTACCGCTACCGCCTGCACGATCCTGCTTTGCCGGGCAAGCCTGATCTCGTTTTCGTCCGCCGCCGGAAAATCATTTTCGTCCACGGATGTTTCTGGCATGGACACGCCTGCCGGGCTGGCCGCAACCGGCCGGCGTCGAACACCGGCTATTGGGGAGCGAAACTGGCGCGCAACCAGGCTCGCGACCAGGGGCATTACCGGCGCCTGCGCGCGCTCGGCTGGCGCGTGATGATTGTCTGGGAGTGCCAGCTCGGGGATCTCGAGCGCGTAGGGCGCCGGGTGGCCGCGTTTCTCAATGACGGTGGATAGGCTGGGATTTTATGAGTTTTTCGCCGGCGGCGGCTTGGCGCGCCTGGGACTTGGCCAGCGCTGGACCTGCCTGTTGGCGAACGATATCTGCGCCAAGAAGGCGGCGGCCTATCGCGGCAATTTTGGAACATCGCCGGAACTTGTCGTTGACGATATCCGGCGCCTCTCATGCGCTCATCTGCCCTCCGGCGCCGCGCTCGCCTGGGCGTCATTCCCCTGCCAGGATCTCTCGCTTGCAGGCAACGGCCGGGGTCTGGCCGGCGAACGCAGCGGGACCTTTCTTCCGTTTTGGACCCTGATAGACGGACTGGCGCGCCGAGGGCGCCCGGTCCCGGTGGTCGTCATCGAAAACGTGGTTGGAGCATTGAGCTCGAACGGCGGCGCGGATTTCCGCCTGCTGTTTGAGATCATCACCGGCTCGGGATACTACGGCGGAGCGCTGGTGATGGATGCGATTCATTTCGTGCCGCAATCGCGGCCACGGTTGTTTATCGTCGCCGTGCATGAATCCTGCGGGACGCCGGCAGGCGGCCAGATTTC
>DASRCT010000108.1:0-147581 GCA_035652975.1 Bryobacteraceae bacterium | reverse complement strand
CCTTCGAGGCCTCCATCGAGCAACTGTTGTGGCCCGAAAAGCGCGAACACGATTCGCTGCTCGGCGCAAGGATCCCGGGCGTCATCGACCGGACCACCCACGCCAGCTATCTCCGCGTCCCCGTCGGCTATCTCCCGGACTTGTTGCAGCCGCTCCTCGAGCCGGCCAGCCGCGTGTTGCCCTGGGTCGCTAGGCCCTCCGGAATCGAGATCGGGCCCATCCCCAAGGGAGCGCCCGTAGGCCTGCTCGCCAACCTGTCCCTGACGCCCGAAGCCGCCAGCCCCGCGGAACGCCTGCGCCACGACGAAAAGCTTCTCGCTCTGCTGCTCCGCATGAAACACGATTTGAAATCGCTTCCGCCCGGCGCCGCCGACGAGGAGGCCAACAAGGTCTTCGCCAACCTCGTCGATCCGCTCCTTGAACTCAGCAAGTGCCCCGACCTCGTCGTAAACCGCGGCCATTATTTCGGAACGGACGATTTTCACGAGGAGCCCGGCCTCAGCGACTCCGATAAACGAGCCCTGATAGCTTTTATCAAGACATTCTGAAGCCGCCGAGGAACATGCTCACCGCTCCCGGCGGCAACCACTGACCACAACCTGACACTGGCAACTATGGCAGACTTCGACTACATCATCGTGGGATCCGGCGCAGGAGGCGGCCCGCTCGCCGCAAATCTCGCCCGCGCCGGATTCAACGTGCTCCTGATTGACGCAGGCGGCGACTCCTGCTCCGACACCGATCTCGGCCGTCTCCTCTACGAGGTGCCGATCTTCCACGGATTGTCCACCGAATATCCGGACTGTTCCTGGAACTACTTCGTCCGCCATTATGTCGACGAAGCGCTCCAGCGGCGCGACTCCAAATACCGCCCGCAAGATGGCGGCGTCTGGTACCCGCGCGCCGGCGTCCTCGGCGGCTGCACCGCGCATAACGCGATGATCACCGTCACCCCTCAGGCCTGCGATTGGGACCGCATCGCCCGCATCACCGGCGATGAATCCTGGCGCGCCGAAAACATGAACCGCTATTTCACGCGTCTGGAGAACTGTCACTACGTGCCGCGCCCGGGCAGCGTCGGCCACGCCGTGAGAGCCGCCGGCGCCGCCATTGAGTCCTTGCTGGAAGACGGACGCGCCGCGGCCGACCCAGCGCACGGCCACGGCTTCGACGGCTGGCTCACCACCTCCGAAGCCGATCCCGCGCTCGCGCTCCAGGACCATCAAATCATCGCCCTGTTGCTGAACACCGTCCGCTGTGCGCTCGAGCACGGAATCGGCTGCCCCTTCACGCGCCTTGAAACCCGCTTCGATCCCAACGATATCCGCAACGCCCGGCATAGCCCCGAGGGCCTGGCCTTTACCCCGCTCGCCGTCGCAAACGGCAAGCGCAACGGACCCCGCGAATATGTGCTCCGAACCCGCAAGGAGCATCCGGACAGGCTCACTGTTCAACTCAACGCGCTCGTTGCGCGCGTGCTGTTTGAAGGCCGCCGCGCCATCGGCGTCGAAATCCTCGAAGGCCGCCATTTGTATGAAGCCGATCCGCGCCATGATCCCGCGGCCGCCGCTCAGGCAGCCCGCCGCCAGATTACCGCTGCGCGCGAAGTCATCGTCTGCTGCGGCGCCTTCAATAGCCCTCAGCTCCTCAAACTCTCCGGCGTCGGCCCGCGCCCCGAGCTCGAACGCCTCGGCATCCCCGTCGTGTGCGACCTGCCCGGCGTCGGCGAAAATCTCCAGGATCGGTATGAGGTCGCCGTCGTCTCCGAGTTCGCAGAACCGTTCCGGCTCCTGAACGGCGCCACCTTCGCCCCGCCGGCAAACGGCGCTTCTGACCCCTACTTCGAATCCTGGAAAAACGGCCAGGGCATCTATGCATCAAACGGCGCCCTGATCGGAATCTTGAAGCGCTCACGGCCGGAACTGCCCGAACCCGACCTCTACATCTTCGGCCTCCCCGGCCATTTCCGCGGCTATTATCAAGGCTATTCAAAGGAGTTCGAGCATTTTCGCAACCGGTTTACCTGGGCTGTGCTCAAGGCCTATACCAACAACACCGCCGGCCGCGTGACGCTCCGCTCCGCCGACCCCACCCGCACCCCCAACATCGAATTCCGCTACTTCTCGGAAGGAAACGACAGCGGCGCGGACCTCGATGCGGTGGTCGAGGGCGTCAACTTCGTCCGCGCCATGAACCGCGAACTCGGCGGCCACATAGTGGGCGAACTGTGGCCCGGAGAGCGCGGCGATACCCCCGAAAAACTGCGCCAGTTCATCCAGGACGAGGCCTGGGGCCATCACGCCTCCTGCACCAACAAAATCGGAGCCGGCAACGATCCTATGGCCGTTCTCGACAGCCGGTTTCGAGTGCGCGGAGTCAGCGGATTGCGCGTCGTCGACGCCTCCGTCTTCCCCCGCATCCCAGGCTATTTCATTGTGTCCGCCATTTATATGATCAGCGAGAAGGCCTCCGATGTCATCGCCGAAGACGCACGCTGAAATCGAATCCGGACCCCGGTCGTCGGGCGAGCCGCCCTCCACCGGCCCATTCTCCTTCGAAGACGTGTTTGCAGCCGAGTTGCAGGAGCTCCGCGAGGCCGGCCAGTTGCGCGGCTGCGGCGCCGCCGACGAAAATGTCCTTCTCGGACTCGCCATCTCCGGCGGCGGCATTCGCAGCGCCACCTTCAACCTCGGCATCCTCCAGGCCCTCGCCGAGCTCAAAATTCTTCGCGGCTTCGATTATCTCTCCACGGTCTCCGGCGGCGGCTATATCGGTTCCTGGCTTGCCGCCTGGATCAAGCGCGCCGGCATCGACCACGTCGAGAATGCGCTCGCGCCTCAGGATGAGCACGGCCAGAAAGGCGGCGAAGCCGCCCCCGTCCGCTGGCTGCGCGCCTATAGCAACTATCTGACCCCGCGCCCCGGGTTGTTCACCGCCGACACCTGGACCGTGCTCGCGGTGTGGTTGCGCAACCTGCTGTTGAATCTCTCGATCATCTGCTCCGCCATCCTCGCGCTGCTGGCCATCCCCTATGTGATCCAACGCCTGACGGTGATCGACTGGCCCTCCTCCTCGGTCATCGCCGCCCTGGCCTTGCTGGCCTTCGCCGTCTGGAAAATCGGCGGCGCTCTCGCTGCGTTTGACCGTCCCGGCCATGGCCCTTCCCAAAAGGCCGTGCAGCTCAGCATTATCCTGCCGCTGGCCGCCGCCGGATGGATGCTCAGCGCTTGGTGGGCCCACCGGTCGCGCCTGTGGGCCGACAGCGCCGCTTTTCCGCATACCAGCGGCCATATTATTCCCGTCGGACAGATCGTCGAGCGCATGATCGCTGCCGCAGCCGAAGGCGTGGATCCGATCGGGCTGTTCGCTCACGCGCTGCTGGCCGGCGCCTGCGTCAGCGTTTTGCTCGCCGCCTCCGCGGTGTTCGCGCGCTTCTGGACCTGTTTTGACCCCGACCGCTCCGCCTCGCCCGGCCTCCTCGCCCCGCTGAAGATGGCGGCCACCCTGCTGATCGCCGTGCTCGCTCCCGGAGCGCTTACCTTCTTTCTCATGTGCGCTCTCGCCGTCGATTTCGCGGCCTTCTCCGATACCAGCATGTTTGCCGCTCATGTGGCCTCCTTCGGGATGCCGTTGTTCATTGCGGGCCTCAGCGTCGTCCTGATCCTGCACCTCGGCCTGTTCGGCAGGAATTATCCCGATGAACGGCGCGAGTGGTGGAGCCGCGCCGGCGCCTGGCTCGTCATCGCCGTCGCCGTCTGGCTGGCCTTGTTCCTCACCTCTCTCTACGCCCCGGCATTCCTGCGCTGGATGTTCGGCTGGACCTCGAGGACCGCCGACCGGTGGGGCAACCCGAAATTGTGGATGGCGCTCGCCGGCTGGGCCCTCACCACCACGGGCGGCCTCATCGCCGGCAACAGTCCGAATACCGGAAAGGCCGCCAGCGACAACGCGCCCCCCAAACGATGGCTCAATATGCTCGCGATGATCGCTCCCGTCGTCTTCGCCGCCGGCCTGTTCACCCTGCTCTCGGTCGCGCTCGAGGCGATTATCGAGGCGACCCGCGCTCCCATCCTCGCCTTCGTCGCCGCCGCCCTGATTGCGTATCTGTTGTCGCTGCGCATCGACATCGATGAGTTTTCGATGCACTACTTCTATAAAAACCGGCTGGTGCGCTGCTATCTCGGCGCCTCCGCCAGCAACCGCGCTCCCAATGCCTTCACCGGCTTCGACCGCAACGACGACCTCCGCCTGGCTTCCTTCGCCAATCTCACCCCCGCCGGAACGCCCCGGCCGCTTGAGCCCGGCGAGCGCCCTTACGACGGACCCTACCCGATTCTCAATACCACCCTCAACCTGGCCTACGGCGAGCAACTCGCCTGGCAGCAGCGCAAGGGCGCCTCCTTCATCTTCACCCCGCGCTACTGCGGCTTCTCCAACCTCGGCGTCGAAAATTCCTGCGACTCCTATCGCCCCACGTCAGAGTACGCAAAAGAAGGCGGATTGGCGATCGGAACTCCGCTCGCCATCTCCGGAGCGGCCGTCAGCCCCAACTGGGGCTACCATACCTCTCCCACCGTCGCGTTTCTGCTCACCGTGTTCAATGTGCGGCTCGGCTGGTGGCTCGGCAATCCGGCGCGCGACAAGTGGCGGCGCACCGGACCGCGCACCGGGTTGCTGTATCTGGCCACCGAACTGTTCGGATTCGCCAATGCAAACCGGAGTTATGTGTATCTGTCCGACGGCGGCCACTTCGACAACATGGGCCTGTATGAGCTGGTGCGCCGGCGCTGCCGCTTCATCGTCGTCTGCGACGGCGAGGAGGATCACGCCTATACCTTTGGCGGCATCGGTTCGGCCATACGGCAGTGCCGCGCCGATTTCGGCGTCGAGATCGACATCGACTTCGAGGCATTGCGTCCGCATGAAGGCAGGCGCAGCCGCCGCCATTGCGCCGTCGGCCGCATCTATTATCCGGCATGGAATAACGGACCCGGAAACTGCCGGCGCCCTATGGCTGGCACGCTCGTCTATATCAAATCCACCCTGACCGGCGATGAACCGGCGGATGTCGCCGAATACGCCGCGCGCACCCCCGAGTTCCCTCACCAGACCACGGCGGATCAGTTCTTTGATGAATCACAGTTTGAAAGCTACCGCCGGCTCGGATATCACATCGCCAAGCGCACCTTCGCCCCCGTCGCCGCCGGTCAGATCCAGACCTCCGGCGCCCAGGCCTCCTACAGTCCGGTGACGGATCGCGAGTCGTTCTTCGTGCGCCTGCGCCAGCATTGGTATGGATCGGGACAGCGGCGCCCGGACGCCTTCTCCAGACATGGCGCCGCGCTCGACGCCCTGTTCGAACGCCAGCGCAACGACCGCCGCCTGAAGTTTCTCGACGCCCAGATCTATCCGGAATGGAGCGTGTTGCAGCGCGCCGCCGGCGACGGCTCGGCACACGCGGAGCTCTGGATTCCAAAAGACGAGGACTCGATGCGGGAGGGCTTCTACTTCTGCAATTCCCTGTTGCAGTTGATGGAAGACGTCTACCTGGACCTCGACCTCGATCACGAGTACGATAACCCTGATAATGCCGGCTGGATGAACCTGTTCCGTCATTGGGCCTGGTCCGGAATGTTGCGCGTCACCTGGACCATCTCAGGCCCCACCTTCGGCGCCCGCTTCGCAAATTTCTGCCGCGAACGCCTGGAGCTCGACCGCGGCGAGCTGCGCCGCGGCTACAACCTCACCAGCGTCGAAGCCCTCAATGGCTCCAGCCTGACGTTCCTCGAACGCAAGCGCATCGCCGACGTCATTGCGCTCGCGCCGGTTTCCTCCTTCACCGTGACTCCCTTCGAAATCCGCGTGCGCGACCCGCGAACCCTCTCCAATGAGATCAGTTTCCCCGTCGGCTTCGCCCTGACCAGCAATGGAACGCTCTGGTATTTCCGCATCCAGAACCACGTGCGCAAAATGGGACTCGGCAGGAAGGCGCTGGCCCTCGCCATCGGCAACAAGCTGATCACCGGGCTCGCCGCGCCGCCCCAGACGCCGGAGGCGATGAGGCTCTGGCCGCCCGACCGCGTCCGCAGCCTGGTGGTCCTCTATGAATCGGCCAAACGCCTCGCCTGCGAAAAGGATTTCTCCGCGGAATCCACGCAGGCATAAAACAAATTTGTACCACTTTGTTTTATTGACCGACCCCCTCCCGGGCCGGGTCCGTATTGCGGCGGTGATATGATTCCACTCATCATGGCTATCTCGGATTCTTCACGCAGGACGTTTCTGGCCGTCTCGGCCGGCGCGGCGCTGTCAAAAGGCGCTTCCGGCGCGGCGTCAGGGCGGCTTAAAGCGGGCATCGTGGGCTGCGGCGGCCGCGGCACGCAGGCCGTCGTCAACCTGCTCTCGGGCAATCCCGATGTCGAGCTCGTCGCCATGGCCGACCTGTTCGAAGACCACCTCGAATCTTCCTTGAAGCAGCTTCGCGATCCCCAATTCATCGCGCGCAACATCGAACGCAAAGGAGCGTTTGACGTCACTCCGGCCTCTCCGGAGCTGGTGCGCTCCGTGCAAGCCCGCGTCGCCGTCCAGCCGGACCGGCATTTCGTCGGCTTCGACGCCTACTCCAGGCTGATCAACTCTGACGTCGACATCGTCATGCTCACCACGCCGCCCGGCTACCGGCCGCTGCACTTCGAGGCCGCCATCAACGCCAAAAAGCACGTCTTCACCGAAAAGCCGGTCGCCACCGATCCGGTCGGCGTCCGCCGCTTTATGGCCGCCGCCAAAAAGGCCGCCGAGCTGAAGCTTACCGTCATGTCCGGCGCGCAGCGGCGCGAACATAAGCAGTACGTCGATACCGTCCGGAAAATCCACGACGGCGCCGTGGGCGAGATTGTGGCGCTCTATTCGCGCTACCTCAGCGGCCCCGTGTTTCACGCCAGAGCCCGCGATCCCAAGTGGGGCGACATGGAGTGGGAGCACCGCAACTGGTATTCGTTCGTGTGGCTGTGCGGGGACCAGATCGTGGAACAGCACTTCCACAACATCGATTTCATGAACTGGGTCATGGGAGCCCACCCGGTCAAGGTCGTCGCCTCGGGCGGCGCCGCGTGGCGGCCCCGCGATGAGCTCTATGGCAACATCTATGACCATATGACCTCCGATTTCGAATACCCCAACGGGGTTCGCCTCTCCAGCCACTGCCGCCAGTACCCGAACGGGCTGTACCGCGACGTGAGCGACCTGATCGTCGGAACCAAAGGCCGCAGCACCGGCGCGGATATGGGCGGCGGCGGCATGAATCCCTACGTGCAGGAGCACATCGATATGGTGAAGAGCATTACCGGCGCCGGCCCGTATATCAATCAGGGCCTGGAGGTCGCCGAAAGCACCATGACCTGCATCATGGCGCGCGAATCGGCCTATTCGGGCCAGCAGATCACCTGGGACCAGATCATGGCCTCGCAGCTCGATCTTCAGCCCAAGGCCTTCGACTACAACCTGAAGATGGAGCCGCGCGCGCTGCCTGTCCCGGGCGTGTACAAGTTCGTGTGAGCGTCTCAGCGCGCCTGCTCGTAGGCGTGCGCAATCCGGAACATGGTCGCTTCGTCGAAGTGCTTGGCCAGAATCTGCATGCCCACGGGCAGCCCCTCGGACGTCGTCCCGGCCGGCACGCTCATGCACGGAATGCCGGCCAGATCTCCGGTGATCGTATAGATGTCGGACAAGTACATGGCCATGGGATCATCCACCTTCTCGCCGATGCGGAACGCCGGGAACGGCGATACCGGCGTAACGATCGCATCCACCTGCTCAAACGCGCGGGCGAAATCCTGTGAGATCAGATTCCGCACCTTTTGCGCCTTCAGGTAGTACGCCTCGTAATAGCCGGCGCTCAGGACATAGGTCCCCAGCATGATGCGGCGCTTGCACTCCGCCCCGAAGCCTTCGTCGCGCGTGCGCCGGTACATGTCCGCAAGCGTGTCGGCGCGGCGCGAGCGCATCGTGTAGCGCACGCCGTCGTAGCGGGCCAGGTTGGAACTCGCCTCCGCCGTGGCGATGATGTAGTAGGCGGCGATCGCGTACTCTGTGGTGGGCAGGCTGATCTCCACCAGCTCGCAGCCGAGAGCGCGCAGCGTCTCCAGCGCTTTCGCGATCAGCCCGGCTGTTTCGCTCTCCGGGTCCTTGAAGTATTCGCGCGGAAGCCCGATGCGCAGCCCCTTCACGCCGCCCCCCAGCGCCGCCGTGAAGTCCGGCACGGGCGCAAACGCAGAAGTGGCGTCGTTCGGATCGCGCCCGGCGATGACCCCGAGCAGCAGTGCGGCGTCCTTGACGTTGCGCGCGATCGGTCCGATATGATCGAGCGAGCTGGCAAAGGCGATCAGCCCGTAGCGCGAGACCCGTCCGTAGGTCGGCGTGACGCCGACCACGCCGCAAAAGGAAGCAGGCTGCCGGACCGACCCTCCCGTATCCGAGCCCAGCGATACGACCGCGGTTCCCTGCGCCACCGCCGCCGCCGACCCTCCGCTCGAGCCGCCCGGAACGCGGTCCGGAGCGAGCGGATTCCGCACCGGACCGTAGGCGGAGTTCTCGTTCGAGGATCCCATGGCGAATTCATCGCAGTTGGTCTTGCCAATGATGACGCCGCCGGCCGCCTCCAGCCGCGTCACCGCCGTCGCGTCGTACGGCGGGATGTAGCGTTCGAGCAGGCGCGACCCGGCGGTGGTTCGAACGCCTTTGGTGATGATCACGTCTTTGACGGCGACCGGCGCGCCCGCCAGCGGCCCGGGATCCTCTCCGGCGGCGATCTTCGCATCGACGCGCCGCGCCGCCTGCAAAGCGCGCTCATAGGAGAACGTCAGGTACGCGTTGGTCTTCGGATTCTCCGCTTCGGCAAATCGCAGCGCCTCCTGCGCCAGCTCCGTCGCGCTGAAGGCGCGCGACCGCAACCCCTCGCGCACTGAATCGATGGTCAGGCCGGCGATGGAATCGATGCTCACCTCTCGATCACCTTCGGAACTTTGAAGTAGCCCTGACCCGATAGCGGCGCGTTCGCGAGCGCCTCCTGGTTGGACAGCGGCGGCGCTTCGCGGTCCGGACGCAGCGTCGCCGTTTCATCCGCTTCAAACAGCACTTGCGCCATCGGCTCGACGCCGGACGTATCCAGCTCGCTCAGCTTGTCGATATGCCGGAGAATATCGCTGAGGTCGTGGGTAAAACGCCGGATTTCGTCTTCCGTCAGTTCGAGATTTGCGAGGTCCGCCACATAGCGGACCTGCTGTTCGGTGATGTTCACGCGCTTGCCTTCTTCCGGGAGATCTTATACACGCGCCGCAGAGACGGGTCTTGAATGCGGTCCGCCTCGTCGCCGCCGCCCGCGGCGTTCGATGCGGTCTCGCTCCGCTGCGGCGCTCTGCGGGGCGCGATCGCAGGACGGAAGTCCAGGTCGTCAACGATCCCCGCGCCCAAGATCGCTCGCAGGTTGCCGAGGATCTGTCCCGACAGCGCATTGAGCTGCCGCTGCCACAGCCCGTCGCTGACTTCAACGATCAGACGCCCGCGCACCAGCGACACAACTGCGGTGTGCGCGGCGATTTTGTCTCCAACCGCCGCGCGCCAGGCCGCGCGCGCCAGGTCCTCGGGCGTTACGGCGTTTCGCGGCAGCTTGATTTTGCCCAGCAGGGCGCCGGCGCGTTCCATGCGGTGAGATTTCGATTCTAACAAACCGCGCGTTGATATGATGAACTTTACCCCCGCAAAAAACATGCGCGATGTAAATGTCGGAATTGTCGGCCTGGGAAACGTCGGAGGCGGCGCGCTCACGATCCTCGCTGAAAATGCGGACCAGATCGCGACCAAACTGGGCTTCCGGCTGCGCGTCAAAGCGCTGTGCAGCCGCAACATTCATTCCAAGGATCTGGGCGCGGCCGCCGCCGGCGCGAGACTGACCACAGACTGGCGGGAGGTGGTGCGCGATCCGGAAGTCGATGTCGTGGCGGAACTGGTGGGCGGAACCACGGTGGCGCGCGAGATTGTCGACGCCGCCATCGCCCACGGCAAATCGATTGTCACTGCGAATAAGGAGCTGATGTCGATTTGCGGGGCCGACATCTGGGAGCGCGCGATTCGCGCCAAGATCAACCTGGCGATGGAGGCGAGCGTGTGCGGCGGCGTCCCCATCCACGCCGTGCTGCGCGAGGGCATTTCGGGCGACCGCATCACGGCGCTGTACGGAATTCTCAACGGCACCAGCAACTACATTCTGACCGAAATTGAGAAGCGCGGCGCCGGCTTCGATGAAATCCTCGCCGAGGCGCAGCGGCTGGGCTACGCCGAAGCGGATCCCACGGCCGATGTGGAGGGTCTGGACGCGCGGTCGAAACTGGCAATTCTCTCCGCTCTCGCCTTTGGCGAGCGCATCACGCCGTCGGACATCTACACCGAAGGAATCCGCCGCGTCCGCCCGGTGGATTTCCGCTATGCGGATCAGATGGGCTACACCATCCGGCTGATCTGCGCGGCGCGGCAAACCTCCGAAGGACTGCTCCTGTCCGTGCGCCCGGCGCTGATTTCGAAATCAACCATTCTGGCGAACGTGCAAGGCGCCTACAACGCCGTGTGGGTCCAGGGACGCTACGGCAAGGACACCTTCTATTACGGGCGCGGCGCCGGACCGTTGCCGACCGGCGTCGCGGTCGTCAGCGATCTGATGCGGGTGGCGCGCGAGATCCGCTGCGGCAGTCCGGAGCGCGTCTCGCCTTTTGCCCATGAGCGGCTGGGCGAATACAAGCCGATTCCCATCACGTTGAACCGTTCCGCATACTACTTGCGCTTCCGCGTGGAGGACCGGCCAGGCATCATCGCCAGCCTGGCCGCGGTTCTGGCCGAGGAGGAGATCAGCATTGACGCAGTGCTGCAATTGCCGATCGAGAACTGGCGCGACCTGCCCTTTGTCATTACGGTTCAGCCGGCCGCCGAGGAAAGGATTCGGAACGCCGTGCGGAAAATGGAGTCGCTGCACTTTCTGCTTGAGCCGCCCTTTGTGATGCCCATTGAGGAGTCGCTCTGAACGGCGTGGACGGTCTGGCTGGCGCCGGCGGAGTAAAGGGCGGGTCCGTGAGATTCTGTGTAATGGTCTATGTTCACCCTGGTTATCGGTGTTCTCTTCTCCTGTCTTCTCGCATCCGCCGCTCCTCCAGCCGTCCCCAAGGACCGGATCGTAATTGTGATCAGCCTCGACGGGTTCGCCGCGCAGGCTTTGCGCGATCCCAATACGGCTGCGCCGGCCCTGCGCCGGATGATCCGCGAAGGGGCTACGGCCACGAATGGAATGCTGCCGATCAACCCCACCGTGACCTGGCCGAACCACACGGCCATGATGACGGGCGTCGACGGGACGCGCCACGGCGTACTCTACAACGGCCTGCCGGTACGGACGCCCGGCAAGGCGGTGCGGATCGACGCGTCGGCCCCCAAGTCGCAACTTGTGCTTGCGCCCACGGTGTATGACCTGGCGCATGAGGCCGGGCTGAAGACCGCGGAGGTCGACTGGGTTGCGGTGAACGAGGCGCCCACCATTGACTGGGCCTTTTCTGAAATTCCGAAACTCGGGGCGCCGATCGTCCGCGAAATGATTCGCGGAAACCGCCTGAGCGAGGATGAAGTGCGCTCCTTCCCCAAGGCGGTGATCACCTGGCGCGATGAAGTGTGGACCGAGGCTGCGATCCACATATTGCGCGAGCGCCGGCCGAACCTGCTGCTGTTCCACACTCTGACGACGGACAGCAATCAGCACCGTTATGGCGCGGGCTCGCTGGCGGCGCAGACGGCCCTGGCGCTGGCGGACCGGCAAGTGCAGCGCTTTTTGGACGCCGTGAAGGAACTGGGCTTAGAGGATCGCGCCTCCATATTTGTGGTGTCTGACCACGGCTTCGCGAGCGCGAAACGGGTGGTGCACCCCAATGCGATTCTCCACCGCGAGGGGCTGCTCCGGGACCGGACCGACTGCGATGCGTGGACCGTCCCGGAAGGCGGCACGGCGATGGTCTATGTGACCAACCCAAAGCGGCGGGCGGAACTGGCGCCGCGACTGGCGCAACTGTTTCAGGGGGTGGAGGGGATTCAGGACATCATCACGCCGGACCGTTACGCGCAGTTCGGGTTTCCGCCGCCGGGCCCCGACTCGCGCATGTCGGATCTGGTCCTGGCGGCAGCTGATGATTACGCCTTCGACGGGGCGTTCGACGGCGCGCCGGTGAGCGACATCCCGCCCGGCGCCGCGACGGGCAATCATGGCTATCTCAACAGCCATCCCGCGATGAGAGCGATCTTTGTCGCCTGGGGGGCGGGCATCCGTCCGGGCGCCAGGCTGGCTGAGCTGCGCAACGTGGACGTCGCTCCCACGGTGGCGCATCTGCTTGGACTGGAAATGAAGAATATCTCCGGCCGGGCGCTTACCGGGATTCTGAAGTAAGGGAACGCCCCGGCGCGCGGGCGGCGTCCTCGAGCACCTGGAGGGTGGCCCGCGCCGTCGCTTGCCAGCTGAGCGCCGATGCGCGGCGCGGCCCTTCGAACTGGAGCCGGGCGCGCAAATCCGGATCGATCGCGATGCGCTCGAGAGCCGCCTCGATGGCGCGCTCATCGGCGGGATCGAACAGCAGGGCTGCTTCGCCGGCGAGCTCCCGAAGCGGATCGATGCACGAACAGGCTGTCGGGATCCCGGCTGCCATCGCTTCGGCAACCGGCATGCCGAATCCCTCGAAACGCGACGGGTACACAAAGGCCCAGGCGCGCCGGTAGAGCGCATACAGTTCATCGCGTTCCACCCAGCCGGTGATGCGGACGAAGCGCTGCAAGTCCAGTGCGGCGATGGTCCGCTCGACGGCTTGCGCATGAAACCCCCGCATGCCGGCGAGCACCAGACGGAATTCGGGATGACGGCCGCGAAATGCGCCGAAGGCCTTCACCAACGTCTCAATGCCCTTATGCGGGTGCAGCGTGGAGACGCACAGGATAATCGGCTCCGGCTGGCGCTGGCCGGCCATTTCAAAAAAGGCCCGCTCGACGCCGTGGGGCACCACTCTGGAATCGACGCGGTAGCACTGGAGCAGATCGCGCCGGGTCGCTTCCGATACGGCAATGAGGCGGGTTGACCGCCGCGCCGAGGCCCACAGAAGGGCTCGCCAGAAGGGCAGGTCGAACCAGCGAAAGTATTCCGGATGGCGTTTGTGCTGGAGATCGTGAAACACCGTGACCTGCGGGCAGGGGGCGATGAGCGGGGCGGTGAACCCGGGGTTGAGAAGCACATCAAAGTCGCTGGCGGCGAAGGGAAGGACGATTTGCTCCCACAGAATGCGGTAGGGACGGATTCTGGCCCGCACCGGGGTGGGGATCTGCCTGAAATTCGGAGCAGCGGGGGTGAGGTCCGCGGTTTCGCGGTTGGTCAGAACAGAATAGGCGTTGATTGGGTCGATCTGCGCGAGGGCGGCCAGGAGATTGCGGAGGTAGATCTCGGTGCCTCCCACGCCTCCCGGGATAAGGTACAGCGCGTTGACGCCAACGCGAATCGGCATCAGAGCGCTGGAGGCGCGGGCGCCTGCCGGCGTTGCGCCATATCGAGACCGTTGCGCGCAATGGCGTCTGCCGGGTTCAATTCAAGAGCGCGGCGAAACTGGCTGGCGGCCTTGTCAAACTCCTGGGAGAGGAGGTAGAGGTTGCCGCGGTTGACATAGGTGGCTTCGAGGTTGGGATCCAGCCTCTCGGCCTGGTCCAGCGCCTCCAGCGCTTCCGCGCGGCGATTCTGTTTTGCGTACACCATTCCAATCAGCGAGTAGGCCAGACCGGTCTTGGAAATCGAGGTTGCGCGCCGGAGCTTCTCGAGGGCCGCTTCGGGTTGCTTGGCGCAGTCATAGGCCAGGGCCCAGTCGATATACAGCCGGTCATCCTTATTATCCAGTTCGGAGGTGCGCTGATACTCTTTGACGGCGTCGAGGCAGCGGCCCTCGGAGTAGTATGCGAAGGCAAGCTGGAAATGCGGGCGCGACTTGTTTGGCGATTTGGCGGTCGCATCTTTCCACAGCGAGATGGCGTTGGACCAGACCTCGTTGCGCTGGCGCGCGACGACGCCGAGCGCCAACAGAATGGCGGCGAGGGCCGCGACGGGTGCGGGGCGCCCGAGCGGCGCGCGCCGCAACAGCTCGCAGCAGATCAGCGTCACGCCGAAAAAGGGCAGGTACACGCGGCGCTCCACGAGGACGTCCTGGATAGGGATGATGGATGAGGTCGGCGCGAGCAGCAGGAGAAAAACGAACCATCCGTAGGCCGCCAGGGGAAAGCGCTTGCGCCAGACCCAGGCGGCGATGGTGACGGCGGCGAGCGCGATCAATCCGAACAGGGCGCCGTGGTCGAACACGGTCCTTGAGATCGGGAAATCGTGATCGATATTTTGCCCGTAGGGCAGCGCGATCATTCGCAGATACGTCCAGATTGCGCGGCACTGGGTGAAGAAATATTGGCGCCACGGCAGGTCCTTCATGCCGAATCCGGCGCTGGTGGATGTGGCCAGCACTCTCCAGATGACGGCGGCGCCGACGGCGCCGAGAGCGGAGACCGGCAGGTACAGACGCCAGTTCCTGCGGATTCCGGCGAGGTTGAAGCCTGGATTCCAGAAGTAATCGGTCAGGATCAGCAGCGCGGGCAGGACCGCCGCGTGCTCTTTGGTAAGGCACGCCGCGGCGAACAGAATCAGCACGGCGGTCGCGACCGGCCAGGAGACGGCGGGTGAGGGCCGGTAGAGAAACACGGCAAAGGCGGCCAGGAAAAAAAACAGGCTTTGGGTTTCCGAGCGGCTGGCGACATAGGCAACCGATTCAGTCTGCAACGGATGCAGCAGAAAGAGCAGGCCGGAGAAGATGGCAAGAACAGCGCGCTGCGTTTTCGGGACGCCGGCCCACTCCAGGATTTTGAGAGCGATGAGCCAGACCAGAATGGCGTTGCCGGCGTGAAAGAACACGTTGACGACGTGATACCAGTAGGGGTCCAACTGAACCAATTGAAAGTTGGCCCAGTAGCTCAGCATGAGGGCGGGGCGGACCCCGGCGATCCAGTTCCACAGCGGCGCGCTGGCGAATTCCGGCGCAAAGAACGGCAGATAGCGATCGTCGTAGAGGAACGGGCCTCGAATGGCCGGCTGGTAGATTTCAAAGGCAAGGAACACGGCCAAAAGAGCGCCCAGCAGATACGGCCAGATCCTGATTCGGGGCGGGGGCGCGGCGGAAGGAGCCGCGGGAGTGGTCCGCCGGGGCCGCGCCGCGCCTTCCGCCCTAGTGGAGCGCCTGCTGTCTTTCATGGTCGAGCGCTTCAAGACGGTATTCGAGAATGGCCAGGCGTTGGGTCACCGCGATGTTTGCGTCTTTGAGCTCGGAGATGATCGCGGAAAAGCGGTAGAGGACCACGAGGAAAACGCAAAATATCATCATAATCAAAGCGACCGGCGGATCGCTGACGCCCAGGGCGCCGGTCAGCCACAGAAGCGCGGTCTTCCAGCGCGAAAGGACGATGAGCGCGACTGCGGCGGCGAGCCAGCTCACCGAATGTTCGACGCGGATATGGGATTTGCGCAGGGAAATCAGCACTGCCGCGAGCAGGACGAGGCCTGCGACGGACACCACGTTGAGCAGATGAGTCATTGTCTCCTCCTTCGCCGTCCTTCGAACCGGAGCACATTTACGAACACGCCGAGCAGCACATGAATGATGTAGTACAGGGATTTGACCGGGGTGATGGTGCTCCGACCGGCGGCTCTCGGCCGCATACGGCAAGGAATTTCCTGAAAGGTGAATCTCTTGCGCTGGAGGACGACCAGCGCTTCGATTTCGGGATACTCGAGCGGGAAGCTGGCGGCGAAGACGGCGAGCGCCGATCGCTTTACGCCGACGAATCCCGAGGTGGGGTCGCGCACGGGCTTTCCGAGAATGGGGCGGAGGACCAGGCGGAAGAGGTGGATGCCGATGGCGCGGACCCAATTGGTGTGCTCGCCGCCGCCGTCGAAAAAGCGCGATGCGATCACCATGTCGCAGGGCGAATTTCTGAGCGCCTCGAGAATTTTCGGAATATACGCGGGATCGTGCTGTCCGTCGCCGTCGATGCGGATGACGTAGTCGTAGCCGAGCTCGAAGGCGAGCTTGTAGCCGGCCTGCACGCAGCCGCCGAGTCCGAGGTGACAAGGGAGGGCCAGCACGGAGGCGCCGGCCAGGCGCGCGGCGTCCCGGGTGCCGTCCTGGGAGCAATCGTCGACGACGAGGATGGGGACTTCGGGAAACAGGCTTTTGACCTCCCGCACGACGGCGCCGATAGCGCCTTCTTCGTTGAAGGCGGGGGTGATGATCATCAGTTCGCCCGGTTGCGAGGCGCGCCTCACAGCGAGGCCACCTGGCGGGGCGTGATCGAGTAGCTGAGCAGCATGCGATGAAACTGCCGCGCGTTGAGCCGGCCGCGCTTCTGGATTTCGCGCCGGTGGCGCAGCAGACGGGGGAGGTGGCGCGCCACTTCCCAGTGAGCGCGCGCCACGTATGCGATGAGCGCCAGCGGGTTGCGCCCGCCTGCGCGAAACTCGGCGGCTTTACCGTCGCCGGCGGCGAGATCAACGGCATGCCAGAAATAGCGGGCCAGGGCGAACCAGGGCGCGAGAGCCAGGTCGCGGGCCGGGAAGTTTTTGACCAGCAAAAAATGCCGGTTGCGCTCGACGTACCAGGCCTTGAGCGGCGATGCGGCGCCAGAGGAGCGGGAATAACGATGCTCTACGACGGCATCCGGCGTGTACATGCATTCCCAGAGCCGCCAGCGCGCGCGCAGTCCGAGGTCGGCGTCTTCGCAGTACAGAAAAAAGCTCTCATCGAACAATCCGATTTCGTCCAGCATCTCGCGGCGATACAATGCGGCGCAGCCGCTGGGCATAAGGACCTGCTGTTGGAGCGAGAACCTGGCGGCGGGTTCGCGGTGCCCGCGTTGTTTGGCGCTGCCATCGCGGCAGATGACCATGCCGGCGGAATCGAGCTGTTCGGTGCCGAACAGGCGGATCTGCGGCGCGCACATCCCGATCTCGCGACGGGCCTCGGCGGCGGCGAGCATTGCCTCGAGAAAGCGGGGGTGGGCCACGGCGTCATCGTTCAGCGTGGCGATGAAGGGGGAACGGGAGGCGCGGATGCCTTGGTTGACGGCCGCGCCGAAGCCGACATTTCGATCGTTTTCGATAATCTGCGCCGCGCGCTCGCGGACGCCTTGGATGCGGGAGGCCCGGCCGTCGCCGCTGTTGTCCACGACGATAATTTCAAAGTCGCGAAGAGTTTGCTGATCGAGCGAGCGCAGGCAGTCCGCCAGCATGTCGTCGGCCGCGAGAGTCGGCACAATTACGGTGACTCTGGGGTCCGGCAAACACCGATTGTAACGCGTTGCTGAAGCTGGGGGCCGCAGCGCGGAGCGGGCGCTGGCCGGCGGCGCATCACCACACCAGCCGCGCTCCCAACTGCACGCGGCGCTCGAGGTTGGTCTGCCCGGTAATCCGGCCGAATGATGAATCGGTCGCGGTCAGATTCGGCGCCGCGAACACGGCGTGATTGAGGGCATTGAACGCCTCCAGACGAAGCTGAAGATTGATGCGCTCCGACAGGCGGTTGTTCTTAATGATGGATGCATCCACGTTATTGGTCGGATCCTGCCGCAGGTTGGCGAAGCGGGTGGGGAAGGTGCGAATGTTCGAGGCGAGCTGCTGGTTGCTGGCCGTTACGAAGCGGGTTGTATCGAAGGCCCGGTCGTTGACGTTGCGCGGATTGTAGTGCAGATCCCCGCCCAAGTAGATCAGATTGCCCCAGGTGAGGGGCGTTCCGCTCTGGTAGTTGTAGATGCCGTTGATCACGAATCCGCCGATGAGGCGGTTCGCCCAGCGGGATCGGAATGCGACGGGCTTGCCCTGGCCGAACGGCAATTCATAGCTTCCGCTGATGACGAACCGCTGCGGGCGATCGATGTCAGCGGGCCGCTTCTCGAGGACCGGAATCGACCAGTTGAGGTAATTGCGGCGCTCGATCACGCGCGACCAGATATAGTTTGCGAGCAGATTCAGCCCGTGCGAATAGCGCTTCTCGAGGCGCACCTCGAAGGCGTGATAGTAAGAGCTGCCCCGGTTCATGGCGCCCATGGCGACGCCATTGGGCGACGAAGTTACGTTGGCGGTGGTGGTGGAAAATTGGGGGAACGGCACGAGAAGGTTCTGAAGCTGGATGGTGCTGCCGTTCAGGCTGGTTCCGGGGACAAGCCCGGCGAAGGGGTTTTTGACATTCGCCGTCAGCCGGTCGATGGTGGCCTGATCGCGCAGCGGGCTGGCGCTCAGGTACTGTGCGGGGACGGCGTTCAGTCCCGAGTCCACTCCCAGGTGGACGGCGTGATTGCCTTCATACGCGGTCTCCAGAACGACGGCGCCGGGCAACTGACGCTGAATGCTGAAATTCCAGCGAACCGAGTACGGATTGAGCGGATGGGGATTGTAGAAGGAAACGCCCTGTCCCAGATTGGTGGCCAGCCCGAGGCTGGCGCCGGTCGGCCGGAGGATGCCGCCGGGGAATGGATTGGCGAGGGTTGCGTTGGGGGTCAGATAACTGTCGAGCGTAGCCACGAGATCGGTCTGGCGGCTGAATCCGGGCTGGCTGATGCCAGTTGTACCGAGGGGGAATACGAACACTCCGGCGCCGCCCCGCAACACGGTCTTTCCGCCAAGGAATGCGGGCGTCCAGGCAAAGCCGAAGCGCGGGCTGAAGTAACCCGGCCGCGTGCTGTACACATCCGGATTGCTGGAAGAGGCGAAGACAGGTCCGCCGTTGACCTTGAACTGGCTGGGCGGCAGGAGCGGATTCGGGCTGGCCGCGTAGGCGGCGATGACAGCGGCGGCAATGGGGCTGGGAGTTGTCGCGTCAAATCCGACCAGCGTACGGTTGAATCTCTCGGTGGTGCTGAAGTCCCGCTCAAAACGAAGGCCGAGATTCAGCGAGAGATTGGAGCGCAGGCGCCAGTCATCCTGAATGAAAACGGCCATGTACTTGGCCTGGTTGGTCCGCGAGGCGTTCAGCTGAAAGTCGCCGGAGGTCGGCATGCCGAGCATGAACGCGGCGACGTCCTGTCCGAACGGCGCAGCGGGGGAGTTATCGAGCGGGCCGTTGGTCCAATTGCTGCGGAAGGTGAAGTGTCCTGCGGCATCGCCATAGCTGACCGAGCTTTCACGGTATTCGCGAACATCGCCGCCCATTTTCAGGCTATGGTTGCCCTTGATCTTGACGATATCGCCGAAGATCTGGAAGATATCGAAGGGCGTGCGGTCGCCGGCGCTGTCGCCGATGCTTTCGATGCCCGAAAAATCGAAGCGCGGCAAAACCAGCCTGGGCGAATTGGCCGTCAGATACGCGGGCAGGCCGAGCCGGGTTGGATCAAAGCCGTTGCTCGGCTTGGCGTTAGCTTCCACAAAGCGGTTCCAGGACAGCCGGACGTTCATGATGGTGGTCGGCGTGAAGGTATAGACGTCGTCGAAGACGCTTCCCCAGTTGATGCGGCTGAGTAAATTCCCGGTGGCGATGTTGAAGAAGCGGTTGCCGCGATTTTCGAGCCGGTCGTTGTGGTGGAAATTCCAGAAGAGTTTGTGCTTGTCGCTGGCGTTGAAATCGAGGCGGCCGAGCTCGTTGTCGAAGCCGTCGCTGCGGACGGTGTTAGCCAGATAGTTGTTGCGGGTATCGGCCTCGCCGGGCTGGTTGGGCAGCGGATAGAACTGAAGCGCCGCTTTTGCAATCGGGCTGAGCCGGCTGGCCGGAATGATATTGCCTTCGAACGGTTGACGTTGAATACGGGAACCCTGGACGACGCCGGTGAGCGGATCGAAGAGTTGATAGCAGGAATACGGCGCGCACTTGCCGCCGTCGGGCGCCTTGAGCAGTTCTGAAAAATCGCCGTTGCGCATGGCGGCGGTCGGAACGGTGGTGGTGATGGGCTCCGGGAAGGAGTCCTTGATGCCCTCCCAGGCGAAATACCAGAACACGCGGTTGCGCCCGTTGATGACCTTCGGAATCCAGATGGGACCGCCGGCGTTGGCGCCGTACTGGTTGTAGCGAGTCACAGGCTTTTTCAATCCGGCCTTGTTCGTAAAGAAGGGTGTGGCGGCCAGCGCGGAGACCTGGTTGAACTCATACAGCGTCCCGTGGAGGTCGTTGGAACCGCTTTTCAAGACGACATTGACGGTGCCTCCGCCGGTGTGCCCATAGGCGGCGTCGGCTTCGAAGGTATGGACGCGGACTTCGTCGACGGAATCGATGGGCGGGTTATAGGCGACGCGGTTATTGCCCGTGGTGTTGGGCGCGCCATCGGTCAGCAGTTCGTTGGTGCGGCTCGGCGCTCCGCCCATGGACATGTCGGAGGGGCCAGCGTTGTCGAAGGGGCGGGAGAACAGCGGGTCGCTGTTGGGCGTGACGCCCATGGCCAGTTGAGCGAGGACCAGAGGCGTGCGCCCGTTGAGCGGCATGTTCTCGACCTGGTGCGATCCGATCACCTGTCCGACGGTCGCCGACTCGGTGTTGAGCAGCGGCGCCTCAGCGGTGACGGTCACGGCTTCCGTGGCCTGGCCGATCTCCATGTGGACGTCGACGCCGACGCGTTCGCCGGTGCTCAACTGAAGATTCTGGCGGACGTACTTTTTGAATCCCGGCGCCTCTACGGTGAGCGTATACGTCCCGGGCGCGAGGAACGGAATGGTGTAGACGCCGTCGGGTCCGGAGGTGGTATCGGATCGCGCTCCGGTTTGCTGATTGGTTGCGGTGATCCTGGCATCCGGGATGACCGCGCCCTGCGCATCAAGAATGCGGCCGGTGAGGGTGGCGCGATATTCCTGGGCGAGGACGGCGCAGGCGCACAAGAAAAAAAGCGCACACAGCTTGCTGGCGTTCATGGAACCCCCCGTGGCGTCAGGTTTACAGAAGCTCCCCAACTTCCTGTTACTCGAAGAATATGACGCGATGCGCGAGGGTGTCAATGCAGGACGGAGTGGAGTTGCCGCTGGCCGGCGCCTGGCCTGCGGCTGCGCAGGTGGGCGGGGATTGTGCGTGCAAGGTTCGGGGACAGGTCCAGGTTCATAAATTTTTGAAAATACGGCGCGGGTCCCACACGCAGCAACGAGTACTGACCACTGGCGGCGGCCCAGCCTAATGAAAATCACCGAAGCCGCCGAAAGGAGATCAGGAGTTTGAACCGGATGACCGGGCAGGTGTACATCGCGCTGTTTGTGGGGCTTGCAGCCGCCATGGAAGACCTGGCGCGCCGCAGGATATCGAACTGGATTCCCGCTGTGGCGTTTGTGGCTGGACTGGCGTGGATGATCTGGCATTCGGGCTGGCGCGGAGGGCTTTCGTCGCTTGGGGGGACGGCGGCGGGATTCGCGGTCTTCCTTGTTTTCTACTGGCTGGGCGGGATGGGCGGCGGCGACGTGAAGCTGATGGCCGGGTTTGGGGCGGTGCTGGGCATTGAGCGGCTGCCCGGCGCGGCGTTGTGGAGCGCCGCCTTCGGTGGAATCATGGCCGCGGGCGCGATTGCTTGGAATTGCTTCGGCAAGGCTTCAGAGCGCTCCCGCGACAGCGCCAAACGTCCGGTGGAAGCTATCCCGTACGCGCCGGCGATCGCGCTGGGCGCCTGGGCCGCGTTGTTGTCGTGAACCAAAAGGGACAGGACGCAGAATCGGAGAGATTTCGATGGATCGAAGGTTTGTGACCGTACTGGCAGTGAGCCTGGTGTTTGCGCTCGTTGTATCTGCGATTTTCTATCAGGTGGTGGCGCGCGCCGGCGCTCCGCCGAAAAAGGTTGCTCCGGTCCAGATGAAGGACGTCGTGGTGGCCACCCGTCCGCTGCCGGTGGGAGTCACGATCAAGGCGCCCGATGTGAAGCTTTCCAAAGTCGCGGTGGAAGCATTTCCGAAAGGCGCCTTTTCGAAGGTTGAAGACGTGATCGACCGTCCGGTAGTGAGCAACATACTGGGCGACGAGCCGGTGCTGGAGGCGAGACTGGCGGCGCGGGGCAGCGGGTTGGGGCTGGCGCCGATCATTCCGGTCGGGATGCGAGCGGTGACGGTGCGGGTCAATGACGTCGCGGGCGTGGCCGGGTTTGTTTTGCCGGGGATGCGCGTGGACGTGCTGGTCACGGGGCGTCCGCCTTCGGGCAATGACACGGTCACGACGACCTGTTTGCAGAACATCCTGGTGCTGTCTGCGGGAACGACAATTCAGCCGGACGCCAAGGGGCAGGCGATTCAGGCGCCGACGGTGACGGTGCTGACCAGTCCGCAGGAGGCCGAGATTCTCACGCTGGCGCAGCAGGAGGGGCGGATCCAACTGGTGCTGAGGAACGGGAGCGATCACGCGATTGAAAAGACGCCGGGGCGCGACATCGCCGAATTATACGGGCGATTCGGCCGCAGCGAGCCCAAGCCTGCGGCGCCGCGGCCGCGCACCCGGCCAGTCCAGGTGGCGGCCGCGCCTCCGCCGCCTCCGCCGCCCGACCAGGTTGTGGTCATTCGCGGCAATCAGCGGACCGTGGAAGTTGTGAATCGTTGAAACCGGACGGAACGATGAGCAGAAGAGTTTCAGAGACGGGCCTACGGACGGCGGCCCTGCTTGCAATCGCCGCCGCGCTGCCGCTTGTAAGCGCGGCCGCTGAGACGACCGAAGAGCTTCGCCTGACGCTGGGCAAGAGCGTGGTCATCGACTACGCCGCCGACATCCGCCAGATCTCGACCAGCAACGCCGAGATCGTGGACGCCAGCCCGGTGAGTACGCGCGAAGTGCTGATTCATGCCAAGGGGATCGGCGCAGCCACGCTTGTCATCTGGGACAAGGCCGGCCAGCGGACGTTCTATAACGTGACCGTGGAGCCGAACCTGGAGCCGCTGCGGCGGCTGATGCGGGAAACGTTCCCGAACGAAGAGATTCAGGTCCAGTCCTCGAAAGACTCTCTGTCGCTGACCGGACATGTGAGCTCGCCGGCCGTTGCGGAGCGCGCCGCGGCCCTGGCCGCGACTTTTGCCAAGACGGTGGTGAACAATCTGCAAGTGAGCGCGCCTCCTGTCGAGAAGCAGATTCTGGTGCGCGTAAAGTTTGCGGAACTCGACCGCACGCGCGCTTCGCAATTCGGGGTGAACCTGGTATCGACCGGCGCGACGAATACTTTTGGCCGCGTGACCACCGGGCAGTTCGCGCCTCCCGGTCTCGACGTGCAGACCGGCCAGGGCGGCAGGCCTTCCGCGCAACTGAGCATTTCCGACGCGCTGAACATTTTTGCGTTCCGCCCCGACCTGAATCTGGGCGCCTTCATCAAAGCGCTGCAATCGGAATCGATTCTCCAGATCCTGGCGGAGCCGAACCTGGTGACGACCAACGGCAAAGAAGCCTCGTTCGTCGTGGGCGGCGAATTTCCGGTGCCGGTGCTTCAGGGCGGGGCGGCGGCGGGCGCGATCACGATTCAATTTCGTGAATTCGGCATCCGGCTGACGTTCACGCCGGTGGTGACGGGCGACGACAGAATTCGCCTGCACTTGCGTCAGGAAGTATCCACCATTGACCTGGCCAATGCGGTGCAGTTCAACGGATTCGTGATACCGGCGCTTTCGACGCGCCGCGCCGAGACCGATATCGAGCTTTCGCAGGGACAGAGTTTTGTGGTTGCGGGACTTCTTGACAATCGCGAGTCGGAGGCGTATTCGAAGCTGCCCGGTCTTGGCAACTTGCCGGTGCTGGGAGCGCTCTTCAAGAGCCGCGAGATCAAACAGAGCCGCTCTGAGCTGGTCATGATCGTTACGCCGGAGCTGACGCATCCGCTCAAGCCGGGCGAGCCGGCGCCGCTGCCGGCCTTTCCCGGCCAGTTTCTGACGCGCATCGATCCTGCCGCGCAGAAGGAAGCGGCGCAGAAGCCGGCGTCGGCCGAAACTCATTCGTCGTCGAGCGGCGGCCGGAAGTGGTTTGGCTTACGGAAAGGCAGCTGATCACCGTTCAGGCGCTAAACGCATGACCTCGTACGCCAGTCCAGCACGGCAACTGAGCGCGATTCTGATCGCTCCGGATCGAGAACTGGCCCGGCTTGTCTCCACGAGCGCGTCCGAGGCCATGCTGTTCCAGATTCTCGCGGAGCTGAAGAGCTATCCGTCGCCGCAGACGCTCGATTTACGGCTGCGGCAGCTCAAGCCGGACGTCGTACTGGTGGACGTGGCGTCGGACGAAGCGACGGGCTGCGAAGTGATCCGCCTGACGATCCAGCTCAGCCCGGAGACGCATGTCATCGCGTTGCACTATGAGAGCAAAGCGGATGCGGTTCTGAAGTCGTTGCGGGCGGGCGCTACGGAATTTCTGCACGCTCCGTTTGACCGGGCCACGCAGGCGGAAGCGGTGGCGCGGCTGCTGCGGATGCGGGCGCCGGAGCCGGCCGCGGAGCCGGAGCTCGGCCGCGTGGTGGCGTTCTCCAGCGTAAAGCCGGGAGCGGGTTCTTCCACCATCGCCACACAGGCGGCGTTCGCCATTCGCCGCGCCACGGGCAAGAACGTTCTGCTGGTGGATTTCGATCTGGCGGGAGGCGTAATCGGCTTCTGCCTGAAGATCAGCCAGCCCGCGTGCGTGCTGGACGCTCTCGCTCAGGCCGAGCATCTGGACGCCGCGGCATGGGCGGCTCTGGCGGTGAATTGCGACGGCGTGGATGTGCTGTGCGCGCCCGCTGCGCCGTATACCGAGCCGGTGGAGGCGGCGCGGGTTCACGCTCTGGTCGACTATGCCCGCGCCGTTTATGACTGGATTGTCATCGATACGCCCGCGGTATTTGAGCGGCTTTCGCTGCTGACGATCGGACGCGCGGATCAGACGCTACTGGTGTCGACTGCCGAGCTTCCGAGCCTGCACCTCGCGCGCAAGGCGGTGATGACCCTGGAACAGCTGGGATTCCCGAAAGAGCGCTTTCAAATGATCGTGAACCGGATGAACGGGCGCGAAGGGATGACCGTCGCGGACATCGAAAAGCTTCTCAACTGCAAAGTGCACGCCACGCTGCCCAGCGATTACTTTGCGCTGCACCGCGTCGTGACGCTGGGGCAGCCGCTGGACGGCGACGGCGAGCTCGGCCGCGCGCTAGAGGCGCTGGCGGGGTCGATTTCCGGGCAGGGCGCGGTTGAAAAGCGCGGCGACGCCGCGCCAGCCAACGAGAGGCTGGCGTTCTCGGTTTTGTAACAAGACGATATGTTTCCAACTGACGCCAGACCAGCACAGCAGCAGTTGACCTGGGAACAGAGACTGCTGAAGAACGCATCGCGGCCGAGCAAGGCTGCGTTGAAGCCCGAATATCAGGAAGTGAAATTTGCGCTGCACCGCAAACTGGTCGACAAGATCAATCTGGAAGCGCTGGCGACGATCGAGAATCAGCGCGTGCGGGCGGAAGTCCGGCAGGCGCTGCTTTCGCTGATTGACGCCGAGCCGACGCTGCTCAGCTCCATTGAAAAGCAGCAGATCTGCGACGAGGTGCTCGACGAGGTTTTCGGGCTGGGGCCGCTCGAGCCTTTGCTGCAGGACCCGACCGTGTCCGACATTCTGGTGAACACGCACAAGCAGGTCTATGTGGAGCGCAAGGGCGTTTTGGAATTGACGAGCGTCACTTTCCGGGACTCGGCGCACCTGCTGCGCATCATCGACAAGATTGTTTCGCAAGTGGGGCGCCGGATCGACGAGTCCACGCCCATGGTGGACGCGCGGCTCATGGACGGATCGCGGGTCAACGCGATCATTCCTCCGCTGGCGGTGGACGGGCCGCTGGTATCGATCCGCCGCTTCAGCACGGACAAGCTGTTGCCCGCCGATCTGGTGCAGCGTCGGGCCATGACGCCGGGGATGATGGAGCTGCTCGAAGCGGCGGTGAAGGCGCGGTTGAACATCATTATCGCGGGCGGAACCGGCGCCGGCAAAACGACGCTGCTCAATGCGCTGTCATATTTCATTTCGCCCAAGGAGCGCATTGTCACGATCGAAGACGCGGCCGAGCTGCAGTTGAAGCAGCCGCATGTGGCCCGTCTGGAGACGCGTCCGCCCAATTTGGAAGGGCATGGGGCCGTGCGCCAGCGCGAGCTGCTGATCAACAGCCTGCGTATGCGGCCGGACCGCATCGTGGTGGGCGAGGTTCGCGGCGAAGAGGCGCTGGACATGCTGCAAGCCATGAATACGGGTCATGACGGCTCGCTCACGACGGTGCACGCCAACTCGCCGCGCGACGCTGTCTCGCGTCTGGAGGTGATGGTGTCGCTGGCGAACTCGAACATGCAACTGGTTTCCATCCGGCAGCAGATTGCGAGCGCTGTGCATGTGCTGGTGCAGGCGGCCCGTCTCAGCGACGGGTCGCGGCGCGTGACCAACATCACGGAAGTGACGGGAATGGAAGGCGAGGTCGTAACGCTTCAGGATCTGTTTGTATTCGAGAAGCGCGGGCTGAATGCGGACGGGCAGGTGCTGGGCCGCTTCGCCGCGACGGGCATCCGTCCCAAGTTTTACGAAAAGCTGCTCGCGGCCGGAATCCGGCTGCGGCCGGATCTTTTCGATGAGGTAGTCGAGGTTTAGACCCATGAGCGCATTTATCGGCATTGTGGTCGCGGTCTGGCTGGCGGCTCTCGCCATCTGGTTGAGCGTGTCGAAGTTTGTCAGGAACTCGGACGTGGACCGCATCCGAACCCGCCTTTCGGGCGCGCCGGGCAAACAGAAGAAGGCCGCGGAGGACCCCTCCCGGCGCTCGATTATTCAGCAAGATCGCCGGGAGGGGCATCTCATACAGCGCCTGCTCAAGAAGTACAACCTCCTGACCAGGCTGGAATTGCTGATCGAGCAGGCCGGGCTGAAGTGGCACCCGGTCCGCATGGTGCATGGAAGTCTGGCGTTGCTGGTTGCGGGCTCGGGTCTGGGGTGGATGTTTCTTCCGGGGAAATGGAGCCGTTTTCTGATCATCCCCGGACTGATCGCGGCCGCGACGCCGATGCTCTACCTGCTGAAAACGCGGCGCGCCCGTCTCCGGAAGTTCGAAGAAATCTTTCCCGAGAGTCTGGAGTTCGTGGCGCGATCCATGCGCGCGGGGCATGCCTTCTCGGCGTCGCTCGAAATGATTCACCGCGAATTTCAGGAGCCGCTCGCCGGCGAATTCCGACGTACTTTTGAAGAGCACAATCTGGGGCTGCCGCTGGAAATGGCTTTGCAGAAGCTGGCGCAGCGGGTGCCATCGCTGGACGTGCACTTTTTCGTTTCGGCGGTGCTGCTGCAGAAGCGCACCGGAGGCAATCTGGCGGAGATCCTGGACAAGCTAGCGTATATCATCCGGGAACGCTTCAAACTGCGCGGCCGCATCCGCGCCATCAGCGCCCACGGACGCATGACGGGAACCGCGTTGAGCCTGATCCCGGTGGTAGTGGCGGTGCTGATGTTTTTTGCGAATCCCGATTACATCCGGTTCTTCTTCCTGGATGAGACCGGCAATTACATGATGGGCGGCGCCATCCTGTTGCAGATCATCGGCTATGCGGTGATGAAGAAGATCGTTTCCATCGAGGTGTGACATGGCGCTGCTGACGGCGGGTCTTCTTTTCGTAATTCTGGTTTTCGCGCTGTCCCTGATCGGGATGAGATATTACGTCCGGCCGAAAGAAGCGCTGGAGCGCGTGGCGGGCGTGATGGAGCGCGAAGAGCCGCAGGCGCACCCGAGCCTGGCGTTTCACGACGTGGTGCGGCGGCTGGGGAACATCATTCCGGCGTCGCCGAAGGATGTCAGCGTAATGCAGCGGCGCCTGATTCGCGCCGGTTTCCGGGGGCCGAACGCGCTGAAGCTTTTGTATGGCGCGAAGGCGCTGCTGGGCATTGCGCTGCCGCTGCTGGCGACGGTCGCGGTGGCGAACGCGGAGGTGGACCCCTCAAACAAGTTCATTGCGGTGCTGGGCGCGGCTGCGGCGGGCTTTTTCGGGCCGAACGAATATGTGCGGCGGCGCGCCCGGAAGCGGCAAAGAGAAATCGCGCGGGGGCTGCCGAACGCGCTGGACCTGCTGGTGGTTTGCGTCGAATCGGGCCTGGGTCTTGACCAGGCGATCGTCCAAGTTTCCAAGGAGCTTGAACAGGCGCACCCGGACATCAGCGAGGAGTTTGGACTCGTGAACCTGGAGCTCAAAGCAGGCAAGCGCCGCACCGAAGCGCTGCGCAATCTGGCGGAGCGTACGGCATGTGAAGACCTCAGAAAGCTGGTGGCGGTGCTGATTCAGGCGGATCGTTTTGGGACCGGCATTGCACAGAGTTTGCGCGCTCATGCCGATTATATGCGTGTGCAGGCCCGGCAAATCGCCGAAGAGAAGGCGGCCAAGCTGGGCGTGAAGCTTGTTTTTCCGATCTTCTTTTGCATTTTGCCGTCGCTGTTCGTGGTGACGGTTGGACCAATGGCGGTCAAGATCGTGCGGGAGCTGCTCCCCATGATGACCAATATGTGAGGTTGAACTCGCGAACTGAAAGGAGAACGACGAATGGACACCGGAATGATACGGATCGTATGCGCAGTGCTGGCGATAGCGCTGCTGGGCATGATTGTGCTGCGTCGCAAAAAGAGCGCTGAGTAGACGTGGCGGCGTTGGGTGGGGCGGAGGGCGCCGGACCTCGGTCCGGCGGTCCAGCAGGGAGGGGAAGCCCTGCGAAGGTCCGGAGACCTGCCCCACTAAGACTTTGGATGATTTCTGGAGCGTGGTTATGTTGAGGAAGTTGCTTATCGGGGCGGTCGTGCTCCCAGTTCTGTGCGGTGGCGCCGCCTGGGGCGCAACATTCGGCAAGGTGGTGGCGATTGGCGGCGCCGCGTCAGACCTGGCGCTGGACGAGGCCCGGGGTTACCTGTATATCTCGAACTTTACAGCCAACCGGGTTGAGGTGATGTCGCTGGCGAACAACGCGATTCAAACCTCGATCAATGTCGCATCACAGCCGAGCGCGCTGGCGCTGTCTCCGGATGGACGCTATCTGGTGGTTGCGCACTATGGCAACTTCGCCGCTCCGGCCTCGCCCGTAAACGGGATCACGGTCATTGACCTGAGCACCGGCGGGAAACAGACGTTCGCGTTGGGAAACCCGCCGCTGGGCGTAGCCTTTGGGCTGGACGGGCTGGCGTTGCTGGTCACGTCCCAGGAATTTCTGTTATTCGACCCTGTTTCGGGGAGCACGCAGACGCTGAACACGGTGTCGGGGTTGACCCCCAATACGCTTCCGCAGGCGCCGGCGTCGTTTCCGCCGAACATCGTGGCAGCGTCGATCGGCGTCTCCGGCGACGGCTTGCATATGTACGGGCTCACGGACACATTCCTGTTCAGCTATGAGGTAAACAGCCGCACGCTGAGCGTGGTTGGATATGTGTCGCAGCCGCCGCAGGGCCCGCGCGTGGTGAGCGTGAACCGCGACGGCGCGTTGTTTCTGGCGGGATGGGTGCTGCGGGACAGCCTGCGGCGGGATCTGGCGGAATTTCCCAACGCGACGGGGGCGCTCAACGTGGGCGGTCATGTATTCGACTCCAGCCGCAATCTGATCTACGCGCAGATTCCGGACTCGACGGCGCCGAACGCGCCGCCGGCGTTGCAGATCCTGGACTCCGACAACCTCAGCGTGCGCGAGCGGCTGCTGCTGCCTGAAAATCTTGCGGGCAAGGGCGTTTTGACCAGCGACTCGAACACCATGTACGCGGTCTCGGACAGCGGCGTGCTGGTATTGCCGGTCGGATCTCTGGCGCAGGCGCATCGCGTGGCAGCCAGCCAGGAGGATGTGGTGTTTCGGGGCAATTACTGCGACCGGAGGGTCAGTACGCAGCAGATCACGATTATGGACCCGGGCGGCGGCAACACAGCCTTCTCACTGGCGACGACCACGCCCGGCGTGACGATCAGCCCTTCAAGCGGCGTGACGCCGGCGACGGTGAAGATCTCGGTGGATCCGAACGCGTTTCAGAACCAGAAGGGCACGGCGGCCGCAACGATCACCATCGCCTCGGGGCAGGCGGTGAATATTCCGCGCCCCATCCGGGTGTTAATCAATACGAAGGAGCCGGATCAGCGCGGCACGTTCGTGAACGTTCCGGGGAAGCTGGTGGACATCCTGGCCGATCCCGCGCGCGACCGTTTTTATATCCTGCGTCAGGATACCAACCAGGTGCTGGTGTTCGATGGGACCAACAACACGCAGATCGCGGCGCTCAGGACCAGCAATGTTCCGACGCAGCTTGCGATTACGTTCGACCGCCGGTATTTGCTGATCGGCAGCAACAATTCGCAGATTATTCCGGTGTACGATCTGGAGACGCTCCAGCCGCAGGCGCCGGTGGTGATGCCGCCGGGTCATTATCCGCGATCGATCGCCGCATCGGCAAAAGCGATCCTTGCCGCCTGCCGGGTCGCGGGCTCGACGCACACGATCGATCGCGTTGATCTGATCAGCCGCACAGCGGTGGAACTGCCGTCGCTGGGGGTGTTCAAGAACAGCGTTAACATCAACACGAACCTGGTGGCGTCGCCGAACGGCTCATCCATCCTGGCGGTGTCGGCGGACGGAACGGTGATGCTGTACAACGCGAACGTTGACAGCTTTACCGCATCCCGCAAAGATTTTACGGCTCTGTCGGGCGCATACGCAGCCTCGGCCTACGACCAATATGTGGCGGGCAACAATCTGCTGAACTCCTCGCTCGTGCCGATCGCGACATTTGAAACGAGCACGGGGCAGTCCTCCGGGTTCGCTTTTGTGGACGCGATGGGATTGCGGACCACTGCGGGGAACGCTTCGGGTCCCGGCGTCATCCAGCGCATTGATTCGAGCACCGGCTTGGTTTTTCGAGCGACGCGCATTGCCGAGGCGCCGCTGGTCGGCGACGCGAATTACGCGTTTACGCGGACGATTGCGCCCTTGTACAGCCGGAACGCGATTGTGAATCTGACGACTTCGGGATTCACGGTGCTGCCCTGGGCCTACGATGAATCGGTGGCGCCGCCGCGCATCGACCGGATTGTGAATGCGGCGGACCTGACGCCAGCGCTCGCGCCGGGCGGTCTGGTGAGCATTTTCGGAAGCCAGCTCGGTCCGGTGAACGTCGCGACCCAGGAGATCCCGCTGCCCACGGCGCTCGGCGACAGTTGTCTGACGGTGAACGGGATGCCGGCGCCGATGCTGTTCGTGTCGCCAAACCAAATCAATGCGCAATTGCCGTTTGAGACAAACGGGAATGTGACGTTGATTCTGCGAACGCCGGGCGGGGTCAGCGACAACTTCAACCTCACTCTGTTGCCGGGAGCGCCCAGCGTGTTCCGGAGCGGGGTGGCGGGACCGGATACAAATCTTGCCACCATCGTGCGGGACGCCAACAACACGATCGTGACGCCTTCCAATCCGGTGCATCGCGGGGACACGCTGGTGATCTATGCGACGGGACTGGGTCAGACGTCGCCGCCGGTTCCGGCGGGCGTGCCCGCGCCGGCTGACAGTCTGGCGGGGGTGCTGGTTCCCCCGAAGGTCGATCTGGGCGGGACGCCGCTGACGGTTTTGTTCGCGGGTCTCACTCCGGGGCAGGTCGGAGTGTATCAGATCAATGTGACCGTTCCGAAGAATGCGCCGACCGGGCTGAGCGTACCGCTTACCATCAGCCAGGGCGCTGCAAGCACGTCGATGAACGTGCGGGTGATCGACTAGCGATACGGCTTTTCCGGGCGATCGCGGTCCGGCAGAGAACTGAGCCGGGACATACAGCAAGCGAAGACAGGAGAGATGAGTTTATGAGATGTGATACACGATTGGTGCGCGCAATCATTCTGCTGGCGGCGGCGCCCGCTGCGTTTGCCCAGCGGTGGGAATTCGGCGGCGGAGCGGGCTTCGGCTTCTACACATCGAGGGACGTGCATGGCGAGAGCGGCGTCGCTTCGGCGCGGCCGGGAAACGGCCTTTCCGCCAGCGCCTGGCTGACGAATGACACCGGCCGGAGGCTTGGCGGCGAGATTCGCTATGACTACCAGCGCGGCGATATGCGGCTGTCGAGCGGAGGGACCACGGCGGGATTCGGCGGCCAAAGCCACGCGATCCATTACGACTTCCAGCTCCATTTCGCGCCGAAAGACGCGCGCACGCGGCCGTTTCTTGCGTTTGGCGCCGGCGCAAAGATTTACCAGGGAACGGGAACCGAGGTCGCGTATCAGCCGTTGAACCAGATCGCGCTTCTGACGAAGACGACCGACACGCGGCCGCTGGCAAGCGTGGGATTCGGCGTGAAGACCCGGGCAGGCAAGCGGCTCGGGCTGCGCTTCGAAGTGCACGATTTTCTGACGCCGTTCCCGGATAAAGTGATCGCGGCGGCGCAGAACGCGAAAGTGGGCGGATGGGTTCAAGATTTCGTGGCCACCGTTGGACTCAGCGTACTTACGGCGCAGTGAAATGACGGCTGTTGATGTCGCCGCCCTGATTCTGATCGTATTCGCCGCGGCCGTGATCTATGCGCTTGCGCGCAGCAGGATCGACAGCAATGTTCCGCTGTTGTTTTATCTGGGGCTCGCCTGTTTCATCCGCATGGCCGGCCGCGACGTGCATCCGAACATTTTCGGCGCGGGGGTGGTGCTGGCTCTGATTCTGCGGTTTGAATTCATGAACGGGCCGTTCACACGCGTGGTGGCGATGCTTGAGTGCGTCGCGGTGGCGGTGATGAGCTGGGACCTGCTGAGCGGGATTCCGGCGCTACCGTTCTATCGGTAGGCCTGCTTCTTTCCAGGCCCGCCAGCCGCCGTCGAGCGAAAGGACATTCGTATAACCCATCTTTTGCAACGCGTCGGCGGCGAGCGCGGAGCGAAACCCTCCACCGCAGTACAGCACGAGCTTCGCATTCTTGTCTGGGACTGCGGTTTCGATGTCCCGCTCGATGACGCCCTTGCCCAGGTGCATGGCGCCGGCGGCGTGGCCCGCGTTCCATTCGTTGTCTTCGCGCGTATCAATCAAAATGAACGGCTCGCCGGACTGCGCCAGTCTTTTATAACCCTCGATGTCGATCTGTTGAATGCGCGACTTTGCATCGTTGACCAAGGCCAGAAAAGCTGGGTTGTGTTGTTTGTGGGGCGTCGACATGATGATCAGCTCCGGATCCTGCTAGGTGGAGGAATAGAACTCCTGTTCAGAAATCGGGGCCGGGCCTTGCGTCTCGCCGGCTTGCGCCGCGCGCTTCCGCGCCGAGAACATCGCCCCGGTGGCCTCACGGACCGGGGCGAAGCGGGCCAAGCCGGTTGGCTGGGGCATGTCCACATACACGGCTTCCATGCCGCCATTGTGAAAATACGCCTCGTGCCAAAAACCGGTTCCGCCGGTATCGCGCAGGAAAGTACGCCACCAGGTTCTGTGCGGTTCTGAGCGCGACCATGCTTCGAGCGATTCGAAATCACGCCAGTACTGCCGCATGCCGAAATGGCGCAGCGAGTAAAACATATTTTCGTGCAGCAGCAGACCGTCCGGTTTGGCTTCAACCGCCGCCGAGATCTTCGGGCCGAAACCCAAGAGGGTCTTGATGCCCATCAGCGCGTTGACGCGCATCCCCAGGTAAATAACCACAAGATTGGGATACGCCGAGAGGTCGACGGTTTCGCGCTTTGCTCTCACGATATCCTCCGAATGCTCGCTCCGACGCGAGACAATTTCGCCTCAATTTTCTCATAACCCCGGTCGATGTGATACACGCGGTCAATGAGCGTTTCGCCCCTGGCGACGAGCGCGGCGAGCACCAACGATGCGCTGGCGCGGAGATCGGAAGCGATCACCTGGGCGCCGGTCAATTCGGTGATGCCGGCCACCACGGCCTGGCGCCCTTCGATCCGGATATTTGCGCCCATCCGGACCAGCTCGAGGGCGTGCATAAAGCGGTTCTCAAAGATGGTTTCGGTGATAAAGGAAATGCCTTCGGCCTGAGTCATCAGGGCCATGAACTGCGCCTGGAGATCGGTGGCGAACCCCGGATGTTCTTCCGTGGTAACATCGACGGCGCGCAACTTGCCTGGTGCGCGGACGCGGAGCGCGCCGGGGGCAGGTTGGGTGATTTCGGCCCCGGCCTGCTGCATTTTCACGATGAGCGCATGCAGATGTTCGGGTTCGCAGCCGGTTACGAGCACGTCGCCTTTGGTGATCGCGCCGGCGATCAGGAACGTTCCCGCCTCGATCCGGTCTGGAATAATCGTGTGCTCGGCGCCGTGCAGCCGGTCAACGCCCTGGATGCGGATAGTGGACGCGCCTGCGCCTTCGATACGGGCGCCCATGCTGGTCAGAAGGTTGGCAAGGTCGGCGACTTCCGGCTCGCGCGCGGCATTTTCGATCACGGTTTCTCCGCGAGCGAGAACCGCCGCCATCATGACATCCTCGGTTCCGGTGACGGTGATGCGGTCGAAGTGGATGAGCGCGCCGCGCAAGCCGTTCGGAGCGCTGGCCTCCACGTAGCCGTGTTCGGTTTTCACCTGCGCGCCGAGCTGCTCGAGCGCGGATACATGGAGATTGATGGGGCGCGCTCCGATGGCGCACCCGCCCGGCAGGGAGACGCGCGCCCGCCCGGTGCGCGCCACGAGCGGGCCCAGCACGAGGCTGGAGGCGCGCATGGTCTTGACCAGGTCGTAGGGGGCCTCAGGACGGGCGAGCGACGCCGCCTGCACGCACACGCGGTCGCCGTCGATCTTGACATGCGCGCCGGTATGTTTGAGCAGGCGCTCCATGGTGCCGATATCGCGCACACGGGGTATGCGCCTCAGCTTCACAGGCTCGGAGGTCAACAGACAGGCGGCCAGAGCGGGCAGCGCGGAGTTCTTTGCTCCGCTGACGGGAATCTCGCCCTCGAGCGGGGCGCCCCCTTGTATTGCGAATTTGTCCATAAGTCGAGACGGCGCGGGTCAGGCGCTGGTCAAAGCCTCCGAGATTCGTCCGTTGGCGCGGGCCAGGCGGTCGGTTGCGCCGGCGCAGTCGAGGCCCAGCCTGGCCATGAGGATGGCTATCTTGACGTTGCGCCCGGACTGTTCCAGCAGCTCGGAGGCGCGATCGTAGGAGACGCCCGCAGCTTCGGAGATGATTCGCCTTGCGCGATCCAGCAACTTTTCGTTCCGCGGCTGGACATTCACCATCAGGTTGCCGTACACATGCCCCAGCCGGATCATTGCGCCGGTGCTCAGCATATTCAGCACGAGCTTGGTTGCGGTGCCCGCCTTCATTCTGGTCGATCCGGCGATAATCTCCGGTCCGGGCAGCGGTTCGATGGGGATATGGACGGCGCGCGACAGAAGCGAATCCGGCGTGCAACTAACGCCAATGGTCAGCGCGCCCAGTTCGCGCGCCTTGGCCACTGCGCCAAGTACGTAGGGGGTCCTGCCGCTGGCAGCGATTCCCGTGAGGATGTCCCGGGCGGTGAAGCCGCGATCGATCAGATCGCGAGCGCCCATGCCGGCGTCGTCTTCGCTGGCTTCGGTGGCGCGCGACAAGGCCCGCTCGCCGCCGGCGATGATGCCTTGCACGAGTTCGGGATCGACGCTAAAGGTGGGCGGGCATTCGGCTGCATCCAGCACGCCCAGGCGCCCGCTGGTGCCCGCGCCGATATAGAACAACCGCCCGCCATTGCCGATGGCCGCCACAATGGCATCCACCGCTTTTGCGATTTGCGGGATCACGCGACGCACGGCGTCAGCGACGCGCTGGTCCTCATCATTGATCACGCGCAGCATGTCTTCGGTGGGGAGCGCATCGATATTCCGGGAGGCGGGATTGCGCTGTTCGGTCAGAAGTTGTTCCAGCATGAGTCAGTCATGGCAGGGGGCGCAATGCCGCGATCGAGGCGGGCAGTAGGCCGCGCCATGCGGTCTGGCGAAGCGGTTCGGGCGTCCGGCCGGCGCGGACGCCCGGAAGGCTTCCAGGAGCCTTACACGCTGAAGGAGCTGCCGCAGCCGCAGGTGCTCTTTACGTTGGGGTTGTTAAACTTGAACCCCGAACCTTCCAGCGTTTCGACGTAGTCAACTTCGGCGCCATCCAGGTACAACAGGCTGGCCTGATCGATGAATACTTTCAGCCCGTCGTAGTTGTATGTTTTATCCAGCATTGTCGGGCTGTTTTCGAAGGCCATCGAGTAGCTGAAGCCGGAGCAGCCGCCGCCCACAACGGCAATCCGCAGCCCAGCCGGCTTCGGGTCCTGCGTGGCCAGGATTTCCTTTACCTTGCTGACTGCCGTTTCGGTCAGTTGAACCATGCGTTTTCACTCTCCCGTTTGATTCTATCGGAATGAACTCTACAATGGTCAGTATAGCGTTTCCACGGATTTGGATGATCAGGGGAGGCGCCCGGTCGCCAGAATCGTGGGAGATTTCGTGAATCGGAGCGGGAGGCCAACCGAATCTCGGGTTCGGCTTAAGTGATTGGAACCGCGTGGGTCCAGGGCGCGTCATTTCGGATGTATGAGCGGCTTGACTGGCGTACTCCCGCTTCCCGTCACTGGCGGGCGGACCCGGGCAACAACAAGAGTGGATCACAAAAACAGCGAAGAAGCCGCGCTGGTCAAGCGTGTGCAGGCCCGGGACGAGCTTGCCTTCAGGGAGATTGTGGAGCGCTACCAGGCCAAGGTATTCTCCATCATCTACGGCATTCTCCGCAATCATAATGACGCGGAAGACATTGCCCAGCAGGTATTTGCGAAGATCTACTTTTCCATTCAGAACTTCGATTTCCGCAGTTCGCTGCTCACCTGGATCTATAAGATCACGGTTAACGAGTGTTACGATTATCTGCGGAAGAAACGTGTTCGGAAGCTGGTCTACGAAAGTGATTTTTCCGACGAAGACGCTTTGCAGATGGAAAATTCGGGATCGGCGACCGACGAGGGGCCGGCGGTGGATGACACGCTGGCGAAGCGCGACCTTATCTTGAAGCTGCTGTCCCGGATTTCCGAGGAGGACCGGAACCTCATCCTGTTGAAAGAGGTGGAAGGGCATTCGGTGGAGGAGTTGTCGGAGATGACCGGGATGAATGAGAATACCATCAAAGTGAAGTTGTTCCGGGCGCGGCAAAAGCTGCTCAAGGCGGCTCAGCGGCTGAATCGCTCGCGTTCGGAGTGAACGGCGTGCGGGGACGGAATACAGCGGACGAACTGGATAAGATCCGCGAATGTGATTTTCGGGACTGAGGGAAGAATCATGCACGAGCCGATCGAAAGGCACGTTGAGGATTACTTGAACCCGTCTGGATGCGCGCCTCCCGAGTTTACCGCGCACCTGGAGGGTTGCGAGTCCTGCCGGCGGGAAGTGAAGGCGATGCAGGCGCAGGCGGAGCTGCTGCACGCGCTGCGTCCGGATCGAGAGGTGGAGCCGCGACCCGGGTTCTACGCTCGCGTGCTCGAGCGGATCGAGGCGCAGAAGCAGAATTCGTTCTGGAACATTTTTCTAGAGCCCACGTTCGGGAGGCGGCTTGCTGTCGCGGCGCTAAGCCTGGCGCTGCTGATGGGCGCATATTTGTTCTCGACCGAATCGCGAGAGAGCGTGCATCCGGCCGTGTTTCAAACCCGGCAAATGATGCTTCCTGGCGAGGACCAGGTAGCGCCCGTACTCGGCGCCGATGAGGAGCAGGACCGGGGCGCGGTGCTCGTGAATCTGGCCACGTACGAGGATCAATAGATGAGTTCTCCCGTCCGGCCCACGTGGCAGGACCCCAGGGTTTTGACCACGCTGCTGCTTGTGTTTGTCGCCGGGGCCATGGCCGGCGCAGCCAGTATGCGCTTCGGTTTGCACGAGCGCATTCACCAATCGTCGGGGACGCTGAAAGATCCGAACACCGCCAAAGCGTTTCTTGAGCGCTGCAAGAAAGAGCTTCATCTGACGCCGCAACAGTCGGCCGAGATGGCGACCATTCTCGACGACTACAAGATCTACTACCAGAGCCTGCAGGATCAGCTTGAGGAAGTTCGCGCCACGGGGAAGAGCCGCATCATGGCGCTGCTGGACGATCAGCAGAAGGCCCGGTTTGAACAGCTGCTTCGCACCGAGATGCAGCCGCAGAAATAGCGGCCGCGCTTCTTCGAAAACGCGCTGCGGCGCAGCAGGGCCTCGCGAGAGCGACCAATCCGAAAATATCCTGCCGCAGAGGGTCCGGGTTTCGCCGGGGTTGAGATGCCCGCGGCCCAGCCATCACTAATGTGTTGTATGCTGCATGTGTTTTTTGTGCTCGCTTCCTTGATCGCGCCGGCGCCGCGGCTGGATGAGCGCGTGGAGTACTGGAAGCGAATTCTACACCTGGATCAGTGGCGCATTGCCGTTCAGGTGGTCAAGCGGCAGGAGCTGGAGGACGGCACGGAAGCAGACATTGAGACCGATGTCCGTTCCAGAACGGCCGTCATTCGCGTGCTGCGCGAGGAAGACTCGGATTTGCCGAAACGACTGGCCCGCGCCGACCAGCAGGTGACCATCGCCCATGAAATGGTGCATCTGAGCAAACTCGTTCGCCTTGGCGAATCGTTCTGGCAGGACGAATCTGCGACGAATGCCGAGACGGATGCGCTGTTGCGGCAACATCACTGCTGGCGCGAACTGCTGGTTGTCGAGCGCTGATCTGCCGTTACGATGGGATAGCGATCGGCGGATTTTCTCACTCGCCGATGGGGCGAAGCGGGCGCGCGGCCGGATGCGCAACATTCAGGAGCTGGCCGACCCGGAGCAGCGCAAGATGATACTTTCGACAGATGACGCGTGTTTTAGCAGGTTTGCTTCTGTCTTGCTGGCTTTGTATGGCGCAGGGCGCGCGGATCCTGATCGTTACGGATCTGGAGGGCGCGGGAGGAGTGAATGACGCCGACGAGCAACTATTGCCGGGGCAGAGGCGGTTTGCAGAATCGCAACGGATTCTTACCGGTGAAGTCAATGCGGCGGTGGAGGGCGCTGTGGCGGCAGGCGCCGCCGAGGTCGTCATCTGGGATGGCCACGACGGGAGCCGAACGCTCTCGATAGAAACCATTCACGAGAAGGCCCGGCTGCTGCAGGGCAGACCAACGCCGGCGAATTACTATATGTCCGAGCGGGCTTACGACGGGATCATCTTCATCGGACAACACGCGAAAGCCGGCGCAAAGGGGGCCGTGCTGGCCCACACCCAGAGCTTCGGGGTGCGGCGCATCACGCTCAATGGGCGCGAGGTCGGCGAAGTGGGACAGGTGGCGGCAATCGCGGGCCAATTCGATATCCCGGTGATCATGCTCTCAGGGGACGAGGCGGCCTGTGCGGAGATGCTGGAGCTTCAGCCGAAGGCAGTCACAGTGGCGGTGAAGCGGCTGGCGGGCGCCTCGTCGACATTCAGCCTGTCGCATGCGGAAGCGAAACGTCAGATCCGCGATGGAGCGGAGAGGGCAGTCACTCACGTTCGAGAGTACCGGCCCTGGAAGATCGACGGGCCGGTGGAGATGGTGATTGAATATCTGGCGCAGCCGCCTCAACGGCCATTGGCCAGCTCCGTTTCTTACAAGGGCGCCACCGTGCTTGAAGCTTATGAAGCGTGGCTGGGCAAGTTGAAGTGAAAGGGCGCGGCCGGGAGGCGGCTGACTGCGCAGCGGGAAGAGCCGCGGGTTCACAGCGTTTGGTGAGCGCGGAAGGAATCGAACCTTCAACCTACTGATTAAGAGTCAGTTGCTCTGCCAGTTGAGCTACGCGCCCAGTTGTTGGAGAAGCTTGGCCGGAATAGCCAACGCTCTTATTCTAACATTATCTTCGCGATCGGCCGCCGATCCGGGTGAACCGTCAGGAGGTTGGACTCCGGGTTCCGGCCTGGCTGGCCGGGATCGCAGCCGCGGCCAGTTGCGCAATATCGAGCAATTGCGGAGGCGACGCGGAAATGCCAGGCAATGCCGCCTGAAACATGCTGTTGCAGAACGGGCAGGCTGCTCCGATCACTGCCGCGCCGCTCGCGGCCAGTTGCCCGGCGCGCTCCACGTTGACCCGTTTGCCTTCTTCCTCTCCAAGGAACATCAGCCCGCCGCCCGCACCGCAGCAGAAGCTGCGTTCGCGGGTCCGCTCGGGCTCGATCAACTGGCCGTACTTGCCGATGATCATTCTTGGCTGATCGTAGGAGCCGCGGTAACGGCCCAGGTAGCAGGGATCGTGGAAGACAATCTTTTCGCCCGCAGAGTTCGCAGGGAGGCGGTCTCGAAAGCGGTGCATGAACTCGCTGTGGTGCTCGACCGGCGGCGCCTCGCCGTATTCGCGCCAGTCTGTCGAGATGGTGCGGACGCAGTGCGGGCAAATGGACACGATCCTATGAACCTTGCTTTGCCGCAGCGTCTCGAGATTCGCCTCCGCCAGCATCTGAAACACAAGATCATTGCCCAGGCGGCGCGCCGGGTCGCCGGTACAGCGCTCTTTTCGCAGAGCGCCCCAGCTTGTCCCGAGGTAATCCATCACGCGCGCAAACGAGGCCAGGATCTCCCTGCCGCGCGGATCGTAAGAGCCCATGCAGCCCATCCAGAGGCAGTATTCCTGGGAGCCGTCGTAAATCGGGAAGCCCTGCCTTTCAATAAACTTCTCCCGCTCGGACGCCGCGAAGCCCATGGCGTTGCCAGTTCGCTCCAGATTCAGGAACAGTTTAGTGCCGTACTCATCTTCCCACTTGCCCGTATTCACGGCGCCACGGCGCAGTCCCACAATCATGGGAAGGTGTTGGACTCCGACGGGACACTGGAACTCGCAGGCGCCGCAGGTTGTGCATTGGAACGCCGCCTCCTGCGAGAGATGTTTTCCAAGCAGCGGCGCGTCAGCGCCCGGTCCGAATTCATTCAAATAGGCGCGCATTCCGAGCGCGATCTGCTTTGGATTGAGAATTTTTCCCGTAAGATTTGCGGGACAATGTTCCGTGCACCGCCCGCATTCGACGCACGAATAGGCCTGGAGGGCGACGATATTGGTGATATCTTTGCCGCTGTCCAGTCCGAAATCCTCGTCGCCGGCCAGCGGCGGAATGCGGCTGAAGCCTGGCCGTTTCAAAAAAACAGAGACGGGACTCAGGATCAGGTGCAGGTGCTTGGTTTGCGGGATCAGGGGCAAAAAAACGAGAATTACAAGCGTGTGCGCCCACCAAATGGGCTTCCATCCCGCACTGTCTTCCGGAGTGAGGAACGCGGCCAGGTAGGTGGCCATCAGCAGAAAGATGAGCAAGGCGATCACGCCCGACTCATATGACAACTGTTCACCCAGCCAGCGCGGCCGGAGGACAAAGCGGCGGTAAGCAAGGCCGAGTATCCCCACGCTGACCGCCACTGCGAATGCCGCCACAAAGGAAAGGTAGAATCGGCCAAACGCTCCCTGGCGGGAGAGGAACTCGGCTCCGAACGCGGTCGCGAAGTGATTCAGCGTAATCAGGGCAAATACGCAAAATCCCCAGAACACGAAGGCATGCGCGATTCCGGGCGCCGGACGCTGGCGGATGACCTTCCCTTGCAGCATCACCTCCCACAGAAAATCCCGCGCGCGCGAAGCCAACGGCGTGATCGAGCAGCCCGGCTCGGATTTGGCGCGAGCGATGTTGCTGACCACCCGTCCGAAGCGAGCTGCAAACAGAGCGACAGAGGCAGCCATCAGAATAAGGAGCAGCCCAATTTCGACCGGGGAGAATCGAGTCATAAATCTCCGTGGACAGCGTAACATGCGCCTGTCCGGCTCCGCCGGCTGCGCCCGCGCGGGCAGCGGGAAATCAACGACAATAATGAAGAGACAACGTCTTCGGAGGATCCACATCCTTGCGCTATGTGATTTCCGGCGGCGCAGGTTTCATCGGTTCGCATCTGTGCGACCGCCTGCTCGCCGAGGGCCACTCGGTCCTTGCGATCGACAATTTGATTACCGGGTGTTACCGGAATATTGCACACCTTGAAGGCGATTCGCGTTTCGAGTTCGTGGAAGCCGATGTGTGCCGACCGCTGACCATCGCCGGGCGCGTCGATGGAGTTTTGCACCTGGCGTCGCTCGCGAGTCCGGCGGATTATCTCGCCCACCCGATCGAGACGCTCGACTCCGGATCCATTGGGACGCGCAATATGCTCGAGCTCGCGCGCGAGCACGGGGCGACGTTCCTGCTGACGTCAACCTCGGAGTGCTACGGCGATCCCACGGTCCATCCTCAGGTGGAAACGTACTGGGGCAACGTGAATCCGGTCGGTCCCCGGTCGTGTTACGACGAGAGCAAGCGCTTTGCCGAGGCTCTGACCATGGCCTACCACCGCACCTACGGGCTTCGCACCAACATTGCCCGGATCTTTAACACCTATGGTCCGCGAATGGCTTTGAACGACGGCAGGGTGGTGCCGGCGTTTCTCGACCAGGCTCTGCGAGGCGCCCCGATCACGGTCTTCGGCGACGGCTCGCAGACCCGCAGCTTCTGCTACGTGAGTGATCTCGTCGACGGATTGTACCGTTTGATGTTCTCCGATGAGCGCTATCCTGTGAATCTCGGGAATCCTGTTGAGTGGCGGATCATCGACTTCGCCGAGCACATTCAAAAGCTGGTGGGAGCCGATGTTCCGATTGAGTTCAAGCCGCTGCCCCAGGACGATCCCAAACAGCGGCAGCCTGATATCTCAAAAGCCAGGCGGCTTTTGGGATGGGAGCCGAGGGTCGATCTGGATGAAGGTCTGAAGCAGACCATCGAATATTTTCGTCCGCTGGTCAATGCGTCGTTCGCTCCCGCGTAGGCGGCGCTCCACTGGTAAGCAACAGCAGCTGCCGCCTTTGCAACCTCCGCCGCGATGGCTGGCCGGAACTGCGGTCGCGCTTCTCGCGGTCTGTCTGTTAGGGCTGTTCTCAACCGAGATCGCCGACAGCGATTTCTGGTGGCACCTGAAGACGGGTCAGTATATTGCCGTGCAGCGCTCGCTGCCGGCGCCGGATCCTTTCGCCTACACAACGGCGCTCAAGGGGGACGCGGTTGCTTATTTCAATCTTACGCATGAATGGCTGAGCCAGCTCATGCTTTATCTTATTTACGCAGGCGCCGGATTCGGAGGCGTAATTATTGTACGCGCCGCGCTGCTTGCGGCCGTGTGCGGACTTTCGGGATTTCTTGCCGCCCGCCTTACCGGAAGCTTGTACGCGGGGTTGGCGGCAGCGATAGCCGCTGCTTCGATCGCCGTCCACTTTGCTGCGGATCGCCCTGCCCTAGTCACATTTCTGGGCGTTGCCGTACTCGTGACCTTGCTGGAGCTGCGGCGCTGGCGATGGGCAGCGCCCGTGCTGATGCTGATCTGGGCCAACTGCCACGGCGGCTTTTTTCTGGGTTGGGTGGTGCTGCTGGCATACTGCGCCGGAGAGGACCGACGCCGTTTGTGGCCGGTCGCGGCGTCTTCGATCGCCATTTCGGGCCTGAATCCGAACGGATTCGGGGTGCTCCCGACGCTGCTCGATTACCGCCGGAGTGAACTTACCGCGAGTCTGGTCGAGTGGCGTCCGCCGCCGCTGTGGGGACCGCCTTACGGCTTCGATGTGCTGCTGTACGCCGCAGTGATTGTGCTGGCGATTTCCTGGCGTCGGGTGCGCCTGCCGCACTGGGCGATGTTCATTTCCTTTGCTGCGGCTTCGCTGCTTGCGTTTCGCAATATCATGCTCATCGGCTTTCTCGCGCCGGTTTTGATCGCCGCCTACTGGCCGCTCAGCTTCCGGGCGCCTCGAGTCCTGGCGTGGGCGGCGCCGGCGTTGATCGGCGCAGCCCTCCTCGCCGGAGTCTCGACTGGCGCATTTTTCCAGTTGCGCGTCGCAGCCTGGTCGGTCCCGGAAGCGGCTGCGGAATGGCTGAGGGCGCATCACGCCGTACGCAGGATGTTCAACACCTACGAACAGGGCGGCTATTGGATCTGGCGGTTATGGCCGCAGGAGCGCGTCTTCATCGACGGACGCGCGCTCAGCGAACCGTTGTATCGCGAATATCAGCGCATTCTGTTCAACGACGGCTCCTATGCGGACCAGGTGGCGGGGCCTCGCGCCGAGCTTCTCGATCAGTATGGAATCCAGGTGGTGGTCATGAATACGCTGGATTACGTCTCTGGCGCCCTATATCCACTCGCGCTGGCGCTTGCAAACCCGTCGACTCCGGACTGGCAGCTGGTCTACGAGGATGCCCAAGAAGTAATCTTCATGCGGCACTTGCCCGCGGACATTCCGGCAATCCCTGACAAGTTCGGGCGCGTGCTGAGGCATCTGGATGCCGAATGCGAGGCCTACATCGCGCATTCGCCGGACACCCCGCTATGCGCCCGGACGCTGGGCGATTACTGGCTGCGGAACGGCGTCAAAGACCGTGGGCGCCGCATGTTTCAACTGTACTTGCAACACGCCCAAACGCCTGATCTCGAAGTGGAGCGCCGGTTACAGCAGCTCAGATAATCACCAGGCGTGTGCGCTGCGATAGCCATAGGGGTCCGCGCCTGCCTCGATGACGCCGTCGTTCAGAACGCGTATCAGCACGGGTGCGGCGCCGCTGGCCCAGCGCGACCGTGTTTCAATCCGGTGGCCGCGATCGCTCAGTTCCGCAAAGGTAGCCGCCGGGATGCGTTCGTCGAGCAGCAGATCGCCGCGGTTCCAGGCATGATTATCGAAACTGGAAACCAGATGGCGCGTCTGGAAACGCGGCGCCTCGACCGCGGCTTCCGCATTCAATCCGAACTCGACGACGTCCAGGAACATCTGCAACAAACTCTGGTCCTGATTATCGCCGCCGGGCGTTGACAGCGCCATCAGGGGCGAGTTGTCGGGACGCAGCGCAATGGTCGGGCTCAGGGTCACACGCGGGCGCTTGCCGCCGGCAAGCTCATTCGGGTTGCCAGGCACCAGCACGAACTGCTGCGCGCGCTGCGTTAAAGGAATGCCGGTGTCGCCCGCAACGACCGAGGGCATCCATGCGCCGGAAGGCGTGGCGGAGAACATCACGCCATTCTTGTCGATTGCGTCCACGCAGGTGGTGTCATGCGCCATCAGGGCGTCGTCGATTTTGACGTTGGAGTGTTCGGCCTCGGTCGGATGCAGCGGCCGCTTGCCGTGGATCACTCCCGGACGGAATTCGAGCGACGCCATCCTGCCGATCAGCGCCCGCCGTTGGGCGGCATACTCTTTCGATAAGAGAACATCCGCTGGAATGTTGTTGAACTTCGGATCGCCATACCAGGCGTCGCGATCCGCGTAGGCGAGCTTGAGCGCTTCGGTGAGGCGGTGGATGTACTCGGCCGAGTTGAGTCCGAGCGATCGCAGGTCGAAGCCTTCGACGATGTTCAGCGCCTCGATGAGGGACGGACCCTGGCTCCAGAATCCCGGTTTGAACACTTTGTAGCCGCGATAAGTGGTCGAGACCGGATCTTCCGGTTGAAGCCGGAACGCCGCCATGTCTTCATAGCGCAGCAGGCCGCCGTTCGCCTTCATGAACGCATCAATCTTGTGCGCCACTTCACCGCGGTAGAAGTAATCCCGGACAGCGTCGATGGCGGCCGCGCGATCCATGCCGGCGGCGCGCGCCTTTGCCTCCGCATCGACCATGGCGCGCAGGGTTCTGGCCAAGTCGGGCTGACGGAAGATCTCGCCGGGAGCGGGCGGGCGGCCGTTCGGCATCCAGTGCCGTTTTGAATCGGGCCACAAGTCGAAAAAGCGCCGCGAGCGCGCGATGGAGTTGGCGCGCATCTCGTCGATCGGGTAACCGTCAGCGTATCCGATCGCGGGCGCGATCACCTCGGCGAACGATTTGGTTCCGAAATCCCGCAGCGCCACGAGTCCGGCGTCCACCATGCCGGGAACCAGCGCCGGCATGATGCCGGTGACGGGAATGATGCCCTTCAGCCCTCCCGGATCGCGCTCCAGAACTTCGAAGGGGCGCAGCGCTCGCGTTCGGAACATCTCGGCCGTTGCGAGTTTCGGCATTGTGCCGACGCCCGCGATCGCGTGCACCTTGCCGTCGCGGGTTCGGACCAGGATGGGCGCTTCGCCGCCGAAGCCAAAATGAGAAAATTCGGTGGTCGCGGCGGCGAACATGGCGGCGACGCCAGCGTCCACCGCGTTGCCGCCCTGGTAGTAGAGACGCATGCCCGCCTCGGTGGCGAACTCGGACCCGGCGGCTACGGCGCCGTGCGTCCCGCGAGCGGCCTGCCTCGCAGGCCGGTCAAATTCCTTGCGCTGTCCCGACAGACAAGCGGCTACGCACAAAACGACGATTCCGATCCGGGCCTTCATACGGCGCAACCAGCTGGTCACATTATCGCAGGTCAGGGTCATGGGCCACCTCGAGGCTCGTTGAGACCCAGTCCGGGAGGGGAAACAGCGTTCCGCGCCCGAGCAGCCAGAAGGGATCGAGGCGATGCTTCACGTTCATCATCGCCTGGATGTGTTCCGGGGCGTACTGTATGGCAAGCAGATGCGCCTTGCGCTTGCCTAGGCCGTGCTCGGCTGAAACGGCGCCTCCGAGCGCGACGGCCTGGCGCGCAAACTCGGTCAGGAGCGCGTTAGCGAGGGCCGCCTGCTGCGGCGTTGCGGGAAGCATATTGACGTGAACGTGGGCGTCGCCGATATGTCCATAGATGACGTACTGGCCCGGCAATTCTCGCTCCAGCCGTTCACGATAGTAAGCGATCATCTCACGGTTCTGATCGAGCGGCACAGCGTAATCGGCGCCCATTTTCATGAACCCGCGCGACAGGACGGCGGCGTTGACGGTTTCCGGCAGAGCGTGACGGAACAGGCGAAACCGCTCGCGCTCTCGCGCGCTCGCGGCGAACCAGGAGGCATCCACCATGGCCGCGGCCTCGCGAAGGCGGTTCTCCCAGGCGTCAAGATCCTGGCCTTCAGCCTCTATGAGCAGCGCCGCCGCCGCCGCGGCGGGGATCTCCGGGTAGCGGCCGCGGAGCAGATTGAGCGAGTTGCGGTCCGCGTATTCGAGCATGCGCAGGTCAGCGGCGCCGCGCCAGAGGTCGACCGCGCGGAGGGCGTCATCATCGCAGGCGAAGAAGATGACGCCGGCGAACACGTGCTCGGGCGCGGGCAGAAGCTGGAGCTCGGCTTCGAGCACGACGCCCAGCGTGCCCTCGGATCCGCAGAACAGGTCAATCCAGTCCATGCCCGGCTCCAGACGGTAGCCGGCGGTGCACTTGGTGGTGCGCGGCAGTGGAATGGCGGGCGCGTCGAAATCCAGTTTGTCTCCGCGGCGGTATTCGACAACGCGGCCGTCGATGAGCGCAACGCGCAAGCCGAGCACATGCCGCCGGGTTGCGCCGAAGCGGAAGCTGCGCGATCCGCTCGCGTTGGTGGCGATGGTCCCGCCGACGGACGCGGTAAGTTCCGTTGGATCCGGGGCGTAGAACTGGCGGGTGGGGGCGGCCGCCTCGCGCAATTCCAGAAGCGTGACCGCCGCGCCGGCGCGGGCGCGGCCGGGGCCAATGTCGAGCTTGCGAAAGCGCTCGAGCGACAGCACCCAGCCTCCTTGCGGGACCCGCGCGCCCGTAAGTCCGGACCCGGCGCCGGCGATGGTGACGGGAATGCGCTGCTCGGTTGCGCGACGCAGGATTTCCACCACGCCAGCTTCATCCGCAGGCGCGAATGCCTCTTCGGCCCAGCCGGTGAAGCCGGATGCGTCGCTCAGGTAGGCAGCGTTCATATTTCAGAATAAACACCGCGGGCCGGACAGTCGATAACATGGTTTATTGTCCAGAATCAGTTCAGTTCAGTTGCCAGCGGCGGTCCACTGGGCGCCGGTTTACCTGGGTGTTTCGATGACGACGCTGGCGACGCTGGTGCTCGAACTGGCGCTCACCCGCATTTTCTCCGTCGTATTTTATTACCATTTCGCGTTTCTGGCGATTTCGATTGCGCTGTTTGGATTAGGCGCAGGGGGCGTATTCTCGTATGTTGTCGCGGGGCGCGGCGGGAGCGCCTTTGGCAAGCTGGGCTGGATGGCGGCGATCGACGCGGTCGTGGTTGTGCTCGCGTTGACATTGGTGATGACGCGCAAGGGCGAGCTTGGCGCCGGAACTCTCACTCTGGTGTATTTCGCGAGCGCCGCGCCGTTCTTTCTCGCCGGCGCGATCGTATCGCTCGCTATATCGGAAACCATTCAGCGCGTCGACCGCGTTTACTTTTTTGACCTGATGGGCGCCTCAGCGGGATGCTTCGTGCTCATTCCGCTGTTGAACGCCTTTGGCGGCCCAAACACCGTAATAGCTGCGGGGATTCTTTTTGCGGCGTCGGCCGCGATCTGGTTCAACATTTCCGGAAAGTCGGAGTTGCGCATCGGCGCGGTGGCGCTCTCGCTCGCGCTGGTTGGTCTGATGTTCGCCAATGCCAATTTGCGGCTCATCGATGTGAAGTGGGCTAAGGGGCAAAAGTTGCCGCATGAGCAGTTCGTCAAATGGAACAGCTTTTCGCGGATCGGGCTGGCGCGCGAGCAGGGCTCCGGCGTGATGCTGATCTACATCGATGCGGACGCGTCCACCGGGATTCCGCCGTTTGACTGGAGCCGGCTGGATGCAACCGCCCGGTTCGAGCTGCTGCACCAGGGGCCGGGCTTGCCGTACCTGATCCGTCCGGGCGCGAAAACGCTGGTCATCGGGCCCGGCGGCGGGTGGGACGTCGCGCGCGCGCTCGCATCGGGCAGCAAGGATATCACCGGCGTTGAGATCAATCCGATCATCGCCAACACGATTATGCGGGAGCGCTTCCCGGAGTTGAGCCACCGGCTGTACTTTCGGCCCGAGGTTCACATCTATGTAGAAGATGGCCGCAGCTTTGTCCGGCGCAGCGATGAGAAGTACCAGGTGCTTCAGGCGACGCTGGTAGACACGTGGGCGTCCACGGCCGCCGGCGCGTTCGCGCTTTCGGAGAACAATTTGTACACGTCGGACGCCTTTTACGACTATCTCCGTCACCTGACCGATGACGGCCTCATGGCGTTCACGCGTTGGGGATTCGATCCGCCGCGCGAATCGCTGCGGCTGCTGTCATTGGCGGCGGAGGCCCTGGACCGTTTGGGAGAGCGCGAGACATGGCGACACGTGATCGTGCTGCGCGAGAACGCCGGCGCGATTCACGGATGGGGGGCGCAGGATACGGTGCTGGTTTCGCGCAAGCCGTTCAGCGCCGGCGATCTGGCGCGCGCTCGCGCCGGCGCGGCGGCGGGCCGTCTCGAGATCGTCTACATGCCGGGCGATCCAGCGCGGAATCCGTTCGGCGAGCTGCTGTTGACGCGCGACCGCGCAGCGTTCGAAGAGCGGTATCCGTTTGATATATCGGCGGTGGGGGATGACCGGCCTTTCTTTTTTTACACCGTGCAGCCGCGCGATGTGTGGGATTTCATCATGCACGCGTCCAGGGCGAGCGCGGATTACAAAGTAAACCGCGCGGTGCCGCTATTGTTCGGGGTGGTAGGCGTAAGCGTGCTCGCGACGGCGGTGATTCTGCTGCTGCCTCGAATGTTGCTCGGGAGCCGCCTGCCGCGCGACCGCGGCGTCTTCGGATTTCTTTTCTACTTTCTGTTTATCGGCGCGGGGTACATCCTCATACAAGTTGCGTTGATCCAGAAGTTCGTCCTGTTCTTGGGGCATCCGACCTACGCGCTGACGGTGATCATCTTTTCGATGCTGGTGGCGAGCGGTCTGGGGAGTTACTTCAGCAAGCGGATTGTCGCGGGCTCGCCGGACCGGCTGCGCGGGATCCTGGCCGCCATCGCGGCGCTCGTGGCGGGGCTGGCCTTCCTCTCCGCGCCGTTGACCACGGCTCTGACGTCGTTGCCAATTGCCATCAAAGCGCTGTTGACGGCCGCGGTCATCGCTCCGCCAGCCTTCCTGATGGGAATGCCGTTCCCGACCGGGCTCGCCCGGCTGGAGACGATGCATCATGCTTCGGTGCGATGGGCGTGGTCGTTAAACGCCGCGGCAAGCGTTCTCGGTTCCGCGAGCGCGATTTGTCTGGCGATCTATGCGGGGCTGCGGTTCACGGTGATTGCCGGCGGCCTGTGTTACATCGGGGCGCTGCTGGTCGCGCAGTTCAGCCGGGCTCGAAAGATGGCTTAGATTTCGCGCTTCTGCACGCGGATCATGTTCGCTTCAGAAATTGCGATGACGCCGGCGCCGACCATGGCTTCGATAGCGGGCGTCAGGCGGTCAATGTTGGCGGGCGAATCCACGACCACGATGATGACCGGCTGGTCGCCGGGGATGAGGCGACGCCGGTGCATGGCGGCGGTCTCGCCAAAGCCTTCGAGGCCCTCGAATACGGTCGCGCCGGCGATTTTCATTTCGCGGCATCTGGCGACGATCGCCTCGTACAGCGGCGTGCCTTCATGCTTGTCGGCGGCGGAGACGTGGACGCGGAGAATCTTAGCTGGGGTTGCTTGCGGCATCGCTGCGGACCAACCGAATCATTTCGGCGTCAGAAACGACAATGAGCCCGTCGCCGAGCATCGACTCCACCGCAGCCGCGGCTTCGTCGATCTTTGGGGGCGTATCGATTACTGAAATCATCACCGGAAGATCTTTGGACAGATGCCAGAAGCTCTGCTTATGAGTGTGACCCTTGGCGCCGTAGCCGTAGATGCCGCGATACACCGTCGCCCCTGCGATGTCCAGCATCCGGAGCTTTTTGAGGATCGCATCGTAGAGCGGTTCGTCGTGCAGCCGGTCGGACTCGCCGAGGAACACGCGCAACATTTTGGCCGGCTGTCGTCTGATCTGACGCGGCGCGGCCGGCTCCTGCCGGCGTCTTGCGGCGGGGGCGCGGATGACGGTGGTGTCCTGGACTTCGATGAGGCCGTCCTCGACCATATCGTAGAGGGCAGGCAACAGCTCATCGACTTTGCCGGCGGCCTCGACGAACTCTATGCGGACCGGCAGATGCTCGGCGAGCACTTCGATTTTTGGCGTGTGCAGAACGCGCCCTGCGCCGAAGCCAGCCAAGGCGCGGGAGGCGGTCGCGCCGGCTACGCCTTTGTGCATCAGGAACATCAAGATCGCTTCGTACAGCGGTTGATGATGGTAGCGGGCGTCCTCATTGACGTAAATGGTGACCTTTTTCGCGGGTCCTTTTGCGAGCATCAAGCACTCCCAGGGTCAATGCCTGCCGGCGGCGAGCGCTCCGCACACAACGGCGATATACCCCAACAGAACGCTGGAAGCGACATTGAGCAGCGCCGTCCAATGGCTGCCATCGCGGATGGACTGATATGTTTCGTATTCGAAGCTTGAGAAGGTCGTATAGCCCCCGAGAAAGCCGACAACGAGCGCCAGGCGCCAGTTGGGATGCGGGTCCAGACGCTCGGTGAAAAGCGTCATGAATAAGCCGATCATAAAGCACCCGGTGACGTTGATGACGAGCGTGCCGAGCGGGAATGCTCCTCCAAACCGACGCATGATTGCGCCGGCGAGCACGTAGCGGCACAGCGCGCCTACGCCGCCGCCAAGCAGAACGAGCAGGTATCGATCCAATTCACTATTGTGTCATCCGGTATCTGACGCTGCTGTGATGGGTTACTCCACGCGCAGCGCTTGCATCGGGTCAATCGCGGATGCGCGGCCAGCGGGGATGATGGCGGCCACGAAGGCGCAAGCTGCGAGCGCGGCCATTGCAATCGAGAGCGACAGCGGATCCCAGCCGGTAACGCCGTAAAGCTGCGACGACATCAGACGTCCCGCGCCGATGGCCAGCGGCGCGCCGAGCACGACGCCGAGCGCAACGGTGCGGAATGCGCCGCGCAGGACAAGACGGACGATCCTCGGCCGGTCCGCGCCGAGAGCCATGCGAACTCCGATTTCAGCCGTGCGCTGCGCGACTGTGTACGCCGTGACGCCATACAGGCCGACAGCAGCGAGGATTAACGCAACAACTCCGAAGAGACCAGCAAGATCCGCAACGGCGCGTTTCTGGTTGAAGCTCAGCGCGACCTGCTCCTTCAATGTCCGTACGCTGTTGATGGTGAGATTCGGATCGACCTCGGCGAAGGTCTTGCGGAGCACCGGCTCGAGAGCGCCGGGCTCAGCGCCTGTGACCAGCAGCGCGCTGCCGATGAAATGAGAATTCAGCTCGATTTTACGCAGGATATCCTCTTGGTACGCCTCGACATACTGGGCCAGCGGCACGAAGAACATGGGGCGCGCCGGTCTGTCCGGCTGCCTGTACTTGGCGTCCTGAACGATGCCTACGATTCGGAATGTCGACGCATAGGCCGGCAGGTCGATGCCGAAATACTTATCGATCGGATCTTCGTTGGGAAAGAAGCGCCGCGCGAAGGCCTGGTTGACAACGGCGACCAGCGGCGCATTGCGACGGTCTGCGTCGGTGAACCCGCGCCCGCGCAGAATGGGCTGGCCGACGGCTTGAAAATATCCGGGCGTCACGCGATCCCACGATGAACCGGAGTTTTCGTTGAGCTTTGGATTCGGGCGCCCCGGAACAAAGATGAGTTCGCCCCAGTTGTCTGTAAACGGATTGTAGAGAGCCAGGCTGGCGCGTTCAACGCCGGGTAGATGATTGAGCTTGTCTTCGAGGACGCGGTAGATGGCATCCAGACGATCGATGGAGTAAGTCGCTGGAGGCCGGTTGAGATCGATGGTGATGCGATTCTTCGTTTCGAATCCGAGGTTTTGATTTTCCAGGTTGTTCAGGCTGCGGGTGAGCATGGCCGCCCCCGCCACCAGCGCCACGGAAAGGGCGCCTTGAAATACAAGCAGGAGCGTGCGCGGAAGCGAATGTCCATCGCCCGTGCTGCGACTCGCGCCGCGCAGCGCCTCGACCGGGTCAGTTCGCGTCGCGGCCCATGCGGGCGCCGCGCCGAACAGTACGCCTGTGAGCACGGACATGCCGAACGCGAAAGCGAGCACGGGCAGGGAAGGCGTCGTATCGATCGGAATATGCTGCGCGGTGCGGAAGGCGATCGCAAGGATCAGGCGCTCGGCGCCTTCAGCCACCGCAAGCCCGGCGAGACCTCCGCCAAGCGCGAGCAGAATGCTTTCCGTGAGCGCTTGGCGAACGATGCGCCCCCGCGAGGCGCCGATCGCGAGTCGGATGGATGTTTGCGCACGGCGCGCCATGCTGCGCGCAAGCAGAAGATTCGCCAGGTTCGCGCAGGCGATGAGCAGCACGAGCCCGCAGACTGTCATGAGGATCTGGAGGCTGCGGCGATAGTTCTCCTTCATCTCCTCCACTCCGCCGCCGGCGGGAACGACGTTGATGTACTGCTTGGGAAGGAGCCGGACGATTTCGGTCATCCACGCGGCCGGATATCCGCTGTCATTCTCAAGCCACTGCCGGAGCACGCCGGTGAGCCGCGGTCCCATGCCGGCGACAGAGGCGCCGGGCTTGAGCCGCCCGATCGCGCGCAGCCATGCGGACATCGGCTGGCGCAACAGCGAACCATCGCCGCGCACCAGCGGCTCCTGGTGGAGAGGAACCCAGATGTCGGGCGGATCGCTGCGGAGCGTTTCGCCGAAAAAGCCTGGGGGAGCGACGCCCGATATTGTGAAGGGAACCCCGTCAATGAAAAATGCCGCGCCCACCACCGACGGGTCCGCGCCATAGGTGGACTGCCAGGCGCGATAGCTCAATACGGCGACGGGCGGCGCAGAGGGGCGATCGTCGGAATCTGAGAACAGCCGGCCAATGAAGGAGCGAATGCCGAGGGTTGTGAAGTAGCTGCCGGTGACGAACTCGCCCCGCAACGGCCTGGGGACCCGATCCGTTTGCGCGCGCCGTACGCTGAACCGCCAGCCGCCGGCTTGAAAGGCGGCGACCTGTTCGAATTCGGGCGCCGAGGCCTTCAGACGCTCGAACAGGGGGTAGGAATACATGCCCCAGCGGTCCTGCGGACCGCCTTCAACGCAGCAGTCGTTTCCGTCGCCGATGCGGTAGAGCGACGCGGGATCGGCGACCGGCAGCGAGCGCAGCATGACGGCATGCGTCAGCGAGAAGATGGCGGTGGCGCCGCCCACGCCCAGCGCAAGCGTCAGAATGGCCGTGGCGGTAAAGACGGGCGCGCGACGGAAGCCGCGGAGGGCCTGGCGGAGCTCATTCAGCAGTGAGGGCATCAGGTGTTACATACGAACGCAGAGGCGCCGATGTTCCCCATCACTGGTTACAGAACCCGAACGCAGCGAGGCGCGCGTCTTCACTACGCCGTAAACCCGGCTAGAGACGCCCTACAATCCAGCGCGAACCGGAAGCCAGTCAGGCCAGGGCTTTTCGCAGGTCGCGCCACCGGTAAAAGCCGATGATCGTTTTCGCGTCCGCAATGCGTCCGGCGGCGATCATAGCCTCAACCTCCGGCGGCGTAAACCAGGAAATCCGAATGCGCTCGTCTTCCATGGGAGTTGCATCGCCCTGCGTCAGATCCCGCGCGACAAAGATGGTCATCTTCTCGGCCACGTAGCCGGGGCTAGCGAAAAATGACGCCAGCCTGCGCCACCGCCGCGCGCGATATCCGGTTTCCTCGATCAACTCGCGTTTGGCCGCCTGAAGCGGCGTCTCGCCCGGGTCCAGCCGTCCCGCCGGCAGCTCCCACAGGTAGTCGCGCGCTGGAAGGCGATACTGGCGGACGAGCAAAATCCGGCTCCGCGCGTCAAGCGCCATCACGACGGCGGAGCCTGCGTGCTGTACAATCGCGCGCTTGATCTCGAACCCGTCGGGGTCTTTGGCCACGTCCTCTGTCACGCGGAAAATTGGTGTTTTCAGCAGTTCCCGAGACGAAATGAGACGCATCTGGTTTTTCGGCATCATCACCGTTTTAGCGCTACCCGGAACTGATCGTACGGCAGCGTATTCATAACGTCTGCGGCTTCCAGCCATCCGCGGCGCGCGGTCACAACGCCGTACGTCATATTGAACAAGTGCCGGGGATGGTGGGCGTCGGTCGAGATGACGAACTTCACGCCCTTGGCTTTTGCCGTACGGATCAGGGGGCCCGGCAAATCGAGCCGTTCCGGGCTGGCGTTGACTTCCATCCAGATGCCGCGCGCCGCTGCGACGCTTGCAACAAGATCGAAATCGAACGGGTACGGGTCGCGGTGAAGCAGTAATCGTCCCGTCGGGTGCCCGAGGACGCGCAGCGAAGGCGACTCCATCGCCCGCAGCAGGCGCTCGGTCATTTCGGCGGGTTCCATTTTTAAGTAGCTGTGAACGCTGCCAATGACGAAATCGAGTTCGGCCAGTGCGTCTTCGGCCAGGTCCATCGCCCCATCTCGCAGGATGTCGCACTCGATGCCGGACAGGATGCGGATGCCCACCCCAGTGTGATTCCATTCGCGAACGCGCCGCGCAAACGCGACAGCGCGCTGCTCGTCCAGACCGTTGGCCATGGCCAGCGCCTTGGAGTGATCCGTAATCGCGATGTACTCATAGCCGCGCTCGCGCGCCGCCGCCGCCATCTCCTCAAGCGTTGCGCGCCCGTCGGTTTCGCGGGTGTGAATGTGCAGATCGCCGCGGATATCGGAGAGTTCAATCAGCTTTGGCAGCCGACCTTCGGCCGCGGCCTCGATTTCACCGCAATTTTCTCGCAACTCCGGGGGAATCCACTGAAGGCCGAGCTTCTCGTAGATCTCCGGCTCGGTCTCGCCCGCAACCCGCTGATTGTCGTCGAGGCGCGCCAGGCCGTATTCGTTGAGCGTCAGACCGAGCTTGAGGGCGCGCGTTCTCATCGCAATATTGTGCTCCTTGCTCCCAGTGAAATATTGCATTGCGGCGCCATAGCTTTCGCCGGGCAGAGCGCGCAAATCCACCTGCAAACCCTCAAGACCGTATTTCACACTGGCCTTGTTGGCGCCTTTTCCCAGGACGTGGTGCACTCTCGGATTCCTGATGAAGCGCTCCAGCGCTGCGCCGGCGCCTGGTCCCGTGACGAGCAGGTCCAGATCGCCGATGGTTTCCTTGCCGCGGCGCAGGCTCCCGGCTGCGGAAATCCGTTCCAGCCCGTCGACTTCCTGCAAGTACTGAATCAAATCGTCGGCGCTCTTCTGGCCGAAGCTCAGCAGATGCCGCCCCGAGCTCTGGCGATAGGCGCGGATCGATTGCAGGATCTTTTCCTCAAGTCTGGCGCCCATGCGCGGCAGCTGGCGCAGCTTCTGCTCTTTGCACAGCCGCTCCAGGTCATCGATGCCGCTGATGCGGAAGTGTTCCCACAGCAGCGCGATGCTTTTGGGCCCGAGGCCTTGAATTTTGAGCAGCTCCAGGGCGCCGGGCGGATACCTGGCCAGAAGCTGATCGCGCCGTTCGAAGCTGCCGCGCCGCGCGATTTCCTCGATAACAGCGGCAATTCCCTTGCCGATGCCAGGAATATCCGTAATTTTGCGTTGTGAGTTTTGCAGAATATCGATAATTCGCTCTGGATAGCTCTCGATGACCGCAGCGGCATTGCGGTAGCTGCGGATGCGAAATGCATCCTCGGCGGCGATCTCCATCAGGTCCGCAGTTTCACTAAGCAGAATCGCTATTTCCCGGTTCTCCATCGCGGGCCCGATTCGATTGTAGCGAGGGTATGGGGCTCGACATGCACGAGAACGTCCGCCACCCAGGAGAGCTCAGCGATGATGCGATTGCGAACGTCGTGCGCAATCTCGTGGGACCGGCGAACCGTCATATCCGGGTCCACTTCCAGGTGCAGGTCCACGTGATAACGGAGACCCGTTTTTCGAGCCAGACATTTCTCAATTCCAAGAGCGCCGGGGACGTTGAGGGCGACGCGGCGGATGTCTTCGAGCAGCTCGCGGGGCGGCATCCGGTCCACCAGCTGCTGCGCGGTGTTGTAGACGACGCGGATGCCGAGAAAAATGACGATCAGACCCACGGCGAATGCGCCGTAGTGATCGGCCGCGGCGAACCGTTGCGGCCGCCACACGGCCAGGGCGACCGCCACGAGCGCCGCCGACGCCGAGAGGATATCCACGGTGTCGTTCCAGCCGTCGGCCACCAGCGCCTCGCTTTTGATCTTCCGGCCGATGCGAAACTTTGCCGCCCCCAGGGCTAATTTGGCAAGCATTGAGACGACCAGCGCCCAGATGGCGAAGGCGGCGGGCACATGCTGGTCGTTGATGGACCAGGCGGCGCGAAAGCAGATTACCGCGCCCGTCATTCCGAGCATGACGCCCACGGCCAGGCCCGAAATCGTTTCGAACCTGCCGTGCCCGTAGGGATGTTCCTCATCGGCGGGTTTGGCCGCCAGCGCGAGCCCAAACAGCACGATCCCGGAGGCCAGCACGTCCGATGCCGACTCGACGCCGTCGGAAACCACGGCCGCGGAATTGGCCATCAGGCCGACGGAGATCTTCATGACGGCCAGCGCCGCGCCGATGAGCATGCTCAAAACCGCGACGTGCCGGCCGATGCGCTCCGTCTCATTCACCGTAGGGGACCTTCTGCGCCGCGGCCTCAGCGCTTCCCATCCGCCTCGCTGGAGCGCTTTTCGACGTTGCGGCGCGCGTCGTTAACCGCATGTCTGGCTTTCTCGCTTGCGTCCGCCATGCCTTTGTCGATCTCACGCGCGGCTTGGTCGAGCGCGCGGCCGGCCTTATCGGCGGCCTGCTTTGCGTCGCGCTGAAGTTCGCGGCCCGCTTCGCGAGCCTTCTGCCGCGCGCGTTCGTCATCAGAGCTGGCGCAGGCGGCCAGCATAGCCGCGAGCGCGACGAGAACAGGAAGAGATCGCATAGGTTCTTTCAATGTGACGCGCCGGGCTGGCCGGCCATTTCGCCGGGTCGAGCGGCTTGAAAGCGTTCGTCAATTTCCACCTGATAGCCTGCGGCCAGCCGGTTCATTTCGTTGGCGAGGCCTACCACGGCCATCAGCTCAGCGAACATCGGTTCGGACATCCCGGCCTTCACGGCGGAAGCGGTGTGTGAGGCAATGCAATAACCGCACTGGTTGGTGACGCTCACCGCCAGGTAGATCAGTTCCTTCGTGAGCGGGTCCAGCGCGCCCGGCGCCATCGTGCGCTTGACGCGCTGCCACGACGCAGCCAGCAATTCGGGATTGTGCGCCAGCGCTTTCCAGAAATTGTTGATGTAGTCGGTGTTTCGAGTGGCTCGAATATCGTCGTATACTGCGCGAACCGCTGGTTCCGCCGCCTCGTACTCCACGAAGCCGAACGTGGCCATGTCGTCATTGTAGCTGACAGCGGCCGCGGCGCCTGACGCGAACAGCCGCATTTGCCCTGAGTCCAGTTGCATCCGGTTTGGGAGGGTCGGCCCAGGCCACAGGAACCTGCGGCGCGAATGCTATGCCTGGCTCCTGCTTCTCTGAACGATCTGATAGACCGACGCCGCGCTGCCCACGAGCGACAACACAATGAGGCCGGCGATGGACCAGCGCACGGCTGGCGACTCAGCGATGCTGAGAATCTGGCGGCCGAATTGACGGGCCAGGGTTGCGAGAACCAGGAAGCGGAGCGTCCGGGCGGCGCCGATCAGCAACAGCGCTTTGGAGCGGGGATACTGAAATGCCGCGGCGCCCGCCACAACCGGAGTGAACGGGAACGGCGGGGGGAGGATGCTGCCCAGCGCCAGGGCGACGGCCGCGCCTTTTTCGATTTTCCTTTTTACGTACTCCAGTCGTCTCGGCCTGAGAAGTCTCTTCAAACCGGCCTCTCCGCCTCTGCGGGCCATCCAGTCCAACAGGAAACAGCCGGCGGTGGAACCTGCCGCCGCGGCCAGTCCGTAGATCCAGAACCAATCGCGCCGGCGGCTGCTGAGCGCAACGACCAGCACATCGTTGGCGAGCGGCGTGAACAGGAGCGCATCGATGATCCCCAGCGAGAACGGACCCAGCGGGCCCATGCGGACCAGGATGTGAAAGGCCTGCTGAAGAAGCGGGTGCACGCTTTCTAGACGCGGTTCAGGCAATCCTTCGGCTACAATCGAACCAGGGATCGCGTGCCGCGGACAAAAGCGAAGGTTCAAAAAGCGAGCGAGACCGGACCGCTTGACGAGTACGCCCACAAGCGCAACTTCGAAAAGACGCCCGAGCCGCCTCCAGCGGTGGTTGAGATTGGTCCTGCGCTCCGATACTGCATACAGCGGCATGACGCCACGCGGTTGCATTATGATCTCCGTCTCGAGGTAAACGGCGTACTGAAGTCCTGGGCCGTCCCCAAGGGGCCGTCTCTCGATCCGTCGCGCAAGAATCTGGCCATGCAGGTGGAGGATCATCCCATCGAGTACGGCGACTTCGAGGGCAACATTCCGAAAGGCGAGTACGGCGGCGGCAGCGTTATGCTGTGGGACCGCGGGGTCTACGAGCCTCTGGGCGACCTGCCGCCTGATCAGCAGATTGCGCGCGGCGATTTCAAGTTTCGTTTGCATGGCGAGAAACTCAAGGGCAACTTCGTTTTGGTTCATATGAAGGGCCGCGGCAAAGGGAACGAATGGCTGATCATCAAGAAGGCGGATGAATACGCCCGGCCGAACTGGGATATCGAAGAGCATGCCGTCAGCGTGAAGACTGGCCGCACGCAGGAGGAGATCGCCGAGAATCTGCCGCCGAAGAAAACGCCCCGCGCGCGTAAGAAGCGCGTTACGAAGACGGCGGGCGAGGAGGAAACGGGCGAACGCCCCGGCGACTTGCCTGGCGCGGTCGAGCGGCCCATGCCGACCTCGATTACGCCCATGACCGCCAGCCTCGCGGACCGGCCCCCGGCCGGTGAAAACTGGCTATACGAGATCAAGTGGGACGGCGTCCGCGGCATCTGCTTCGTGGACCACGGCCGCATGCACATACAGTCCCGCACCGGCAACCGCTGCGAGCGACAGTACCCGGAACTCACCGTCTTGCCGCATTTTGTGCGCGCGGAGACGGCGATCATCGATGCTGAGATCGCTGTGGTCGACGAACAAGGCCGGCCGCGCTTTGAGCTCATACAACCCCGCATCGCACAGACCGACCCCAACTCCATCGCTCATCTGGCGCGATCCACGCCGGTGACGTTGTTTGCCTTCGATCTTTTGTACTGGGACGGTTTCGATCTGCGCGGCGCGCCCCTGATCGACCGCAAGCGCGCGCTCCAGGCCATTCTCGAGAACACCGACCGCATCAAGTATTCCGAACATTTTGTCGCGCGCGGGGCCGAGATGCTCGAGGCCGCCCGCCAGGCGGGCTTGGAAGGGATCATGGCCAAGCGCGTTGACAGCCAGTACGAATCGCGGCGCAGCAGTTCCTGGCTGAAGATCAAAGTTCTGAATCAACAGGAATTCGTGATCTGCGGCTTTACACACGGCGACCGCGATTTTTTCAGCTCGCTGGCGCTCGGCGTATACGAGGGAGACGAGCTGGTTCACGCGGGTCAGGTTGGAACCGGATTCAATGACAAATCGATTCGCGATATCTACGAGCGGCTGAAACCGCTGGTCACATCCCAATGCCCGTTCCGGCGACAGCCCAAGATCAGCCGCGAGGTCACATGGGTTCGGCCGGAGCTGGTGTGCGAAGTTCGCTTTCTCGACTGGACGCAGGACAACCAGTTGCGCGCGCCGGCTTTTCTCGGGCTGCGGCTCGACGCCGACCCCAGGCAGGTCCGGCGAGAGCGGCCTGATGCGGAGCTCCCCGGCGAGATCCAGGAGGAAGAGGCGTCACGGCCGCAGTCTGGTCCGTTGATTCCGGAGGGCGTCAAAGAAGTCACTGTTCAGGTTGGAGCGCAGTCCCTGCGGTTCACCAATCTGAACAAGGTGTTTTACCCGAAGGACGGATACAGCAAACGCGACATTCTCAATTACTACGACGAAGTCGCCGAATACCTGCTCCCGCATATACAGGGGCGGCCCCTCTCGCTGAAGCGCTACCCCAACGGCATTCATGAGCAATTCTTTTTTCAGAAGAATGCGGAAGGATTTCCGGATTGGATTCGCATCGAGCCGATCCCTTCGGAGGGGCGCATCATCCATTACGTCGTTTGCGACAACCGGGAGACGCTGCTGTGGCTGGCGCACCTGGGCTGCATTGATCAGAACCCGATGATGAGCCGCGTCGGACATCTCGAGAATCCGGATTTCATGCTGCTCGATCTAGATCCGGTCCAGTGTCCGTATGAGCTGATCGTTGAGGCGGCGCAAATCACGCGAAGCGTCCTGGAGCGCATCGGACTGGCAGGCTATCCGAAGACGACCGGGGGCGACGGAATGCACATCTATGTGCCGCTTGAGCCGGTGTATACGTTCGAACAAGTGCGCTCGTTCGCCGAGGCGTTGTGGCATGTGGTGATCAGCCAGGAGCCGGATCTGTTCACGACGCCGCGCGCCGTCGAGCGGCGCAAGAAAGGGCGCGTATATTTCGATTACCTTCAGATCTCGTCGATCAAGACAATTGCAGCGCCATACGTGCTGCGGGCGCACGACGGAGCGCCGGTCTCGACGCCGCTCCGCTGGGATGAAGTGAAGCCGGGACTGTCGCCGCAGCAGTTCAACATACAAAATGCTCCGGCGCGCTTCCATGCGCTCGGAGATGTGTTCCGCCCTGTCCTCGACCGCCCGCAGCGACTCGAACCAGCGCTCAAAAAGCTGCAGCGGCTGGTCGAAGCATAACCGTCGCGGGCTTTGCGCCAGACATGTCCGGCCCCATTGCTATTCTGGATATAGATTCACCTCTCGTATGCCATTTGCGTCGATTCCCGAAGCTATCGAGGAGTTCCGGGCCGGACGCATGCTGGTCATCGTCGACGACGAGGATCGCGAAAACGAAGGCGATCTCGCGATTGCAGCTGAGAAGGTCACTCCGGAAATTATCAATTTTATGGCGAAACACGGGCGGGGCCTGATCTGTCTGCCGCTGGCGCCTGAGATCTGCGACCGCCTTCATCTGCCGTTAATGTCGCGCAGCAATACTTCAAGATTCGGAACGGCGTTTTGCGAATCGATTGAGGCGCGCGAAGGCGTGACCACCGGCATTTCGGCTTTTGATCGCGCGCACACCATTCGTGTGGCAATTGATCCGGCGACGCGTCCCGGCGACCTAGCGCGACCCGGCCATGTGTTTCCGTTGCGCGCCCGCGAGGGAGGGGTGCTGGTTCGCGCGGGGCAGACCGAGGCCGCCGTCGACCTGGCGCGGCTTGCGGGACTGCGTCCCGGAGGGGTGATCTGCGAAGTAATGAACGAGGACGGCTCGATGGCGCGGCGGCCGCAGCTTGAGGAGTTCTGCCGCACCCACGGCCTGAAGATGATCACGGTGGCGCAGTTGATCCGACACCGTTTACAGAACGAGCGTTTCATCCATCGTCACGCCGAAGGCTGCCTGCGCACAGAATTTGGCGATTTCAAGGTCATCCAGTATGGAACCGCCATCGGTCCGGAACTGCACCTGGCGCTTGTCTTTGGCGAGATCGCCGGCAAGCGGGATGTGCTGGTTCGCGTGCATTCGCACTGTCTGTTTGGCGACGTTTTCGGATCGACGGACTGCAATTGTCAGGAGACCTTGCGCGCCTCGCTGAAGCGCATTGCGGCAGAGGGCCGCGGCGCGCTGGTGTACTTGCATCAGACGGGTCCGGGCGCTAAGGTCCGCGGCGACGGCGAGCGTCGCACTCTTGCGACGCATGGGCGCGAGCCGAACGTTGCGGCTTCTGACTCGCCGCAATTGCAGCATGAGATCGGCATTGGCGCCCAGATCCTTGCCGACCTGGGCCTCTCCACCATCCGGCTCCTTACCAACCATCCCCGCCGCATCCCCGGGCTGGAAGGATTTGGCATTCAGATCACAGAACAGGTCCCCGCGCTCGCTGAGCGGCCGTCGTGAGCGGACCGACCAGGTCTGCGAATACAAATCCGTCGCGTTCGAGGATTTCGCCGCGCTCAACGCGTATGCTGTCGGAGAAGAAAGGCGCATCGAGGACGAACGTATGGAATTCGCCATTTTCTCCGCAAGGATCGACGTGGGCGGGCAAGGCATCGAGAAATTCCAGATTGAAATCGAGGCCGGCAAACGAGCGGTCCAGCTTGGACGGGTCGACGCACGTGACTGTAGCCGCCAGCCCGGCGGCGATCATTTCGCGCGCCAATCCCTGAGTCGGTCGGTTCCACAGCGGAAACAGGGGTTCGATGCCTGTACGCGCCAACTGCTGTTCGCGATAGCGCCGGATATCCTCGAGGAAGAGGTCGCCGAACGCGATCGCCTGCACGCCGGCTGCAACAGCGCGCTCGATGAGCGCCGCCATCCGGCTTTCATACTCGGCGTTGGAGCAGGGCCACGGCAATTCCACGGGCCACAACGGCAAGCCGACTCGCGCCGCCTGCGCTTCGGCGAGCGAACGCCGTACGGCGTGCATCGCTACACGATCCGCAGCCGCATTGAACGTGGTGATCAGGCCGGCGACTTCGATGTCCGGATCCGATGAGAGCGCATGCAGCGCCCAAGCGCTATCTTTTCCTGTGCTCCAGGACATCAGTATCTTTTTCACGATTCAATACCAGCGCCAATATTTGTTCTCGGTGGGGTGGTCGAAGTTGATCCCATGCAGCATCTCGGCGATGACTTCAGCAGTGAGCGAGACCGTCATTCCTGACCGGTTGAACAGCAGATTTCCATCTGCCAGCGCCACGCGCCGCGCTGCCACTGCCCGCAGCGAGCTCCAGCCTGGATATCGCTCCAAGATTTTCATCTCAGAAGCGGTTCGCTTCAAATCAAAGCCGCACGGCGCGATGATGAGATAGTCGGGATCGGCGCACATGATCTGGTCAAAAGTTATCGGGCGTGAATAGCGGCCCGTTTCGCCCAAGAGGAGCTCGCCGCCGGCAAGTTCGATCAGCTCTGGCCCCCAATTGCCCATGGCGAAGATCGGATCGGTCCACTCGATCGCGACTACGGCGGGCCGGCGCCGGCGTGACGCGCTCGCCCGAACCTTCGCAAGCCGCCGCTGCTCAAGGCAGACGAGCTGCCGTCCCTGACTCTCACGACCCAGGGCTTGAGCGATCTCGAGCATGTCATCAAAAATGCCGTTGAGGGTTCCCGCCCGGAGCGTAAGTATACGCGCGGCGGGCGCGGCGCATCCGCTGCGGTCAACATCGCCGGGGGTGACGGCGCACACGTCACAGTGCGCCTGGGTAATGATCACATCCGGCGCCAGCTCTTGAATGAGATCCGTATCGATACGGTACAGCGGTTCTCCGCATCGAATGCGGCGGCTGACTTCGCGATTGATTTCGCCGCTCGGCATGTTGACGTCGAAGGCCGGCTCCGTGCAACTCGGAAGGCTCCGCACCCATGGCGGATTGTCGCATTCATGCGACCGGCCGACGAGGCAATCGCCCGCGCCGAGCGCGCAAACAATTTCCGTCCCGCTTGCGAGCAATGAGATGACCCGCATCGGCCCAATTGTAGCTCGCCGCGGCCGTTTTACCCGTGAGAGGCGGACACGGCGCCAGGCGCCGTGTCCGTCCCATGCCGCGATCCGGCGCTGCGCACGCGCGGGCGCCTGGATCCATGAGAATCCGGCTCATATCCGGCGCCCAAATCACGTTGGCCGCAACGATCTGCCGTCTCTTCGAATCTGGCGCGTTCACGATCATATGGCTCACGCTCCTCGCAAGGAAGCGCGAAAAATTGTTTCGCAAGGGCTCAGCGCGGCGCACTTGCTGATTCGGCCTAGCTAGCGCTGCACGCGTCCGGATCCTCCGCCCTTGACCAGCGCGTTCACTTCTTCCACGGTGAAGCGATTGAAGTCGCCGGGAATCGAGTGTTTGAGGCACGACGCCGCTACCGCGAACTCGAGCGCGTCCTGGTGCGAGGGCAGGTTCAACAGACCGTAGATCAGGCCGCCCGCGAAGCAGTCGCCGCCGCCCACGCGATCAACTATGTGCGTGATTTCGTAGTGGCGGCTCAGCAGAAAATCCGTGCGGTTATTGAGGCACGCCGACCAGCCGTTATGCGAGGCGCTCTTGGATTCGCGCAGCGTGATGGCGATCAACCTCAGCCCGGGGTAGCGTTCAAGAACGGCATCGGTCAGCTTGCGGTATTGCTCGCGCTCCAGCTTGCCGGAGTGTACGTCCACGTCGACCTGGATGCCCAGCGACATCTGACAGTCCTCTTCGTTCGCAATGCCGATGTCGACATGGCGGAACAGCTCGGTCATAACCTCAGTCGCCCTCTTCCCGTACTTCCACAAATTTTTGCGATAATTCAGATCGCACGAAACCGTGAGCCCCTGTTTGCGCGCCTTTTGAACGCTTTCCAGAGCGAGATCGGCCGCGCTCTGGCTCAGTGCGGGCGTGATTCCCGTGATGTGAAACCAGGTCGCGTTCTGGAATGCAGCGTTCCAGTCGATATCGCCGGGTTTGGCCAGCGCGATGGCGGAATAATCCCGGTCATAGACTACCTTCGACGGCCGCTGGTTAGCGCCAGGCTCGACAAAATAGATGCCGAACCGCCCTTTCTGGCGCACAACGAACGGGTCTACGGCGAACCGCCTCAGCTCTCCGATAAATGCATCCACAATAGGATTTGCCGGTGGAAGCACGGTGACATAGCGCGCCGGCGCGCCAAATCCGCCGAGTGCCACCGCGACGTTGGCCTCCCCGCCGCCAAAAGTGGCGGTGAACTGCGGCGATTGCAGAAATCGCTCATATCCGGGCGGCGCCAGGCGCAGCATGATCTCTCCGAAGGTGACGACCAGGTTGGACATAGAATTCTCAATTTACCAGTCTCTCGCCGCGGGCTCTTAGGGTACCGTTAGATAGAATGCGCTATCTTGCCGCCGCCATTTTCCTGCTCATCCTGGGATGCGCCCGTGAGGCGCCCGTTCATCGCTACGCCCTGCGCGGTGAAATCGTTAAAGTCGACCCGTCGGCGCATACTGTCACCATCAGACACGAGCGGATTGATGGATGGATGGAGGCGATGACCATGGAATTTCCGGTCAAGGATGCCAAGGAGTTCGCGGCGTTACGCGCCGGAGAGCGGGTCACGGCGACTGTATTTGTTTCCGACGCGGGCGCGTATTGGATCGGCGATATTCGCCAGGAGTGAATCGCACAGATAGCGGCGTCACGACTCAAGTGCAGCCAAGTTGCCTCCGATAAGGGGATTGGAGGTCGTAATGGCGCTGGACGTGTTGATTGTGGATGACTCCGCGGCGATCCGAAAGATTTTGCAACGAGTGCTGGTGCAGGCGGAGGTCGCTCTCGGCTCGGTCTATGAGGCCAGCGACGGGCAGGAGGCCCTGGACAGGCTCAAACAGGCGAGAGTTGGGCTGATATTGTCCGACATCAACATGCCCAATATGGATGGCCTGGAGTTTTTGGGGCGCATTCGGGCAGATGCGGCGTGGAAGGACGTGCCGGTGATCATGATCACCACAGAGGGGTCGCAAAACAAAGTCATGCAGGCGCTGCAACTGGGTGCGAACGGCTACGTCAAGAAGCCTTTTACGGCTGACCAAATCAAGGAGAAGCTGGCGGGAATTCTTTAAGCCGTGTGGCGCCATATGCATCCTACGTTAACTTCAGATCGAGTCCTGGCAGTGATCAGAGCGGCGACCGAGGACGTGTTTCAGACCATGCTCATGGTCCCAATTGAACCGGAGCCGTCGTTTCATGAACAGGCTGCGAGTCAGAGCTTCGATGGAGTAATCGCATTTGTCGGACTGGCGGGGCCCTGGGCCGGCTCGGGCCGGATCGCGTGTTCGCCGGCGCTGGCCTGCCGGATTTCCGGCGCGTTGCTCTCCTGTGAGTTCGCCGCTGTGACCGAGGAGGTGCTCGATGCGATCGGCGAAATCACAAACATGATCGTGGGCGGCATCAAAACTGCCCTGGAAGAGGAGCTCGGGCCGATGGGCCTGAGCATCCCCACCGTGATCTTCGGCCGGAATTACCAGACTCGCGCCTCCGGCGCCACGAACTGGATCGTCGCGCCGTACCGCTGTGAGTCGGAGAGCTTCGACGTGCGTCTTTGCCTGGTTCCGCAAGCGCGAGTCGCTCCGCATCGGCTGGAGACTACCGGCAGCCTGGTGTGACGCCGCGGTTCCGCGCGCGCCTCGGCGTCTTCGCCTTGGCCCTCTTGCCGGCGGTGCTACGATAGGCGCGAGGAGCCCTATGTTTACCCGACTACTGTTGGCCCTGTTTCTGACGGCTGGTCTCTTCGCTGCCCCGTCCGGTCAGGGCGCAGCGAAGAAGGCGCCCGCCAAGGCTGGTTCCATGGCGAGAACAAGCGCGGCCGAAAAATCATCGACCAAGCTGATCGATATCAATTCCGCATCCCAGGATGAACTTGACGCGCTGCCGGGGATCGGCAAGGCTTATTCAAAGAAGATCATCGACAACCGGCCCTATCAATCGAAAAATCAGCTTGTCAGCAAGGGCGTCCTGCCGAAATCGGTCTACGACGGCATCAAAGATCGAGTCGTGGCCAGACAGCCGAAGAAGTAGCGCGTTCAGGCGCTGGGCGGCCCAACTCTCATTTCGGACAGCACCTCGCGGATAGCCGCCTTCAGTTCGTCCCGGTTGGGGCTGAACAGGAGCGCCGGCTCGACCAGACGGACAATCGCGGTGGCCGAGGGAATTTCAATGTTCTCGCTCTGAAACTTCATCCGGATCCGTCGATTCATCTCCCGGCCGATCATCCATTGTTTTTGCGGAAGCGTCTTGATGCGGGCTTTAATCGTTACCCCATTGGGCCCGAGCCGGTCGACCCCCATCACGTCCAGATCGGCAAGAATGGCGGGACCAAATGCCGGATCGAGCCGCAATTGCGCGGCGATTTCTGTCAGGATGGCGATCACGCGATCCGTATCCTGATCAAATGCTACGGCGATTTCAAACACATAGTAAGAAAACTCGCGCGTGAGGTTCGAGAGCGTCTGAATCGAGCCGTTGGGGAAGATATGGACCGCGCCGTTTTCGGAGCGCAATACGGTGGTGCGGAGGTTGATTTCTTCTACAAGGCCGCCGGTGCCATTGATCACGGCGACGTCATTCACGCGAATCTGGTTTTCGACCAACAGAAAAAGTCCGCCAATCACATCTTTGATGAGATTTTGCGCGCCAAAGCCAACGGCGACGCCAATGATGCCGGCGCTGATGCCCGCGCCCGCCAGTAGCGCCTCGATTTTGAATCCGAGCTCCTCGAGCGACATCAGAATCACCGCGGCCCAGAGCAGCGTCATGAGAGGGCGGCTGATGACGTTAGCGACGGTTGTAGCGCGTTTTTCGACCTCGAAGTCGAGCGCTTGGCCTTTGCGCACCATCACGCGCACCGAATACGATCGCAGTGCGCCGATCAGCCGCCGCAGCACGATCGAGAGCACATAACCGAGGCCGATGATAAAGAGCACGCGGGCGCCGCTCAGGACGTAGGGCAGATATCCGTTGACGCTGGGTAAACGATAGGCCTGCATTTCACTCGTGCGAAGACGGGCAGCCGACCTCAGTTGTCCGGCCCGGCCGGTCGCAGCCGCCGCCGAGCAGAGGCTCGGCTACTCGATCACCTGGTCCAGCAAGATAGAGAACTCGCGGGTTTTCGAATCGACGCGCGTCTTCATATCGGTCAGCTCCCGCTTGAGCGTGCGCAACTGGCCTGCAAGGTTCAGAGCCGCCATCACGGCGACACGCGCTGTATCCGCATGTCTGGCCTGGGCTGCGATATCGGTCATCAGCTCGTCCACCGTATGCGCCACCTCTTCGGCCTCCGCAGGGTCGCCCGACACTCCGATACTGTACGTTTGGTTGAAGATCGTGACGCGGACCGACTTGCGTTCGGCGGCGTTCTCCATGGCTATGCGCTGAGCAGATCCATTTGACCGAGCAGCTTCTCGATGCGCGAGCGCACCTGTTTCCGTTCGGCTCGCAGTTCGTCAATTTCGCGCGTCAATTCATCGACGCGGCCGGCGGCGGCCCGCGCCGCCTCGCGGGCCTGATCGCGTTCCGCCTCAATGGCTTGCACGCGCTGCACCAACTCGTCTCGCTGCTGCTTGAGCGAGTTGACAAGCTCCACTGTCCGCGTGATGCGGTCCTCGAGATCGGATAAGGAGTCAATTTCCTGTTCGCGGGGCGCCGTCATGCACTACGCCTTTTGTAACGCAGCCTGGGCTTTCTCGACAAGCTGGCGGAATGCAGGCTCGTCGTTCACAGCCAGGTCGGCAAGGATCTTGCGATTGAGTTCAATGCCGGCCGAATGCAGACCCGCAATAAACTTGCTGTACGAAATTCCGGCGTTGCGGCAGGCGGCGTTGATACGGATGATCCATAATGAGCGGAAATCGCGTTTCTTTTGCCGGCGTCCGACATAGCCGTAGCGCAGCGCCTTTTCGACGGCTTCCTGCGCGGCCCGATACAGTTTGCTTTTGGTGAGGAAATAACCCGATGCGAGGGCCAGCGTTTTCTTGCGGTTCGCCCGGCGGTGGGTTCCACGTTTTACTCTTGGCACGTTTTGTCTCCTTCAAAAAATCCTTGCGGCGGATCAGGCACGCGCCTGGCGCACTGACCGCACGCTCCGGCGTCAGTAGGGAAGCATCTGCTTCAATGCCGCCTGGTCTGCCGCGTCGACAATTACGCCCTGGGTGAGGCGGCGTTTGCGCGACCGCGGCTTGGACGTCAGGATATGACGCGCAAACGAGTGGCGGCGCTTGATCTTGCCCGTACCAGTCTTTTTAAATCGTTTGGACGCACCCTTATGTGTTTTCAGTTTGGGCATGGGATGTCCTGTCAGGGATGTTCAGCGGGTCGGCTGACTCTCGCAGTATAGCACACGCCGTTTCGCCCAAAATGACGGAAGACGCAACAGACTCAGTGGTTGCTCTTATACTCGTCCAGCCAGGCCATCTGTATGGCCTCCAATTTGCCTTCCGTCGACGCGGCGGGATCATCGTCGAAGTCTTCAAGCTCCGTGATCCACTTGTGCAGATCCGTGTACCGGATGTTGGTCGGATCGAGATCGGGAAATTTCTCGTACAGCTCGAGGGCGATGTCGTCGGGTTGGTCCCAGGTCAGTTTCGGCATCAGATTTTCGTCCCCTTCAAAGCGCCGCGAACGGCTGTATTCATCATGTTTTCCGCCAGCCTCAGCGTCGCACTATTGAGTTGGTCAATCTTTGCGCGGATCAGCAGATGATCGTCGGAATGATAAACCACGAGCAGCTCGTTGACGGCGCGGTCGATTTGCGCCCGCTCCTCGTCTGTGAGCTCGAACCAGGCGTCGTTCTGTTTCGCCTTTTCGGTTGCTTGCAGAATCGTATCAGCGTCGAGCCGCGCCTCGCGCACCTGGCGGGCAGTAAGATCCTCTTCGGCTTTTTCGAAGGACTCCCGGATCATGGCTTCCACCTGCTCGTCGCTAAGACCATAAGACGGCTTGACATCGACGCTCTGTTCCTTGCCGGTGCGCAGGTCCTTCGCGGTGACGTTCAGGATGCCGTTGGCGTCGATCAAAAAGCGCACCTCGATGCGCGCCATGCCCGCCGGCAGAGGCTCGATGTCCTTGAGATCGAACCGCGCCAGACTGCGGCAATCTTTGGCCAACTCGCGCTCGCCTTGCACAACATGTATCAGGACGTTGCGCTGGCCATCAACCGCGGTGGTGAACGTTTCGGTGGCGCTGGCCGGAATGGTCGAATTTCTGTGAATCAGCTTAGAGACCACGCCGCCCATGGTTTCGATCCCCAGAGACAGCGGCGTAACATCGAGCAGCAGCTTATTTTCCACCTCTCCAGATAAGATTCCGGCCTGCACGGCGGCGCCGAGCGCGACCACCTCATCCGGGTTCAGCTCCGTGTGGGGCTTTGCGCGGAACAGATTTTCGACGGCCTGTCGCACCAGTGGAATTCTGGTCGACCCCCCCACCAGCACGACTTCATCGATTTGATCAATGGAGACTCCCGCGTCGGCCAGGCACGCGCGGCACGGGCCCAGCGTTCGATCCACGATCGGAGTGATGATCCGCTCGAAAACGTCGCGCGTAAGTTCGCGACGGTATCTCTTTCCGCGATACTCGAGGTCTATGATCGCAGCGGGCGTGAACGACAGCTGCTCTTTGGCCTTGATCACAGCGCGGCGCAACAGCTGGACGGCCTCCTGGTTGGCGGACAGATCCTCGCCCCACTCCGATGCGATGTCTTCCAGACCGATCCGAATCAGGAGGTTGTCAATGTCATCGCCGCCCAGGTGCGTGTCGCCATTGGTCGCCAGCACTTCAAACAGACCATCCTGCAGTCTCAGAATGCTGATGTCGAACGTGCCGCCGCCCAGGTCGTAGACGGCAATGATGCCGTTCTGACGCTTGTCCAGGCCGTAGGCGAGCGACGCCGCGGTCGGCTCGTTGACGAGGCGGAGCACTTCAAGACCAGCGATGCGGCCGGCGTCCTTGGTGGCTTGCCGCTGGGCGTCGTTGAAATAGGCAGGGACAGTGATGACGGCCTGTGTGACCGGTTCGGCGAAGAACGCCTCAGCGTTTTGCTTGAGCTGGCGCAAAACGGCGGCTGAGATTTCCGGCGGCGTGAACGTGCGGTCGCCAAGCTGAAGCCGAATCACGCTCTCGCTCCCAGGCGCAATACGAAACGGAAACAGCTTAAGCTCGTCTTCGATGTCAGCGCGTCCCCGGCCCATCAAACGCTTCACCGAATACGCCGTGCGCTCGGGATGCGTAATCAGTTCATTTCGCGCCGGATTTCCGACCAGGATTTCTCCGGATTCTGTGTAACTGACGACGCTCGGAACAAGCTTGTCGCCGTCGGCTCCGGGAATAATCTTCGGCGCTGTGAGGTCCATATACGCGACCAGGCTGTTCGTTGTACCGAGGTCGATGCCGACCACGCGGGATTTCGCGGGATGACCGAAGTCTATTTGCAAGCCCATATCGATTTAGGCCGCGAATCAGCGCGCTCCGCGCCTATTTGCGTTCATTCGCAGCGAGTGTTTCTTTTTCTACTTCATTGACCAGATTTTGTATATACCGGCGCCGGTTCAGAATTCGCCGGATGGACGCCAGGACGTCACTCTCTCGCGAGGCGTCGAAACGCTCAAACTCGGACTGCAATTCGCGATCGATATCGCCGAGCATGGTTTTGAACCTTTCGCCGGCGGCCTCCAGTTGGTCGCGCGCGGATTCATCGCCGCCGCGGATCTCTTCGAGAGCCATGTTCAGCTCGAAGACCTCTTCAAGCAGTTCCGGCGGAACGTCTTTGGAACGCTGCTCGCCGATATCGAAGCCATGGCGTTTAAGGACGTATTCCGCGCGTTTGACGGGGTCGCGCAACGTCCGGTATCCGTCATTGAGCAGCGCAGACGCATCCACCGCGTTTTGCCGTTCCTGCTCGCTCTTGCGGACGTACAGATCCGGGTGCAGCTTGCGGCTCAGTTCGTAAAACCGGCGCTGCAATTCTCCGGCATCGAGCGAGAGTTGCTCCTCCATTCCGAACAACTCAAAAAAATCGGCCGCCGGGGCGCGAAGCGCGCCGCAATGAGAGCAAAAAAGTTCATATCCCGCGCGGCCACACTGCCAGCACGTCGATTTAGAGTTCATGGCAGAGCCGGCAGTCTAAGCCGAAAATGACGTCCCGCATCCGCAGCTCTTTTTCGCGTGCGGGTTCTGAAATTCGAATCCCGAGTAGATCAGGGAATCCTTCCAGTCGAGCGTCATACCGTCCAGGTACAACATGCTCTTGGGATCGATAAAAATTTTTACGTCTTCGAATTCGAACACGTTATCGTTGGGCCTCGGCTTCGGCTCAAACCGAAGCAGATAGCTTAACCCGGAGCAGCCTCCGCCCTGGACGCCCAGACGCAGACCGCCCGTCACGCCCTCTTTGGCGAAGGCTTCACGGATCTTCTGCACAGCCTTTGGGGTAACTTCCACCATAGGTTGATCATTGGCCGGCTGCGCGCCGCCGGGCCGGCCTTAAACGGTTACTGCTTCCTGCGATTTCTTTGCTTGCTTGGCCTTGTAGTCGTTGATCGCCGCCTTGATCGCATCTTCGGCAAGAACCGAGCAGTGGATCTTCACCGGCGGCAGGCTCAGCTCGTTCACAATGTCTGTGTTCTTGATCTGGAGCGCTTCGTCAACCGTTTTGCCTTTCAGCCACTCGGTGGCGAGCGATGAGCTTGCGATTGCGCTTCCACATCCGAACGTCTTGAATTTGGCATCGGCGATGATGCCTGTTTCCGGATCCACTTTCACCTGGAGCTTCATCACGTCGCCGCACTCAGGCGCCCCGACCATTCCGGTCCCAACGTAGGGATCGTTCTTGTCTAAGGAACCCACGTTCCGCGGGTTGTTGTAATGATCCAGAACCTTGCTTGAATAAGCCATGTCACTCCTCTCCCAGATGAATTCCTCACTCCGCTAGTGCGCAGCCCACTGGATTTTCTTGAGATCTACGCCCTCTTTCGCCAGCTCGTAGAGCGGCGAGAGCTCGCGCAGTTTGCGGACTACCGAAACCACCTTCTCGGCCACATAATCCACCTCTTCTTCGGTGTTGAAGCGGCCCAGTCCGAAGCGGATCGATGAGTGGGCGAGATCGTCGCCCGCCCCGAGAGCCTTCAAAACGTAGCTCGGCTCGAGCGTCGCCGAAGTGCACGCCGAACCGCTCGACACCGCGACATCGTTGATGCCCATCAGGAGACTCTCGCCCTCCACGTACGCAAAACTGATGTTCAGGTTGTGGGGAAGGCGGTGCTCCATGGAGCCGTTGATGTAGACCTCGTCGAGATCCGCAAGCAGCTTGTCCTTCAGCTTGTCGCGCAAATAAGCGAGCCGCTTGGACTCTTCAGCCATCTCTTGCATACACAGTTCCGCTGCTTTACCCATGCCCACGATGCCCGGGACGTTCAAGGTGCCGGACCGCATGCCGCGCTCATGTCCGCCGCCATCCATCTGCGCCGTGATCTGGACCCGGGGATTGCGCCGGCGGACGTACAGCGCGCCGACTCCCTTCGGACCGTACATCTTGTGCGCGCTTAGCGACGCCAGATCGACATTGTCCTTGATCACGTTGAACGGAACCTTGCCCGCCGCCTGCACCGCATCGGTGTGGAACAGGACGCCCTTTTCTTTGGCGATCTTGCCGATCTCGGCGATGGGTTGCAGTACGCCGATCTCGTTGTTGGCGTACATGATGCTGATCAGGATGGTCTTATCGGTGATGGCGTCGCGCAACATGTCGAGATCAATGAGACCGTCCTGCTGCACGGGCAGGTATGTTACGCGACAGCCGTTCTTTTCCAATCGTTTGCAGGTATCCAGAACGGCCTTGTGCTCGGTCGCCGCTGTGATGATGTGATTCCCCTTCTGGGCATACATCTCGGCGACGCCCTTGAGCGCCAGATTGTCCGACTCGGTTGCCCCGCTCGTGAACACGATCTCCTTGGGATTCGCGCCGATCAGATCCGCAACCTGTTTGCGAGCCTTCTCCACTGCCTCTTCCGCCTGCCACCCGAACACGTGGTTGCGGCTGGCGGCGTTTCCAAAGAAGCCGGTGAAATACGGCGTCATGGCCTCGAGTACGCGCGGATCCACCGGAGTGGTCGCGTGATTATCCATGTAAATTGGCAGTTTCATAGGGTTATGATCGCTTCGCTCTCAGACCGGCCCTCCCGGATTCGGGACTGCCGCCGGTTTGAGCGCCAGTAAATCCGCAGCCAAGACCTTCTCTTCCACCACCTCCGAATCATCTCGCGAGATATCAGAAATTGTGATGCTGTCCAACAGGCGGAGGATGCCTTCATGCACACGTCGCAACGGCTCGCGCACCGAACAGCGGGTTGAATGCAAGCAATCGCCGTGATCGGTGAAGCAGGAAGTGAGAATGATCGGTCCGTCGATTGCCCGGATAACGTCCAGCGTGGTGATCTGATGTGGATCGCGCGCCAGCCGGTAACCCCCGTTCGTGCCATGCTCTGAGCGCAAAAAACCCTGCCGCGCCAGCCGTTGCAGAATTTTTGACAGAAGCGGAAGAGGAATGCCGTAGCAGTCTGCAATATCCTTTGCGCTCACGGTCGAACCGTTGGGCCGAAGCGCCAAGTGCTTCAGAGCGATCAGCCCATAATCCGCTTTTTTGGTCAACTTCAACATCTACGACCCAACCGGTCCTAATTCATTATCAGGTCCCAGTCTTTTAAAGTCAACAGGTTAAATTCAGATCGAATGTGTCCAATTTGTCCTACGCTACGGCAACCCACTTCCCAAAGTCAAACGCGGGACCACCGGACGGCGCTGAATGCCGCCCGAGCGGCAACTTTGGGCGGTTAGCCGGTTCCCCTGTTCTGTTACCGGCGCGCCATGTCCTGGTACGCGGGTTCGGCGCCGATCAGTACGTCAGAACCGGAGTTCGTTTTGAAAGTGGTGTGCTAGACTGACCCTTGCCGCTCAGCGAAGGCGCTGGTCGGTTTCCCTCGCGAGAATGATCCGGGTTTTCAGAGTTTTTGTCCCCACCAGCACACTGGTTCTCCTCGTTTCGGAAGCCGTTTTGATCTTTACCTGCTATATCGCCGCAGCTTACGCGGTGTTTGTGGATATCGATCCGCAAATATTTTTGCTCTACGACGGCGGTCTGGTGAGAATCGCGATCGCGGCTGCGATCATCATGCTGGGCCTATACTTCCACGACCTCTACGCGCGGTTTCGGATCTTATCGCGCATCCTCCTGGTCCAGCAACTGTGTCTGGTTCTGGGAGTAGCGTTTATCGCCCAGGCGGTTCTTTCCTACCTGAACCGGAACTGGATTCTGCCGAAATGGCTGATGATTTACGGCAGCGCGCTGGTCTTGATCACGCTCACGGCATGGCGGATCGTATTCAGCGCGGCAGTACGCAAAGCCGTTGGCGCTCAACGAATTCTGTTTCTCGGCACGTCGCCCGCCGTGTTCGAAATCGTCGAGCACCTGGAGGGAAACCCTGAGCTTGGACTTTGCGCTCTGGGCTATCTGGATGAGGATTGCGACCCCTCGCCATCCCAGCCCGCGCCAGCGCGGCGATTGGGCTGTCTCGGCGACCTGCGCCAAATTGCGAGTCAGACCCAGCCGGATCGTATTGTCGTCGGACTGCGCGAGCGCCGCATGCGAATGCCGATCAACGATCTGCTGGAACTCCGATTCTCCGGCGTTCAAACCGAAGAGATCGCCAACCTCTACGAAACGACATTCGGGCGCGTCTGCGCGAGGGAGATCCGGCCGTCTCACCTGGTCTTCTCTAGCGACCTAGGACCGCGCCGGCACAGCGTTCAAATCCAGACGCTGTATTCCACTGCGATTGCCTTTGTCGCATTTCTCCTTACGCTCCCGGTGATGCTGGTCGTGGCGATCATCGTCAAGCTCACCTCGCCGGGCCCGATTCTCCACCGACAGGTGCGCGTCGGTTTGCACGACCGGCCGTTCACCGTTCTCAAGTTCCGGTCCATGTATCAGGACGCGGAGGCGCGGACAGGAGCCGTATGGGCCAAAAAAAACGATCCGCGCATCACGCCCGTGGGACGCTGGTTGCGACGCCTGCGGCTGGATGAACTGCCGCAGCTGATCAACGTCCTGCGCGGCGACATGTCGATTGTGGGCCCCCGGCCGGAGCGCCCCGAGTTTGTCAAGACTCTCAGCGAGCAGATTCCATATTACCGGCAACGGCATTGCGTGAAGCCCGGCATCACCGGCTGGGCGCAGATCAACTACAAATACGGCGATACGATCGAGGACACGATTACCAAGCTCGAATACGACCTGTACTACATTAAAAATCTGTCTTTTTCCCTCGATTTGTACATCATGTTTCACACCGTCAAGATCATGCTGCTGTTGCGTGGTTCGCAATAGCGATTCTCCTCAGCCCCTCTCTTTGGCGCTCCGAATATGAGAACGTAAGCCCTTTGCGCCTCCGGATATGAAACATTGCGCCGCGCATCCCGTCGAACTGTCGATGCGCATAGAGGGCGACCGTATGCCGCAAGGGGAGGCTCGAGGGATCTCGGAAGGCGCGGCCGAAAAACCCGTCAGACTCGATTACGCTAAGATTACGGAACGGCCGGTCCCTGCGCCGTGGACTTTGCCGGTAGAGTATTGTTGGGGCGCTTGGCGGAAACGACCTCGATGCGACCGGCCAGCGGCGCGGTTGGCCTGCTGGCGGCGGAGTGGCTCGCCCCGCAGCATTCTCCACGAACTCTCATGATCGCCGCCGCGGATAATCGCCCGAACCCCTCGCCCCGCCCTCTGGCGCAACGGCTCGTTGCTTCGCGGCGCGAGACCGACCGGCTTTTTGATCTGATCGACTCGTCCACGCTCTATGAGCGACCCGTTGCTGACCGGCATCGGCTTATTTTCTATCTCGGACATCTCGAAGCCTTCGATTGGAATCTGATTGGCCGCGGACGTCTGGATCTGCCCTCTTTGCATCCCACCTTTGACCGGTTGTTTGCGTTCGGCATCGATCCGGAGCCTGGCGCAGCCCCGTCGGACGCGCCCGCCGACTGGCCTTCGGGAGAGGAAGTACGCGCGTACAATGCGGAGGCGAGGGGGCGCATCGATCGACTCCTGCCTCAGGTTCCCGATCACGATATCCAGATAGCGGTGGAGCACCGGTTGATGCACGCCGAAACCCTCGCGTATCTTCTGCACAGTTTGCCGCACGAAAAAAAGCAATTTGTCCGTCAACCCATCATCGCCGCGCCTGCTCCGAGCCAGACGTTTATAAAAATCCCGGCTGGGCGCGCGACTCTGGGCCAGCGCAAAGAGGAGTTCGGATGGGACAACGAATTCGCTGAGCATACCGTCGAGGTCCCGAGCTTCGAGATCAGCCGCTATAAGGTGACGAACCGAGAGTATTTGAAATTCGTGGAGGAGGGCGCTGCGCCGCCGCATTTCTGGGTTCGGCAGCAGGGGCGCTGGTTTTGGCGCGGCATGTTCGAGAACCTGCCGCTGCCGCCGGACTGGCCCGTGTATGTGACGCACGCAGAAGCGACAGCGTACGCGCGCTGGGCTGGGGCGGCTTTGCCGACCGAGGCTCAGTTCCATCGCGCCGCCTTTGGCCGGCCAGACGGCGCGGAGCAGAATCACCCCTGGGGCGACGCAGACCCGGGCGCGGTTGAAGGAAATTTCGATTTCAGACGCTGGGATCCAGCGCCGGTCACTGCGAGTCCTGGTTCGGATAGCGCGTTTGGGGTCGCGCAGCTGGTGGGCAACGGCTGGGAGTGGACGTCAAGCGTTTTTGCCCCGTTCGCCGGCTTCGAGCCCTACCCTTTGTACGCTGGCTATTCGCAGCCTTTCTTCGATGGCAAACACTTCGTGCTGAAGGGAGGATCTCCACGAACAGCAGCCTGCTTGCTCCGCCGCTCGTTTCGCAACTGGTTCCGGCCGGAATACCCCTATGTCTACGGCAGCTTCCACATTGTTCGGAACGGCTGAGGCGCTCAGCGCGCTGTCGCCCTTCGGGCGCCACGTTCGCGCCGGACTGCTCCGTCCAGGCCAGAAGCGCCTTAGTCCCGAATATTTCTACGACGACGTGGGCTCGGCGCTGTTTGAGGCGATCACATTCCTGCCCGAGTACGGCTTAACGCGCGCTGACGAGCGCCTGCTCACCGCGCATGCCGAGGAAATTGCGGCTTGGGTTCGATGGCCATCGGTTGTGATTGAACTGGGAAGCGGCTCCGGACGGAAGGTCGGACGGCTGCTCTCCGCCATTCGCGCGCGGGCGCCAGCGCTGCGATACTTCCCGGTCGATGTGAGCGAGTCGGCGCTGATCCGATGTGAACGGGAGTTAGGCGCACTTTGCAGCGTCACGCCGCTGCGCCGCCCGTTTCTGGAAGGCGTTCGGGAGGCGCTGGCCCGCCGCAGACCCGGTCAGCGCGTGCTGGCGCTGCTGGTGGGAAGTACAATCGGAAACTTCGATCCACAGGAGGCCGGCGCGCTGCTTACGGCGCTGCGCAACGAACTCGAGCCGGGCGACCATTTGCTGCTCGGCGCTGATCTGGTTAAGGATGTCGATCGGCTTCTGCTTGCGTACGACGATCCCGCCGGCGTCACAGCGGCGTTCAACAGGAACCTGTTATGCCGTATGAACCGCGAACTCGGCGCGAATTTCAATCTATCGCGATGGAAGCACACGGTCCGCTACTGCTCGCCGGAGCGGCGCGTTGAAATGCACCTCAAGTCGCTGGCAGATCAACGTGTTTTCATTCCCGGCGCGGCGTGCACGCTGGACTTTCGGCGCGGAGAGACGATCTGGACGGAATCTTCGCACAAGTACACTGTAGAGCGGCTGGATGCGCTGGCTGCGTCCTCAGGATTTACGCCGGTCCAACGCTGGATGGATGTGGAATGGCCATTTGCCGAATGTATCTGGAGAGCGTAACGATTCCCGGCTGGGTTAGAATAGTGGAGAGTTGGCGGGCGGGAGTAACTCAATGGTAGAGTCACAGCCTTCCAAGCTGTTGGTTGCGGGTTCGATTCCCGTCTCCCGCTCCATCGAATTCGGTTCACGGACTTCCGGCGATCAGTTTCCCACGTATCGCGCGTAAATACTCCGCGCCACTCCAATGTCCGTCGTGCCCTTGATAATCGCGCGCCCGTCGGGGAAAACGGTCAACTCGTAGGGGTCGATGTTCGCGCGCAGAGCAAACTCATTCCATCTCACGCCGGCGAGCGGCTCCAGCCGCGCCGCGAGTTCCGCCAGATTCACGGGTCGAAAGCAGTCGTGGACTTGAACCGCGTTCCGGCCGCACAAGCTGATGGGCGCGCGATGGCGGCCTTCAAGATAATCAAAGCGCTTGAGAGCGCAGGCTGGGCAGACGGGGTCGCGCTCAAATGGGCCGGCGCGGCGGATCTCCCCGGTCCAGACGTCAAGCGTGGTGACGGCGCGCGACGTCTCGGCCGCATGGCCCGACAGAATTTTCAGCGCCGCGGCGACCTGCAGCGCTCCGACGGCGAGCGTCACCGGGCTTAGCACGCCGGCGGTCTCGCAAGTCGGCTGCGCGCCGGCCGGCGGCTCGGGATACACGCAGCGGAGGCACGCCGAGTCGCCCGGAAACACCGGCATGACCAGCCCGTAGCTGCCGACGGCTGCGCCATAGATCCACGGAACGCGGCGATTCACGGCAAAATCATTAATAAGGTACCGTGTTTCGAAGTTGTCTGAACCATCGAGAATGAGGTCCACGCCGCCAAGGAGATCATCCGCATTCGAAGGAACCAGGTCTGCAATCACGGCGTCAATTTCAATGCTCGGGTTGATTTCGCTGAGGCGCCGTTTGGCCGCGACCGCCTTGGGCATGCTGGAAAGGGCATCGGACTCGTCGAACAGGAACTGGCGCTGAAGGTTGCTGAGCTCGACATAATCGCGATCGATCAGACGAAGGAAGCCGATCCCGGCGCGCGCGAGGGCTTCGGCCTGCACGCCGCCCAGCGCGCCGCAGCCGACAATGGCTGCCCGAGAGGCAAGGATGCGCCGCTGACCGTGCTCGCCGATGCCTGCGAACCGCTGCTGGCGCGAATAGCGGTCGTTTTGCCGCGGGTCCATACAACCGCATGGTAGCAGGCAGAACGTTATGCGGCGGACGACCTGCGGCGGCGCGCGAGGCCGCAGCCCGAGGCTCCGCCCGGGGCTTTAGTATTGTGAAAGCTGTGCGTGCCGCAGGCGCCCGGCTGGCGATCGCGTTCATCGCATTGACGATGCTGATGCCCGCCGACAACTACGAGGGCCGGCGCATCTCGCTTATCCAGTTCGATCCCCCGGGACAGCCGCTCCCCCCGGCCGAGCTCAATAGCCTGCTTCCATTCAAAGTTGGCGATGCGCTCCGTATGGCGGATGTGAGCGCCGCGATCCAGCGGCTGTATGCAACCGGCCGGTATGCGGACGTTGCGGTAGACGCGAGCCCCGCAGGCGATGGCGTTGCGTTGCGCTTTATCACGCAACCCAACTATTTCATCGGCGGCGTCACCGTCGAGGGCGCGCCGGATCCTCCCAACGCAGGGCAGCTCGTTACGGCTGCCAAGCTCCCGCTCGGCGGCGAGTTTTCCGACAATGACCTGCGGCAGGCGATTGAAAACATGCAGAACAGGCTGCGCGAGAACGGCTTCTTTCGCGCTGAAATCAGCGACCGCGTGGCGCGCGACACGACCTTCGATCAGGCGCTGATCCATTTTGCCGTACAGCCCGGGCGCCGCGCCCGGTTCGGCGGCGTCGCCATAGAAGGGCGCCCGGAGGCCCCCGCTTCGGCATTGATCCGAGCCAGCGGGTGGCGCCGGTTTCTGGGTCTCGGCTGGCAACCCGTTACGGAAAACCGCGTTCAGAACGGGCTGGAAAAAATCCGCGCTTATTACCAGAAGCACGACCGCCTGATGGCGCGCGTGACGATCAGCCGGATGGCGTACAACGAGGCAACGAATCGTGTAACGCCCACGCTGCTTGTCGAAGCCGGACCGGTCGTTACAGTGCGGACGCGCGGCGCCCGCGTCTCGCGCGGCAAGCTCAAACAGCTATTGCCGATCTACCAGGAGCATTCCGTTGACCGCAGTCTGCTGGTGGAAGGACAACGCAACCTCACCGAGTATTTCCAATCCCAGGGCTACTTCGATACAGAGGTCGATGTCCAGGACCTGCCTGTCGAAAGCAATCGCGAAATCATCGAATACACGATCGAACGCGATGGCAGGCACAAGCTCGCCGAGCTGACGATCAGCGGCAACCGCTATTTTGACGACAAGACCATCCGGGAGCGTATGTACATCGCGCCAGCCAGTTTCGTGCGCTTCCGCTATGGCCGCTACAGCCGGCGTTATCTGGACAAAGACGTCGACGCCATCAAGGATCTGTATCGCTCGAACGGCTTTCGCGACGTCCAGATAAAAACGGAGGTGATTGACAACTATCGCGGCAGGAAAGGCGAGATCGCGGTAAAGATTTACATCGATGAGGGACCGCAGTGGCTGGTGAACCAGGTTGAACTGGCGGGCGTTGCGGAATCGGACCGGGCGCGTCTCATGGAGGTCATCCGCTCCGTTCCCGGGCAGCCGTACAGCGAGTTTAATGTTGCCGCGGATCGCGATAACATTCTGAGCTACTTTTTTAACAACGGTTACCCCAGCGCGTCGCTCGATTGGTCGCAGGCGCCTGCCGCAGCGCCGTACAGAATGAATTTGACGTTTACGATTACGCCCGGCGAGCGGCGCTTTGTGCGCGATGTCGTAATTAATGGCCTGAAGCACACGAATCCGGCTCTCGTGTCCGAGCGGATCGATTTCGGTCCGGGAGACCCGCTGTCGCAGGCGCAGATCGCGGACGCGCAACGCCGGCTGTACGATCTCGGAGTGTTCGCCAAGGTGCAGACCGCGATCCAGAATCCTGACGGCCAGGAGCAGGCCAAGCGAGTTCTATACGATATTGAAGAGGCGCGGCGCTGGTCGACAAACGTCGGATTCGGCGCAGAGCTAGGCCGGATCGGCGGCAGCTTGTACAGTTTCGACGCGCCTGCCGGCGCCGCGGGGTTTGCCCCACGCATCTCAGGCGGCGTCTCCCGATTGAATTTTTTGGGACTGGGGCATACGCTCAGCCTGCAAACCCGGTGGTCGACGCTCCAGCAGCGCGCGCTGTTTTCCTACTTCGCGCCCCAGTTCCAAGGTCATGAGCGCCTGAATCTGACATTTACGGCGCTCTACGACAACTCCCGCGATGTGCGCACCTTCGCGGCGCGCCGGCTGGAAGGATCCGTGCAGCTCAGCCAGCGGCTCTCGCGCGCGAACACGATTCAATACCGCTTCACCTACCGCGACGTGTTCGTGGATCCGAACTCGCTGAAAATCACGGCGCAGCTTATCCCGATCCTCTCCCAGTCGGTGCGCGTGGGGCTTCTCTCGACGGCTTTCATCCAGGATCGCCGCGATGATCCCACCAACGCGCATAAGGGCGTCTACAACACTGTAGACCTCGCTTACGCAGCAAGGCCGTTCGGCTCCGAGACGTCATTTGGCCGTCTTATGCTCCGCGACGCCACCTATCACCCCATCACGCGGGATCTGACCTTTGCGCGCAGCACAATCTTCGGGTGGATTGATCGCACGGGCGGGCTGCCCGATATTCCGCTGCCTGAGCGCATTTTCTCGGGCGGCTCCTCATCGCACCGCGGCTTTCCGGACAATCAGGCTGGTCCGCGCGATCTGGTTACTGGATTTCCGCTCGGCGGCACGGCGCTGCTGATGAATTCTTTTGAACTCCGCTTTCCGCTGATCGGAGACAATGTCGCCGGAGTGCTGTTCCATGACGCCGGAAATGTGTATTCCAGCCTCCGCAATATCAGCTTCCGCTATCACCAGCGCGATATACAGGATTTCGACTACATGGTGCAGGCCTTCGGCTTTGGGATCCGATACCGGACGCCCATCGGCCCCATCCGCGTGGACCTGGCGCTAGCGCCGAACTCGCCGCGGTTTGTCGGTTTTGTCGGGAATCAACAGACGCTGTTGACCTGCTCGGCGCCCGGCAGCGCCACGCGCTGCGAGTCCAGCCCGCAGCGCATCAACATCTTTCAATTCCACTTTTCGCTGGGCCAGGCGTTTTGATGAACCGGCGGCGCTTTGCGGCGAAACATCGAGTGATGTTGAAACGGCGTGGGCCGCGGGTTCGGGTTCCCCGGATAAGGCGAAACGCGGCGCTGCTGTCTCTGGTTACAGCTGCGGCGTTGAGCTGTGCGGGAGAGATTATTGACCGCATTGCGGCGACAATCGGTCAGCAAGTGATTACGGATCGGCAGGTCATCGAACAGACGCGATTGACGGCGGCGATCGAGGGAATCCCGGTTGATCTTTCTGCCGAGAACAAGCGCAAGGTGCTCGACCGCATGATCGAACAAGCGCTCGTGCGCAGAGAAATCGAATTCACAAAATTTCCGAGCGCTGCGGCGTCTGAAACCGCGCCGCTGCTGAAGCAGATCAAGGAGCGGTACTCGAATGATGAGGCTTTCCGTCGCGCTCTGGCCGAATACGGAGTCTCTGAGCAGGCCCTGGAGCAGTATCTCGTCTGGCAGGTGACATTTCTGCGCTTTGTAGAGTATCGCTTCCAGCCGTCTGTTCAGATCACGGAGACGGAGATTCAGCAGGAATATCGGAGGCAGAGGGCCGCGATGATTGCCAACCATCAGAGTCCGCCGACCCTTGATCAAATGCGCCCACAATTGGAGAGGGTCATCCGGCAGCGGCTTACCGACGCTGCTCTGGACCGGTGGCTGGGCGAAATGAGGACGCAGTACGAGATCCTCTATTACGACGGATACAAGTTGTGACGCGACGAATACGGGTTGCGCTCTATACGGCCGGCGGATTGCTGGCGGCGGGGTTGCTCGCCGCCATTGCCGCCATCCTGATTCTTCGCAGCGCGTGGTTCCATGAGCGGATCCGCGAGCGAATCATCACCGAGCTGGAGCGATCGAGCGGCGGACGAGCCGAGATCGGCGCTTTCCAGTTCGATTGGAAAAGCCGTACTGTGCGCGTGCGGAATGTGGTCCTGCACGGAACCGAGACGTCAGCCGAGCCGCCGCTGTTCCGCGCCGACGAAATTCGCATCGGACTGAACATCGTATCCGCGCTGAAGCGCGCCGTGGATATCGCTTTGTTAAGCGTCGATCGGCCGGTGGTGCATGTCATCGTTTATCCGGATGGCGCCACGAACCTGCCGGGGCCTGCGCCGGGCGGAAGCCTGATCGAGCGGGTGATGGATCTGCGCATTGGCCATTTTGAACTGTGCAACGGGACCGGCGAAGTAAATGAACGCCGGTTTCCATTCGATATCCGGGGCGATCACCTGGCGGCTGCGTTCGATTTCGAACAGGCCCGGCGCCGTTACGCCGGGCGCGTCTCCGCGCGTCACATATCGATCAGCTCGCCGGTGATCACACCCGCCGCTGGGATGGACGTGGATGCGGATCTGGCCATTGAACGCGACCGGATTCAGATTGCGCGGGCCCGGCTTGGGGCGGGGCAATCCTGGATGGAACTGGCGGGAACAATCCGCAACCTCGCGGCGCCGCAAGGCGAATTGAACGCAAAGGCCGCGCTGTCGCTTGCAGAGACCGGCCGCTATCTTGCGCTTCCCGTCGATCGCCAGGGCCACGCGGAATTTCAGGGCAGAATTGCGTTTTCGATCGGCGGAGCGCGGCGCTTGGGCGCCCTCGATGGCGCGCATATCCGCTATGACGTTGAGGGCCGTGTGGAGGCGCAGGATGTGGCATGGCGGTCGCGCGATGTGCGTGTGGCCGGGATCGCGATCGGCGCGCGTGTCCGTCTCACGCCTGATGCGCTTGAGGCGCCCGAATTTACGGCGCGCGCTTTTGGCGGCGTGTTGCAGGGCCGCGCACGGCTCGAGCAGTGGGTCCGCTTCCACATCAGCGCCGCGGCCCGCAATCTTTCGCTCGAGCAACTGAGCCGGTTACAGCGTGTGAAGCTGCCGCCGTGGAGCGGAGTTGCGTCGGGGGCGGTCGATCTGGAGGGCGTGCTTCATCAGGGGCAGGCCGAGGTGCTGAGCGCGCGAACAAAGCTGCGAATCGAGCCGGGCGCTGGTTTGAACCCGGTGAAAGGAGTGGTCGATGTCGCCTACGATGGCCGCGCCCGTACCATTGACGTCGCCAGTTCGGCGTTGGAGACGAAGGCGACGCGAGCCGAAGTCTCCGGCGTAATCGGGCGTACGCTGCGCGTCTCCATCGAGACCAGCGACCTTGACGACCTCGCTCCGGCGCTTACGGTTTTAAATGGCGGCGGCTCGGAACAAGCGCCGGCGCGACTGCTCGCCGGCGTCGCGCGCATCAGCGGCGAGATCAGCGGGTCGCTCGACGACCCGCGATTTTCAGGCCGGATCGACCTTCCGTCATTTACCTTGGAAGGGCATCAATTCGATGGACTCACAGCCCTGGTGGATGCAACTCGAATGCACGTTGCCGCCCGAAGTTTCGAGCTCAAGCGGGGTGGAATGCGCATCACCGGATCGGGCTCAGCCGCATTGCGCAACTGGCGACCCGCGGAGACCGGCCCCCTCTCCGCGTCCCTTTCCGTCGCCAATGCAGACGTCGGAGAGCTAATGCGGCAGTCAGGCTGGCAGTTCCCGTTCGCCGGCAGGGCGTTTGCCGCCGTGGCGCTGCGCGGGACATATGAATCTCCACAAGGCGAAGTCACCGTGCGAGTGGAGCAGCCGTCGGCCTGGGGCGAGCAATTCGATGAGTTGCAAGTTGCGGCAAAAGTGTCCGGCAATGCGGTCGAGGTTTTGCGCGCCGATCTTCGCGCTGGAGACATGCATGTTCAGGGGCGCGCTACGTACCGACGCTCCGGAGCGCGGTGGGATCGTGGAAGCGCGCAGTTCCAGGTTGCCTCGAAGGGCGTTTTGCTCGATCGGATCACGAGCGTTCGGATGCCGGACGATCGCTTGGGCGGACGCGTCAGCATAGACGCGTCCGGGACCGCCGAGATCAGCAAGAACCAGTTTGAAATTACGTCGCTCAGCGGCGAGGCCTTGGCGCGAGGCTTGTCTCTGAATGGCGCTCCGCTCGGCGGCGGCAAGATCACTGCGCGAATGCGGGGCGGCGAAGTCGATGTGCAGCTTGCGGGGGATCTGCGGGGGGCGCAGATCCGAGGGTCTGGCGCCTGGCGGCTTTCCGGCGATTATCCGGGGCGAGCGGAAATCCTGTTCTCGCCCGTGGCCTTGAGTGCGGTGCGCGATATCGTGTGGCCCAACCAGGCGAAAGCAGCGCCGCCCTTGGCCGGCGCCGTCGACGGCGCCGTCACGATATCGGCGCCGCTGCGAAGATTGAACGCGGCGGCGGCGGCGGTTTCGCTGAACCATGTGGAGATCGGCGCCGCGCCAGGACAGCGGGTCCGTACCAACGTGCGCGCGGCGGAAATGACGGTGCGCAATCTGGAGCCGGTCCGATTTGCGATCACGCGGACCGGAGTGACGATCCAGAGCGCAAAATTCGCGGCAACGGACACCCATATCGAGGCGGCAGGCCGCATCGCGTTCGACCAACAATCGCCTTGGGATGTGACCATCCGCGGCGGAGTGAACATGGCGATCTTCCAGCTTTTTAGCTCCGACATTCTCGCGCAGGGCAACGCGGTTCTCGACGCCGCGATTCGCGGGCCGCTGCGCGACCCCCAAATTCAGGGGCGTTTGGACGTCAGAAACGCCTCGCTGAACCTTGCCGGGCTTCCAACCGGAGTGGATAACGCAAATGGCACGGTTCTGTTCGATCGCAACCGGGCTACCATCCAGCGGTTGACCGCGGAAATCGGCGGCGGGCGCATTGCGTTCGGCGGATTCGTGGGGTTCGGCGGCGGAGTGCTGCTGTATCGCGTGCAAGCCACCGCCGATCATGTCCGCCTTCGAAGTCCGAATGGCGCGACGGGCACGTTCAACGCGGCGTTGAATCTGACCGGCAGCTCTCAGAATGCGCTGGTCTCGGGCAGCGTCACTGTGCTCAAGGCGGGCTTCGCGCCGCAAACAGATCTGGGAGGACTGCTGGCCGCAAGCGCGCAGCCGGCGACTGCGCCGGCAGCGCCCAGCGAATATCTCCGCACCATCAATTTCGATGTCCGGATCGAAAGCGGCCCCAGCCTGGAGTTCGAAACCGCTCTGACGCACAACATCGAGGCCGAGGCGGAACTGCGCCTTCGAGGAACCGCGGCGCGCCCGGCGCTGCTCGGCGATATCTCCCTCACCGGCGGGAACATCATCATCTTTGGCAGCACGTACGAAATCAATCGCGGCGACATTCGGTTTCTCAATCCAACGCGTATTGAGCCTACTGTGGACATCGATCTCGAAACCAAGGCGCGGGGGATCACCGTCGGCCTGAATTTCACGGGCACGCTGAACAAGCTGAATGTGACCTACCGCTCGGACCCGCCGCTCCAGACCAGCGACATCATCGCTTTGCTTGCGGTGGGACGCGATCCGATGACCAGCGCGGGACTTGCGAATACTCAGGCGACATACCAGTCGAACGTGCTTTCGCCCAGCCCGAACACCATCACGCAGGCAATCTCAGCGCCCACTTCAAGCCGCCTGCAACGGTTCTTCGGCGTCAGCCGCATCAAGATCGATCCGCAGATGTTGGGAGTGGAGAACACGCCGCAAGCGCGCTTGACTATGGAACAGCAGGTCTCGCGCGACGTGACGGTCACGTATGTAACGACGCTGTCTTTGACGCAGGAGCAGATTTTCCGAGTGCAATGGGATCTGAATAAGGAGTGGTCCGCCGTGGCGACGCGCGAAGAGAACGGCGTGTTCGGCATCGATTTCGTGTACAAAAAGCGATTCAAATAGCGGCCTGCGCCCGAATACGAATAATGATTTCATGCGACTGCGAAAAGCCCAGGGAAAACTGAAAGTTGAGCACAGCATAATCGACGGCCTGCGGGAGCGCTTGGAACGGCTGCTCGCCGATAATCCCGAGATCCGGTCCGTGATTCCTGGCGTGATCCGCCCTGTGCGCGACGCAAGGGGCGCGGTTCGCGTCCATGTGACTGTGCCGACCAGGAATGGTTGGAAGGCGATTGCGCTCAGCGCCGGCGCGCGGCAGGAGCTGTTCATCAGCACATCGCTCGATAAAGCGGACCTGGAGAGGGCGATCGAACGCGCTCTCTCTTGAGCTGTCGCTGGACAAGTGCGCGCTTTTCAACTCCTGCGCGCCGCAGGCGATTTCAATCTGTGCTCGCCTACAAAGATCCCCTCGGCGTGACAGCCCCGCGGATCAAAGTGCAGGTAAAGCACCGACGTCAAAAATTAGCCGTCAGGAAGCTCCGAGAACTCGAGGCGCTGCTCCGCGAAGAAGGCGATATCGGGTTGATCGTTTCTTCCGGCTGCACGCTCAAACGGCCGTGCGGCGGATTGATTGGCCTAGCGAAACCCGGAAAATCACCAACTCGGGAGGGCTGGAGAACTGTTCGTACTCGCGCTCGAAAGGAAAAGGCTCCAGCAGATTGGCAGATCCGATTTGGCTGAACGCGTCGTACAGGTGTCCGAGCGGGGATGGCCTTGGGTACGATATCCAATCCTTTGACGAGACCGGGAACGAGATTTTCATCGAGGTGAAAACGACGAGCGCCGGCAAGAATAGGGCATTTCCGGTGAGCCGAGCCGAACTAACTGCACAGTCCGCAGTGCTGGCTCTACTGCGTATTTAACTGGGGGAATCGGCATTTTCGAAACCAAACACTATGTCGCGTTCCACCACCTATCTGGCCTGATTACTGAACACCCCTACTATGACGCAAGCGATTTCTCAATTGAGCGGATCATCGGATCGACGGCAACCGTAATTACGGAACGCGGAACGATTCGCTAGATGTCGTTTCCGACATCGCGCCGCTCCGAACACTTGGCGCCGGCATCGTACGCGCGCCGGCCGCCCGATCTTCTCGGCAAGGTTGGAACACGGGAGGGAGTTGGAACGGATCAAAACGGGACCGCGCCGCCGTGGCCGACAGGAAAATGACGCGTCAGACGACTCGAAACAACTCTCGGCGACCCGTATTCCAAAGCTCGGTGTAGCCCTTGGCTTTCTCGCGAACTTTCGGGTCCGATGAGTACCGCTTGAGAAGCTCTTCGAATTCAGACGCCGATTCGACCTCGTGCTCCATAACCACGTGATTGAAGTCGCCAGTCAGATCCGTAAGAACGCGAGCATTCCGGAGATTCCCTGCAGTGGCAATTTCTTTCAGGTGAGCTGCCAGCTTGCCTGCCTGCCCCGGCTTGGCGATGAAAGTGTTGCGGACTACGATCATGCGTCAGATCTCCTCTCGGAACAAATGGTATCTCAATATCCGGCTGACGGCAGATCAGAGAGTTTGAGTGGACCGGCAAGCAATGTTGTGATTTCTCTTGCTTGAAGCCGACATTCGGAACAGGAATAGAACACCTGAGCTCAGTGGCGAATCTTCAATAACTGCCTTTGTTTTCATGGTGAGCCGGGCGGGGGTCGAACCCGCGACCCTCTGATTAAAAGTCAGATGCTCTACCGCTGAGCTACCGGCCCGAAATTCAGGAGACGAGAGCGCTAAGAGTGCGGGGCTCTCTTGAGAATAACATGCAGCGATGTTCCCCGTCTCGAGACGTTGACGTCCTGCCTCCGGTCCTACGCGGGAGCTGGAGAGCGGCCGGCGCGCCGGCAAAGATCCATAAGCTCATGCGCCAGCGCGACGGTATCCTCCCAGTTCATCGGTTTCGTGCGGTACAACTCAACGCCGAGCTTTTTAACCTCGAGCTCCTCCCAAGGAGAAGCCATGCTGGTGACCACCGCAACGGCGACGTGAGCCAGTTCCGGATCGGACTTGATGGCCCGCAGAATGACCGCGCCGTCGTACCGCGGAAGGTGCAAATCGAGAATGAACAAGCAGGGCTCAGGCCTGCAGCCGTAGTCACGGATAAATCGCAAAGCGCGTTCTCCGTCGGGCAAGACCTCTAACGTATACGGTTCACCGCATTCGTCGAGCGCTCGGCGAAGGAGCTGCGTGTCAGCCGGATTGTCCTCGATCATGATGATTCGATGCGGATTCATGATTTGTCGCGCTGCCTTTCTATTTTTCTTTAATCTGCGATTTGAGCGCCGCTATTCCAAAAAGCCACGCTGCGAAGCTCAGGGACAGAGGTTTGGGGATAACACCGCGCACGGCTCCGGGAAAGGGCTTCTAGGATGTACGCGCAAGACCGAGGACCACGATAATCCTGCTCTCGTGAACACCGGCCGGCGCAATCCACAGTTTTCTATCGTACGACAACTTTTCTGTTCTTGCCCTGCGAGAACGCGCATCGGAAGCGGCGGCAGGGCGCGTCTCCGCCTGCGCCATTGCGCGTCCCTGAGCTCGGATTTCAGCGCGGATCTAGGCCGGCAATCAGTGGACCGTCCGCGTTTTTCGGTTCATGTAATCCATGAGCAGATACTGGCCGAGCGTGTAGGGCGTCGTGAAATATGCCTTTCCACGGCACAGTTCCGTAACTTTCTGGACGAAATTCACCAGGCCGTAATCGCTTGCGAGCATGAAGGTGTTGATGAGAATTCCCTGGCGTTTGCAACGGCTGACCTCTTCGAGCGTCCGGCTGATCACCAGCGGATCCAGGCCGAACGCATTGCGGTACATGCGGCCGTCCTCGAGCGTGAGCGCCGACGGCTTTCCGTCGGTGATCATGACAATCTGCTTCATGTCCTTTTTTTCCTGGCTGAGCAGCCGCTGCGCGAGGATCAGACCGTCCCGCGTGTTGGTGTAGTAGGGGCCCACCTGAACCCGAGCGAGCTCGGATAACCTCAATTCCTCGGCGGAGTCGTGAAACAGCACGCAGCGGAGCGAGTCGCCCGGATATTGCGTGCGGATCAGGTGCGCGAGCGCCAGCGCGACCTTCTTTGCCGGCGTGAACCGGTCCTCGCCATACAGGATCATGCTGTGGCTGCAATCGAGCATCAGGACGGTCGCGCAGGAGCTCTGATATTCAGACTGGTGGACGTGCAGGTCGGCGTACTCGAGGTTGAGCGGCACGCGCAGGCCGTCGCGCCGGATGGCGGAAAACAGGGTTTCGCTGATGTCCAGGTTCAACGTGTCGCCGAACTCGTATGGCTTCGATGATCCGCTGGCTTCCACCCCGGTAGCCAGATCGCGCGTATCATGCGCGCCGAAACTCGACTTGCCGAGCGACCCGAGCAGATCCTTGAGCGCCTTGAATCCCAGAAAGTCGATCGATTTGTCCGTCACCTCGACTTTGATCTTGCGATCCAGGTTGCCTAAGCCCCCTTTCGGCGCGCCGCTTTCCCGCTCCTCATCGCCCGTCGTGGTGAGGTAGCCTTCATCGGCGAGCTTTTGCGCCAGCCGCTCGAGCAGACGGTCCAGATCCTCAGCCGGCATGCTTTCAAGCATCTGTTGCATCCGCTCAGCTTGTTCGGATTCAAACAGTTCGCCGCGCTCGAGCGCTTGCTGAATGGCATTCTTGAGATCCTCGAGCGTGTGCTGGTTCCACTCGGAAAACCGCAGGTAGGGGTTTTGGAACCCGCTTTCGAGAAAGAAGTCGGCCAGAGCCCGGAGCAGGTCTTCGGCGGAAATGCCGAAGTCGTCTCCGGTGAAGCGGGAGTACTTTATCTTCATCGAACGCCCCTTCCGAGGCCGCGTCGTTCACGGCCGCGGTTCAGTTGAACTGACGTTTGGGGCGGGATCGCGTTTCATCCGGCGGCTCCCGCCTCCTTTCTTCGGCCGCAAACCCGCGTTCTTCGCTGCGGCTGATCCGGCGATGCGCGTACAGTCCCTCCAGAATGAATTCCGCGGCTGAGGCGAGCACGGCGTCCGGCTCGCCGAGCTTCAAACCGAGCGCCCCCACTTTTTCCATCAAGCCCTGGATCGCGCTGAGCTGGCGCACCATCGCTGCGGCGGGAAGGGCTTCATCCAGTTTCATGGTGCCGCCGATCTCGAACCACTGCACAATCGGAGCAACGTTTACGCCGTCGAAATAGTTCGTGTACACCTTGCCGACCGCCTGCCGGATCAGCTCTCTCGCCACCGTCTCGCCGCCCTTGAGCTCGCCCTCGTACTCAAGCTCCAGCTTTCCGGTGATTGACGGCAGGGCCGCGTAGATATCGAGCACGCGGGGTGCAGCGAGATGATCCCTGGCGCGAAGCGCGCGCCGCTCGGCGTTCGACACAACGTTCTCAAGCACCGAAATCGGAAGCCGCTGGCTGACGCCGGACCGCTTGTCGATCTTCTTATCCTCGCGCGCCAGGAACGCTATCTGCTCGATAATCTCGCGAATATAACCCGGGATCTGGATCTGCACCGGAGACTGCCGCTCGGTCCACGATTCCTGAGTCGTGATCGCCATCGCCTGTTCGAGCGTCGGCGGGTAGTGCGTCCGGATTTCGCTCCCGATGCGGTCCTTTAAGGGGGTGATAATTTTGCCCCGAGCCGTATAGTCTTCCGGATTCGCGGTGAAGACCAGCAGCAGATCCAGCGGCAAACGGACGGGATAGCCTTTGATCTGGACGTCGCCTTCCTGCATGATGTTGAACAACCCGACTTGAATCTTGCCCGCGAGGTCGGGCAGCTCGTTAATGGCGAAGATACCGCGATTGGCGCGCGGCAGCAGACCGTAGTGGACCGTCAGCTCGTCGGAGATATTGTGCCCGGAGCGTGCAGCTTTGATGGGATCGATGTCGCCAATCATGTCGGCGATGGTCACATCCGGCGTCGCAAGCTTTTCGACGTAACGTTGCTCGCGCGACAGGAATGCGACCGGCGTATCATCGCCCATCTCATCGAGCAGGTTGCAGCAGCGGCGGCAAATCGGCCGGTAGGGGTTATCGCGGATTTCGCAGCCGGCGATGTAGGGAGTCCACTCGTCGAGCAGAGTCGTCAGCATGCGGATAATCCGGGTCTTCGCCTGGCCGCGAAGCCCGAGAAGTATAAAGTTATGTTTCGAAAGTATCGCGTTGACAATTTGCGGGATGACGGTATCGTCGTAGCCCAGCACGGTCGGGAATAGCGTCTCACCGCGTTGTATTTTGCAGATCAGGTTGTTCCTGACCTCGTCTTTTACGCTGCGGCCGGCGATGCGGTCTTCGGAATAGCGGCTCGTGCGCAGTGCGCCGAGCGTTTGTGGGAAACCCGGGGTAGGCGCGAACATACAAGTGGCCAAAACCTGACCGAATTGTAACAGAGGCGACGGAAGGCGGTGGTGATACGGTGCAGGAGCGCGCCGCGCTCGATCCGCCAGCGCGGCCGGCTTCCTCGCAGGACCAAGCGATGCCGCCGCGAACCGCTGCTTTACCCGCCACAGCCGCCTACGGTCGTCGCCTGACAATGGCGTCCGCCGCCCGCCCTCGGCGCAAATAGTTCTGCTGCCGGGACTGCTACAATCGGAGTTCCACCACGATGGACGATCTCAAAAAACTGATCCGCGAGATCCCTGACTTTCCCAAACCGGGCATTTTGTTTTACGACATCACGACGCTTCTCAAGGACAGAACCGGTCTTCATCGCGTGATCGACGCGCTGGGGGCGCACTACGCCGGTTCGGGCGCCGACCTGGTGCTGGGCATTGAAGCCCGCGGCTTCATCTTCGCGCCGGCGCTGGCGTACGCCTTGAACGCGGGGTTCGTTCCGGTTCGCAAGCCCAAGAAGCTTCCGGCGCCTTGCGAACGCGTCGAATATGCTCTCGAATATGGAACCGACAGCCTGGAGGTGCATAAGGACGCGATTCAGCCGGGACAGAAAGTTCTGATCGTGGACGATGTACTGGCGACGGGCGGCACCGCGGCGGCGACGGCGCGGCTGGTGGAAAAGTTGGGTGGAAAAGTCGCTGGGCTGGGATTTGTCCTCGAGCTCGATTTTCTCCGCGGCCGTGAGAAGCTCAACAGCTACGATATTTACTCGCTGCTCCACTACTGAGGCGAAATGCAGCCCCGCCGCGCGGCCCTCCGGTCGTTCGCCAAAATCAATCTTGATCTGCGGGTCTTGCGCCGGCGGGCCGACGGTTACCACGAGTTGCGCACGGTCTTCCAGAGCATTTCGCTGGCCGATGCGATCGAACTTGAATACACGCCTGGCCGGCGCACCAGCATTACCCTCCAAGCCAACGTGGAGATCCCGGACAACCTGGTAATCCGCGCGGCGCGGGCGCTTTGCGACGCCGCTCACATAACCGGGACCATCCGCTTCTATGTAGAAAAGCGGATTCCGATGGGCGCGGGACTGGGCGGCGGATCCAGCAATGCTGCCGCCGTCCTGCTGGCGTTGCCCGCGTTGGCCGGCAAGAGGCTTGACCCCGCCCGTTTGAGCCGCATCGCGGCGGAGCTCGGCAGCGATGTACCGTTCTTCTTACACGGCGGGACTGCCCTCGGGATCGGACGAGGCGCCGAAGTCTATCCCGTACCCGATGTCCCGCCCCTGCGTGGAGTCATTGTATGTCCACCGGTGCATGTTTCCACCCCGGACGCATACCGCGGACTCGGCCGAGCGTTGACAAGCGAGGTCAACGATTTCGATACTGGTAGCTTCCAGTCCTTCGTATGGTCTTTGGGGGAAACGTGTCGCGGGACGGACTGGCGATCCGTGGCGGTAAACGACTTCGAGGCGAGCGTTTTCCGTCAATATTCCGGACTCCTGGAGATTAAGAAAAGGCTGGCGCGTTCCGGCGCGAGCCCGGCTATGATGAGCGGCAGCGGCGCAGCGCTTTTCGGCCTCTTTGAATCATCGGAGGCGGCCGCGCGCGCGGCGCGGGTTTTTAAGAATGACATATCGAGGTCGGCGAATCGCGTATTTGAGATCTCACTGATCAACCGTCGCCGTTACCGGGCCGCGTGGCTCGGGCAACTGAAAGATCACGTCCTGGCAAACGTATGGCCGCCACAAAGCCGGTACTCAAAACCATGAGGTTCGAGCGACTCAAGATATTTTCGGGAAACGCAAATCCCGAGCTGGCCCGGGAGATTACAGCCGCGCTGGGCTGCATGCTGGGCGCCGCAACTGTGAAAACGTTCTCCGACGGCGAGATTCACGTTCAGATCCAGGAAAATGTCCGCGGGGCCGACGTTTTCGTGATTCAGCCGACCTGTGCGCCGGTAGATCACAATCTCATGGAGCTGTTCCTGATGATTGACGCGCTCAAAAGGGCCTCTGCACAGCGCATCACGCCAGTGTTACCCTATTATGGGTATGCGCGGCAGGACCGGAAAGACCGGCCGCGGATGCCGATCTCGGCCAAGCTGGTCGCGAGTCTGCTTGAGCGCGCGGGCGCCAACCGAATTCTGGCGCTCGATTTGCACGCCGCCCAGATCCAGGGCTTTTTTGACGTCCCGGTAGATCATCTGTTTGCTGCGCCGGTCCTGATCGAACACTTCTATGAGTTGAAGGGTCGGGACCTGACGGTTGTATCGCCGGACGCGGGGGGCGTGGAGCGGGCGCGGGCCTTCGCCAAGAGGCTGGATGCTCCGCTGGCGATCATCGACAAGCGGCGGACCGACGTGAATGTGGCGGAAGTAATGCACATCGTCGGCGAGGTCGAGGGCAGGCATTGCTTGATTGTTGACGATTTGATCGACACGGCGGGAACCCTGGTGAAGGGCGCTGAGGCGCTGCTGGCGCAAGGGGCAAAGAGCGTCCGGGCCTGCGCCACGCACCCGGTGCTGTCGGGTCCGGCGATCGAGCGCATAGAGAATTCCCAGATCGAGGAGGTGGTGGTGACCAACTCGATCCCGTTACAGGACGGCGCCCGGGCAAGCGACCGCATCAAGGTCATGTCTGTCGCGCCGCTGCTTGCGCAGGCCATCCAGTCGATTCACGAAGATGGCAGCGTGAGCACGTTGTTTGTGTAGGAGCCGGTCGTAGCCGGCTGGTTGCGAATCACCGGTTGTGAGAGTTCGAGATGAAGACAGATATTACGATTGCGGCGGAGCGGCGCGATAGTCGCGGAAAAAATGAGGCGCGCCGGCTGCGCGCTCGCGGGCTGGCGCCTGCGGTTGTCTACGGGGCGGGGAAAGAGCCGATTGCGGTCTCGGTCAACCCGGTCGAGGTGTCGCGCATTCTGCGCAGCAGCACCGGTCATAACACGATTTTCAACATCCACGTGAAGGGCGTCGAAACCACTCCGGCGATGATCGTCGAGTGGCAGCACGATCCGATCAAGTCGCGGCTCCTGCACATCGATCTGAAGCGCATCGATCTGACCAAGCGCCTGACGGTGAAGGTGCCGGTGCACGTAACCGGCGATCCGGCGGGCGTCAAGATCCAGGGCGGTTTGCTCGAACTGATCGTGCGCGAGGTGGAAATCGAGTGCCTGCCGGACGAGATCCCGGAAGCCTTCACCGTGGATGTCAGCCCGTTAATGATCGGCCAGAGCATTCGGGCTTCGGAGCTGCAGATGCCAGGTTCAGCAAAACTGGTGTCGGCGCCGGAGGCGGTCATCGCGCACGTCATCGCCCTGCGGACATCAGAAACCGCCGCCGAGGCCGCTGCGGTCGAGGGCGCCGCCCCGGCAGCCGCCGAGCCGGAAGTGATCAAGAAGGGCAAGAAGGAAGAGGAAGGCGCGGCCGAGGAGAAGGAGAAGAAAAAGAAGTAGCCGGCGACTAACCGGTGGCGGACGGCGAGGCGTACTCCTGGCTCATCGTTGGTCTCGGAAATCCGGGCCGCGAATACGAGCGCACGCCCCACAACATTGGTTTCATGGTGGTGGACGCACTGGCGGCGGCAAACGGAATTCGCATCTGCCGCAACGAAAAATCGGCGCTGGTCGGTCTGGGTTCTGTCGCTGGACAGCCGGTCATATTAGCCAAGCCGCAAACGTTCATGAACCTGAGCGGGCCGGCGGTCAAGGCGTTGGCCGATTTGTATGTGATCGCGCCGCCGCGGACCCTGTTGATTTACGACGAGCTGGATCTGCCGTGGACCACGATGAAAATCAAACCGAAGGGTTCGGCGGCGGGCCACAACGGCGTCAAGAGCGTCATCGCCAGCCTGGGGACGAGCGAATTTCCCAGAGTCCGCATCGGCATTCACCCGGGTCGCCCGGTGCGGGATGGCGCAAAGTTTGTGCTGGACCCGTTCAAGCGGAGCCAGCAAAAGGAATTGGAGGAAACGGTGGACCGTGCCCGGGCCGCGGTGGAATCCATAATCGCTGAGGGCGTCGAAAAGGCCATGACGATTTTTAATCGTCGCGCCCAAGGCTCAAACAAAGAGGAAGCATGAGAGTTTACGAGGAGTTGTTTATCGTCCGGCCCGATGCGACGGACGAAGAGATCGATCCGCTGCTCGATCAGCTTGCGGGCGTGATCAAAGCGAGCGGCGGCAACGTCGAGAAGACCGAGAAGTGGGGTGTTCGCCGCCTGGCGTACCGGGTTCAGAAGCGCAACGAAGGCAATTACATCCTGCTCCAGTTCAGCTCCGGACCGGAAACCGTCCGGGAGATCGAGCGCCGGCTTCGCGTTTCCGATTTGGTGCTAAAGTTCATCACGGTCCGCATCGACGAGAAACTGAAGCGGATCGAAAAACGAAAGAAGGCGCGTGAAGAGCGGGCTGCCCGCCGCCCGGCGCCCCAGGCGTCCGCGCCTGCGACGCCCGTTCTGCCGGCTGAGCCCGCCGCGCCGATGCCGGGCGCTCCGGAGCCACGGGAGTAGGGAAGGGAGACGACCATGGCAGAAACCAAAGGCGGAAGGCCTGTCGCCGCGTCACAGCGGCCCACCGGCGGCGATAAAGCCATTGCCGCAAAAAAACAGTATTTCCGGCGCAAGAAAGTGTGCCGTTTCTGCGTCGAGAAGATCGACGACATCAATTATAAAGACGTGAAACTGCTCGGAGCATTTATTTCCGAGCGGGGCAAGATCACGCCGCGCCGCATCACCGGCGTCTGCGCGCCGCACCAGCGGAGACTAAGCGAGGCCATCAAGCAAGCCCGCAACATCGCTCTGCTGCCGTTTGCGGCGAAGCTTTAAGGAGGTCTGCACGCGATGGAAGTAATCCTTCGACAAGATATCGAAAAGCTGGGCAGCCGCGGGCAGGTGGTGAACGTGGCCCCGGGATACGCGCGCAATTTCCTGCTGCCGAAGCGGCTGGCCGTGGCCGCCACCGATGCCAACAAGAAGATCGTCGAGCAGGAGCGCCAGGCGCACCTCCGACGCGAGGCCAAAGCCCTGAGCGATGCGCAGGAGCTGGCCAAGATGATGGCCAACGTCTCGGTGACGATTTCGCAAAAGGCGGGCGAGAACGACCAGTTGTTCGGTTCCGTCACGCCGAAAGACATCGCCGAGGCCATCGCGCGTCAGGGCTACAACATTGAGCGGCGGCAAGTCCAGTTGGATGAGCCGATCAAGCAGCTTGGCGATTACCGCGTGCCCATCCGGCTGCACCGCGAGGTGATCATCGAGGTGCCCGTCGCGGTCGTGCGCGAGAGCTGACGCGATCTTTGTTCGGCGTCCGGCGGTTCGCCCGCGCTGCACGGCGCGAACCTGCCTGAGCCGGGCGCGCGCCGCTGATCACCGATATGGCATTCTTCTCCCTGCAAAACCACACCGCGCTCATCACCGGCGCGGCGACCGGCATCGGGGAGGCCATTGCGCGCCGATTCGCCGCCGCGGGCGCCAATGTCGTGATTGCTGATCTCGACCTTCAGGGCGCCACGCGAGTCGCGGAAACAATCGGCCCTTGCGCGTATCCCGTCCAGCTCGACGTCACGCAAGCCGATTCGGTGGCGCGGGCCGTTTCCGCCGCGCTGGATCACTTCTCCAGCCTCGAAATCCTGGTGAACAACGCCGGAATTGGCGGCAAAGCGGCGCCGCTCTGGGAACAGACCGAAGATGACTGGCAGCGCGTGATTGCGATCAATCTCACCGGCCCGTTTCTCTGCTCGCGGGCCGTGATCCAGCATATGCGGGATCGCAAATACGGCCGCATCGTGAATATCGCTTCAATTGCCGGCAAGGAAGGCAATCCGAATATGACGGCCTATTCGGCAAGCAAAGCCGGGCTCATCGGATTCACCAAGTCTTTGGCCAAGGAAGTCGCTATGGAGGGGATCTGCGTAAACGCCGTCACGCCGGCGGTGGTTCGGACGCGCATCCTCGAGCAGCTCACGCCGGAGCAGGTGGACTACATGACGCAGCGGATCCCGATGCGGCGCACGGGAACGCCGGAGGAAATCGCAGCCGTCGCGCATTTCCTCGCGAGTCGGGACTGTTCGTTCGTCACCGGGCAGGTCTACGACGCAAGCGGCGGTCGCGCAACGTACTGAGGCGCGGGACGCCGTCTCGACGCCCGATGGTAGGATGCGAGAGTGGTGAGTGAGCAACAGGCCAGCGCAGTAGTTAGATTCCCTGATCCGGCGGAATATTCATCCATCCCCGTGTATGATCTGCTGCGGGCTGCCGCGCGGGGCTACGTGGGCATTGATCGTCGCTTCATCCGCGCTATCATCGATCGCGGTGAGGCCGCCGCGGCGGACCTGCTCCGGTTCGGTCTCGAGGATCGCGAGGACGATCGGGTCGATCTTGAAGAAGACCTGATCGCCATGTTCCGGCATCTCGGCAGCGCCTGCGCTCTGCCCTTCTTCATCGCCTGCGTGCGGCGCCAGCCTGATGACATCCCGGACGACGTGGTTGAGGGAATTCTTCCATTCGGCGAACGGGCGATCGAACCGCTGATTGAAATTTACGAGCAGGTGGGCGAGGAGAGAGGCGCCGACATTGCATTCTTGCTCGCTTCCCTGCGACGGCGCGACGAGCGGATTTTCAAGCTCCTGCTGGAACGGCTGGAGTACGATGCCGCAGACGGCGCGTTTTGCCTGGGATTGTACGCCGATCCCCGCGCTAAGCCGGCGCTCGAACAAGTACTGCGCGATATTGCCGAAGAAGATGTGGAGTTGCGGCGCGAGATTCAATTCGCCATCCAGCAGATCGACGCGCCGGTTGCAAGCGGGGAGATTGCGCTGGAACCGGTAGACATATACGAGCACTATCCGGAACGGGCCGCTCCTCCGCTGGATGTGCTGAGCGAAGACGAGCGTCTCGAAATGCTCGAGTGCGGCGCGTCGGAACTGCGCGCCGAAGCCGCGGAGAGTTTTCGCAACCAGGAGCTTGGCCAGGAAGCTCGCGACCGCCTGTTCGAGCGGGCGCGAACGGATCCGGACCCCAGCGTGCGCGCGCGGTGCTGGGAGGCGCTGGCCAGCGCCGCGCGCGAAGATTCGCGCATCGCGGACGCGATGAAGACGGTCCTGAACGACGCCAGCCGCGACGCGACGGAGCGGGCGGGAGCGCTCATCGCGCTCGCCGAGAGCTCGGATGACGGCGAGGCGGTTCAATACATGCGCGAATTCTACGGCAATCCGGTCACCCGGGCGAAGGCGCTGGACGCTATGTGGCGGTCGTTCGATCCACAGTTTGCGGACTACTTTCCGCGCCATCTCGACGATCCCGATGTCGAGATTCGACGGGCTGCGATCCGCGGCGTGGGCTACATGCGGTTGGGATCCTACGCCGGAAGGCTGCGCGCAATGTTTGAAGACGAGAACTTTCGCCCGGACGCTCTGTTCGCATACGCGCTGTCAGTTCCCGCTGAGATCTCGCGCGGTCGCGCGCGCGGGCTCTTTCGCAAGATTGACGACGCCGCGGGCGGGCTTTCACAGGGCGAGGCGGAGCTGGTGCAGCTCGCGCTCGACCAGCGGCTGGCGATGCACGGGCTGGCGCCGGTATTTTCAGATGCGGACGCATGGGAGGAGGAGGAGGAACAAGAGAATTCCGCCGCCAGCATGCCAAAAGTCGGCCGCAATGATCCCTGTCCGTGCGGCAGCGGAAAGAAGTACAAGAAGTGCCACGGAGCCTGAGACGCGTCCCAGGCTGTGGCGCATCTACCATTCTGAGTATGGAGTCCCCTCCAGGCTTTTCTGATCCGAGCCGCTGCGCACGTCCCAAATGCCCGGCTCATTCTGGCTGGTAGCGTTGTTGGCGTCTTCCATAATCGTCCTCCAGGTCTGATCCGAGCCGGTCATGGGGTCGATCGGGACGGCGCGCAGATATCCTTCGCTGACCAGGTCCTGAAGCGTTTGCGGGGCCTTCTGCTTGTCGTAGGTGTACTCGTCGATGACAGTGCGCAGCGTGAACAGATTGTTGCGCAGCACGGCTTCTTTGGAGCGAATGATGGATTTCTGATACATCGGCACTGCGATTGACATGATCACAGTGATGATGGCCATCACAATCATCAGCTCGATCAGCGTAAAGCCGAGCGCATTACCACTCTGAGTACGACGTTCCATCGCTCGCCTTTTCCGTGCTCTTGGTGTAAACATCGAAAACGTTCTGCCCGCCCCAACTGTTCGACTTGGGGTCATCCTGCATGCTGCGCTTGCCCCAGTCATAGGAGTTGGTCATGGGGTCCTTGGGTATGCGGCGGAGGAACCGCTGCTTAGCGTCCACTGCGCCCGCCAGCTTGACCCCTTCCACCAGCTGGTCCAGGCTCTGCGGGTAGCAGTACGTCTCCATTTTCTTGGAATCGGGACCGAGCTTGTTCGCATCGCACATGTCCTTGTATTTGTCGATGGCGGCGCGCATCTCATGCAGCGCCCAGCGCAACTCGCGCTCCCGCTCGCGCTTGACTTTGTAGCGGGCGAGCGGTACGGCCATCGCGGTCAGCAGCGAAAGAATGGTGAAGGCCACGATCAGCTCTACGAGCGTCATCCCGCGCTCCGGATGCGGCGCAAGGGAACGCCAAGGAGCTCGAACCGTTGGACTGCTACTGCACACTTACTTGTACCGACGCTGGCGGCGCCGCGATAGGTTGCGACCGCGTATCTTTCAGCCCGGATTCGGTTATGGTCACGGCCGTCTGGCCCCTGGCGAGCGCCGTAAAACTGAACGTAGCAAGCGCCCCGCTGCCGTTGACGCCAGGGGCGCCAGGCAGCCGGCTCACATCGAAGGAGGCTTCGCCGACGTCGTTGCGGATGTCCTTGGCGAACGTCGTCTTCTGGCCGTCGCGCGAGAGCAATTCACCCTGCGTAATGTCTGTCAGCCGCAGCAGCGCCGGGTCGTACTTGATCCGAACGGGTCTTGCCAAGAACAGGTCCGCAACATTCTCCACCTGCAAGGTCAGCGTGATCACGCCGCCGACCTGCGTCTGAACCTTGGGCGGCAGGAAAATCAACTGCGGTCCGGCGGCCGCGGGAGCTCCGGGAACGGGCGCCGGCGCGGCAGGAGGTTGGGGCGGCGGAGGCTGCGCCGGGGCTGGCGTCGCGGCCGGCGCCTGTTCGGCTGGCGCATATTGCACACGAACCGTTTGATCCGTGCCGGCAAGCACCCCCTTCAAATCCGTGTCGGTCAGGTTGGCCGTACGCACGATGTGCGGAATCACCGCGATCAGCAACTGTTGGTTCACCTTTTCAGTGTGCTCGCTGCCGAACAAGCGTCCCAGAATCGGAATATTGGTCATTCCCGGAATGCCCTGCAAATTTCTTGTGTTCTGCACCTGCGACAGTCCGCCCAGGATGTTCACCTCACCGTCTTTCAGGCGGATTTCAGTCTCATTGCGCCGCTGTCCGATCACCGGCTGATCGATCCCGCCGATATTCACCGTCTGCGCCACGGCCGACACTTCCACGGCGATCTTCATCTCGACGTCGTGCGCGCTGAGAACCTGCGGCGTGATATCGACGTTCACCCCAACTTCGGCGAACTGGAACTGCGTACTCACCAACGGACTCACCCCGACTGTTCCGATGCCCGGCTGGAAGCTGCCGCTCGCATATGGAATTTTGTCGCCGATGCGGAGCGTAACTTTCTGGCCGTCAGAGGCCCGCACCTGCGGCGATTGGAGCACGTGGCTGGTGCGGTCCGACATCAGCAGGTTCAACAGCGCCCCGGGAAGCGTCGTGGAGAAATCATTGGTCGAAACCCGGCCGAGCTGCGCAAGAGAGACGTACTGCGTGTTGCTCGTGCCCGAACCGTTCCCTGTCCCTGTTCCCAAAAGGTTTACTCCGGTGTTCGGATTCAGAACGGAAGAGCTGTTACTGCCGCCCGTGTTGGCGGAATTCCCGCTGCTGCTGTTGCCGCCGTTAATCAAGACGGGATTCCTGGGGGTGAATACAATCGGCAAATTGAGCCCCGGCTGGCCTTGCGACATCAGCGCCGCCGCCAGATCGCGCGTCTTGTTGCTGTCGACCTCCATCACGATCACGTCGATGACCACTTCGCCCTTCGGCTTGTCAAGGTCATGGATCAGCTTCTCGGCGAGCGCGATCTGATCGGGCGTGCCGCGTATCACAATGGCATGCTGCGCATTGTAGGTGAAGACGCGCCGGATGTCGGCGATGGAGCGCACGGCGGTCGCAATTTCCTGGAATTCCTGAACCGAAGTCGCATTCTGAACGTAAAAGACGCGCACGACATTGTCTTCGTAGTCGCGGCGTTTGGTGACGTTGTCGTTCGTGACAAAAATCGTGTTTGCGGAAATCGGCTTCCAGAACGTCTTGGTGAGAACCGCGAGATAGTCAAGCGCCTGTTCGAGGCTCGCGTTGGAGAGATCGACGTTGTAGTTCCTGGCGCCGCCCTCGGGCGTATACGCGGGGTCGAAGACGACGTTGATGCCGGCGAGTTTGCCCACCGTGTCATAGAGCACCTTGGGCGGCTGATTGTTCATTTTCAGACTGGAAATGACGCCGGTAATGGGCTTCAACTCAGGCGGGGGAAGCATGGCGGCCATGCGTTGCTCCTGTTCGGCGCGATAGCGCTCGGCGGGAGTCATGCCGATCTGGCTTTTGGGAACCTTTCCGCTCTTGGCCGCCTCGATCATCTCGGAGGTCTGCTTCCATTCCTGGAGCGCGATGGCGGAGGAGGGATCCTGCGCGATCGCTTTCTGGAACTCCGCCAGCGCCGCGTCAAGCTGGCCTTCCTGGCGCATTTTGAGCCCCGCATTGACGTGCTTTTGAGACGCCTGAAAGCGCGCGCGCTTGACGGCCAGCAGATACGCCGGCTCGGAGGGATCCGAGGCGAGGGCCTTCTCGTAATACTCCAGCGCTTCATCCCACAACTGCCTCTGCTCGGCGGACTCGCCCTCCTTGAGAAGCTTGTCTCCCTTACGGTTCCGGGCATCCAGGCACCCCGCCACGGCGAGGAAACCAGCGAGGAGCGCGCAGATCCCCCGTAAGTCGTTGCGTTTATTCATCTTTGATAAGCGCTGTGCTACACTGAGGGTTGCCACCCACTGCACCGCTGCGGCGGATGGAGTCCCAAAAACGTGTGACGTTTCGCGGTTTTCAAGCGTTTAGATCAATCTGAAGGTGGAGCCCCGGATCAAAATTCTCAGCGAGAACCGCCAGGCGCGGCACAACTATCACCTCTCCGGAAATATTGAAGCGGGCATCGAACTGACCGGCACCGAAGTCAAAGCGGCCAAGAGCGGCCACATCCAGTTGAAAGACGCCTATGCCGAGGTCGCCGGGAACGAGGCGTGGCTGGTTAATGCCCATATCAGTGAGTACTCGCATGGCAATCGCGAGAATCATCAGCCCGGCCGCCGCCGCAAGCTGCTGCTGCACCGCGCCGAGATCGATCGTCTGCAAGCAGAAACGCGCGAAAAGGGCCTCACGGTAATCCCCACCAGGATGTACCTCAAAGGGGGGTTGATCAAGTGCGAGCTCGCCATCGGCCGCGGCAAGAAAATGCACGATAAGCGCGAAGCCGAGCGCGAACGCGAGATGAAAGCTGAAGCCAGGGCCGCAATGGCCAGGCGAAATCGCCAATAGCGGAGGAATTGGAAAGAGAATCCATGGATATCAGACTGCTGCTTTCCCCAGTACAGGAGGTTGAAACGGATGCGCTCATTGCAATCGGGTTGGAACGGGTGGAAGGACAACCCGTTCCACAGCCTCTCGCCGATCTGAATGAAGCGAGCGGTGGTTGGGTGGAGGAGGCCTATGTGTCAGGCGAATTCACCGGCAAGGCGTACGAGACCGCCGCGCTGTACCGGCCGCGGGGTTTGAGAGCGAAACGGCTGATTGCGGCTGGGGCGGGCCAGCCCGCGGCATTCAATGACGAGCAGGCGCGCCGCGCCGTTGCCACGGGCGTTCGGACGGCGAAGAGACTTGGCGCGCGGTCCATTGCCGTCTATGCGCCCTCTGCCGACGCGGCGGCGGCGGGCGCCGCCGTCCAAGCGGCCATTCTCGGCGACTGGGAGCCGGATAAGCTCAAGACTTCTAACGATAAGAAGTCCCTCGAATCCTGCGCGGTGGTCGTCCCCGGCGGGTCCGGCGACCTCCAGGCGGCGCTCGATCGCGCGCGCATCATCGCCGAAGCGCAAAATTTCACGCGCGATCTTCAGAACGAACCTCCCAACCGGCTGCCGCCGCTGGAACTGGCCGAGCGTGCGCGGCTAATGGCGGCCGAAGTGGGATTGGAGTGCGAGATCCTCGATGAGAACCGGATGCGGCAGATCGGGATGGGGTCGCTGCTCGCAGTCGCCCAGGGCAGCGCGCAGCCGCCCGCCCTGATTATCCTCCGGTACAGGCCGCAAGCGGGAGTGACCGCGGGCGATCATCTGGGAATCATCGGCAAGGGCGTCACCTTTGATACGGGGGGAATCTCGATCAAGCCCGCCGACAATATGGACAAAATGAAATACGACATGTCCGGCGGGGCGATGATGATTGGCGCGATGCGCGCGCTCGCGCAGATCAAGCCGTCGATTCCGGTGACCGCCCTGATCCCGACCGTTGAGAACATGCCCGGAGGCCGGGCGCAGCGTCCAGGCGACATCGTCAAGACGCTGTCTGGCAAGACCGTGGAGGTGCTGAATACGGACGCCGAGGGCCGCCTGATCCTCAACGACGCCATGACGTACGCCAGGCGGCTGGGCTGCACGCACCTGGTCGACGCCGCCACGCTGACGGGCGCGATTGTAATTGCGCTGGGGCATATTTATGTCGGCGTGTTCTCCAACCACGATGCGTTTCGAGACAAGCTCCTGGCGGCCGCCAGACGACAGGGCGAGAAAATGTGGCCCATGCCGCTCGATGAGGAGTATATGGAGCTGCTGAAGAGCCCCTTCGCCGATATCGGGAACATCGGCGGCCGCTGGGGCGGCGCAATCACCGCCGCAATGTTCCTGAAGCAGTTCGCAGAAGATACGCCTTGGGTTCACCTGGACATCGCCGGCACGGCCTCCTACGACGACGGCAAACCCTACGCCGCGAAGGGCGCGTCGGGAATCGGCGTGCGGACCATTGTCGATCTGGCTATGAATTGGTAACGACCGAGTCGCCTGCATCGGCGCTCCCCGGCGGCTCAAAATACGAACCGCAGCGCGAATTGCACCTGGCGGTTCGGCGCCGCCGTTGAACTGATGACGCCCGCCGTCGCGGTTCCGATTGTTGATCCGGGATTCGCAAATTGCGGGTGATTGAGCGCATTGAACGCCTCCGCCCGGAACTCAAGCGTCATCCCTTCCCGGCCGGGAATGCGGAACACGCGATGGATGCCAAGGTCCACATTGTTCATGCCGGGCCCGTACAGAATGTTGCGGCCGGAATTGCCAAAGGCGTACTGCGCGGGCGTCACGAAACAGGAAACGTCGAAATAGCGGCTGAGAGTGGAATTCGACAACGCTCCGGAGCATACCCGGTCGGGCCGGGAAGTCGTGCCGGCATTGGCGTTATCAAACGACAACGTGGGCGTGAACGGCGATCCGCTCTGCGCCTGAAAAATAACATTTAACGTCCACCTTCCGACGTATTTCCACGCCGGCGTGTCGAACATCCCGGCGAAGACGAACCGCAGCGGAACGTTGTTGTCCGACGCCGCGCGATTGGCGTTGAGATCGTAGCTATTCTGAACGTTGTTGCCCGCTGAGCATCCGTCGCACACGTCGAGAGCGGGATTCTGGAGATCGATGGCTTTGCCGTAGGTGAAGGCGGCGAGGAATGACAAGCCGCGGCTGAAGCGCTTCTCCAGGCGCGTGGAGACGCCTTCATAGTTGCTGCGATTCCATGGCGCAAGGCGCTTGATTGAGGCGCTGGTGAACGCGCGCAGTGGACGCCGGGTGGTTGGAGAGCCAGCTCCGTTGGTCACCGGCTGATTCGCCTCGTACAGGCCCCACAGGTGCGTCCCGCTGTTTCCCACATAGCTCGCCGACCAGACCAGATTTTGTGCCAGCTGTTTTTCGATGGTGATATTCCACTCTTGAACGTAGGCCGCCGTCGCGCGCTGGCTCCAGCTCACAAGCGTTGTGGTGGCGGCCGGATTGAGGACGAATTGCTGCGGAGAAATCGGCGCAGGGCGGGGGACAGATGCGCTGGTGGACAGAACGAAGCCGGTCGAAGGCAGCGTCTGATCGCTGATCAGCGAAATGCCGCCGTAGCCAAAGAAGGGCGGATTGCTGGTCATGCGGTTGGTTACGCCCGTGCCCTGATCCTGTGCGTAAAAAACGCCGTAGGAGCCGCGCACCACCAGGGCGCCGGCGCCCGGAAGGCGGTAACCGAATCCGACGCGCGGCGCGAAGTTGTTTTTATCGAGATACTGGAGCGACCGCGGCTTTGCCGGATCCCCGGCGAACACCAGATTGCCGAACCGCGGATCGCCCGGATCCACAATAAAGTTCGCCATCTTGTTGTGCGCTTCGACGTAGGGGAAAAACAGCTCATAGCGCAGACCAAAATTTACCGTCAATGAGGGTGTGACAGTCCACTGGTCCTGCACATATTCACCCAGATATTTTCCGCGCTCCACTGCGTCCGCCGCGGTTCCCGTGCTGGCGGTGTTGGCGACGCCGAGCAGCAGGTCCGCCAGCGCGCTCCCTGTCCCGGATCGCCGTTGCGGGTCCTGCGTAAACACGCCGGTGAAGCCAAAGCTGCCCCGTCCGCCGAGCGCTGAAAACGTCGTCGGCCGGATGATCTGGTAATCTGCGCCGAATTTCAGCAGGTGCTTGCCGAATGATTTCGAAACGTTGTCGGACAGGTCCCACACGCCGGAGCTCTTGGTCAGCGGATCGTTGCCGCAGCAGGCCGGCTGCGCCCCGATGGTCGGAAATCCCGTCACGCTGAAAGTCGGGATGCTGCTTTTAACCGCCGGGTCCAGACTGCCCTGTATGATTTCATCGCGCGGCAGCGTCGCATCCTGATCGAGGGTCAGCCGCGTCCAACTGAACCGGAATTCGTTAACCAGCGTAGGGCTGAACGTCCGCGTATAGCCGTAGCCGACGCCTTCTGCGTTGAGGGTGCGGTGAACGGGCGTGTTCGCCGGCGGAGGAAGCGCCGCGCCGGCGGCGAGCGTAAAGCGGGTAATGCCCAGGCGGGCGAACATGCTGTCTTTCGATGTGACCTGAACGTCGCCGCGGGATGTGGCGTTGTGGTTCTGCTGCAACTGCGGCGAGTTGTAGACGAAGTTGTTCACTGCGCCGGGCTGATTGGGCGGCGGGTAGCGGTCGGCCAGCGATTTCGCAACCGCATTGATCAGGCTCGCGGGAATGATGTTTCCTGGAAACGGGGCGCGCACATAGCCGCTGCCGCTCGGATTGGGCTGCGTGCTGAAGGGATTGAAGATTGGCGTAGAGCCAAAGTTGCCAGCGCGCATGTCGAACGTCGGAACCGTTGACGTACTCACCTGTTCGCTGCGCACGTGCGTACCCTCATAGGCGGCGAAGAACCAGGAGCGGTTGCGAACGATGGGTCCCCCCAGCGACCCGCCATACTGGTTTTGAACCAGCAGCGGCTTCTGGCCGGCGCGCGCAAAGAAATCGGCGGCGTCCAGCCGGCTGTTGCGCAAAAAATCGTACGCCGAGCCGTGGAGTGCGTTTGTGCCGCTTTTGGTGATCGCATTCACCACAGCGCCGGCCGAGGCCCCAAACTCCGCCGAGTAATTGCTGGTCTGCACAGTGAATTCACTGAGCGCATCGAGCGGCGGTCGCAGCATATCCCGCGCACGGTTATCGAGTCCCCGCAGATAATTTTCGTTGCGGGCCCCATCGAGCAGGAATGCATTTTGCAGGCCGGTGTTGCCATACGCCGAAAAGCTGTTATCCCGGCTGCCTTTGGATGGAATAGCGCCCGGCGCCAGGTTTGCCAGCGTCAGATAATTGCGGCCGTTGAGCGGCAATCCGGCGATCTGCCGCTCCTCCATCACGTGGGCCAGGGTTCCCGATTTCTCCTCCACCATCGGCGCCTGCCCGGTTACGGTGATCGCCTCCGATGTGCCGCCGGGCTCGAGCGTCAGACGCAGATTGACAATGTCGCCGACATGCAGCACGACGCCGTTGCGCACCAGCTGGTTAAAGCCGGCGGCGGTCACCGTAATGTCGTAGGCGTCGGGCTTCAACAACGGAGCGGTCGCGATCCCCTCGGCGTTGGTGGTCAGCGTTCGCGTGATATTTCCCGTCTCAGCGCCCGTGATCGTGATTCGAGCGTTCGGAATCACGGCGCCGGTCGGGTCGAGAACGCTGACGTCGATCTGGCCCGTGGAGGTCTGAGCCTCTAGCGGCGCGAAAGCCAGAAAAAACAGAATGCTTGCTGACGCTTGCAGTCGAATCACAGGGCCCCCTGCGGTAACTGCGAGGTTATCACAACCGAAAACGGGCCGAATCGAATTGCGCAGGTTTCCCTCCGGCGCTGCTGTGGTAGAGTGAAGCTTTCGAGGACGTCACAGCACCGCTTGGCGCTCCACGTGCGCCGAGTTGCGGGCCCGCGAATTTTCATGTCGGTACAGATCTTTGTTCAAGCCAGACTGACGGGCGTGGAAGACTTTCTCGCGACGCCTGCGGCGACTGACCCGGAGGCGACCTTCATCGGCCGGCGCCACTGGAGCAGCCTCCTTGCCGAGGTGTTGCCGCGCGCGCTGCTGGCGGAGCTTGGCTTGGCGAAGATTCTGTTGGGCGCAAGCGGCGGCGATCAGTTTTTCGTCGTGCTTCCCGCGGAGGCGCGCGACAGCGCGGAGCGCTTTCTAAGCGCCGCGGCCGGGCGCATCTCAGAGCTCAGCGGCGGGCGCGTCGCCCTCGTGTGGGCCATTACGGAAAACCTGGGCGATTGGAGCGACGTCCGCAAGCGGCTCGCCGAGGAGCTCTCGCGCAAAATCAGCGCTCCCGCGGCCGGAGCGGACAACTCCTTCTTTGCGCCGTTTGAAGAAGACCCGTCGCGCGAGGAGCAGTATTTCGCCGCTGAGCTCGGTCCCGGCTTGAGGGATGCCCAATCGGTAGGCTGGTCCCCGGAAGAGCCAGCGCGGGTCCGGCCGGGCGCTGGCAAACACACTTGGCCGCTCGACGGCGGCCAGGACGCAATTCCGCTGGCGATGCATTACGCTCCCGGCGATGACAGTGAATCGGCGGCGGATGCCGCAACGCTTGCCCGGCGCGCCAGCGGCAGGGCCGCTTGGGGCGTCCTTCGCGGCGACGTCGACAGTTTCACCATCCGCCTGCGAAGGCTGCCCAACATCGAGGAGCATCTCCAGCTCTCGCTGATGTACAAGCAGTTCTTTCAGGGCGAGCTCAAAGTGCTGTGCGCGATGCCGGAGTTCTGGAGGAAGATCAATCTCCTGCATTCAGGCGGGCAGGACTTTTCGGCGTATGGAGCCTGGGACGCCCTGCTGCCATTCGCCAGGGAGTTGCAGAGATTGTTTCATCGTTTTACCGAGGAAAATCTTCGCGACCTGCCCGGCGCGGAAGGCAAGACGCTGACCATGGCGATCGCTCTGGCCACCAGACCGGACGAACCGCTCGCTTCCGTCTACGAAGCCGCAGGCTGGAAGCTCGAGATCGCTAAAAGCGCCGACAAGGACTGCATTTACGCGCTGGGGCGCACGCTCGAATGGAAGCAGTTGAGCGACGCCGCCCAACTGAAAGACGATTTGGAGCGGCTGGTGCGCGAATTCGGATCGTCGCCGGAGTATATCAAGGAGCTGTGCGGCATTTACCGGGAAACAGCGCAGAATTGGCGGCGCTCAACCCGGTCCGAGCGGCCGTGGCGCATTCACCGGCGCCTCCAGCGCATATTGCCGCCCGGACGCAGCCGCGATTTCCAGAAAGCCCGCAACAGCATAGTTGCCAATCTTGTGGGTAAAAATCCGGCGAGTGCAAAATTGCGGCCTTCGGGAAGGGTGGCGCTCGAGTGGGCGCGGCTTGCCACCGAGGAGCCGGACGGCGAGTGATACGGACCATTTCTTGTTGAGGCGATAATCATGGCGGAAGTCCAGAACGAGACCAAGAACCGGGAAGGACGGGAGCAGCGGGAAAACCGCCCACCCCGCGAGGCGCGCGCCGATCGCGCGCCTCGCGAGGAGGGCCGGCGCGGCGGACCGGAGCGCGGCGGACGCGGCGAAGGCGCGCCGGAGATCGATCTTGAAAAGCTGATCGCAGACCCTCTGTATCTCGATAACCAGGCCCATTTGGTCGTAAGCCGCATGCGGGATATGGATTCCGGCACAAAAAGCCAGCTCCGCCGGCTTTACAATGCCGTCCGCCGCTCCGTGCGGGCCCCGGAAAACGAACGGCAGCACCAGTTCGTTATGCTGCGCGCCCGGCTGGCCTATACCATCGCGCGGCATTCACTCCGAAGCCTGGATACGCTCGAAAAGCTGCTCCTTCAGGTAACCCGCAAAAACGATCCGCGGGGTTACGAGCGGTTCAAGGATCTTTTCGAAGCGATCATCGCGTATAACGAATAATCCGACTACAGGAAACCTGGATGAGTGCTCATACAGCCGACACGCCACTGAAGCTGATTGGCAAACTGATTCTCGAAGGCGAGATTGTATGCGACACCGGCCTGCACATCGGCGCCGGCAAGGGCGCGCTCGAGATCGGCGGAGCCGATAATCCCGTCGTCAAGGATGCGTTCGGGATGCCCTACATCCCGGGCAGCTCGCTGCGCGGGAAGCTGCGCTGCCTTCTGGAGCAGGCCTCGGGCATGGCTTCGCCGGGCGAGCTGGTCTATCTTTCCAAGCGCAAGGGTCAGGAGGTCCGGATTCACCAGAGCGACCGGCCGGATGACGAAATCTGCCTGCTCTTCGGCCGGAATCCCGGACGGATGGAGAAGGTCGGCGGCGACATCCTCGAAAGCGTAAATGCGACTCCGGCGCGCCTGGCGGTGTACGATGCGCCGCTGGTGAGTGAGAGCATCACCCCGCAAATGCGCGAAAACCTGGATGACGAACTGACCGAGGTGAAAAGTGAGAACGCCATCGATCGCATCACCTCCCAGGCCAATCCGCGCACGCTCGAGCGGGTTCCCGCCGGAGCGCGATTTCGGCTCCGGATGGTGCTCGATCTGCTCGCCCCGGAGGACGCCGCATTGCCGGCGCGGCTGATTGAGGCGTTGCGCCTCCTGGAAGATGACAATCTCGGCGGCGGCGGCAGCCGGGGCAGCGGCCGTGTACATTTCGCCAATCTGAAGCTGACTTGGCGCAATCGGAACTTCTACGCCGCCGGCGGCGCCGAGGAGACGCTGGCCACGGCGGCTGACCTCGGCGCGTTGCAGAGTGTTGTGATCGATCCCGGTTTCGCTCAGAAACTTGCATAACGTCCGCGAATGAACGCCAATGAACGAAAATATCCCGGTTTTATTGCGCGTCTGCGGCCGGTCGGCCCCTGGCGTTTTGGATCCGCAGCGGGTTCCCGCGATCAGGTAGATCGCATCTATCACAGCGATTCGCTGTATTCGGCCATCGCCAGCGCCATGGACCGGCTGGGCCGGCTGGAGGAATGGCTGGCGGCGACGGCGGAGAGGGGCGCGGAGGCCGAGGTGCGCCTCAGCTCCTGCTTCCCCTGGCAAAGCAATACGCTCTTCGTTCCCCCGCCGCGTAGCTTGTGGCCGCCTCCCCCCTCGCCCAGAGTGCGCTGGGAAGGAGCGCAGTTCGTGCCGGTCTCGTTGGTTAGCGAGCTGATTGCAGACAAGACGCCGGATGAGGACCAGTGGGCTGTCGACGGCCAGAGCAAGTGCCTGGCGACCGCCGACCGCCCCCTCGCCGGTCCGTTTCGCGCGGCGATCCGTACCGCGGCGGCAGTGGATCGCCTCACGCAAGCGGCCGAGCCGCACTCGACCGCGTGTCTCGAGTTCGCGCCCGATGCGGGACTCTGGTTCGCGGCGGAATTCGGCGGCGACGAGGCCCGCGAACGGTGGTCCGATGCGCTGAAAGCCGCGATTCGCCTGCTGGCCGATTCCGGATTCGGCGGCGAGCGCTCTCGCGGCTGGGGCCGCGCCGAACAACCCGAATTTACCGACGGCTTGTTGCCGGATCTGCTCCTGCCGCACCAACCCGAATCCGGCAGCCGCGACGACGGTCAACAGGCCTGGTGGCTGCTCTCCCTGTTCAGCCCCTCCCAGGCGGACCGCGTGGATTGGCGCCGCGGCTGGTATTCGGTGGTATGGCGCGCCGGACGGGTGGAAAGTCCGGCCGGGTGGGGCGCGCTGAAAAAAATCAGCCGCATGGTGACAGAGGGATCAGTGCTTATCTCCGGCAGGCCGCCGCGCGGCGCCGCTGTCAACGTGGCGCCAGATGGCTTCCCGCACCCGGTATTCCGATCCGGCTTGGCGGTGGCGGTTTCGATTCCGCTGAAGGCGGCCTCGTGAGATACCGGCTGACATGTCTGACGCCCCTGCTGGTGGGAGACGGCCAGCGGCTCGCGCCAATCGACTACATGGTCTGGAAGGATCACGTGAACGTGCTCGACCAGCGGCGAATCTTCAAGCTGCTGGCCAAGGGACCGCGCCTGGATTCCTATCTGAATCAGCTCAAGAAGTCCGACAAGCTCGATTTCGCCTCCTGGGGCGGTTTCGCGCAAAACTTCGCCGGCCGCCGCATCCCCTTCGAGCATTCCAGCATGACGTCGTACTGGGAAAAGAGCCGCGCCGAGAACCTGTTCATCCCCACCTTCGCATCCGGTCCCGCAGGCCCGTATCTGCCCGCGACAGCCGTCAAGGGCGCCCTTCGAACCGGGGTCGTGTTCTCGCGATGGTCGCACGCCACTATCGATGATGCGGCGCGGCGGCTCGAATCCGAGCGCGTGGTTCGGCGCGTGTCCTCTCAGGCCGAGAGCGCCGCGGTCGGCTCATCCGGCGCCGATCGCATGAAATTTATCTCCGTCAGCGATTCGGATCCGATCCCGGCGTCGGTGATGAAGGTCTTCCTGATCCGCGTTTCCACGTTGCAGCCGCGGGGCGAAGCGAAGCTCGAGCTCGGGTGGAAGCAGAGTCCGCGCGGCGCTGTAGACGGGAGGCGTCCGGAAGACTCCACCCCCATTTTTGCGGAAATGGCCGTCCCCGGAACGGTGTTCGAAGGCCCATGGAGAGAGCGGGAGTTTCTCCAGCGGCCGGAGATTGCGCGCGCGCTCCAGCGCAAGCCGCCGGACCGGGCCGACGTGTTCGCGGCCGCAAATGACTACGCAGCCGCCCAGCTTGCCGCGCATCGCGCCTATGCGCAAACGGCGGGATTGACCGCCGTCGAGGAGAGCGTTCGGACGCTGGAGGACCGCGTGGCCCAAATCCGCCAGGCCGGCAACGGATGCGTGCTGTCCATCGGCTGGGGCGGCGGGTTCCTGGGCAAAGCCGGCTACATTGATACCGCCGACGAAGCCCTGCGCCGAATTTTGAAGAGTTTGCCTTTTTATTCGCGCGCTATTCAGACCGGTCTCCCGTTTCCAAAAACGCGGCGGATTGTATTTCTCGAAAACCGGCCCGCGACCCTGCCGGGCTGGGCGCTGCTCGAAGTCCTTTAATTCTAGGAATTTCGCTCGCAACCACAAGCCCATAAACGCAAATTGTGGTCCAATCTGCGCCCGGCCCACTTGACACGCCAGTGTATCCTGAGGGCGGGACTCCCCAAAATATGGCGTTTCCAGTATTGAAACAGGGCTCGTCTGGCCCGCAGGTGCGACAGGTGCAGCAATTGCTCGCCAGAAGAGGATTCAGGCCCGGCCCCGCCGATGGGTATTTCGGCGAGGCGACTGAAGCGGCGGTGCTCGCGTTTCAGCGCAGCGAAGGTATGGTGGCGGACGGAATCGTCGGCCCTCGGACTGCGAGCGCCCTGGGCATCGCCGGCGCAGCGCCGGTTCCAAATGTGATCCCGGGGGTCACCGTCGACGCCGTCTGCGAAATGTTCCCTCAGACGCCGCGGGCCAATATCGAAGAGCATCTGCCTCCCGTGCTGGATGCCCTGGTGGCGCCGGCGTTGACCGAAAAATGTATGGTCTTAATGGCCTTGGCCACAATCCGGGCCGAAGCCGAATGTTTTGCGCCCGTCAGTGAAGCCGTTTCGCGGTTCAATACCTCGCCGGGCGGGCATCCGTTCGACCTCTACGACTTTAGAAAGGATCTCGGGAATCAGGGCCCTCCCGATGGCGAGCGCTTCAAGGGACGCGGATTTGTGCAACTGACCGGCCGCGCCAACTATGCGTCTTGCGGCGCGGCAGTCGGCTTGGGAGACCGGCTCATTGCGCAGCCCGACCTGGCGAACGATCCCGTTATCGCGGCGCGCTTGCTGGCCAGCTTTCTGAAGAGCCGGGAGGTGGCCATCAAGCATGCGCTGCTTGAAAACGATCTCCGCGCAGCCCGCCGGCTGGTCAACGGCGGCGCCACGGGCTTCGACCGCTTCGAGGAGGCCTACCGCCGCGGGCTTTTGCTGATTCCCGATACTCCCCTGACGGCGTCAGAGGCGGCCTAGCCCGCCCCGGCGCGTTGGCAAAACCTCCGCACTAGAACCGGAAGTACCGCTGGATCTGAGGTTTACGCCCAGGCCCCACGCGCTCCATGGTAGTATGCAATAGGGCGACGGAGGGCCCTGGGGTCTTTCTGCGTCCGCGCAGGCTCTATGTACAATGCTTTTTTCGGTTTCCGGGAAAGTCCTTTTAATCTCAGTCCCGACCCCGCATTTCTCTACCGCAGTTCGCAACACGAAGAGGCGCTGGCCAATCTGATCTACGGCGTGCAGAGCCGTAAGGGGTTCATCGTTCTCACTGGCGAGGTCGGCACAGGCAAAACGACGCTGCTCGAATGCCTGCGCGATTTTCTCGAGGCTCAACGAGTCGAATTTGCCTTCATTTTTAACTCGAAGATCACGACTGAGCAGTTCTTCGAGATGATTGCCTACGACCTCAACCTGCAATGCTCGAAGCCGACCAAGACCGAGGTCCTGTTTCAGTTAAACGAACTGCTCCTCCAACAGGCGCACCATGGCCGGACGACGGTGCTGCTGGTCGATGAAGCGCACAACCTGGAGCGCGACGTTCTCGAAGAAATCCGCATGTTGGGCAATCTCGAAACCCGCCAGGGCAAGCTGATTCAGGTCATTCTTGCCGGCCAGCCCGAGCTCGACCGGAAACTGGAAAGCCCTGAATTGCGCAATCTGAAGCAGCGGATCGTGCTGCGATGCACGCTCGAGCCGTTTGAAGAGGCGGACACCGCCGAATATATCAAGAGCCGCCTGGAAAAGGCCGGCATGGCGGAGCCCAACGTCTTTTCGCCGGAATTGATTGCGGAAATTCACCGCCGCTCCCAGGGTATTCCACGGCTGATCAACGGCATTTGCGACAATCTGTTGCTGACCGCGTTCGCCATGGAGACGCGCACCTGTACCTTCGAAATGCTGGATGAGGTGAGCCGGGACATGCGGCTCGACTGGCCCGGCAATCGCCGGGTCCGTGGCGTCCGGACGCGTTATCCCGGCGGCAGCCTGGAGGAGACGCCGTCGTACGGCAGAGTCGACTGAGCGCCGCGCCGATGAGATTCAAGCAAATCGGCGACGCGCCGAAGACGTACGCCGTCATCTTCGAAACCGGCGATGAGGTCGCCTCCGGACTGGCGCGCTTCGCCGAGCAGCAGCGGCTGAAAGCTGGCCATTTCACCGCAATCGGCGCATTTCAAGAGGTCGTCCTCGGGTACTTCGACTGGGCCGCGAAGAATTACAAGCGGATCCCCCTCAACGAGCAGGTCGAGGTGTTGTCGCTGGTCGGCGATGTGGCGCTGGACCAGGGCAAGCCCAAAGTGCATGCTCACGTAGTCGTGGGGACCAGCGATGGCGCAGCCCGCGGTGGACACCTGCTCGAAGCCCGCGTGCGGCCGACGCTCGAGGTGATACTCACCGAAGAGCAGGGCGAGCTGCGCAAGAGCTATGACCCGCTCTCGCGGCTGGACCTGATCGATCCGGATAACGCCCTCTGATCCGGCGCCCGCCCCATCACGGCGGCGTCGAAGGGTCCAGGATTTGCTTGATGACGTGGCCGACCTGCACAAATGCTTCGTAGCCGGATCCCTTGTGCACAAATCGCTTGACCCCAAGCAGCATGGCGCGCTCGTAGTCCAGCCGCGATTCCGAAGATGTGAAGACAACCACCGGCGTCCGCGCGCACCAGTTCCGATCCCGCATCAACTCTAACAGCGCCAGACCGTCCAGCCCGGGGAGATTGAGATCGAGCAAAACGAGATCCGGACAGCCGGAGGCCGAAGCCGGATGCTCCTCGATCAGCCTGCGCGCCCGGTCGCCGTGGTCTACGACGTCAACTCGCGCGTCCACGTGTTGCTCCCGCAGGGCTTCGCGGATCAGGAACACGTCGGCAGGATTGTCTTCAATGACGAGAATGCGCCCGGCCGACAAAAATATTGTTCTCCTCGACAGTGGTGTGGGGCAGCGTGAACCAGAAGGTCGACCCCCGCCCGAGCTCGGATTCCACGCCGATATGCCCCCCCGCTCGCTCGATAATACGGCGGCACAGCGGCAGCCCCATTCCGGAGCCCGTGATGTCGCCGCGCGAGTGCAGACGCTTGAACAGGCCAAAAATATATTCGCGGTGCTCCGGCGCGATCCCGAGGCCGTTGTCTTCGATGCGGAACTTCCATACGGAGCCTTGCAGCTCCGCGCTGACATGAATGCGGAGGCGCCGCTCGGGATCCCGGTACTGCACCGCGTTCCGCAGCAAATGACCGAGCACCTGCGCCAGCGCGTCGCGGTCGCCGGTCACTACCGGCAGCTCGCCGTGCGTCATCTCCGCGCACGCTGCATCGGCGAGCGGCTGGACCGAGCGCCACGCCTCCCCTAAGGCGGCGGTCATATCCACGCGCTCGAGGGCCCCGGCCAGCCCCTCATCGCTCACCTCCCAGTAGGCGCGCAAAGCGGCCACAAGCTCGTACATGCGTTGCGCTCCCTGGCGGGCGTGCTCAAGAAACTGACGGCCCTGCTCCCTCAGCTCGCCCGCGCATCGCTCCGATAGCAATTGCGTAAAGGTCGTGACCATGCGCGCAGGCTCCTGAAGGTCATGGCTGGCCGCCCAGATTAACTGCCGCAGATCCTCATTCGCCCGCCGAAGCGCCGCTTCGCTGTGCTTGCGGTCCTGAATGTCGGTGGCGATGCCGAGCCAGCGCTCGATCGGACCGTCGCTGGAGCGCAGCGGCATTCCGCGCGTCAGGTGCCAGCGCCACGCCCCGTCGCTGCGGCGAAAGCGATGCTCAATTTCATATAACCGCCCCTCGCGCACACAGCGTTCCCAGGTCGCGCGCGTCCGGTCCACGTCGTCCGGATGCAAGGCGCGAATCCAGCCTTCCCCCTCCAGATCCTGTTCGCTCAGCCCCGTGAACTCGTGAAAGGATCGGTTGGTGTAAATATTGTGGCCCGCGGCGTCGGTGATAAATAGCATGCCGGGAAGCGTTTCCACCAGCCGGCGGAACCGCTCCTCGCTGCGGCGCAGCGTTTCTTCGGCTCGTTTGCGCTCGGCGATCGGAACGCCGGACGGGATCAGATACGTGATGCGCCCGCTGGCGTCGCGCATGGGCGTCAGCATGAAATCGACCGGAACCGGGCCGTCCTTCATCCGGACCTCGACGTCAAATCGCGAGGATCCTCCCGATTGCGCTCTGAGCACCGCGGCGCGAATCCGCTCGCGCTCCTGCTCGGAATGGCTGAACCAGAAACATTCCCACAGCGGCTTTCCAACAACATCGCCGGCGCGGATCCCCGCGGCCTCGAGCGGCGCTAGGTTCACTTCGGTCAGAATGCCCTCGGTGGTCATCACTCCCACAAATGCGAACAGGGAGTTGAGAACGCCGCGCAAGTGCTGCTCGCTTGCGGCCAGGGCGGCTTCGGCGCGCCTGCGCCTTGATCTCTGAAAAAGCAGCAGCACAATCGCAACGGACTGCGCGGTGATGAAGCCGGATCCCGCGAGAATTGCCGTCCGGTATTGCGCGTAGAGAGACGGCCGGCGCCCGCGCACAATGCTGCCCGCAGGAAGCTGATGGTCTTTAATGCCCCAGCGCTCCAGCTCGGCGGCTTCAAACTGGAACGGCTGCCCGGCGTCGCTTTGAATGGGGAGGCTCGCCGGCGGGGCGCCGTTCAGTATGGACACGGCCATTTCTCCCGCGGCGCGGCCCTGGTAATATCCGTCGTTCAGCTTGCCGCCGATGATCCCGTGACCAAGAGCATTTTTATTGAAGCCATATAGGGGGACGCGGCAGTGTGCGGCGGTATACCGGACGCTCTCCACCATACTCAATTGGCGGTTCAGGCCGTCGTGTGAAAACGCGCTCAGCAGCACAATGCTGTCTTCCGGAAGAGCTTCCAGCCGCCTTCCGAACTCTTCAAGCGAGCTTTCGTGAGGAGACACCCGGCGCACTTCGATGCCCGGCAACGCGCGCGCAAGCTGGAGATCGTAGCGATCAACCAAGTCTTCGCCCACGGTGAAGATCCGGCGCGCGCCGGGATGCAGGCGCAGCGCCAGACGCGCGGTATCGGCCAGGGCCACGGTCTCCAGCACGCCGGTGACGGGAAAGCCGCCCTGACGCGCGAGCTGCACGGCGCGGCTGTAATCATCGCGATAATTTACGCCGCAAAAGACCACCGGCGCCCCCGGCGCAATCGTCGCCCCGCGCGCCAGAAAAAACTCCGTGGCGGCATCATCGGTCGTGATCACTACATCCAGGCGTGACCGGGCGTACTTGCTCCTGAGAAGAGCCGCAAACGCGTCGGCGCAGCTTGGATTGTCATGCCGGCGGTGATCCAGAAATTCCGTATCGATTTCCGCGTCGGGCCGGGCGCCCAGCACGGCTTCCCGCACGCCGCGCATCTCGTCGTCGCTCCATTCGTAGCCGGGATGATACGAGTTGAGCAGGAGCACGCGCGGCGCTCCTGCTGCGAGCGAACTGAGCAACGCGAGGCCCGCGGAGGCGACGCGCCTCAATCGCCGCGACGCCAGAGCGGCCTCGCGACAAATTCTCATGGCCGATAAACCCATCCCGCCCGCGGCGCGGCCGGAGCCGGGGCGATGCCTCTCGATAAATCTTGTCCGGCGATGCTGATATTTCTCCCCAATTTAGGAGCGCATTTTAAGAAATCAAATGGCAATGCTCTCGCTCCGAATGGAGTTTTGGTTTGAATTCAAACTATACAACGAATCGCGCGCAGCCGCATCCCGCGGCCGCTCACGGCATATCCCAAAGACCGTCTCCCGGCCGCTTCAGAATTCGAAGCGCAACGCCGCCTGGCCTTGACGCGGCGTGTTCGCCTGTCCGCTGATTCGCCCGAATTGCGCGTTGCTGACGTTGGCCTGCGGCGCGGCGAACACCGTGCGGTTGAAGGCATTGAACAGCTCCGCGCGGAACGTAATGCGGTAGCGTTCGCGCAGCCGGACGCTCTTCAGCACGCCGAAGTTCTCATTCAATAGACTGGGCGCGCGCAGGTCGGCGTAGCTGCGCGCGCTCGAGCCGAAACGCAGCGGCGCCGGAGCCCGGAATGCCGCGCGGTTGATCCACAGGTCGCGATTCGGGTCAAAGTCCGGAACGTCTGTGCGCCGTGCGACTCCGGAAATGACGTCGGGGCGGAGCGCCTGGTTGAACAGCGGCAGCGTGTTATTGGCGGTGAGCACAATCGGCAGTCCTGCCGAATATTGGTGAATGCCAGTCAGCGTCCAGCCGCCAAGGGCTTTCCCGGTCGCCCCGTTGTTGTTGAGAAATCTCTTTCCCGGGCCGAAGGGCAGCTCATAGCTCCAGCTCATCGCGAATACCTGCGGGACGTCAGTCGTGGCGATCGCCTTCTCCAGCTTGCGATTGTACGTGGTCTGTCCGCTCGGCCCCCCGCCTGCCAGAACATCCGAGTCGGACAGCGTTTTCGCCCACGTGTAGGCGAGCTGCACGTCCAGCCCTTGGCGGGAACGCACCTGGAATTGAGCCTGCAAAGCGTTGTACGTCGAACTTCCCGACGGATCCGCCCGGTCCCACACGTCGTTCATCTGCGGAAACGGACGAAGGGCCTGCGCTACCGAGCCCCTGAATCCCGGGTAGGGCGACGCGACGCCTGCCGCCAGCGCCTCCGGCGAATCGTACGGCCGCGTGAGCAGAGAGCCCAGGCTGAGCAGGCTGGGATTCAGTTCGTTCAAATGCACCAGCCCGTTGCCCAGCCGCGTGCCTTTCGTTCCGACATAGGAAAGCTCCAGACTGATGCGCGACGCAAGCTCGCGCTCAACCGTGAATGACCAGTTCTGAAAATAGGGCGGCCGTCCGTCGCTGCGCTGAATCATGCGGATGTCGATTCCATTGGCCGCCGACGGGCTCAGACACGGCGCCTGACAGAAATTCTGCGGAAACCCGCTGTCCCAATAAAAGGCCGGCGTCACGCCCGCGTCCTGCGTCTGAAAGGTGGGCGCCTGAATGAAGCCCCAGCTCGAGCTCAGCGAATCGCGCAATCCCGCGTTGGCGTTTCCCAGGGCGTAGTACACGCCATATCCCCCGCGCAGAACCGTTTTCTCCGTCATCTGGTAGGCCAGTCCGAGGCGCGGCCCAAGGCCCTTCCAATCGATGTCCGCGACCCGGGAGTAGCCGTTCCGCCCCGGCCCTGTCCCGAAAAAGACCAGCGCCCCCGGACGGCCTCCAGCGGCCGGATTGGGCGCCGACGGATCGAACGTCGAGAGATTGCCGAGCTTTTCATAGCGCGGCACATAAATGTCCCAGCGCACTCCGTAGTTGATGGTCAACTTGCGGCTCAACTTCCAATCGTCCTGCGCATACGTCGCGTAATATTGATACCGGTTCCGCGGAAAATACGCGTACTGCCGCAACATCCCGCGGTCCACGGCGCCCAGCAGAAAACTGGCGATCGAGTTTCCCGAATTGCTTACGCCCGGAAGCCCGGTTTCAAGCGCGTTGAAGTAAAACCATCCGGGCGACTGCCACGGATCGATGCCGTTGGTCTCAATCCAGCGGTAATCCAGCCCGAACTTCAAGCTGTGATTGCCTCGCACCCAACTGATGCTTTCATTGATCTGGAACGTATTATTGGTCTGAACCGTGCGCGTATTGCAGTTCTGGTCCCCCAGGCGCGAAAATCCGGAGCCTGGAAATTCAATGCAGGGGAAGCCGTTATCCGGCCCCGTATTTACTCCTGCGAGGCCCAGCTTCGTCGGCCACCCCTGATTGAGCGAATAACTCTGGATGAGCGTGACAAAACGCGTGAACCCGATGTTGACATGATTCAGCAGCGACGGCGAGAAGACGTAATCGTGATTGATGCGAACCCACACGTTCCGGCTGCCGCTCTGGCGGTTCGGAGACGTGGGGCCGGGGACCAGCTCTGGATCGAAGACTTCGTTGATGTCGCGATACAAGTATCCGCTGATGCGGTTGCGGTCGCTGAAGGCGTGGTCGATCTTGACGTTGCCCTGATTGCTGTTGGTCTGTCCGCGCCCGATGCTGATGAAGTTGTTGAAGATGTTGTTGTTGATCGGGGCGGGGAGCAGCGGCAGGATGTTTCTGGACACCGCGCTGAAGCGGTCCAGTGGAATGCGGTTGCCGGGAAACGGCTGGCGGATAATGCCCGCCGGAGTGCTGGTATTCGTCAGCGGGTCGTAAATCTGAATTCCACCGAGACGCGAAAAATCGCCTTGCCGGAAATCGAGCGGGATCAGGCTCTGGAGCGTGTTCGGGGGCCCCTGGCGGTACCGATAGCCGCTGTACACGAAAAAGAAAAATGTCTTGTTGCGGCCATTGTAGAGGCGCGGAACAACCACCGGGCCGCCGAGCGTCGCGCCGAATTCGTTCTGGCGGTTTACCGGTCGCGTCGGCTGGAAAAATCCCCGCGCGTCGAACTTGTCGTTGCGCAGATAATCGAAAGCCGCGCCATGCAGATCGTTCGTGCCCGATTTGGTCGTGAACACCTCGATGCCGCCCCCGGTGCGGCCGTATTCGGCGTTGAAATTCGCCCGGATGAGTTTGAACTCGCCAATGGTCTCTACCGACGGCCGCGCGCTGCCTGGCACCACGCCTCCGCTCTCCGCTCCCGTCGACGCGATTCCGTCCACCAGCACTTCCTTGCCGCGGCTCGGCGATCCGCTGATCTGCGTGTTTCCTGTGTCGCCGGTTACGCCCGGCGCAAGAAAGATGAACTGCTCCAGATTGCGCACGTTGCCGCCGACAAACAGCGGCAAATCCACCAGCTTGCGATTCTCCACGATCGTACCCAGGTCGGACGTCGCCGTCTGAAGCGTCGATGCGTTGCCGGTTACTTCCACCGTCTGCTCGATCTGACCAACCTCGAGCGATGCGTCGATCGAAAGCGTCTGCGCGACGTTGAGTTCCACTCCCTTGCGGACGAACTTCCGGAATCCGTTGGCCTCGATCTCGACGTCATACTTTCCCACCGCAAGTTGCTGGAGAACGTAATTGCCCGCCTCATTCGTGGTGGTGCGGTATGCGATGCCCGTGCCGGCGTTGGTCGCCGTTACGGAAGCGTTTGCGACGGCGCCGCCGCTGGCGTCCAGCACGCGCCCGGTAATTGCGCCGAGCGTCGTCTGCCCGCGCATCGAAATGCTGGCGAACATGAGCGCGCAGACTAGGCGCAGCCGTGGATAGCACATGTCAACCCCCTTGACCCGAGAAGATGTTTCACTCTGGAGGATAACTTGAGCAGCGGCGGCTGGAAAAGTCAGACCGCCATCGAGAGCCGCGTCTTTCGCCTGCGGCGGTTCGGACCGTCAGCGTTCAAGCAGCACGTGCACATCGGCGGGTCCGAACGGCGACCATCCGGAGCGGCGCCGCTGCTTGACCGCTTCAAAATCCAGCCGTTCGACATCGCCGCGGTTCATGCGCGCCGTCAGCTCCCACAGCGGGAAAAAGTCGTCGCGAATGCGAAGTCCGATCATTTTGAGATGGTCCTCACGGACATAGTCGATTGAGGCGCGAACGCCCTTTGCGGCGAGGCGCTCAATGATGGCGTCAAGTTCGGGATGTCTCGCCTGCATGGTGACCTCCAAAATTGGACGCGCGATTCGTGAACCCGATAGGGTCAAAACGGTCGCACAGTCATGTTGAATCTGCGCCGCAGTCACTGCCAGCCGCCGCCGAGCGCGCCGTATAGTTGCACGACAGAAAGCAACTCCGCCAGCCGCAGTTGCGCCAGCGCGAGTTGACCTTGAAACAGATTGCGCTGCGCGTCGAGAACCTGCAAATAGCTGTCGAGGCCTCCCCGATAGCGAAGCGTCGACAAACGGGCGCTCTCGGAGAGCGCGTGAACAAGCTGTTCCTGCTCGCGGCGCTGCTCGCGAGTGCGTTGCAGCGCGATGAGCGCGTCGGAAACCTCGCGGAGCGCGGTGTAAATCGTCTTCTGATACGCGATGAGCAGTTCGCGCTGCTGGGCTTCGGCCAGCCGGACCTGACTTCGGATCTGACCCGCATGGAAGATGGACTGAAGCGCCGATGGCGCCGCCGAATAGACGCGCGCCGGCGCCGCGGCGATCTGCGTCAGGTAGCGGCTCTGCCCGCCGGCGAACGCCGTCAGCGAAATTTCCGGGAAGTACTGCGCCCGCGCCGCCCCGATACGCGCGTTGGCCGCGATCAGCGCCTGCTCCGCCTGGCGAATGTCCGGCCGCCGCGTGAGCAGCGCCGACGGCAGCCCCGCGGGAATCTCCGGCGGCAGCGGCAGGTCCTCAATCGCCGTCCCGCGGGGCTGGCTGGACGGCGCAGCCGCCTCCAACAGGCTGAGCGCATTTTCCGTCTGTTCGATATTGCGGCGCGCCGCCGCCATCTGGGACGTCGCCGTGTATAACAACTGCTCCGCCTGATGCACATCCAGCGCAGACGCCGCGCCGCGATCGTGCCGCAGCTTGGTCAGCCGCAGGCTGTCCTGCGCGATGTCGCGCGTCTTGCCGCTGATGTCCAGCTCAAGGTCCTGCTCGCGAAGCTGGAAGTAGGCGCTCATCACCTCGGAAACCAGAGAAACCATCACTCCGCGCCGGGCTTCCTCCGATGCGAGATAATCCGCTCGGGCGGCTTCCGTCAACCGGCGCAGGCGCCCGAACAGATCGATCTGCCAGGACAAAGCCGCGCCGATCTGGGTGTAGGACGCCGAGAGATTGACGCCGCGCGGAAGGAACGTGAACGAGCCGAGCGAGGAGCTGCGTTGCGAGGTGAACGTCGCCTGCGCGTCCAGAAACGGAAACTGGTTGGCGCGCACGGCGCCCAGTTGCGCCCGCGCCTGTTCGACCCGCTCCGCCGCGATTCGAAGATCGAAGTTGTGATCGAGCGCCGACTGCACCAGGCTGGTCAGCGTCCGGTCTTTGAAAAGATCGGTCCACTTCCTGTCGGCGATGGAGGTTTGTGATGCCGGGGCGCCGCGGAATCCCTCCGGCAAGTCGATCTTGGGGCGTTTGTAATTGGGGCCGGCGGCGCAGCCGCCCAGCAGCAGCGCCGCCGCCGCTCCAGCCGGCGTCAGCCGGCGCCAACGCAGTTGGCCCTTGCCAGCCATCATGCCACCTCCGGCTGCGGCGCGCTGCCGGGCGCCCGCCGCCGCTCCGCGATCCTTTCCACCACAACGAACAGCACCGGAACGATGAACACCGCCAGCAGCGTCGCGGCAAGCATGCCGCCAACCACCGCCGTGCCGAGCGAGCGCCGCGCCGCCGAGCTCGCCCCGGTCGCCAGCACCAGCGGCAGCACGCCCAGAATGAATGCGAAGGAAGTCATCAGAATGGGCCGCAGCCGCAGATGCGCCGCTTCGAGCGCCGCCTCGCGAACCGGCCTGCCGTGCTCATGGCTGTCCTTGGCGAATTCGACGATCAGAATGGCGTTCTTGGCGGCCAGTCCGATCAACGTGACAATTCCGATCTGCGTATAGATGTCGTACGCGTACGACCGCATCCACACCGCCAGCAGCGCGCCGAAAATTCCAAGCGGCAAAGCCAGCAGCACGGCGAACGGAATCGACCAGCTTTCGTACAGCGCCGCCAGGAACAGAAACACCAGCACTGCGGCGAAACCGAAAATCATCCCCTCGTGGCCTTGCGCGAGCTTCTGCTGGTAGGTCGTGCCGGTCCACTCATACCCGAAACCCGCCGGCAGGTGATCCGCCAGCTCCTCCATGGCCCGGATTGCGTCGCCGCTCGAATATCCCGGCGCCGGCCCGCCCAGCAGTTGAATCGCGCGAAATCGGTTATACCGGTACACCACATCCGGACCGCTCGAAGGCGCCACCCGCGCCAGCGTGCCCAGCGGGGCCATGGCGCCGTCCCCGCTGCGCACATAAAAACGATCGATGTCCGTAGGCCGGTCGCGAAACTCCGGCTCCGCCTGAATCAATACCTGCCAGGTGTGACCGAAAAGATTAAAGTCGTTGACGTACAGGCCGCCGAGAAATGTCTGCAGCGCGTTGTAGGCGTCCGTCACCGGTATGCCCAGCGTCTGGAGTTTGGCGACGTCCATGTCAATGTTGTACGTGGGGACGTCGGCGCGGAAGGTGCTGATCACGTTCGCAAGCTCCGGGCGCCGCCGCGTCTCGTCCACCAGCGCGTCGGCGGCGCGCGCCAGCGTCCGAACGTCCACCCCCGCCCGGTCTTCGAGCATGAATTGAAAACCGCCTGTCACGCTCAGACCCAGGATCGGCGGCAGTCCGAACGAGAACGTAAACGCCTCCGGAACGCTTGCGAAACGAGCCATCGCCTGCCCCAGAATCGCGTTCAGTTGCGTCTCTTTCGATTTCCGCTCCTCCCACGGTTTGAGCGTCGTGATGATGGTGGCCACGTTCGAATTCGACGTGCCGGTCGCAATATCGATGCCGCCCAGCACGAAATACCGCTCCACGCCGGGCAGCTGGCTCATGATCCGCTCGATCTTGCGCACAGCCGCGTCGGTTCGTTGCGTGGACGCGCCGTCGGGAAGACGAACCGAGGTGAAGAAAGCGCCCTGATCCTCGTCCGGCAGAAACCCCGGAGGCAGCGTCCGGAACAGCATGCCCGCCGCCAGCGCAAACGCCGCCAGCGCCGCCAGCGCCAGCCCAAACCGGCGGATCAGAAACGAAACTCCGGCGAGATAGCGATTTGTCGTCCAGTCGAAAGCCCGGTTGAAGCGGCCGAAAACGAACCCCAGCGGACCGCGATGCTTGTGTGCGCCGGGCTTCAGAATCATCGCCGACAGCGCCGGACTCAGCGACAGCGCATTGAACGCCGACAGCAGCACGGAGACCGCAATCGTCAGCGCAAACTGCTTGTAGATCTGCCCGCTGATGCCGCCCATGAACGCCACCGGAATGAATACTGCGGCCAGAATGAATGCGATCGCCACCACCGGCGCGGACACTTCCCGCATCGCCTGCGCCGTCGCGTCGCGCGGCGGCAGCCCGTCGTCAATGTGCCGCTGCACCGCTTCCACCACCACGATCGCGTCGTCCACGACGATGCCGATCGCCAGCACTAACCCAAACATGCTGGTGATGTTGATGGTGAACCCGAGAATCGGAAACAGCGCAAACGTGCCCACCACCGCGACCGGAACCGTCAGCAACGGAATCAGCGTCGCCCGCACGCTTTGCAGGAAGATGAACACCACCAGAATCACCAGCCCGATCGCCTCGAAGAGCGTGATCACCACGTCCTTGATGGCCGCGCGCACGAACATCGTCGAATCGTAGGGAATCACGTAGTCGATGCCTGCCGGAAAGCTCTTCTTGGCCTCCTCCATGTAGGCGCGAACCGCATCGGCCGTCCGGACGGCATTCGCGCCGGGCGAAAGATAGAGGATCACATTGCCGGAGGGCCGCCCGTTAAGACGGCTGAAGCCGCTGTAGGTCTGCGATCCCAGCTCCACCCGGCCGATGTCGCGAATCCGCAGCAGGGAAGCGTCCGGCTGCGCCCGCACAATAATGTCCTCAAACTGCCCGGGATCGCTGAGCCGGCCCGGCGCGCTCACCGAATACTGAAAATCGGTTCCAGGCGGCGCCGGCGCTTGTCCGATCGCTCCCGCCGGATTCTGCCGGTTCTGCGCCTGAATGGCGTTGGCGACATCCGTTGCGGTCAGCCCCAGTTTCGCCATCTTGTCGGGATTCACCCACACCCGCATGGAATAAACGAGCGACGACCCGAGACGCGAATCCCCTATGCCCGGCAAGCTCCCCAGTTGATTCACCAGATTGATCTGCGCGTAATTGGCCAGGAACAGCGAATCGTAGCGATTGTCGGTTGAGATGAGACCTACGGCCATCAGGAACGCGCTCGAGACCTTCTTGACGACCACCCCCTGCCGCTGCACCTCCGGCGGCAGACGCGGCAGCGCAACGTTCACCCGGTTCTGCGTTTGCACCGTCGCCGTGTCGGGATTGGTGCCGAGCTGGAACGTCACCGAGATGGTCAGCGTGCCGTTATTGGCGCTGCTCGATAAGTAATACATCATCCCGTCGAGGCCAACCAGCTGCTCCTCAATCGGCTGCGCGACGGTTTTCTCCAGGTCCGTCGCATTTCCGCCGAGATACTGCGCCGTAATTTGTACCACCGGCGGCACGACCTCGGGATAGGTGGCAATCGGCAGGCTCGGAATCGCAACAGCGCCAAGGATAACGATCACAATGGCGATGACGATCGCAAAAACCGGACGGTCAATAAAGAATCTGGCCATCGCTCAATCGCCCTTCTTCGCCGCGCCCCAGGCCTCCTGCTGGCCCGCCGGAGCGCGGTACGGCTCCAGGCGCACCTGCATGCCTGGCCGCACCCGCAGCTGACCCTCCACCACAATGCGATCGCCAGGCTTAAGCCCCTGCTCGACAATCCAGTTCTCGCCCACGCGCTCCGCCGTCTTCACCACGCGCGCCTCGATCCGGTTGTCCGCCCCGACGGTGTAAATCGTCTGCATGCTCTGAATCTGCTGCACCGCGCGTTGCGGCACGACAATAACGTTCTTCCGCTCGTCGGTCTGGAAGCGAACCCGGCCAAACTGCCCGGGCAGCAGCGCATGCTGCGGATTCGGAAATTCGGCCTGTAGTTCGAGCGTGCCCGTCTTCGGGTCCACCTGGTTCAGAGCGTTCTCAATGCGGCCGCGATACGGAAACTCGCTGTTGTCAGCGAGCAACAGAGTCAGTTGCGGCGACGGCTCCGGCCCCTTGCCGCGCCGCCTCAGATACGCCAGATATTCCGCTTCGCTGACCTTGAAGCGCACCCAGATCGGATCCAGCGGAACAATCGTCGTCAACGGCTGCGCGGCGTTCGGAGTCACCAGGCCGCCCACCGGCGTGAGAGTGTCGCCGATCAGGCCGCTGATCGGAGCGCGGATGGTTCCGTAGTTCAGATTCAGCCGGGCGCTCTCCAGCGCTCCCTTCAGCGACTCGAGCTTGCCTTCCGCGGCTTGAATCTGGGTCTGCGTGTTGACGCGCGTCGTTTGTACATTGGCCTGATTCGCCCGCACCGCCGACTCAGCCGCCCGCAGCGCGGCTACCGCCGCATCCAGATCCTGCCGGGGCGCAGCGTCCTGCTCTACCAGCGGCTTGAGGCGGTCGTAGTCCTGCTGCGCCTTGATGCGGTTGGCCTCGGCGGCCGCAAGGTTGGCTTCGGCCTGTAACAGCGAGAGCTGCTGGCGGGCATACTCCAGATCCGCCTGGCTCTGTCTGACGTTGCCTTCGGCCTGCTGCACCGCGGCCCGATAGGGGCGCAAATCGAGCACGTATAGCACCTGGCCGGCCTGCACGTAGGAGCCCGGCTTGAATAACCACTTCTCGATATACCCTTCCACCCGCCCGCGAACCTCCACCATGTTCCGCGCATACGTCTGCGCGGGAAACTCCGAGAAGATCGGTGCGTCGGTCGCGCCCACCTGCATCACTTCCACCAGCGGCGCCGCGCCCGGACCCTGCGCCTGCGCCGCTTGCGGCTGACGTCCGCACGCAGCAGCCGCAAAAACACCCATTGCCGCAATAGTCGCCGGTATGAATCGATAAGTCATTCGCTTTTTTCTGATGTCGCGGTGATACCTCATCCTTCGGTCACGCGCCAGTTCACTTCCGCGCGGCCAATTCCGCGCAATAGCGTCGTTTGAAGAACCGCAAAATTGACAGGCGCTTCGCCGAGAACAAAATAATTGGATGCGGACGGCTTGCTTCCGGATGCAGCGCGCCCGAACAGCGCCCAGAATCGGCGCAACATCGGAGCCCGCCCGAGCGTCTTGACCATTGAAACCGCTGTTGCGGCGCGCCCCATGCTATGACCCAGCACACCCCGGAAAAAAATCAGCCGGCGCCCCTCGGGCCTGCCGGTCAGTACGATCCCATGGAGCAGAAGGCCATCGCCCAACTCGCCTACGAGTATTGGACCCAGCGCGGCTGCCCGGTCGGGTCTCCGGAAGAGGATTGGTATCGGGCCGAGCGCGAAATCAAAAAACACCGAGGCATGCTTCCGCCGCGCATACCGGAGTGAGGCGGATCAGACAGCGTCCGGGCCAGATCCCGCGCTCTGATATACCACGGCGCCTTCCACCCGCACCTCGCAAATGCTCTCCGGTCCTGCCAGAGTAAACAGCGCCCCCAGGATTCTCTCCGGCTCATGGGCGTTGCGCACGATCCCGGCCAGGGGACTGTCCTCGGGCGGCCGCAGATATACGAAATCGGCTGCCTTCCCCGGCTGAAAATCGCCGGTCTCGTGTTCGAGCGCGAGCGCCTCCGCGCCTCCGCGCGTCGCCAGATACAACAGATGCGCCGGCGTAAGGTTGTACCCGCCGGGCATGATGCGTTGCAGCAGATAGGCTTGCAGGGCTTCCTTGAACACTCCCGGGCCGGTCCCCGCCCCCACATCCGTTCCGAGCGCGCACCGCACTCCCGCCTGAATGTGGCGCGCCAGCGGGAACAACCCGCTTGCCAGCGAGGCATTGCTCGACGGACAGTGCGATACCGCCGAGCAAGAGGCCGCCAGACGCGCTAGCTCGTTCGGCGTCGCATGCACGTTGTGCGCCATCACCGCGCCTCGCCCGCACAGTCCATAGCGCTCGTAAACCGCTAGGTAGTCGCCGGCCCAGGGAAACAGTTGCGCCACACGCTCGATCTCCGCCGGGCTCTCGTTGAGGTGCGTCTCAAAGAGCAGGCCCTCAAACTCTCGCATCAGCGTCTGGCATACCTCCAGCATCGCTTCCGACGCCGACACCGCAAAGCGCGGCGCAACCGCGTAACTCAGCCGCCCCCGGCGGTGAAACCCCCGGATCAGCGCAACGCTCTCCCGATACGCAGCCTCCGGCGTCTGATGCAGTTCAGGCCGCAAATTCCGGTCGGATAACACCAGCCCGCTGGCGATCCGCAGACCCGAAGCGCCCGCGATCTCGAAAAACGAGACCATCGCCGGCGCGAAATGCGACCCGAAAACCAGCGCCGTCGTCGTCCCGTGCGACGCCAGCGCGCGTACAAATCCCCGCGCGATTTCGCCAGCATAGCTCGCATCGGCCAGCCGCGCTTCTTCCGGCAGCGCAAAACGCTCCAGCCATTCGAGCAGGGGCAGCCCCAGGCCGCCCAGCGCGCGCAGTTGCGGATAATGAACGTGCGTGTCGATCAGGCCCGGCAGCAAAAATCCGCCCCGCCAGTCCTGCACCGCAGCGGTCGGGTGCGCCGCGCGAACCTGGCTGTAGTCGCCGCAGACGACAATGCGCCCGCCTTGAATCAGAAGCGCTCCGTCGGAAAAGCACTCCAGCGCTCGCTCTTCGTAAAACGGATTGCGCGGGGTATGAAACAGCGGCGCCCGCAGCAGTTGAGCCTGCGCAGCGGATCTCACGGCAGCCGCTCCCTTGCCGCGCGCCGCCATCCCCGGGTCCGGGCCATGCTCTCCAGTTCAGCTTGCATCTTACACTGATCGCGCGCATACTGATCTGGATCGGCAGACAAACGTAGGCCCGCGTCGCCCCTGCTTCGCTGGCCCAGCCGCCGAGTCCTTCAACAAGATTCCGCGCGAGGGTCGTCGCCGTGACGAAACAAGAAATTATTCTGGCAAACCAAGAGTGCCTGTTCCCGTCCGTCTTCCACTATTACCAAGAGCCGCTGGTGTTGACGCGCGCAAAAGATCAGTTCGTCTGGGACGCCGACGGCAACCAGTACTTGGATTTTTTCGGCGGAATTCTGACCATCAGCGTGGGTCACTGCAACCCGAAGGTGAATGCAAAGGTCCATGCGCAGGTGGATCAGCTCCAGCACGTGTCCACGGTATTCGCCACCGAGCCTCAGGCGTCGCTTGCCCGCAAGATCAATGCCATCGCGCCTGGCCCAGGCTGGAAATCCTTCTTCACGAACAGCGGCACCGAGGCCAATGAAACCGCCATCCTGGCAGCCCGGTGCTACACCGGATCCACGGAGATCATCGCGCTCAGACATTCCTACCACGGCCGGTCCGCGCTGGCGATGTCCCTGACGGCCAACGCCGCCTGGCGTCTCGGCCCTCCTCAGGCGGGCATTGTCTATGCGCACAACGCCTATTGCTACCGCTGTCCCTTCGGTCTGCAATATCCTGATTGCGGCCTCCGCTGCGCCTGGGACGTGGAGGAATTGATCCGCACCACAACCTCCGGCCGCATTGCGGGCCTCATCGCGGAGCCGATCCAGGGCGTCGGCGGATTTATCACGCCTCCCAAAGAATATTTTCCAATTGTCGCTGAAATCGTCCGGAAATACGGCGGAATTTTTATCAGCGACGAGGTCCAGACCGCTTGGGGCCGCACCGGCCAGAAGTGGTGGGGCATCCAACATTGGGGCGTCACGCCGGACGTGATCACCAGCGCTAAGGGGCTGGCCAACGGACTTCCCATCGGGCTGACTTCGGCGCGCCCGGAGATCGCCGGCAGCTTGAAAGGCCTGACCATCTCGACCTTCGGCGGCAACCCTGTCGCCGCCGCCGCCGCCCGCGCCGTCATCGAGCTCATTGAGGAAGAAAACCTAGCGGCCAACGCCGCCGCAACCGGCGCCTATTTGCGCGGGCGTCTCGAAGAGCTCCAGCAAAAGCATTCATTAATCGGCGACGTCCGCGGCATGGGCCTTATGCAGGCCCTCGAGCTCGTCGAGGATCGCAAATCGAAGGCGCCGGCCGTCTCCGAAACCCTGCGTCTGATGGAGGCTGCGCGCCAGGAACGCATCCTGATCGGCAAGGGCGGCCTGTTTGGAAACGTCATCCGCATCTCGCCGCCGCTGAATATCACCACCTCCGATGTGGACGAGTTCATCGCTCGCCTCGACGCCGCCTTCACGCGCATCGGCGCCCCTCCGAGCGCTCCAAGCCCGCCGTCATCCCGGCATTCCCCAACCGGCATCCGCCCTTGAGCGCAGGAGCCGCCGGCGTCAACGCCCCGCGCCGCCTCCCGATGGCGCGCCCCCGGTTTGCCGTTCCCCGCGCTCTCGCGATACGCTACCTGGGATGGTCAGAGAAGGAGATCCTGCTCCCGATTTCGAAGTGCTGGATGATCAAGGCAAGCCCTTCCGCTTGTCGGACCTCAACGGCAAGGAGGTTGTCCTGTATTTCTACCCCAAGGCGGATACCTCCGGCTGCACCAAGGAGGCGTGCGAGTTTCGCGACGCCATCGGCAAATTCAAGCGCCGCGGCGTGGTCGTCATCGGCGTCTCGCCGGACAAGCCCACCGCGCAGGCAAAGTTCAAGGCCAAATATGATCTCTCGTTTCCTTTGCTGGCCGACACCGATCACAAAATCGCCGAGGCCTATGGCGTCTGGCAGGAAAAGAGCCTGTATGGAAAGAAGTACATGGGCATCGCGCGCACCACATTCGTGATTGATCGCCACGGACGCATAAAAAAAGTTTTCGAAAAGGTGAAGCCGGAAGGACATGCCGAACAGGTGCTCGCCGCGCTGTAGATGGCCGCCAATCTGCGCGCGCCTCCGGCTAAACTGGAGAGCGCAAACCCGGAGAGCGCATGCATACTGATCGGCGAAGATTCTTCCAGGCGGCGGCGACTACTGCCGTATCCGCCAGCCGCATCCTCGGCGCCAATGACCGGATCCGCCTCGGCGCCATCGGCGTCGGCGGCCGTGGAACCTACGACCTCGGACTCGCCGCCAAGGCCGACAATACCCAGATCGTCGCGGTTTGCGACGTATACGAACCGCGCCTGGCCGAAGTGAAGCAGCGCCTCGCTCCCCATGGCGCCGCATACGCCGACTACCGCGAACTGCTCGACCGCAACGACATCGACGCCGTTATCATCGCCTCCCCCGACCACTGGCATGCGCCGATGATCATCGACTCCATCCAGGCCGGCAAGGACGTCTACTGCGAAAAGCCCGTCTGCCATTCCATCGCCGAAGGCCAACGCCTGCTCGCCGAAGCCGCCGCTTCCAAACAAATTGTCCAGATCGGATACCAGCAGCGCAGCTGGGAGCACTTCAAGGAAGCGCAGCAGATGATTGCCTCCGGCAAGCTCGGTCGCGTCGCCCTGATCGTTTCCCACTGGTATCAGGGTTATCGCAAGCTCATGAGCAACCGCAAACCAGCCGACCCCGCCAAAATCGACTGGAACCGGTTTCTCGGCGACGCCCCGAAACAGCCCTTTGATCCCATCCGCTGCGCCTATTGGCGCTGGTTTTGGGATTTCGGCGGCGGCCATCTTACCGACCTGTTCAGCCATTGGGTGGACGTCATCCACTGGTGCATGGGAGAGGATACCCCGCGCTCGGCGCAAACGACCGGCGCGCGCAATGTGTTCCCCGAATTTGAGTGCCCGGACACAATCAGCGCCGCCTATGAGTACCCGGGCGGCTTCTGCGTCATCTACAATGGCTCGCTGGTCGGATCGCTCGAAGCGGGCGGCATCGTGTTCCATGGCAGTGAAGCCCTGATGCGTCTCAATCGCAGCGGGTTCGCTTACTGGGAGGAGGGCGCAGCCGCCTTCGAAAAGCCCGACCTGCCGCCGCCCAAAGCGTCCGCGCGAGCCACAGCCGACGGTACGATCGCGCACATGCAAAACTTCCTCGATTGCGTCCGGACCCGCGCCGCGCCCAATGCGCCGCTCGCCAGTTCCGTCGCGGCTGCGCGCGCCGCCCATATCGGCAACCTGGCGTATCGCGAGCGAACCGCCCGCTCCTGAATCCGGTTCGCCCTATTCCGCCCCCTCCGCAGCCTGTTTCAAACTCTGCGCCGCTCTCGCCCCGGTTTCCGCGCGAACTATACTGAGCGTATGCGGTCCGAGTGGATAGCACAACGCATGAACGACCCCGTGCGCACGCAAATGCACTATGCGCGCAAAGGCGTCATCACCCAGGAAATGCAGTACGTAGCGCAGCGGGAGCGCCTCGATCCGGAGCTCATCCGTTCCGAGGTTGCGCGCGGGCGCATGATCATCCCCGCCAACATACGCCACGCCAACCTGGAGCCGATGTGCATCGGCGTCGCCTCCCGGTGCAAAATCAACGCCAATATTGGAAATTCCAGCACCACCTCCAACATCGACGAGGAGCTCGAAAAGCTGAACTGCGCGATCCGGTTCGGCGCCGACACGGTCATGGACCTTTCCACCGGCGGCGACATCCCCCGCATCCGCCAGCACATCATTCAGAATTCGCCCGTGCCCGTCGGCACGGTGCCCATCTATGAAGCCCTTGCTCGCGTGCGCCGCGTCGAGGATTTGAATATCAATGTCCTGCTCGACGTCATCGAAGAACAGGCCGAGCAGGGCGTCGATTACATGACCATCCACGCTGGCGTTCTCGTGCAGTACGTGCCCCTCACCGCCAAACGGATCACCGGCATCGTCAGCCGCGGCGGCGCCATCCTCGCCGAATGGATGGTCAAGCATCACCGCCAGAATCCGCTGTATGAGAATTTCGAAGCCATCTGCAAGATTTTTCAGAAATACGACGTCAGCTTCTCCCTCGGCGATGGCTTGCGCCCCGGCTGCCTCGCCGACGCCAGCGACGAAGCCCAGTTCGCGGAGCTGAAGACGCTCGGCGAGCTGACGCGCAAAGCCTGGGAGTATGACGTCCAGGTCATGATCGAGGGGCCCGGCCATATCCCCATGGACCAGATTCAGATGCAGGTCGAAAAAGAACGCGAGTTGTGCGACGAAGCCCCGTTCTATACCCTCGGCCCCCTGGTCACCGATATCGCCCCCGGCTATGACCACATCACCTCCGCCATCGGCGCCGCCATGATCGGCTGGTACGGCGCTTCGATGCTCTGCTATGTCACGCCCAAGGAGCATCTCGGGCTGCCGAATCGTGAAGACGTCAAGGCCGGCATTATCGCCTACAAAATCGCCGCCCACGCCGCCGACATCGCGCGGCATCGGCCCGGCGCCCGCGACCGCGACGACGAGCTTTCCCGAGCCCGCTTCAATTTTGATTGGAAGCGTCAGTTCGAACTTTCTCTCGACCCCGAGACCGCTCGCGCCTATCACGATGAAACCTTGCCCGAGGAGGGCTTCAAGGAAGCCGCATTCTGCTCCATGTGCGGCCCCAAGTTCTGCTCCATGAACCACTCCGCGAAAACCTTGCAGTTCACCGAGGCGGAGGCCCAGGCCGTCGCCGCCGCTTCGCCTGGACTCGTCAGCATCGCTCATGTTGGACCCGGCCCAGCTTCGTCCTGACGACCGCGTCCTGTTGATCGGCATCCCCGATTTCGCCGTCATCGCCGAATGCGCCCGCCGGCTCGAGCGCGGAATCCTCGTGGCCATGGGCGAGGATGAGGCCGTCCGACAGGCGCGCAAGGCGGCCCGCCATCTCGAAAACGTCATGTTCGTCCCCGGCGCCCCCGATGAAATTCCCTGGCGCGATGGCTTCTTCACCCGCGTCATTGACCTGATCGGCGACTGGCCCGAACCTGAACGCGTTCGCTCCGAAATCGCCCGCGTCACCACCCCGGCGCCGAAGTAGCCATGCCGGACCGCCTATATCTCTCGCTCTGGCTTCGTGGCTTCAGCCCCGCCAATATGCTGCGGCATTACGAGAAGGCGCTCGCGCTGTTCCCCTTTTCGAAGCTGGCAAAGACCGAGTCGGCGCTTCGCATTTACGCCGTCGAATACGCCGAGCCGCCCGCCGTTGAGGAGTCCTTTCCCGCGCCCCTCGACCCCGCCGCTGTCATCGAGCGCGCAAAGCGCTTCCTGAACGCCGATGCCTGCTATGAGCTCGACGCCGCCTGGGACCTCTGGCGCTGGGATCCCGGCGCCCGCGTCGACAACCAGCCGGAATCCGCCTGGCGGCTCGCCCCAAGCAGGGTGGTCATCTCCTGCTTCGGCCCGCAATTTGCGCGCGATTCCGACGAGCACCTGCTCTTCGATTTCGGCGTCGACGCCGCTTTCTTGCCCGTGCCGGACGCCCCGCAAGGCCTGCCTATGCTCCGCGCCAACGTGCAGAGCCTGCTCCGCCTGGTGCACGATCTCGACGATAGGCTCGCCGTCGAACGCCGTCTGCTGTGGTCTGAATCGGGCCAAAACTTCGCCGACAAACTGGGCGAAGCTCTGCGTTCAACCGAAAGTTAATCCGTCTTCCTAGCGAGCCGCCATATTCGTCTCAATGCCGCGGCCCGCGTGAGCGGCGTCGTTCGCAAACGCGTACCCCGGCTTCAGCTCGCAATTGAACGCCTGCGTGCGGTCCGCGCCCGTGTTGGAGCTGCACGTCGCCCACGAGAGCCGCAAACTCGGCCCCAGCGGAAAGATGATCTGCGATCCGTTTACCTCCGCTTCAATGCTCGGCCCCTGCGCTTCCGCCGGTAAGGTGAATGTCAGCGAATTGCCGAATATCGCGGGATACGCGTAGTGTATGACGTCGCTCGCCATGGTCCGCGTCACTTCCGCCTCGAGCAGATAGGTCACCGTGTCCGACCAGTTGAGCACCGCAACGCTGATCTTGCGGCCCCCCCGCGAGAATCCGTCGGCAATGACGGCCGTAAACGGGCACGGTCCCGCAATGCAGGATACCCGGGCGTTCCGGAATTGATTGCCTTCGCCCGCGTCCAGCGATGCCGACCCCGACCGCGCCTTCCATTTGCCGTCCGGCGAGCATGGAAGTTGTCCCGCGCACGGCGTGTTTCCAACATTCACAATCTCAAACGGCTTCACTGTGCTCCCCACGTTCGCCGTTGTCACGGTCTTTACCGCATACCGGACGCGAACGTCTGCGATCGTCGTGATCGCGCGCGCCGCCGCCGCGCGTTCTGCCGGCGTCATGCGGAGCACGTATAACCGGTCCGATGCGGTCGTCGTCAGATCCAGCGGTTCAAATCCCTCCCGCCGCGCCCGCAGTTGAATCGTGTCGCCCTCCTCCGCAGCCGGATGCAGAGTGAGCCGAAAAAATCCGGCGCCATCGGTTCGCGCCATCGTCGATGTACCGCCTCCTCCAACCGAAACCTCGGCATTCGCTATCGGCGTCTGTTCTTTGACATCGGCGTCCCGGCGGATCACGGCGCCTTGCAACGACGTGATCTGTCGCGCCCGCTGCACGCTCAACACCAACGCCGCCAGCGCGGTGATCCCCATTCCGCATGCGGCCGCAATCCCGATCTTCTGGCGCGGACTCATCTTCTGCTTCAAAGTCTATGACGCGCGGCAACCCGTCTGCTACGCTTCAACTAGTCCCTTCGCATTGCCCCGTAACGTGATTCACGCGGCTTGCGTTTGTCATCTAAGAAGAGGATGCGGAGATTGACCGCCCGCTCGCTCGAAATATCGAGGCGTTCCGCTCTTGCCTCGATCGCGCTGGCCCCCGCTTGGCCCCTGCTCGGCGCCGGCGACGATCCGCCCATCGTCGAGCCCGCCTCCCCCGTCCTGCCGGCCCTCTCCCCCGCCGACGACGCATTCCTCGAAGAGCTCGAAAAGGCCAATTTCCGGTTCTTCTGGGAGCAGGCCGATCCGGAAACCGGTCTGGTGAAGGATCGGTGCAACGTCCGCGGCGAGGATCGCACCGTAGTCTCCAGCATCGCCGCCACCGGATTCGGTTTAACCGCCCTCTGCATCGGCGAACAACGCGGCTGGGTCTCTCGCTCCGAAGCCCGCTCGCGAGTCCTCACCACCTTGAACTTCCTCTGGAAAAGGATGCCCACCCAGCGCGGATTCTATTACCACTGGGCCAATGTCCACACCGGCGAGAGAATCTGGGAATCCGAAGTCTCTTCCATCGATACGGCCATCCTGCTGTGCGGCGTGCTCACCTGCCGCGCACACTTCTACCATCGCGAAATCATGCAGCTTGCCAACGTCATCTTCAGCCGCGTCGATTGGACCTGGCTATCCGAAGATACGTCGCTGCTGCCGCATGGCTGGACCCCGGAAGTCGGATTCCTGCCCTACCGCTGGGATTCTTACAGCGAGCTGATGATGATGTATCTGCTCGGCCTCGGCTCGCCCACCAAACCCCTCCCCGTGCAGGCCTGGAACGCCTGGAAGCGGCTCACCTTTGAATATGACGGCATCCGCTATATCGGCTCCTTCGCGCCCCTGTTCGTCCACCAGTACGCCCAGGCCTGGTTCGATTTCCGCGGAAAGCGCGACCGCTACGCCGATTATTTCCAAAATTCAGTTCGCGCTACGGAGGTTCACCGCCGCTTTTGCCTCGAATTGCGCAAGCGATTTCCTGATTACAGCGACGATCTCTGGGGAATTACCTCCTCCGATTCCAAGAACGGTTACGTCGTCTGGGGCGGTCCGCCCGAAACCGGGCCGATCGACGGCACCGTTGTCCCCAGCGCAGCCGGCGGTTCGCTGCCCTTCCTGCCGCAGGCCACGCTCCGCGTCCTCAAGAACATCAAAAATAAATACGGATCCGGCGCCTGGTGCAAGTACGGATTCGTCAACGCATTCAATCCGCTGACAAATTGGTACGACACCGATGTCGTCGGCATCGACACCGGAATCACCATGCTGATGGCGGAAAATCTGCGGACCCAGTTCGTATGGAAGACGTTTATGAAAAACTGGCAGGTTCAGCGGGCCTTGCAGCGCGCCGGGTTCGTGTCGGTCCAACAGTAGCCGTTATCGCCGCACTTTCTTCAAAACGCGGTGCGCCGCCCCGATCACCCGCTCTTCCACATCCTCCGTATACCGGCCGGGCAGCCCGTAGTAGATCATCGCGTCCTCGGCTTCATAGCCGCCTTCGTCCAGCACCCGCCGCGACGGAATGTAGCTCATGACGACGTTCGAATATCCCGCCACAACCAGCGGCTCGCCCGGGAATTCGCGCTTGAGCCGCAGCGCGTAATCGACGACAACTTCACCGCCCAGCGCCACAATTGTCAGGCCGTTCAGCCGGATCGCCTGCGCCGGATACGCCACGGACGTGATCGGCGCGCCGCGATCATAATCCGCTAGCATGAGCCGGGCCCGCCGCTGCCGGAACACGTCCTTGCTCTCGGCTTCCTCCTCGAACTGCTTGCGTGAGTGCGGCGCAAATGTGAGCTCGATCGATTCATAAGCGGTGCGCATGGGACCTTTGACGCGCGACATGGGCCGCTTCATCACCTCCTCCACCGCGCCGGCCAGCTCCTCGCCGTACCGTTCGGCCAGCTCCCGGCTGCTGCGCGGATTGGGATTCTGGTCGCCGCCGCACAGCATCAGAAACAATGCCGTCGCACCCGGATGCGCGCGCTCCACCGCCGCCTGCGCGAAGCCTGCGTAATCGCCGCTGATCTCGTAGAACTCGGCCGTCAGCGTCGTGTTGTGGCACCCATAGCCGAACAGAACAGCCAGTAGACTGCCGTCCTCCCGCTCCACGCGTAACACCGGCACGGAGTGGTCCACCGGCGCCGGCGCATCCTTGCCGAGATCATGGAGGCGTGCGGCGCGCCGGTTAATCGCGAATCCCGCTTCCCCCTGGCCATAGCTCAGGCGCGCCGGCGTCAAAGCGCCAAGCGCGTCGCCCGCGACTTTCACCAAATTGTCGATCAAGGCGCTCGAATATTCCGCCAGCCGCCGCTGCTCTTGATCGCTGAGATCCAGCATCACCTTCAAATTCGGCCAGATCATCGGACCCGTATGCGTGTGCGACGAGTTGAACAGAATCTGCGAGCGCTTCACGCCGTACCGCGCTCCGAGTCTTCGCGCCGCCTCGTCGGAAACCTCGCGCGGCAACCCGATCAGATCGGTCGTGACAATCACGACGCGGCCCCCGCGCCCGTCGTCGATCGCGAGCGCTTTCGCATACAGATCCATCAGCACGGCGTTGGCCGGGTGCGTGCGCGCCGCATACCCGGAGAGCCAGACCGGCAACGGCGGCGTGATCTTCACCCGCGCCGCGCCCGCGCGCAGGGCCGGAGCGCCGTAATCCGCTGCCGCGCCAGCCAAAAGTAACACCGCAACTGCGAGTCGTGTTCTGGTCATCAGCGCCCCACGCCGGGATTGCCGGTAGGCGGCGGCGCATGGTCCTCCGCCCCCGGCGGCCCCAGCACCTCAGTCAAAATCGGCTTCAATGCGTCGGCCCAGATCTGATACGCCTTCACCGTCGGATGCAGCTTGTCGGCGTTCATCATCCCCTCCAGCAGCCTGCCCTGACCATCTGCCAGCCTGCCGTTGATGGAAAGATACCGGATCGCGCCGCCGTCGGCCAGCTTCGCCAGATTCTCATTCACCTCGTCGATAACCCGCATCGCTTCCATGTCATCATTGCGCGGCAGAATGCCGGTCACAATGATCTTCGCCTCGGGCGCCTTGCTGCGAACCGTTGCGACGATCGCCTCAATTCCCTTGGTGATCTCGCCCGCGCTCGTATGGCCGTCGATATTGTTCGTCCCGGCCAGCAAAACAACGACCTTCGGGTGGACGTTGTCCAGCTCGCCATGATTCAGCCGCCACAGGATGTTCTGCGTCCGGTCGCCGCCCCAGCCGAAGTTCGCCGCATTCCATCCAAAAAAGTTTTTCCTCCAGTTGGCGAGCAGCTCTGGATAATCGGTCGCTCCCCACCGGCGTACGATCGAATCCCCCAGAAAATACACATCAATGCCGCCCCGGGCGGCTTTCTCCACCAGTTGCGCATGCGCCGTCAGCGAGTTTGCATCCGTGCGCGGAACGGCGACGTCGGCTGGAATCTTCGGCGGAGGCGGCGCCGTGTAGTGGATGAACTTCGACGCCCACGGGATAAAGTATTTCCAGTTGGGCCCGTCCGTATGGCCGCCGTCATGTTGGCGCCAGGCAAGCTGCCCATCGAGCAGCGGCGTATTCACCGGCGGCATCTTCGCCGTCCGGTAGTCGTCGCCCACCCCGAGATCTTTGGCCCCCAGCAATCGGAATACGCGGCCCGCCGCTACTGCCGCCATGAAGCTGCCCTGTTGATCCAGCCACTTGGCGTCGCCCTTTTCGGGAACGCCATAGCTGATGAAGGTCAGCCGCGGCGCGCACAGCGCGATCAGTTCATGCGCGTCCACCGGAAGATCGCCCGCGTTCTTGCTCCCAAATACCGCATCCGACGCGCCGTATTTGAGAAAGTTCCCCGCCATCCAGTGATACTCGCCCACTCCCGTCAGGTTCTCCACCGCCTCCCCAAAGTTGCGGCGGTGCGGTTTGGCCCCGCCCTCGCCGGAGGACCCCACCAGCGCCATCGCGAACCGCGTGTCGAAAGCCATGGTCGCCAGCGCCGCTTTTCCAAAGCGCGAGACCCCTTCTATCCCCACGCGCTTGGCATCAACCGCCGGATCCGTTTCCAGATAGTCGAGCGCCCGCGAGGCGCCCCACGCCCAGGCGCGCAGCGCGCCCCAATCCTCCGGCTTGCGCGGCCGGCCTCGGTTCGCAAGACCAATCACGCCCTTCGTCAGCCCCGCCCCGTTGTCCGCCTGTATGCTCGCAGGATTCAGCAGCGCGTAACCCCATCCGGCGGCGATGAGCTGTAGCGCCGCCGGCGGATCCGGCCCGGCCATCCGCGCAAACCGCGCAAACGCCGCCGGAACCGGCGCCGAAGGCAGCGCCGCCCGGCCAAACAAAATCATCAAGGGAACTGGCTTCGTGATCCATGCCGGCGTCACCACCACCAGCTCGATATTCACCTCGATCGCGGGATAGGCGCTGTTGTCCGCATGACCCCTCAGCTCTCGCGCAATCACCGGATACGGCCCAACCGCATCGTTGACTCGCTTCGTTACTTCCCACCGGATCCGCGGCGCGTTGGGCGGTACGCGACCGAACACCTCCCGCTCAAAGTCCTCCACAATTTCGGGACGGCGCTCCTTCCACCACATCTCCGGCGTGCGGACAACGCGGCCGTCCTTCAGCCTCAAAACATCGGGATAGTCCGGAAACGGATTCGCTTTGCTCTCGTCGTAGTTGGCGTGATTGGGCGCGTTCTCATTGCCGCTCGGCCCCGGCCGCAGCGCCCGGATGCCTAACTGCTCCATCATGTTGCGATGATCGTCGTTGGCCGTCCATTGCGACGTGTCCGGAGACGTCTGCGCCGCGGCCAAAGCCGCAATCACCAGCCCCGTGCAGATTCTTGAAGCTGCTGCGCCCCTCACAGACGCGTTCCTCCGCCGTCGCTTACGCCCGCGCCAGCTCGCTGGCGTGTTGCTTGATCTTGCGCACCGCCTCCACAATCTGCTCCATGTCCCTCCGGCTCCCGAGCAGTTGGTTCTGCGTCAGCCATACCGCTTCGCTGCACAGCCGGTCGTTGGCCGGAAGCTGGTTCCGCTCGAACCAGTCCGCCAGACGCTTCTTGCCGTAGATCATCTGATATCCCCGCGTCGCGAACGTGTTCCGCAGGAAGGGCTCCTTGTTCAGCGGCGAGTAGCCGCCCGAAGCCGGCACGCCTTCCGCCGCCAGCGCCTTCAAAAACCTCGCGCGCGGCAGGCCGGCGAACTGCTCCGCATCGTAGCGCATCATGTACAGGTGATACGCATTTCGCGTGCATCCTGCATAGGTCCGCGCGGGCGTCAGCCCGCCCAGCTCGCGCAGCATGCTGCTGAGATACGCCGCGTTCTTTTCGCGCGTCTCATACTGTTGTTCGAGCCGTTTCATTTGCGAGAGCAGAATCGCCGCCTGGAATTCCGTCATGCGCGCATTGAAGCCGCTCTGCTGGTAGGAAAAGTCGGCCCCCGCCTGCCGGCGCCCCCGGCTGTTGTTATGAAAGGCGTAGCAGCGCTCCGCCATCTCCGCGTCGTTGGTCAGCACCGCGCCCCCCTCGCCCGAGTTGAGATTCTTGCTGGCCTGGAAACTGAAGCACCCCGCCTTGCCAAAACTGCCCGTCCGCTTGCCGCGCCACTCCGCCAAATGGGACTGGCAACTGTCTTCAACAATCGGCAAACCGCGCTTGTTCGCGATCGCCTGCACCCGCTCGACCTCGAAGGTCGCGCCCCCTAGGTGCACCGGCATGAGTGCGGCCGTGCGATCCGTAATTGCTGACTCCAGCGAGGCCGGGTCGATCTGAAACGTCTCCGGATCCGTGTCCGCGAACACCGGCAGCGCGTAATGCTGAAGAATCACGTTCGCGCAGGCGACAAAGGTGTACGCCGGCAACACCACCTCGTCGCCCGGCCCCACGCCCAGCGCCGATAACGCCGTAAACAGCGCGGTCGTGCCGCTTGATGTGGCCAGGCAGTGCCCCGCGCCCATCAGCGATGCGTACATCGATTCGAAGCGGGACACTGCGCTCCCGTTCAGCCGTCCCCACCGGCCGCTGCGCACCACTTCAAGCATCGCGCTGTCTTCGGCCTCATCGTGTACAGGCCAGCCCGGGAAACGCGTCGCCCGCACCGGCGTCCCCCCCAGGATCGCGGGCTTCTCGCTGACTGCGGCTCGGCATAGCGCCGGCGCCGCCGCCGCGCTCAAAAAGCCCCGCCTCGAAACCGGCGGTCGCAATGGACTCTTCATGATGAATCTCCGGCGGCGCATGCACAACGCCGCGACAGTCAGCATATCGCGTTCCGAGCCGCCCGGGCGCCGCCTGCCGGATTGCGCGGCGCTCAGCTCGAACCGGCGCGCCGTTCGTTTCACAGCCCGCGCTGCGATAGACTGGCAGTCTGGATGCACACCCGCCGGATCGCAGCCTTCCTGCTAGGCGCCTGGCTGCTCGGTTCCGTATTGATGGCCGTCGTCGCCTTTGAAATCTTCGGGGTAATCGATCGGGTTCTCGCCGCTCCTGCGCCCGCCGCGCTGATTGCCAGAATCGGCGCCGACAACGCCCGCCGCCTTCTGCTCTACTACGCCGCCTCCTGCAATCACATCATTCTCAATTACTGGGAATGGGCGCAGGTGGCCTTCGGAGTCGCTCTCGGCGTTACCTTATTGTTCGCCCGCTATGTCAGCCGCATCGCCGCCGCTGCCTCCGCCGTAATGGTGCTCCTGGTCTTGTTTGTCCATTTTGTCATCGCCCCGGAGCTTGCCTTCGTGGATCGCAGCCTCACCGCGGATCCGGCCCTCCGCCGCAACGCCGGAATGCTCGGCGGCGTGTATTCGGCCCTCGAACTCGTCAAATTCCTGATCGGCGCGGCGCTCTCCGCCTACCTGTTTGCGTTTAAAAATGGCTCGCGCCGCCGCGTCCGGCGTGAACTCGATGCCATCGATCCCGCCAGCCTTCGGACAGATTAGGATCTCTGGGCTAAACTCCGCCTCAGTCCCGCTATACCGCCAGCCCGCGAGCCCGTAGCGCCTCGTTCAGCAGCGCCGCCAGCTCCTCCCGCGTGAACTCGAACTTCTGCTGCGCCGCGCCCAGATCCTCCGCCACAACCGGAAAGCCAGGTTCCACTTCCGCCCGCGAGTTCACCCCGTACCGCGCTCTGGACTCCAGCAGTTGGTCCACCTCGCGCCGCGACAGCGCCTTCGGACCGCCCAGCATTTCTGCAATAAACGCGATGCGCGCGAAATGTTCCACCGTTTCCATGCGGAAAAACGCTTTCCACGCGTCCTCGCCATAGCAGACCGCCCCATGATTTTGCATCAGAATCGCGTCGTATTTTGGAATGTACGGCAACATTCCTTCCGTGAGCGCGGGCGTTCCGGGCAGCCCATATTCTGCCAGCGGCACGCATCCCAGACGGATGATCACCTCCGGAAGCAGCGCCACGTTCAGCGCTCTGCCCGCCGCCGCAAAACCAGTTGCCACCGGAGGATGAGCGTGCACCACGCCCCCCACGTCGGGACGCATCTCGTAGATCGTCACATGCATCGCGATCTCGGTCGTGCGCTCCCGCTCCCCCGCGATCTTTTCCCCCTTCATCGTGCAAATGATGAGGTCCTCGGGCTTCATCATGCCCTTGCTGATCGCCGTCGGCGTGCACAGGATGCGGTCGTCGCCCAGCCGCATGCTGATATTGCCGTCATTTGCCGCAACCCAGCCCTTCTGGTATATGAGCTTGCCGATTTCGACAATATCCTGCCGGTATTCCGCTTCCGTCTTCGACATCCGAATTCTCGATTGTATCAGGCGGCGCGGAAGCGCCTCGCCCCAGCCGAGCTCCGCCGCGCTTGCATGCCCGGTGTCAGCCGCCGCGCGCCCGGCCAGCGGATTCAAATTCTTGCCTTCGCTTTCTTTTTGCGGCCGCGCCGCGGTGCCGTTCACAGCCTTCGAAATTTTTTCTAATCCGTTGTAAATAACTGCACTTGCGCCATAATGACGGCGTCTTCAGGAAGCCGGTTTTTCACCTCGCCTGCAACAATAAAAGCGGAATGGCAACCAGCGCACAAATCCTCGCCAATCGCCAGAACGCTGCCCTCAGCACCGGGCCGCGCACGCCGGAAGGCAAACAAGCTTCCGCCGCCAACGCCGTCAAGCACGGACTCTCCTCGCAATTTGCGGTCCTGCCTCACGAAAACCGCGAAGAATTCGAAGCCCTCCGCGCGTCTTTCCGCGCCGAATTCGAGCCTCGCACCCCCAACGAGGAGTTCCTGGTCGAGCAGATGCTCCACGCCCGCTGGCGAATCGCACGGATTTATCGCCTCGAAGCCGCAGTGTTTGAGCAGTTGGCCGAATCGCAGACCGGCGAATCCGCCGACGCGCGCATCGCCGCTGCGCTCATTCAATCCAGCGGGCTCGGCGCTCTCAACGTCTT
>DASRCT010000107.1:0-11133 GCA_035652975.1 Bryobacteraceae bacterium | reverse complement strand
TAGGCTTCATTCCGCCCTCGGCGGCGGTCTCCGAGTTCAAGGTCCAGACCGCGCCCTATGACGCGAGCGCCGGCCACACCGTCGGGTCCGTGATCAATGTGAGCACAAAGAGCGGCACGAACCAACTTCACGGGCAGGCGGAATGGGCGCTGCGGAATTCGATGTTCGACGCGCCGAATATTTTTCAAAACCGTTCGGGGCAGGGCGTTCCGCACTACACCGACAACCGCTGGGGCATTGTAGCGGGCGGACCGGTGTGGCTGCCGAAGATCTACGACGGCAGGAACCGCACATTCTGGTTTTACGGATACAGCGGGAATAAGTTCGGAGTCCCGCAATCCTTTGTGAGCACAGTGCCGACCGCCGCGATGCGAAAGGGCGATCTTTCAGCTTTGCTCGCGCTTGGTCCGCAGTACCAGATCTATGACCCGGCGACAACGGTCGCCATTGGCGGCGGCAGATTCCAGCGGCAGCCGTTTGAAGGCAATATCATTCCTTTGAACCGTCTCGATCCCGTGGCGCAGAAGATCCTGGCCTACTGGCCGCTTCCGAACCAGCCGGGAAATCGCGATGGCAGCAGCAACTATTTCTACACGCCGTCGGCGCTCGAAAATACTTGGGATCACCTGGCGCGTTTCGATCAGGCTTTCACTCCCAATCACCGCATTTTCGTCAGAATGCACACCGATTTCTGGGAGGAGAACAAGAATCACACGTTTCCAAACGATCCCGCTGTCGGCATCATTCTGAACCGCCACAACAAAGGCGTGGCGTTCGACGACGTCTATGTCATCAATTCAGCGTTCTTGTTCAATTTTCGCTATGGGCTGGAATTCGGCGACTTCCTCGAGCGGCGCGGCAGCCGCGGATTTGACCTCGCCTCGCTGGGCTTTTCGCCGCAGCTCACCAGTCTGATCAACAGGTCGATCGCGACGTTTCCCAACGTGCGGGTGGGGAATTTGACGCAACTCGGAAATTGGGAGAGCGGCGATGGCGGCACCTCTTCGCTGACGCACTCCTTTGCCGGCGTATTTACACGCCTGGTCGGCAGTCATAATCTGCGTTTCGGCCCGGAATTTCGCGTCTACCGGCAGAACTTCAACCGTTTTCCGCTGGACACGGCGCCGCAGTTGATATTTTCGACCACCTACACGCGCGGTCCGCTGGACAGCTCGGCCGCGCCGGCCGTGGGAGGCGAGCTGGCATCGTTTCTGCTCGGAATCCCGGGGGGAGAGTTGGACCGGACGGCAAGCTACGCACAGCAGGACAAATGGTTCGGCGTGTTTATTCAGGACGACTGGAAGGTTGCGCCTCGGCTGACGTTGAACATCGGGCTGCGATATGAGTACGAAGCGCCCGTCACAGAGCGCTACAACCGGTCTGTGGCGCATTTCGCGTTCGACCAGCCGAATCCGATCGAGGCTCAGGCGCAAGCCAATTACGCAAAAAGCCCGTTGCCGGAGCTGCCGTCTTCCCAGTTCAGAGTGATAGGCGGGTTAACGTTTGCGGGGGTTGGGGGCAATCCCCGGACATACTGGCAGCCGGACAAGACGGACTTCATGCCCCGATTCGGCCTTGCGTATCAGCTTTTCAACAAGACCACGCTCCGGGCTGGATACGGGATCTTTTTTGACACGGTCGGAGTGAACAAGACCGCCGGCCTTCAGTACGGATTCAGCCAGGCGACGCCAATTCAGGCTTCGCTCGACAGCGGCTTGACCTACGTGGCAACCACCGGCAATCCTCTTCCGGGCGGACTGCTTCCGCCGCTCGGCGCATCGGGAGGTCTTGCAACGAACCTGGGGCAGGACATCAGGTTTTATCCGTTCGAGCGCCCGCGGCCGTACGTCCAGCGCTGGTCGTTCGGCCTTCAGCAAGAGTTGCCGGGCCAATTTCTGGTGGAAGCGACCTATGTCGGGAATCGCGGGACCCGGTTGGGCGTCAACAAGGAACTCAACGGCACGCCGGCGCGGTATTTGAGTACGAGCCCGACCCGGGATGCGACGACCATCAATTTCCTCAGCCAGTCGTTCCCGAATCCGTTCTTCGGAACCAGTCCGATTTATACGGCGAACATATCGCGGGCGGCTCTGCTCCGGCCCTACCCGGAGTTCGGCAGCGTCATGGTCGAACAGCCGGTCGGCTATAGCTGGTATCACGCCTTGCAGGCGCGCGTGGAGAAGCGATTCTCACACGACTACACGTTTCAGCTTTCCTACACCTGGTCGAAGGCGATGCAAGCCACGGAGTTCCTGAATCCAACCGACGCTGTTCCGTATCGATCCATTTCGGATCTGGATCGGACGCACCATTTGGTGGTCACTTGGATCTGGGACCTGCCATTTGGCAGAGGCAAGCGATTCGGGAACAGGATGCCCGTGGCGCTGGATATGATTGCGGGAGGCTGGCAGTTGAACGGGGTGGTACAGCGGCAGAGCGGGCCTCCGCTGGGTTTTGGGGACGTGTGGACATTGTTCACCGGAAATCCCGACGACGTTGTGCTGCCCAAAGATCAGCGCAGTCCGGACCACTGGTTTAACGTGAATGCCGGATTTAACCGGAACTCCGCTCAGCAACTCGCCAACAACATTCGTGTTTCTCCGCTGCGGTTCAGCGGAATCCGCGGCGACGGCCAGGCGCGCTGGGATTTTTCGGCCATCAAGAAGTTCCGGATTCGGGAATCGGTGGAGCTGCAATACCGGGCGGAGTGCATCAACGCATTCAACCATCCCAATTTGTTCGCGCCGAATACAAACGTCACAAGCTCAGCATTCGGCACGGTCACGAACCAGGATGTGCCACGGCTCTGGCAGATGTCGCTGGTGCTGAGGTTCTGAGGCGCGGCGCAGGGCTACGCGTAGCAGCGGATCTCGAAGACGCGGGCTTCTGGCGAGCCGTTGGTCTTGGTGATGTGGACGCGGATCGCGGCGGCCTCGACGGGTTCAAACAGAATCCGATTGAGGCGTTGATGATTTCCGGTGATGGCGGCGACGGTGCGACTCTCGCCGTTTTTGTTCACAACGGATACGGTATAGTCGCGCACGGTTTCAGGCTGGGCGGAGCGGACGATGCGCCGCGTGATGGAATCCGAGGCGCTCAAGGTGAGTTCGCGTTGGAACCCGGTGTCGAATTTGAGCGCCACTTCGCGAATCCGTTGCGGACGATCCCACGCCAGCTCAATCCAGGCGCCGGCGGGGCCGAGGGGCGCCGCCCAATGATGGATTTCGCCGGGCTTGCCGTTTTTTTTGTTGGGCGGAATGTCGCGGTCGAAGCCATCGATGACCAGGCGAGCCGGGGCGCCGGGCGCTTCGGCTGAAGCGCTCACGCGGGCCGCGCGGGCCAGATCGTTTTCATCGCGATTGGATACGGTCCGGATAGACTGGTCCTGCCGCAGAAGCAGCTGCTGGAGCCGGCTGACCAGCGCTCGGTCCGCCGCGAGAGCGCGGGGCGTCAAGCCGCGCTCGGCGCACATTGCAGCAGCGGTACCGACGGCCTGGCCGATGCACGCGCAGGTGGCCATGACGCGGGTGCTCGTGAAAGCGGCGTGTGTTGCGCTGATGTTGCGCCCCGCCATCATCAGGTTTGAAATATTCCGGCTGTAGAGCGCGCGCAAGGGTATGTCGTAGACTTCGTCCGTGCGCAGGACCCTATTGGGCGGCAGATCGACGCGGTCAAAGCCCCCTGGGGGATGATCATCCATCGGCCATCCGCCCATCGCGACGGCATCCGGCCACGTGCCGCGCAGCAGATCATTCTGCGTCAGAATGACGTCGCCGATCAGGCGGCGGCTGCCGCGCTTGCCAGGCATCATGCCGATCCAGTCGAGCGCCCAATAGGCGCTGTCGGGATGATCGCCGCTGTTCTTGATGTAATCCCACACGCCGGTGACGATCGACAGCAGCTCGAAACGGATGCGTTCGTTGTCGCGGATGATGTCGCGCTCGCCGCCCCATTCGATCCACCAGTAGCCGTACTCCCAATTCTCCGGACCCACGTTTCGGAACCGGAGGTGCTCTTTGGTGACTTTGCGCGCCCATTTGGGCGGCGTGTAGGGCATCGGTTTGTGATAGAGCCGGGAGGTGAACAGGATGCTGCTGCCGAGCGTTTCCAGATCGGCCTTTTCCGGCGCAAGCGACTCGTTGAACTCAGCGCGGGCCTCGCGGCCGATGCGGAATTCCGCCCCGCTCTCGACGCCGAGGCGGCTGTCGCCGGTGGCGTCGACAAAGATTTTCGCGGAAATCCGATACAGATGCTCGCTCTTATCGCAGCGCGCCAGGACATGTTCGATGCGGCCGTTCTTGGCGCTGGCTGAGTAGAGCGTCGTTTCAAGCAGCAGCGTGATATTCGGCTCGCTGACCAGCTTGTCATACAGCAGCAGATCCCAGAGCTCCCAGCAGCGCTGCGGATTGTTGCAGGCGTCGTCAAGGCGGAGCTCCTCGATCAGGCCGCCTTCGCGCCATCCGGGTCTGGCGTCGTGAGAATTGGCGCCGACGATGTGCATCTTCACTTCGCTCGAGGAGTTGCCGCCGAGCCGGGAACGGTCCTGCACAATGACGACGCGCGCGCCGTTGCGCGCGGCGGCGAGCGCTGCGCAGACGCCGGCGACGCCGCCCCCGGCGATGAAGACATCGGCGTCGAGATCCACCAGCGTCATGTGCGGCTCATCCGGGGCCGGGCGGGCGGCGCCATGCGGGGCGATGCGATGGAATGAGGCGCGGATGCGGTCCACCGGGAGGGGAGTTGACGCCGGCGGGATTTGGTCGGCGAGGACGATCAGCGAATAACTTCCGAATCCGGCGAGCAGGTCGCGGCGACGCATCGAGGGCTCCTGGCTTAACTGTAAAAGAACTCGGCGGAGGCCACGCAGTCGTTCTGGGGCGTGATGCGGACCCAATGCGCGGAAAGACCGGAGGGAAAAATGTGGCGCGCGTAGTTCGCTGCTGTGAAACTGTCGTACTTTTCCCACGAGCCGTTGCCCAGAAAATCGATTTCAATCAGAAAACTGGTAACGCGGTCGGCGGCCAAATGGACCATCTTCTTATCGAAGCCGGTCATCAAAAATGGCTCGCTCGGAGCGCCGCCTTTGACCGGAGTCCTGCGCCAGGGACCGCCCCATCCGGCGGGCTTGCCCCATTGCCAGAGATCGTCCGTCTTGCCGAACCAAATGCCGGATTGAGGCTGTCCTGCGAGGGAGTAGGCGCCCTGGTTGGGCGTGGTCTCGTTGCCTCCGATGGCCAGAAGCCCGCGGAAGCTGCAATAGTCCGGAATCGTCCGCAGGTGCTGGCAAATGGGTTTCACTCCCCAAATGTGATCTTCAAAAGCGATCGGCTGGAGCTCATAAAACATTCCGTGAATATCCATCATGAAATGCTCGGTTTCGACTTCGCGAATGCGCATCCATTCGGTCTGCCACGCCTGCTGGAAGGCATGGCTCGCTTTGGGGAGGCGATAGCGCTGCCAGTTGCCTTTGACCAGCGCCCAAAACAGCACGCTGGCCTCGTCCCAACCAGTGCAGAAGATCACATTGCCCATGTTTTCCCGGCCGGCGCAGTCCATGTGCGGCTTGCGGCTCAGGCGGTTCCAACGCTTGCCGTCGAATTCAAACAGTCCCGCCTCCTGTTCGCCGTAGTCATAGAATCCGTTGTTGGCAACGACAACGCGGCCCTGTCCGGTGTAGCCGCCTTTGAAATGCGGGCGGGCTTTCAAGTCGTTCGCCTTGACGACGTCCGCTACGAGCGACGGCTTGAGCGTCTGGACATCCACCTCAAACAGCAACCCCTCCATGGTCTGCATATAAACCCGGTTGGCCGGATCGGTGAGGTGCGCCATGGTGGCGGTGAGGCGGTGATCGCGAAAAAATTCGATGAAACGAAAGTTGCCCTTTACGTCGATGGCGTAGGGACCAATGAAAATTTGCGCGCTTTCCTTATGAAGAAAGCGGTTGGCGTGAGTTCCGTCGTGTTGGTGAACCCGTTCGGCGCGGAGGCGGTCATCAATGCGGTAGAGGCCCAGCCCTGTGCCGGTGCGGCGCGTGTGGGAGTTGTACGTCACAGCCCATAAGGATTCGGCCCAGGGCATGAGAGCGCCAACGCCGCACTCGGACTGTACGCGGGCGGCGTCGGCGCGCAGGCCGATGTTCGGCAGGCCAGGCGTGTGCTCGATGATCAGGGCCCGGTCTTGCGCAAGCGCTGCGCCAGTGGCGCCGGCGAGCGCCGCCAGGAGAGCGCGTCGGGTGTGCAGGGGTGAATTTAAGTGTTTCTGCATCAAAGCTAAAAGATCAGTTTCAGCCCGAACTGGATAATGCGCGCGTCACGCGCTGAACTGATGGTTCCAAATGATCCGCTCTGATTGGTTCCGTTCGGTCCGGGAACAAAGGTCGCATTCGGGATTCCGAGATTCACGTGGTTGAGCCAGTTGAACGCTTCAGCGCGGAACTGTAGCGACGCCCGCTCAAACAGCCGCGTGTCCTTGATGGCGGACAGGTCCATATTGAATGTCCCGGGGGCGCGGACGTCGGGCAGCGTGCGGCCGACGTTTCCAAGCTGATAGAGCGGCGGGTTCACGAAGGCGGCGACGTCAAACCACTCGCTGGCGGTCGGGTTCGACAAGGCGGCGCTCTTGCCGGTGGAGTTGGGGCGATCGGCGCGGTTATTGCTTGCGCCGCGAACAACAATGGGATTGCCCGTCTGAAGCACGGTAATCGTATTTAGCTGCCATCCCCCGATTGCGGCGTTGATCCAGCGACTGGAGGCGCGAATCGCGCGACCCGCTCCAAACGGCAGTTCGTACACGCCGCTCAGAACCAGCCGCGACGAGACATCGGTCGGATCGATGGAACGCTCGAGCCGTCGGTTCACGCTGCCGTACTGATATCCGACCACGGCCACCTGCTCGATGCCCGTGCCGAAGTTTACCGGCGTGACCACGCTGTCGCTGATCAGTTTGCCGAACGTGTAGGAAGCAAGAAAGACCAGCCCGCGCGAGAAGCGCTTTTCAGTGCTGAGCAGGAGGGCATGATAGATGGAATCGCCAAGGTGCGGATTCCGCACAGTGACGTCGCTGTAATACGGCCAGGGTTTTAGCGACTGCGCCAGCGTGATCGTGGCGCCGCCCAGCGATCCGGGAACCTGGCCGGCATAAGGATTGGGCGCGCTGTTCTGAAGTTGCAGGCCGAGAGCATACGCGGAATCGGGAATTTGATTGATGGAATACGATCCAGCCACAAGGTTGGTGGAGTGATTGGCGGTGTAGGTCGCCTCCAGCAGCCAACCCTTGAGCTCATGCTGCAGCGAAGCCGTCCATTGCTGCGACATGGGGACCTTTTCGTTGCTTTGATCATAGGCCACGGCCTGCCCGAGAAACGCCGCCGGACCGAGCTTCGAGCCCTGAGCCGGCAGCGGCGGAAAGGGAAAGCCATCCTTGAAAAGGAAGGCCGGATAATTGGCGTTGCCCCCGGGCGGATTGTAGGACGTTGTGGTGTTGGCAAATCCCTGGGTGTTGCCGAACATGTCGCGGTAGAAGCTGGACGGATAAAAAATGCTGTAACCGGCGCGGAAGACAGTCTTTCCATATCCGAACAGATCCCAGGCGAGGCCGATGCGTGGACCGAAGTTGGTGTAAACCGGCTGGAACGGCGTCGATCCGTAATCGATGCCCGCGTAAACCGTGCGGCCACGAAGGTTCGTGCCGGGGATGAGCGCGGTCGGATTGAAATTGCTCGTACCGTTGTTCCGTTCTCGAGGCCACTGCTGGTAATCCCACCGAAGGCCGAGATTGACGGTGAGGCGGCGGCTGACCTTCCAGTCATCCTGAGCAAAGAGGCTTGTCGAGAACGCCGCTTCGGACTCGCCAGCGTAGTTATAGCCGGTGGCCGAGCCGACATAACCCAGCAGATAGGTCGCAAACGCGTAGCCGGTGCCGGCGGTGCTTTGCGGATTCTGGGTGAGCCCGGCAGGGAACGTGAAGGAATGCGACGGGACCTCGCGCTGGTAGTTATTGGCCTGGTTCAGCCGCTGATCGACGCCGAACTTGAAGCTGTGAGCGCCGTGGATGTAGCTGACCATGTCGAAAAACTGCCATGTCAGACTGCCGCGCACGCCGACCGTGAACGGGCCGAAGTTTTGAAATCCGTTCGAAATGAGAGGCAGCGTGTTGTTGGGAATGCTCTCGGGCAGTCCCAGTTTGCGGGGAAGACCCAAGCCATAGCTGGCGGCCTGAAAAGGAAAGTACTGTCGCGTGACGCCCAGGCGGAACTCATTGAGCAGCGCAGGCGTGAAGGTGTGGGTGTCGCTGATCACGCCGTTTTGCGATTGAAGGCTGTCATAGCGCGCCCTGACCACCGGATCGGGCCAGAAGTCGCTTCCATTATTCGGTCCATCAGTGAAGTGATGGTAGTGCGAATAGCGGACGAACAGACTGTTGCGATCGGAAAAGCGATGGTCGACCTTGGCCGTGTGCTGAGCCATGTCGCGCGATTCATTGATGGTGCTGAGATAGTTGTTCTGCTGGGTGAATGGGTTCACCGGCGTGCGATTGGGCAGCGGATAGAATTGCAGAAGCGCCTTGGAGCCCGGATCGATGCGATCCGGCGGAATCACGTTGCCCGGGAACGGGTCGCGGATGACGCCATTGCCGTTCGGGTTCGCCCTTGTGGTCGCCGGGTCGTAGATCTGAACAAGATTGCCGCTGGCGTCGCGCAAGGTCGAGAAGTCGCCGTTGCGCCATTCCACCGTGGGCGTGGAAGTCACGACTTGCGTCGCGCGGCGGTACTGCCACCCTTCATAGTTGTAAAAAAAGAACGTCCTGTCCTTGCCGTTATAGAGCTTCGGAACGAAAACAGGGCCGCCCAGCGCGCCGCCGTATTGGTTGTACCGAAAGGGAGGACGGGTGATGGCGAAGGCGTTGCGGGCGTCAAGTTTGTCGTTGCGGAAAAACTCGTATGCCGCGCCGTGAAGTTGATTCGTGCCGGATTTTGTGACGATGTTGACGACGCCTCCGGCGGTAAAGCCGTACTCGGCGGACATGGTCGCGCTCTGAACCTTGAATTCCTGAACGCCGTCAACCGTCGGATTTACGTTGACATCCGCCAGATAGCCCTGCGTATTGATGCCGCCATCCAGCACGAAAGCATTTAAGGCGCTGGGACCGCCGTTGATGCTGATGGAGGACAGCGCGATGCCGCGATCGGCGAATCCACTGTTAGTAGGGCCCGCCTGCGATTTCACGTTGGGGGTCAGCAGCACGAGCGCGAGCGCGTTGCGGCCATTCAGCGGCAGCTCGCTGATGCGCTTGTTCTCGATAACCTTGCCCACCGTGGCGCTTGACGTATCGACAAGCGGAGCGTCGCTTGAGACGGTCACCGATTCCGTCGTGCCGCCGATTTCAAGCTGAACATCCACTTGCGCCCGCTGGTCGACCATCAGCGTGACGCCGCTTCGGACTCCGCGCTTGAATCCTTCCTTCTCAACGGTGACTTCATATTGTCCGACCGGCAGGGCGGGCGCGGTGAACAGCCCCTCCCCGTTGGTCGCCGTCGCAAAGCTGGCGTTGGTCTCCGTATTGCGGATCGTTACGGACGCGCCCGGAACAGCAGCGCCGGACCGGTCCGTGACAAGGCCTTGCATGGAGCCGCGTCCCTGCTGGGCATGAGCAAAGGCGCCCAGCAACATTAAGACAAGCGTCGACCTGAGAAGCTTTGACATAACGGAGAAGCCTTGGTTTCCCTCGATGGTAACACCACAGGCTGCGCCCGAAGGCGGCCGCGCCTTATCGCTCCGGATGGAAGGGCTGGCCCGGGGCGGCGGCCTCGTCTTCGGCTTCAGGAATGTCGAGATTCACAACGATCGGGTCCTGGCCGCTTCGGACCACGACGGCTTCACAGGGCTCGTCAGCGCGCGCGTTCAACTCCTGATGCGGCACAAAGGGCGGAACATAGATGAAATCGCCCGGGCCGGCTTCATCGCTGAATTCCAGCCGGTCGCCCCAGCGCATGCGGGCGCGGCCGCGGACGATGTAGAGCACGGTCTCCAGTTCGCCGTGATGGTGCGCCCCGGTCCTGGCGTTCGGCTCGACCACCACTGTGCCGGCCCACAGCTTCGACGCTCCGGCGCGCGCCTTGGTGATCGCGGCCGCGCGATGCATGCCCCGCGTTTGAGGCGTGTTCGCATCCAGGTCATTCGCGCGGATGATGCGGATGCCATGCTCCTTCCAGTCCATTCCCCCATGCTAGCGCCGCTTCTTAGGGGCGGAGGACAACGGGCGCGCTGAACTGAGCTTCCGGCGGGCGCTGACGATGTAGGCCTTCGCTCCACTGCGGTTCCGAAGACCCAGAGAGCTGGTGATCGCGGCCAGCGGAATTTCCTGGCCGTAGTGCAGCATCATGATTTCTGCTTCCGTTGCGGTCAGCGCTTCGCTGACCAGCCGGAGCCTGCCCTCAATAGCCCGGCGCTGGTCGATGCTGGCGTATACCGCCGCAGCCCGCGCGTCCGGAATCGCCGCTGCGGCCTGCTGGTCGACGCTGCGCGGTTCGCACGCGCGTTTCCTCACAGCCGTGCGGCACTGATTGCGGGTGATGACGTACATCCAGGTGGACAGCTTCGAGTCTCCGCGAAAGCGTCTGAAACTGCGGAAGGCCCGGAACAGAATCTCCTGTGCGAGATCGTCGCTTGATTCGCGATCGCCGGTGAACCGCAAGCACCAGCGAATGATCCGAAGGCGGTAGCGGCGGACGAGTTCTTCAAAGCATTCGTCCGAAGCGGCCGCGTCTGCCGCCGACTTGCAAACCTCGACCAGTTGCTCGTCCGTGAGCGCGGAATACTGCCGTGTGTCCACGCTCCAATGGTCGCCTGCCGCGGCCGAGGGAGTCGTCTAAAGCTTGTAAAGTTCTTGTGAAATCCGGCCGTGGTTCAACCCGTCGCGGCTCAGCATGCTGGCAGGCATGCGCGCAGCGCGCCAGAGATGCTCTTCGACGCTCCAGCCGTCTCCCGTTCGTGATCAGCCTGGCATCTCCGCCGGGAGGCGGCACCCGGGCCCGCGCCGTTACCTTGCGACCGGGAATGCGGAAACGCGCAGCCGGGCGCAACCCATCGGAATCAGCGTCACCTGTTCGACCGGCGCGGTTGTGGACACCGGGCT
>DASRCT010000106.1:0-10065 GCA_035652975.1 Bryobacteraceae bacterium | reverse complement strand
AGTCCAGGGCGAACGCAATCAAGCTGTCGGCCGGCGGACTGCCGAAGAAGCCGCCTCCGCCCGCGGCGATAACTACGTACTGCTTTCCGTTCCGGCCGAGGTAGGTGATGGGCGTTGCGTGTCCGCTCGCGTCAAGCTTCGTGACCCACAGCTCCTTGCCGGTGCGTGCGTCAAATGCGCGAAAACGGCTGTCGTTGGCGGCGGCGATGAACACCAGTCCGCCGGCGGTTGCAATCGAACCGCCGATGTTGGGAGCTCCGGTGTTGTGGACTCCACGCGCTTCCAGCTCTTCGGTGAGGCCCAGCGGAACTTTCCAGGCCAGCTCGCCGGTATTGAGATCAACAGCCTGCAACAGACCCCAGGGAGGCTGCTGGCACGGCCACATGTTTGAATCCCAGAAGCGCGCGTATTCGCCCTGCGGGCTGGTCCGGCGGTACCGCACCGGCGAGCCCGGGGGCTGTTCCGCCATATGACCGATCGCGCCCACTTCGTTGGTGTTGACGAAGACATAGCCGAGCTTCGGATTGAAGGAAACGCCCGACCACGTAGCGCCCCCGAGCGTACCCGGGAACACCAGGGTTGGTTTCAGGCCGAAGGGAGTGTAGCGGCCGCGCGACGTCAGGGTGTCGAACAGTTCCCTACAGAAGCGATGGGATTCGGGTGTTACGGTGCTGATCTCATCGCGCGTCATGGCGCTGCGCGAGAGCGGCGGCGGCTTCAGGGGAATTGGCTGTGTCGGCCAGGTGGCCTCTCCGGGGACGTCGCTCTGCGGCACGGGCCGCTCCTCGATGGGGAACAGCGGTTTCCCATCACCGCGCGCTAAGACGAACACGAGACCCATCTTCGTCACTTGAACTACGGCTGGAATGTCGCGGCCAGCTCTGCGGATGGCGACCAACGCGGGAGGCGCGGGCGGATCGTAGTCCCAGACGTCGTGATGCACGAACTGGTAATACCAGACGAGTTTGCCCGTGCGCGCATCCAGCGCGACCAGACTGTTTCCGTACAGATTGCTGCCCTTGCGATCGCCGCCATAGAAGTCGTAGGCGGGAGAGCCAATCGGCGCAAAGACGAGGCCGCGCTCGACGTCGACGCTCATGATCGACCACGCGTTCGTTCCGGTGCGATTCTTCCAGCTTTCGCCTTCCCACGTCTCGTGACCGGGCTCGCCCGGCCGCGGCACGGTATGAAACGTCCAGACCAATTCCCCCGTGCGCACGTTGAACGCTCGAATGTCTCCGGCAGGTCCGAGCCCGGGACCTTCGGGCACTTCGGACCCGACGATCACCAGGTCGCGAAAAATCGCCGGCGGGGAGGTGACGCCGTAGACCGATTTCGGGAAAGCGCCGGCAACGCCTGCGCGCAGGTCCACCTGTCCCTCCTTGCCGAAGCCCGGCACGGGTTGGCCGGTGCGTGCGTCAAGGGCGATCAGCCGCGCGTCGAGCGTGCCGAACAGGATCCGGGGCGGATGGGCGCGGTCGCCGGGCCAGTAGGCGACGCCGCGATGCTGGCGGGATTTCACATTCCCGAACGCCGCGTGCGGATCGTATCGCCAGAGTTCACGGCCGGTGTCTGCCTCAAGCGCAATGACCCGGTTCGCGGGCGTCGAGAAGTACAGCGTGTTGGCGATGACGAGGGGAGTTGCTTCGAATGCGACCTGACGCTGTCCGCGCGGTCCGGGCGGCCCGGGGGCGACCTCGCCCGTGTGATACGTCCAGGCGCGCTTAAGGCGCGCAACATTCGTGGTATTGATTTGATCGAGCGGCGAGTAGCGCATCCCGCCGGGGTCGTGGCCGTACACGGGCCAGTCCTCTTGCGCGGCGGCGCTCATTGCCAGGAATGCAACCAGTAGCAAGCGCATGAGTTCGTATATCGTAGCTTATCCGGCGCTACAGTGATATCGAATGGGCTTCGGTTTATGGATTGACGCCAGTGAAGGCTCCGCATGGGCGCAAGGTACGCATGAGTATCGCCCGATGGGCGCCGCCGTCATCTCGATCACCGACCAGTTCCGGCTGCGCGACTTCAATCGCTGGCGCCGCTGCCCCAGTCGTTTACGCCACTCTTTTATCGGCTTCTTCGGCTCGCTAGAAGAAGTAAACCATGCATTGCGCAGCCGGCGGGGCAAGCCTGGCCTGACGCCGTTTCACGTACGGTGACCGTCGCGTCAGATTTCGCGTCGCTTAAATCGTTGCACCAGATGATCACAGGCCCGGACGGTGACGGCCATCATCGTCAAAGTAGGATTCTGGCATCCTGATGACGGAAAGCACGCGCCATCCATAACGAACACATTGGGCGCGTCGTGGAGACAGCAGTAGGGGTCGACGACAGACTTCTTCGGGTCGGTTCCCATGCGGGCGACGCCGAGCTCGTGGATGGCCATTCCCGGCATGGCGACGTTGGAGTTGATGACGATATTTTTTGCGCCGGCCGCCTCGAGCATTTCCGCGGCGGTTGCGGCGGCGTCCTTCATCATCGCGCGCGCATTATCATCGTGCGCCATGGATATGCGCAGCGCAGGAATGCCCCAGGCATCGCGCAACTCGGGATCGATTTCGACGAAATTGTCGTCGCGCGCCAGGGATTCGCCGAAGGCGCTGAGCGAGATGGTATACTTGCCGCGCTTGACTGCCTGCTTGTAGCCAACGCCGAAGCCCTCGGCGCCAAAATCGAATTGCGGCATCGCACCGCCTTGAAAACCGTAGCCGCGCAGAAAAGCAGGATGACGGTTTTTGGGGTCCGTATTGCGATAGCGGATCACATAGATCCCATTGGCGCGGTGGGGTCCCGTTACTGACGGGCGCTCGTCGTAGCCCGGCAGTTCGCCGTGCGCGCCTGCTCCCACGACATGGTCCATCAGACCGCGGCCCAGCAGTCCACTCGAATTACCCAAGCCCTTGGTTTTTTCCCGCGTTGTGGAGTTGAGCAGGATGCGGGTGGATTCCAACGCCTGCGCGCACAGAATAACAGCTCTGGCGCGGACGTTCTTGGTCTGATGTGTGACGCGATCCACGAACGTCACGCCGGCCGCCCGTCCCCCGTCCGGGGCGAGATCAACCTGAGCCACGACGGCGTTCGGAACCAGCGTGCATCTTCCTGTCTTGATCGCATCCTTGACGGTGGTGAAAGGGCTGCTGAAGTACGAAAAGGTCTGACACCCGCGCTCACAGGGGCCGCAGTAATGACACGCAAGCCTTCCATTGTGATTTTTCGTCAGGATGGCTGTCCGGCCGATGGTTACGGTGCGCCCGAATTTCTGGTTTACGACTTCGCGAAAATGCTGTTCCCCACAGCTCATCTTCATCGGCGGCAGGAAATGCCCGTCCGGCAGCATCGGATTGCCTTCAGCGGCGCCACTGATGCCGACGTAGTCTTCAACCAGGTCGTAATAGGGCGCGAGCTCGCGGTAGCCGAACGGCCAGTCCTGCCCGTAGCCATCGAAGCTGGCCGCCTTGAAATCGAGATCGCTTAAACGGTAGCTCTGGCGGCCCCACACCAGCGTCCGACCTCCGACGATCCGCAGGCGCTGCCAGGTAAACGGCCTGTCTTTCGGCGTACTGTAGGGGTTCTGAAGATCGTCCACGAACCAGTCATAGTTGTACTCCATGCACGCGTAGCACATCTTCTGGATTGGCCGCGTGCGCACGATCTCGGGCGACAGATTCCTGTACTGGAGCCTGTATTCGGGCATGTGCTCGGTAAACTCCTTCGGCGACACATTCCGGCCGGCCTCCAGCAGGATAACGCTTAAGCCCGCCTCGGCAAGACGTTTGGCGGCCCATCCGCCGGTGGCGCCGGAACCCACGACTACGGCGTCATAGGACTGCGCGAGCGGATCCTGAAACATACCATGTCTCCTCAGTGCGATATGCGTGCGTCGCCGGCCTGCGGCGCAGCGGCGCCGCCGCAGCCGGCGTAGTCTCCGTGCGGAAACTCGCCGGTTGATCCGAGCTCGCGCTCCCCGACCTCGGACGAATAGTAGGCTCGTGATATCCAGTCCTTCAGCGTAGTGAAGTGGCGGTGAGCGGTCTGGCGGCCCTCGACCGATCCACCCCAGGTTGAGAGCGATTGCGGATAGGCCAGATAGGACAGCAGCTCGAGCTGCTGCTGGCGGCTCGCGTGGACAAAGGAGTTCTTATACCGGTCGAGCGACTCGCCGTCCAGGAACGCGAGAGCGTTCAGAAAATCGCGCTGGGCCTGGGCCGATTCAACGGCCATGATGGCGTCAATAAAACGGTTGACCTGAGCTTCTCTCGCTCCCGGAGTGTCGGTTGCCGGAATAATCAGATCGCTGAGCGCGATCAGGGTTTCGTTCTGATGCGCATCCAGGAAGACGGGCTTCCAGTCGCTTCTCGACAGCAGCTTCGATGCGTCGTAATCGGGCGGAAACTCCCGCGCTGACGCCGATTCCGCCAGAACAGCGGCGGCCGCTGCGGCGGCGCGGCGGAAAAGATCTCTGCGATGCATTGCGTTCCAAGCTCCGGCTTAGATTGATCGTACACCTGCGTGTGTTTGTTCATCCGGCTCACTGCGTCGATGATTGTACAGGCGGCATGGCGCGAGCCGGCTTGGGCGGCGGATAGGGCAGCACGTCCGGCTCCACGCGGACGGCCGTCGTAAACTTGAACGGATATTTGCCGCCGCTCGGAAACGTCAGCTCCACGAAGTACGCCGTCCACCCTTTCGCCGGCCTTGTCACTTTCGCGACGTATCCCGCGGCCCCCTCTTCGTTCAGCGCCGTGCTCTGATACGCCGGCCCGATCGCCGCCAGCCGGAAGTCCCGCGCATTGGGATTGGTTGCCTGCCAGAGCTTCACTTCCGTGGGCTTATCGTTGGTTTTGACCCGGATCGATCCATCCTTCTCGAACTTCCAGGAGAATTTCGGGCGCGGCTGATTGCGCAGAAACGCATCGTAGAAGGCGATGAGACTCTGGCGCGCATCCGAGTTCCGCAACGAGTGATCCGTATTCGGGACATACCTGAGGTATTTTTCGCCTTTAAGGTCGTCGAAGTAAAACTGGGAAGAATCCGGGAGAAAGAACTGATCGCCGGCGGAGTTGATCAGAAACTTGGGCATCGTGAGCCGATCGCGATAGGAGTACGGCTCCACCTCTTTCATGAGCTCGCGGTAGCGCGGCGTGCCGGCCCAGTCCATGATCCCGCGTTGCTCATAATCTTTCACAGCCGGCGCCCAGAAACCGTACGCCCGCCAGTGGTGAATAAAAGACGGCTCGATATTCAGCAGATCAATAACCATGGGGGCGATGGCGACAACGCGCCTGTCTACAGCCGCCGTGGTCCAGGTTGTCCAGCCGCGCTTCGATCCTCCGGCGACCACGAATTTGTCGACCTTGACGCCGCCGCCCTGCGCGCTCGCCATAAAGCTGGTGACGGTATCCATAGCGCGCACCGCTGCCTTGGTCATCGGCAGTCGGAGGGGCCACTGATCGTCGCCGCCGCGCAGAAACTTGTCCCAGGTGTAGGCGATGATTCCGTCTTCAACGCGCTCCACGCCGTCATCGGGAAACACCAGCGGCTGGTTGGGAACCATTCGCAGTTCAGTGACAACCGAATGCGTGGTCATGGCTGTATCGGCGATGAGCGCGTCCACTTTTTCCGGCGCCTTGTCTTTATTGGAGCCGCCAGTGATGAAGAGAAACCCGGTCGAATAGGCGACGCGGTCGGGCTTGACGATCGTGACCCAATGTTTCCAGATGGGGCGGTCGACTTCCTTCTCCGTGCGCCATTTCTGCGACGTCATGTCCAGCACATAGGCTGTATAACCATCGCCGGGGATGGTCCGGACCAGCTCGTACTTATAATTCGGATCGGGCGCTTGCACATAGCGATCCAGAGCAGTAAATTTTCCGGCCTTTTCAGCGCCGCCCGCGGCAATCGCCAATGCGGCAGCCAGCGCGCAACACAGCGCAAATCGATTCCGAACAGATCTCATGCTTGAAGCCCCAATGCTAAGCGATCATATCAAGTTATGCGTTTCTCAAGCTTCGGATGGACCGGCGAGCGCGCGCCGCTGATCGGACAGGGGACCTGGGAACTTGAGCGCGATCCGGAGCAGCGGGCCATCGAGGCTCTGCGCCTCGGCATTGAGCTCGGCATGACGCTCATCGACACGGCCGAAATGTACGGCAATGGGCGCGCCGAGCAGATTGTCGGGAGAGCCATTCAAGGACGCCGAACGGGACTCTTCATCGTCAGCAAGGTGCTGCCGTCCAATGCCAGCTATGATGGGACGCGCCGCGCATGCGAGCGCAGTCTCAAGCGGCTGGGCATCGATCAGCTCGATCTCTATCTGCTGCACTGGCCCGGCAGCCATCCGATCGCGGAAACGATGCGCGGACTTGAATCTCTGGTGCGCGACAAGGTCGTGCGATACATCGGCGTGAGCAATTTCGATGTTGACGATCTCGAGGAGGCGCGGCGGGCTCTAAAAAACGAGCGGCTGGCGTGCGATCAGGTGCTGTATCATCTGGGCGACCGCGGCATCGAGCGCCGCCTGATACCGTACTGTGAAAAGCATGGCATTGCGGTCATGGGCTATAGCCCGTTCGGACATCGCAGTTTTCCCCGGCCGGATACGCCGGAGGGCCGCGTGGTGGACGACATTGCGCGGCGTCACGGAAAAACGCCGCGGCAAGTGGCGCTGAATTTTCTGACCCGCAACGGCGTGTTTGCGATTCCGAAATCCGGCAATCCCGATCATGTTCGCGAAAATGCGGCGTCCCTGGAATGGCGGCTGACCGAGGATGACCTGCGGGCCATTGATCGCGCCTTTCCCCGGCCCGCGCATGACGCGCCGCTGGGAATGATTTGAACTACCGGCGTTGCGGAGCCTCCGCGAGGCTCCTGACCAACTGTTCCAGTTGCTCCACGCGCCGCGTGAGGTCATCGATCGCCTGCCCCTCAGGATCGGGCAGTTTGCCGTGCTCCAATTCCTCGCCGAACTCGGTCCCGCGCGCGTGAACGACCTTGCCCGGAACGCCGACGACGGTCGAGTACGGAGGCACGGAACGGATGACGACGGAGCCAGCGCCGATCTTCACGTAATCGCCGACCAGAATGTTGCCGAGCACTTTCGCGCCTGCCCCCACCACGACGTTATTGCCGATCGTCGGATGTCGCTTGCCGCGCTCTTTGCCGGTGCCGCCCAGCGTCACGTTCTGATAGACCAGCACGTCATCGCCGATTTCAGTCGTCTCGCCGATGACAACGCCCATGCCGTGATCGATGAAAAAACGCCGCCCGATCTTGGCGCCGGGATGAATATCGACGCCGGTGAAAAAGCGGTTCAGATTTGAAATCAGACGTGCGAGGAAATACAGCCTGCGCCGGTAGAGAGCGTGCGCGACGCGATGCCATAAGACGGCATGGAAGCCTGGATAACAGAACACGACCTCCAGCACGCTCTTGGCGGCCGGATCTTCGCGAAAAATCGTTTCAACCTGCTCGCGGATCGCGCGGAACATCAGCAACAATTATCGCGCGAAAGCGTGTGCGATATAATCCAGGCGAAAATTCTATGCGGCATAAAACGGCGGCAGGAGCAGCGTACGCGCTGTTGGCGCTTGGCGTTGGCTGCGGCTCTTCCGGATCATCGGCGAAACCCGCCGCCAAATCAGTTGAAAGCGCTGGTCCGGCAATGGCTGAAAATCGCAAGCATCCCTTGGCGAAATTTATCGAGATTGCGGGGTTCCGGATCAGTGAACCAAAGCCCGGACGGCTGAAAGTGGAGTTTGCGGTGATCAATCACTCGGACGCCGACGTATCGGACCTCGGCCTGGACGTCGCGCTGCGTCCGACGACGGCGAAACCCGACGAGCCACCCTTTTGCACGGTGACGGTCAAGGTGCCGTCGCTTGCGCCGCAATCTTTGAAGGATGCCAGCGGCGAGTGCGGAACGCAACTGCGCGTCTACGAGTTGCCGGACTGGCAGTTTATCCGGCCGTCGTTTCAGATCACTTCGCCGCCGATGTAGCCGGCCGGCCGGCGGCGCCGCGATGCTAATCTGAAATGTAATGCCAGCCGGGTACATTCCGATATTTATTTTTTTGGTTCTGGCTATCCTGTTTCCTGTTGTAACCATTCTGGCGGCAAAACTGATCCGCCCCGCCAGCCCGGACCTGACCAAGTACGAAGCCTACGAATGCGGCATTAAAGCGGCCTCCGGTTCGCGCGGACGCTACACCGTGCGGTTTTATATTATTGCGATCCTGTTCGTCATCTTCGATGTGGAGACCATTTTTTTGTTCCCGTGGGCGGTCCGATACAAGCAACTCGGATGGTTTGGCGTTGCGGAGGTTGGCGTGTTCCTCGGCTTTCTCGTGGTCGGCTATATCTGGGCCTACAAAAAGGGCGCTCTCGAATGGATCTGAGGAGCGTTCGACGCTTCTCTTTGCGCGGTGACCGTCACGGAACGCCTTTATTATCACGACTGTTACTTGCGCCGGTTTGAAGCGCGCGTGGAGAGCGTGGAATCCAACCGCGTTTATCTCGACCGCACTGCATTCTACCCCGCCTCGGGCGGCCAGCCCCCCGATCGCGGGACTCTCAACGGAACCCCGGTCGTAGACGTCCTGGACGAAGGCGATCGGATCGCGCACGTGATCGACGGCGCAGCCCCGCACGGCGCGGCGACGGGCGAAATCGACTGGGCGCGCCGGTTTGATCACATGCAGCAGCACAGCGGACAACATCTGCTCTCCGCCGTGCTGGTGGATCTATTCGAAGTTCCAACGGTCAGTTTTCATCTAGGCGAAGAGATCTCCACCATCGACATAGCGGCTTCGGGACTGGATGGGGGGCGCCTGGCGCGCGCCGAGGAGCGCGCGAACCAGATCGTATTTGAAAACCGCCCGATCAGCATCTCCTTCGAGCACGCCTCTCGAGTCCGCGACCTCCGCAAGGCTTCCGATCGAGAAGGCGAGCTGCGCATCATCACCATCGCGGATCTGGATCGCAGCGCTTGCGGCGGAACGCACGTCCGGTCGACGGGAGAGATCGGGCCGGTCTTGATTCGCAAGACCGATAAGATCCGAGGGAACGTCCGGATTGAGTTTCTGTGCGGCATGCGGGCCGTGCGGCGCGCCCGGTCCGATTTCGAAGCTCTGTCACGAATCGCCCGCGGGCTGGCGTCGGGGCTTGACGCTGCGGCCGCAGTGGTGGAAAAACAGATCGAGCGAATTCACGAGCTGGAAAGAATCAACCGCCGGCTGACCGCAGAACTCGCCGCGCACCAAGGCCGTGAACTGTATAATTCGACGGCGCCGGACGCCTCAGGCCTCAGGCGGGTTGTCGTAGAAGAGCCTATAACGGAGGATTTGCGCGCTCGCGCTCGAGCCTTTACCGGACAGCCCGGAGCGATTTTCATCGCCTGGTGGTCGAGTCCCCCCTCGTTGCTGCTTGCTGTTTCGAATGACTGTGGGGTTAACGCTGGCGAACGGATCAAGGCGGCAGTGGCCGCCTACGGCGGCCGCGGCGGCGGGTCCGCCGTTATGGCTCAGGGCAGCGTGCCCACGGCGGAGGCGTTGGAGCGCGTCAAGGCGCTTTTATAAATCGAAAATACCTTGGCAAGATCGACAGCAGTGACGACTTCAACAGGAGTCGCCTGGGGAGCGAGTTCGCGATCGAGTTCGACGACCCGGCCGTAGCTCGGACCGAACTCGGTTACTACATCCAGATATTTCATTTGGCTCGCGGCGGCAATGGACTGGTCGATCAGATAGGCGGCTGCAAGTTCATCCCATAAATAGCCGATGGCCTTGGGATTCTTCAGAAACGCGGGATAGCGCTCGCCGAAGTCCTTCCGGTAAAGTTCGGTGATGGGCGTTTTCACCGCGATAATTTCATCGAAAATCGCCCTGGTCAGCCGGACCGTGTTGCAAACGTCGAGGCCGAACATGACCTTTCGCGGAATGCTGGATCGCAGCACGATCTGGGCGGCTTCAGGATCGAACCAGAAATTGAATTCGGCGGTCCGGTTGGCGTTGCCGGGCGCCCTGATGGCGCCGCCCATGAACACGAGTTCGCTGATCCGATCCAGCGGAT
>DASRCT010000105.1:0-7514 GCA_035652975.1 Bryobacteraceae bacterium | reverse complement strand
CAGCCGGCCGGCAATTTGCGCGTTGCTTTCACCTTCCGCCGACCACAAAACGACTCTGGCGCGCTCCACCAGGGCATTGGGAAGGGTTCGCGAACGAGCAAAGCTGGATAACTGCTCCCGCTCGTCCTCACTCAGACTCAGAGCTGGTTTGGGCCGTCCGATCGACATACGACAGTCTAACGCAAAACGGTCCATTATTCCAGTTATTTCTGGGACACGGCACTAGAACGGGCGAGCGATACAGCGGCAACTGGCGTGCAGTATGGCGAGAGGATGCCGATATGTTTCCGCCGAGAACAATCCTGTTCCCCGTTGATTTTTCGGAGCGCTGCACGGCGATGGCGCCGATCGTTCAAGCCATTGCAGAACGCTTCGGAGCATCGCTGATTCTGCTGCACGCAGCGCCGTCGGTGGACTCCGCCTACGGCGTGCCGATGGCGGATATCCTTGGGCCTGCTCAAGAACAGATGTCGCGCTACCTGGCGGATGAGTTTGCACGTTTCTCCACGGAACGCATTGTTACGGTTGGCGAACCGGCAAATGCAATCGCGGCGTTTGCGCGCGACCGGATGGCCGACCTGGTCATGATGCCCACGCACGGCTACGGGCCGTTTCGAAAACTTCTTCTCGGTTCTGTGACGGCAAAGGCGCTCGATATCGTCCACTGCCCGGTATGGACCAGCGCCCATACAGACGCCGCCGCGCGGCGCGACAATATGTCATTTCGCCATGTGCTCGCCGCAGTTGACTTGGGATCACAAAGCCCGGGCGTGGTGAAATGGGCCGGTTGTTTTGCCGCACACGCTGGCGCGGCGTTAACGGTTGTTCACGCTCTTCCATTTGCCAAAGATCCGCCGTATATGTACGTCGACCAAGCGTACAAGCACGACCGGCTCAATGAAGCGCGCCAACAGGTTGCGCACCTGCTGAGCGCAACCGGATTTCCCACCGCCGCCATCAAAGTGATCGCCGATGACGTGCACAGAGCCATCGCCGCCGCTGCGCAGGACGTCAACGCCGACCTGCTCTGCATTGGCCGAAGCTCTTCTCACGCGCTGGGGCGCCTCAGGGCTACCGGATATCGGCTCATACGAGAGTCGGCTGCCCCTGTGGTAAGCGTATGAGGCCGCTGGCTTGCACTGGGTTTCCGGAAGGCCCGCAATGGGATTCGAATTCAAAAGCATCTTATTTCCAGTCGATTTTTCGCCGCACTGCCAAACCGTCTGGCCTGCGGTCCGCTCGATGTCGCAGCGGTTCAATGCACAGGTCGCCATCCTCCATGTTGTTCCCGTGGTCGAGCCCTTCTATGCCGGCGTAGAGCCCTACTACCTCATCCCGCTTGATGTTGAGTCGATGCAACGCGAGGCCCGTCAACGCCTTCTTTCCGCGTTCGGCGCAGACGGCATTCGCATCAAGGCGCATGTCGAATCCGGCGATCCCGCAATCTGTATCAGCGACTTTGCCGCTGCTAACCAAATCGACCTCATCATGATGCCCAGCCGCGGTTGCGGGAAGTTCCGGAGCCTGGTGATCGGATCCACCGCGACGAAAGTGCTGCACGATGTGCACTGCCCCGTGTGGGTATCGGAAAGCGCAACGCTCAGCGAAGGGGCGGCCGAGGCGCGTTACGGCAGCGTCATAGCAGCTGTCGACCTTTCGTCCGAAGCGCCTAAAATTATCCGTCATGCGCTGGACTTCGCCAAAAGTTTCAATTCCGCACTGCGCCTTGTGCACGCCATGCCGGCCGAGACAGACATGGCGGCGCCGTTTAGCACTTATGTCCACTCTCTTGAGGAGGACGCGCGCGAACACCTGGGGCGGCTGCTGCAACAACTCGGCCTCACAGCGCCAGTGAGCGTCGGAACAGGGCGCGTGTCCGAGGTCGTGCGCCGTGCGGCCATGGACCACAAGGCGGATTTGGTCGTAATTGGCAGAGGAAGAATGACTAAGACGCTCGGACGGCTTCGCACAAACGCGTATGCGATCATTCGCGATGCGCCGTGCCCGGTGTTAACGTTCTGAGAACGTTAGTCGTGGCGAATTCGCTCCGAGTATGCGCTCTCAGAGGCCGAGGTGTTCACACGCTGAGAACAGGGCAAGGCGACTCGCGGATGATGGCATATACATTCGTGCGGAGTCTGCCCCAGTTTTCCGTCAACCGCCCCCGCCCGATGACAATCAAGTCGGACTGGGTTTCACACGCGAATTGTCGAATTGCGCTTGCCGGACTTCCGTATCCGACGCACAACGGCGCGCTGACGCCTGCCGCATCCATTACGCGCATCGCCTGAATTCTGGCCTGCTCCTCGGCTGCTTCGCGCTCGACAACATGAACAACACGCCACTTTGCTGTAAACCGCTCGGCCAGCTGCTGCGCTGTGCGTAATACCTCGACCGCGTGCGGTCCGAAATCGATGGCGCAGAGTATGCGCTCGCTGAACACGTTTGAGCGAGGTTCTGTCATTGACGCGCTGTGTACGGCGGTCCAGACCGGCATCGGCGCATCATGGAGGACCTTGGCGGTGACAGAGCCGATGAGCAGCCGTCGAAACGTTCCGAGACCGTGCGTTGGCATCATGATGAGGTTTGCCTGGCGTTCAGTAGCGTACTGAACGATCTTGGCCGCTGGCTCGCCCTGCAAATGCGTAATGACTTCAACCTTGGCGGAGTTTTCAACGATGTCGTTGGAGAGGACCTGCCGCGCAAACGCATAGAGCGCTTTTCGCTCGCTCGACAGTAGCATTTGCATTTCGGAATCGGAAAGGAAAGGAAGCATGTCGCCAGCCCAGGCGGGGAACAGACTGAGCACATGCAAAAGCGAGACGCGCGCACCGAAGCTCCGGGCGGCAAGTTCGACGTAGGGCGCCGTCCGCCGGCATGCTTCGGAGTAGTCCAGAGGAAAAACGATATGTTTGACGTGCATTTGTTCGATTCTCACGCCGATTCGCCCGGCAACCTGACAGCCGTTCTGAGCGCTCGTACGCGCTGGGATTCGGGTTGCGAACCTCGCGTGCAGGGCGCGCCTATGTCAACCGCCGCAATTCCTGAGCGAAAAGGCGCAGCCGCGCGAGCGTTCAGCAACAGGAGCGCGCCGCGACGCGACTCTTCGGCGCAACGGATCGCGATCGGCGGAGAGAAACCTCGCGCTGCAGCATTTGTCAGTCCTCGAGATACCAGGGCGTATTGACCACAACGATACGGCGATCGCCGCCGAGAGCCAGCCGCGCGGTGAGGATTTCACCGAGCTGATTGTGCAGGACGTAGTGATACCAGTGTTCTTCCACGAGTTGGGATATCACGACGGCGATCTGCCTGCCGGGGTTCTCCCGCTCCAGCTTGAACACGTAATCGAGAATCGGGGTGAGAACAAAGCGGTATGGAGATTCGAGAATCACCAGACGGGGCGGATCGAGGCCGGCGAGCCTGGCCGGGGTTTCAACGCAGCGCGGCCACAGCTGCTTGAGTCCATCGCGCTCCTCGCCGGTAGAGATGTGCACCGCGTGGACATCGAGCGCGATCGTCAGAGCGAAGCGCAGAGCCTTCTGCGTGACTCGATTCCAGCTATGGACAGGCACCACAGCAATCGGAGGCCGCAGCGAGTCCAGATCGAGCGGGGCGTGTGTTGCGATCTGATTGCTGATTCGATCATAATGACGCCGGACGGCGATCATCATTGTCAGAATTCCGGGTACCAGCGCTGCTGTGACCCAGGCGCCTTGGATGAACTTTGTGACCAGGATGATGATCGTGGTTGCCGCGGTCGCGGTCGCGCCAAAGCCGTTCACAATCATGCTCGCGCGCGCACGCCGGCCGGTTTTGCGCTTCCAATGCGCGACCATTCCGATCTGGGATAGGGTAAACGCGCTGAAGGCGCCGACTGCAAACAAAGGAATAAGACGGTCTGTCACGCCGCCAAAGATAATCAGCAGGATAGCGGTCAGCGCGGCAAGCGCCCACACTCCCTGCGAATACACCAGACGCCGGCCGCGCGATGCGAACGAATGGGGAAGATAGCTGTCGCGCGCCATAGCGCGGCACAGGCGCGGGAAATCTGCGAAGGCGGTGTTGGCCGACAGCGCAAGCACGCTGAGGATGGAGGCTATGCTGATGTAGTACAACCAGCCGCGGCCTGCAACGGCCGCGAGAATCTGTGAAAGCACGCTCTGATATCCAGACTGGCCGGGCTCCGTCGCGCCGATGCCATAGGCGCGGCACAGGTAAGCGATCCCGGCCAACAGAATACTGAGCGCGCCGATGATGATCGTCAGCGTGGCCCGCGCGTTTTTAACAACCGGATCGCGAAATGCCCGTACGCCGTTGCTGACCGCCTCGACGCCGGTCATCGCCGTGCAGCCACTGGCAAACGCGCGCAGGACCACCCACGTTCCGGCCGCCGCTGTCGCTGCGTGCGGCCGCGGAAGCCGAACCACAGGATGCGGATGGCCGCCGGCCGCGATGCTTTTGGCGAGGCCGACGGCAATAGCAGCCAACAGACACGCTAAAAAGACATAGGTCGGCGCCATAAACGCCAGTCCGGTGTCGCGTACGCCGCGAAGATTGACGATCGTGAGCGCGGCAAGAATCGTCAGGCACAGCGTAAGCGTGTACGGCTCGAGAGCCGGTGCGGCGGAAACCAGCGCGCCGACGCCGGCGGAGATGCCGACAGCCGCGGTCAACACGTAGTCGATCATCAGCGCGGCGCCGGCGAACAAGCCGACTCTTGAGCCGAGATTGCGCGTCGCGACAGTATAAGAGCCGCCGCCGGTGGGATACGCTTCGATCGTTTGCCAGTAGGAGAAGTAGACGATGGCGAGCAGAATGATAATGCTGATGCTGATGGGGACGATATAGGGAATGCCGGCAGCGCCGAGCGGCAGCAAGATCGTCAGCGCGGCTTCAGGTCCATAAGCGGCGGAGCTGAGCGCATCGAGCCCAAAAATGGGAACTCCCGATGCGGGTCCGATTTTCTCGGCGCGCTCTTCGCTCGACGGCAGGGGTTTTCCAAAAACAAGGTCGGCAAGGCGCATCCGGAATCAGCCCGCCGGCGACTCTTCATCGAAACAAACAGCGACTTTGCCGCACTTTCCTGAGGACATTAACGCATACGCCTCGCCGACGCGGTCGAGCGTGAAGCGGTGGGTGATGAGATCGGCCGGATGGAGATTCCAGCGGACCAACCGCTCGACAAGCTCTTCCATCAGCCACGTGGAGGTCACCCACGAGCCGTAGACCGTCTTCTGATCGTGAATGATGTCTGGCGAGGGGTTGAACTCAACGCGGCCGCCTTCGCCCAGAAACACAATGCGTCCCCATTTTCGAGCGGCGCGGATGGCTGTAGCGCGCGCGGCGTCATTCGCCGAGCAATCGACGGCGCGCTCGACGCCATGTCCGCCGGTGAGCTTTCGAACTTCGGTTGCGTTGTCGGGACCGGCGCGCAGGACTTCATCGCAAAGACCAAGACCGCGCGCTAGCGCCAGACGCTCATCCACTACATCGATCCCGATAATCGGCCGAGCGCCAAGCTTACGGCAAAGAGCAGCCGTCGCCAGGCCGACCGGACCCAGGCCAGTGATCAGTACGGCGTGGTCGCCGCTCACGCCGATTTTGTGAAGACCCTCATAGGCCGTGCCAAACCCGCAGGCCACTTGGGCGCCATCGGCATAGCTTAACTCATCCGGCAGCCAGATGAGGTCCTTTTCTTCCGCAAGGAGGTAATCGGCCATGCCGCCGTCGCGCTGCCATCCATATGCACGCCGGTACTTTTCGCTGGTGCAGGAGATCATATACCCCCGGCGGCAATCGTTGCACAGGCCACAGCCGGATATGTGATAAACGATTACGCGGTCGCCTACGCTGAAGCGGCGGCAGCCCGGTCCAGTCCTGACAATTTGCCCGCACGGCTCATGACCGGCGATCACGCCCTGGTAGCCTTCCGGGCCTTTGCCTAAGTGCTCATGGTAGATGGCGCGGATATCGGATCCGCATATGGTGGACGCCTTCATCCGAATCAGCACTTCTCCGTGGCCCGGCTCGGGGACAGGAACTTCGCGCAGAACAGCGGTGCTGTTGCCTGGCAAATAGGCGCCGGTCATTGTGCGATTTCTCCATTCAGATCCCACAGGTCTTCCCAACTCTGGTTGTCTTTCCAAAGAAACACCTGCCCTTTGATAAGACGGCAATTCTTGTCGATGGCGGCTATCGCTCGCATATCTTCATCGGTGAGCGGCGCGGAGACAGTGGCTTGCAGATTGGCGACGTAGTGAGCGCGCTTTGTCGAGAGGGGAATGGGCGTCTGACCTCGCTGTACGGCCCACTTCACGCACACAACTGCGGGATGCACGCCAAGCCGGTCGGCGATGCCAATAATGACGGGGTCCTGAATCGGCGAGGTGTCCTGGGGAGTCCGGTCCCGCGAGGGCCGATTCGGCGAGCCGATGGGACAGTATCCTACGGGCTCGATACCGTGAGCGCGGACGAACTCAAACAGATCAGGCTGCTGAAAATGTGGGTGCAGCTCCATCTCGTTGACCGCCGGTCGGATGCGAGCGTCGCGGAGCAGCAGTTTCAGCTTGGGAATCGTCATGTTTGATGTACCAATGTGCCGGACGAGCCCGAGGTCGACCAGTCTCTCCATCTGGCGCCACGTCTTCATGAAATTCTCGTGAATATACGGCTTTGCGTTGGGGCTGCGAGAGTCTGCGCTGCAGCCAGGCGGGTGGTGGTTCGGAAACGGCCAGTGGACGAGATACATGTCCAGATAATCCAGTTGAAGATCAGCGAGCGATTTGCGGCAGGCGGGGACGACGTCCTCTTCAGCATGCTGATCGTTCCAAAGCTTTGAAACGATCCACAGCTCTTCGCGGCGCAGACCGCTGCGAAACAATTCCTGGAGCGCGGCGCCGATGGCATCTTCATTTCCATATACCGCCGCGCAATCGATATGGCGGTAGCCTGCCGAGACCGCGCCTTTGACCGCCTGGGCAATTTCGTGTGCTGGGATGTAGTCGGAGCCGAACGTGCCGATCCCGATGGCGGGCATCTCGGCGCCGGTGTACAGCCTCCGTTTCGGCACAAGAGCGGGGTCGACTGCTTGTGTCAGCGTCATCCTTTTCAAGGATATTGCAGGCGCGGGGAATTACGCGTGCATCCTGCACTGGCGTGGCCGGCGCACCCAGTGCGCCTCGGCATTGCTCCGGCAGGCGAGACTTATAATGATGGAAGAATTTAAACCGCTTGCCTTGTACCATCCCGGTATCAGGACCGCAAACGCGGAGGCGCGGTAGGGGGTGATCGTATGCACAGGATTTTTCGCATGGCTCTGGCGGTCGGGGTTGCTGTAACCGCTGTCATTGCACAGGAGACGCGTGGAACAATTGTGGGACGCGTCACGGATCCAAGCGGCGCGCTGATTCCCAATGCGGACGTCCAGGTCGCGAACAAGGCGATGGGCACAACCGTCGCTCTCAAGACCAATGCCGATGGCATCTATACCGCGCCCCTATTGCTTCCGGGAA
>DASRCT010000104.1:0-17645 GCA_035652975.1 Bryobacteraceae bacterium | reverse complement strand
CGCGCCGCCGTGTATCGAGGCGCCTGCGCCGTGTCCGTCGAGGAGATCCCCATCCCGCAGATCGGACCGGGCGAGCTGCTGATTCGCGTGGAGGCCTGCGGAATCTGTCATACCGATCTGAAGAAGATCGAGCACAATCTCCTGCCGCCGCCGCGAATCTACGGTCATGAAACCGCGGGCGTGATCGCGGCCGTCGGTGAAGGCGTCGCCGGCTTTCAGCCTGGCGATCGCGTCGTCGCGTTTCACCACGTCCCCTGCCGCGATTGTTTCTATTGCGACCGCAAACTGTACGCGCAATGCCCCGTTTATAAGAAAGTTGGTATAACGGCGGGCTTCGAACCCGCGGGCGGCGGATTCTCCCAATACGTCCGGGTAATGGATTGGATCGCGCGGGCGGGGGTCGAGAAGATTCCCGACGGCGTTTCCTTTGAGCGCGCAAGCCTGGTCGAGCCGCTGAACACGTGCCTCAAGGCGGTGTCGCAGCTCGACCCTCAACCCGGCGAAGTGGTCGCCATCCTCGGACAGGGTCCCATAGGATTGATGTTCACGGCGCTGGTGCGCCGCGCCGGCGCAGCAGCCTTCACCACCGACGCATTTCAAAGCCGGCGGGAGCTTTCGCTCCGCTTCGGCGCCGCGGGCTCGTGGCCGCCCCGCGATGCAGCCTTCGAGGCCGCGATTCGCAAAGCAACCAGCGGCCGCGGCGCTGATTTCGTCATCGTGGCCGCCTCCGCGCCCGCCATCGTCGAGCAGGCAATCCGCGTCTCCCGCCCGGGCAGCCGGATTCTGCTGTTCGCTCAAACCTCCCCTGAGGAGCGCGTCCACGTTTCCGGCGCCGACATCTGCGTCGGCGAACGGGTTCTTTGCGGCGCCTACAGCGCTTCCATCGATCTGCAAAAAACGGCCGCAGATCTGGTGTTCAGCGGTGAACTGCCGCTCGAGCAGCTCATCTCGCACCGGCTACCGTTGGGCAAAATACTTGACGCTATTGAACTTGCATTGCATCCGAATGAGCAATCATTGAAAATAGTGATTCAGCCACAGAGGTTAAAGTGAATAACGAAATGATGGCTGCCGTGCTCTACGGCAAAGAGCACCTCCAAATCGAGTCGGTGGCCGTGCCCGCCCTCGAAGGCGGCGATGTACTGGTGCGCGTGAGGACTGCCCTGACCTGCGGCACCGATGTGAAGGTGTACCGCCGCGGGTATCACGCGCGCATGATCGTTCCGCCCGCCCTGTTTGGTCATGAACTCGCCGGCGATATCGTCGCCGTCGGCGAAAACGTCAACAACTTCTTTGTTGGACAGCGCGTCGTCGCCGCTAACTCGGCGCCATGCCTGCAGTGCTTCTACTGCCGCCGCGGCCTGGAGAATCTCTGCGACGATCTGCTGTTTAACAACGGCGCATACGCAGAATTTATCCGCATTCCCGCCCGTATCGTCCAATGCAACCTGTACGAAATCCCCGATCACGTCAGCTACCAGGACGCGGCTTTGATTGAGCCGCTGGCCTGCGTTCTGCGGGGTCTCGAAGAAACCGGCGTGCAGCCCGGCGACACGGTGGCCGTAATCGGTCTGGGCCCCATCGGATCGATGTTCGTCCGGCTGGCTAAGGTCTACGGCGCCCGCGTCATCGCCATCGGCCGCCGCCAGAGTCAGCTGGACCGCGCCGAACGAATGGGCGCTGACGGCCTGTTGATCGCCGCCGAGGACGCCGACCTCGCGCCGCAGGTCAAGGCCCTCACGGCCGGACGCGGCGCCGACGCCGTGATCGAAGCCGTCGGACAACCCGAAGCCTGGCAGATGGCGGTCCGCATGGCCCGGCGCGGCGGAACCGTCAACTTCTTCGGCGGATGCGCTTCGGGCACATCCATCGCCCTCGATACGAATCTCCTGCATTATTCCGAAATCACCTGCAAGGCCAGCTTTCACCACACGCCGAAGCATATCCGCAAGGCGCTCGATCTGATTTCCGATGGCCGTATTACCTCGCAGGAGTTCGTTAACCGCGTCGAACCTCTCAGCAAGCTTCGCGAAGTCCTGCACCATCTCATGAGCCATAACGGCCACATGAAGACGGCGATTATTCCCTGACGGCGAGTCGCGCTTGGCCGACAGCGAGTTTCTGATCCCGGCTCAGTTCATCGCTTCGCCGGAGGCGATGCAACGTATCTGGACGCCAGCCGACGCCGCGCGCTACACGCGCTGGCTGGCGACGCGTCACTACGAAAATTTTCACGTGGTCAGCTTTCTGCTCCCCCGGGAGCTCCATCAGGATTTCTATAACGTGTACGCGTTTTGCCGCTGGGCCGACGACCTCGGCGATGAAATCGGCGATGCCCGCAAAAGCCTCGAATTGTTATCCTGGTGGCGCCGTGAGCTGGACGGCATGTATGCGGGACGCGCATCCAATCCCGTCTTCATCGCCCTGGCGCAAACCGTCGAGCGCCACCGCCTTCCCATCGAGCCGTTCTGCGACCTGATTACCGCCTTCGAGCAGGATCAGCGCGTAACGCGTTACCGCAACTGGGAGGAGCTGCTCGAATATTGCCGGTATTCGGCCAATCCCGTCGGCCGTCTCCTGCTGTATCTTTGCGGCTACCGCGACCCCATGCGCCAGGAACTTTCCGATGCCACTTGCACCGCCCTCCAGCTCGCCAATCACTGGCAGGACGTCGCCGTCGATCTGGAAAAGGATCGGGTCTACATACCGCTCGACATCATGGCGCGCCACGGCTATTCGCTCGACCAGCTCTACGCCCGGCAATTCACGCCCCAGTTCGCCGCCCTGATGCGCGATATCGTCAACCGCGCCCGGGATCTGTTCCTCCGCGGGTTGCCGCTCGCCGGAACCGTAGGCGGCCGCCTGGCCGTCGATCTCGAACTCTTCAGCCGCGGCGGCATGCGCGTGCTTGACAAAATCGAACAGCAGAATTACGACGTCCTCAGCCGCCGCCCGGCGATCTCCAAACTCGAGCGCGTCCGCATCCTTCTCTCCGTACTGCTCCGCCGCGGGTTCGCCAAAGCCGCGGCATGACCGTCGAACAGTCCTACCGCTATTGCATCCAGATCGCCCGTCAACGGGCGCGCAACTTCTACTACTCCTTCATCCTGCTCTCGCCTCCCCGCCGTAAGGCCATCTGCGCCATCTACGCCTTCATGCGCTGCTGCGATGATTTGAGCGACGACGAGGACCGCCGCGATCGCGCCGCCGCGATCCAAAAATGGCGACAGGAGCTCGAAGAGGCGCTTGAGGGGCGCTTTTCCGGACACCCGGTGTGGCCCGCCTTCTATGACGCGGTCCGGCGCTACCGCATCCCAACACAGTATTTCTTCGACATGATCGAGGGCGTCAGCTCGGACCTCGAACCGCGCGCGATCTCAAGCTTCGACGAGCTTTACCGCTACTGCTATCAGGTGGCCTCCGTCGTCGGCCTGACCGTCATTCACATCTTCGGCTTCCATTCCCAACAGGCCCTCCAACTTGCCGAGGAATGCGGCGTCGCCTTCCAGCTCACCAATATCCTGCGCGATATCGGCGAGGATGCCGCCCGCGGACGGATCTACCTGCCCGCTGAGGATCTGGCCCGGTTCGGCGTCCGCCCGGAGGAACTTCGGGGCGGCGGTGAGATTTCCGCCCCCTTCGTGCAACTGATGCAATTTGAGGCTGCCCGAGCTCGCCAGTATTATCGATCTTCCGCCCCGCTCCTCGAATTGGTGGAACCGGAAAGTCGCCCCAGCCTGTGGGCCTTGGTCGAAATCTACCGCTCCCTGCTCGACCAGATCGAGCGCCAGCGCTATGACGTTCTGAACCGGCGTGTTCGGGTCCCCGGCTGGCGCAAAGGGCTCATCGTCCTGCGCGCCCTTTCCGGAACGTTCCGGCCCGCACGGATCAGCCCGCCCCCTCTCCGCCCTTAACAGCGCACCGAAGTACAGGAAAACCCGTAAGGCGTATTAAGAAGTCGCCGCCTGAGATTTACGCGTTCCGCCGAATTTTGAAACCCGCAGCCGAACGATATTTTGTTTTTTCAAGGTAATTACAGCAATGCCGACTGCTACTGTCGCCGCCGATTCCCTCCCTTCCTTCGCCGAGGTCGTCAAGAACGTCCACCAAGGTTCGCCCGACGGTCTGGAACAGCTTTACCGCGTATTCCGGATGTTGGCCGGATCCCTCCGCCGCCAGTGGGGCTGCCAGGATTATGAGGATCGCATGCATGACGCCTTCCTGGTCGTTGTTCAGGCGATCCGCGAAGGCAAATTGCGCGAGCCGGCGGCGCTGCCCAGCTACATTCTCGGCATCGCCCGCCTCACTCTGTGTTCGAAAATCGGCGTCCGCGCCCGGCACGAGCGGCTCTACGGTTCGCTGCGCCACTGGCTCGTATCGCGCAGCGGCAAAATGACTCCCGAAGACCAGCTGGAGGAAAAGGAGCGGCTCCAGATCATGCACAACCTGCTCGCATCATTAAACGAAAAGGAGCGCCAGATCCTGACCCGTTTCTACCTCCACGAGCAGTCCAAGGAGCAAATCTGCCGTGAAATGGACTTGACGGAAACCCAGTTCCGCCTGGCCAAATCGCGCGCCAAACAGCGTCTCGGCCGCATCGGCTCGCAGCATTTACATCGGGAAGAGCACGCCGCAATGGCGGCCTGAACACGGCCGGGCCCACCGCGCGGAATCCTCGCCTCGCAACATCGCCGCACCGTATCAGCCGTTCTACCTCCGCTCCGGCGCCGCCTCGCCCTTGCGCCGCAGCGTCGGAGCTTTACGCTTCTTCTCCTGCTCTTTTTTCTGCTCCGCCTTCCTCTCGGCTGCGTCCTTGGCGGACATCATGGATTCCAGATCCGCCTTCTCTTTCTTCTCCCGCGCCTCGACTTCCGCCGAACGCGTCGTAAGATCCTCGGCCGACAGATCGGCGCTGTCCTGCGTCGTCTCGATTGCCTGGCTGAAAACGAACTCGTAGCGGGGGTAATCCGCTGCGCGTTTCTCGTTGAGCGCCTTCAGCTCTGCAAGCATTTTTTTCTCCGCCTCCGCCACCACCTTCATGCCCTCCGTGATCGCGATTTTGCGCTTGAGCGCGTCGTCCGCCACCGTGTCGATGGCTTCGATGATGTGGGCGTAATCTTCAAGCGTGTCGTGGATCAGGGCCGAGCGCCCCGGCTTTTCTTGGGAGAGCAGTTGCTTAACCAGTTCTAGCCGCTCGCGCGCGAACTTCACGTACAATTGCAGCCGCAGATTCGGATCCTGGGCCTCCCGGATCTGGTCCGCCTCGTCGGCCGTGAGGAAATCGCGTTCCTGCGCCCTCGCGCCGACGGCCGCCGTCAGCGCGACCAACAAGATCCATTTCTTCACACCGCCCTCCCCGGCCGCGCCAGCCCGCAGCCGCTCACTTCTTCTTGGTCATGATGCTGCTTAACAGTTCATCATGAATTTCTTGCAGGCGCTGCTCGACGTTTTGAACCAGCCCCCGGTCATCCACGCTGAATTCGTCCTCAATCCCGCGCAGACGCCGGAGCATTTGCCGGATGTCAACCTCGGCCCGCTTGAAGTGCTTGGGGCTGCGTCGTGGATTTTTGCCGGTAGCCTCCAGCGAATCGTAGGAAAGCTCCACCGCTGCGCGCACCTCGTCGAGCGCCTGCCGGGTCTTGTTGAGATCGCCCGCCACATAGGCCTGCCGGGCTTCGCTGATTGCGCGGTTGGCGTACTCCAGCGCCCGGTCTGAGCGCTTCTCCAGATTCGGCTCGGCTTTTATGCCCTCCAAATCGTTTGCCTGGCAAAGAATCGTCAGAGCCGCGGCGATCGCCGCCATTTGACGGATCATCGCCGGTTCAGCTCCCGCTGGATGATGCGCGACCGCTGACGCGCCTTGAATTCTTCGTCGGGGTGCTTTCCGCCGCTCGTGGCCAGAAACGCCTGATACGCTTCAAGCGCCGGTTTGAGCTGCTTCAGCCGGTCTAAAATGATGGCGCGCAGATAAAGGTGTGAACTGGTCTCGCCGCCGAGCGCTTTGACCTTGTCGAGAGCGGCAAGAGCTTGCCCATAGCTTTCGGCGAGAACCCCCACCGCAGCCAGCTCGCTCCACGGTTCGACGGCAGAAGGCTTGAGTTGCGCCGCGGCTAAAAACTGCTGCGTCGCCTGCGGGTACTTCTTTTCGTCGCGGAGCGCCCGTCCGGCCAGCATCCGCACGTCATAGTTGTTCGCGTCCGCCTGGATCGCCGCATCCAGAACCGCCAGCCCTTTGTCGTAAGCTTTCGTCTTGAAATACGCCGTCGCCAGCGCCAGCCGGTTCGCCGGAGTGGGCGAGCGCTTCACGGCAGCCTCGAGCAGCGGAACGGCGGCGGCTCCGTCGCCCGCCTCCAGCAGGAGTTGCCCCGCTCGCTCGGACGCAGCCGCATTGTCCGGGAACTCCCGGTAGATTTCGATCGCTTCTCCGTTGCGGCCTGCGCGCTCATACAGTTCGGCGAGCTCCAGCAGCGCGCTTTTATATGACGGATCCAGCGCCGCGGCGTTTCTGAAATGCGGCGCGCAATCGTCCAGCCGGCCCTGCCTGGCGTATACTCGCGCCAGTCCCAGCTCCGCGGAAGCAGATTTGGGCTCGCTTTCGAGCGCCGAGGCGTAGGCCTCGGCCGCTTCGGCCAACCGGTTCTGCGCAAGCAGCGCGTCGCCAAGATACGCCGATACGCGCGCGTCATGCGGCTTGGACTGGCGCAGCTCTCGCAGCAGCGGGACTGCCGCCTGGCTGTCATTGTTGCGCAGCAACAGAATCGCCAGATTCATCAAAGCCTGCGGCAGCCCGGGCTTCAGCTCCAGCGTCTTGCGGTACTCGGCGATTCCCTGCTGGTCCTTACCGTCAAGACTGTAGGCTAAAGCAAGGTGGAAATGCTTCGCATAGTCGTTGGGATCGGCCGCGACAGCCTTGGAGAAAGCCTCGATTGCCGCCGGATAATTCTTGGCGTCGAGCGCCTTCAGGCCTTCTCCCTGCCAGTCGGCGACTCCAGCAGCGCCAGCTTGCAACAGAAGCGCACAGGCCAGCGCGCACAGCGGCATATCTCACTCACGATTTTAACAGCGCGCGCCCGCTTCCCGCTTTCGCGCGCAGCGACTGGCCAGCCCTCGGGAGACGCGCCCCCGCGCTTTGGGTGAACCGGCCCGCGTGGAAACCGCACCATCCGGCCGGCGGAAATGGTACGCCCGGTAGGATTCGAACCTACGGCCTTCTGCTCCGGAGGCAGACGCTCTATCCAGGCTGAGCTACGGGCGCCTGCGGACAGCCTTTATTGTATCTAAGTCGACCGCTTGCGCGCCGCCGCCGCGCGGTGCGTCGTGGCGCCCTCGCGCAGCAGAGGCTCGATCTGTTGCCGCAGCCAGTTCTCGTCCTGAAACTTCTCGTCGCTGAGCGGCGGCGTCTGGGCGCGAATCACGCCCTTGCGATCGATGATCACCACCTGCGGCACCGCCCACCGTACATACGGGTCGATTCCCAAAAATGCCAGCGCAGGATCGCGCTCCGAGAAGCCCACCGGAAAGTTTACGTGATAGTCCCGAACGAAATCCCCGACCAGCATGCCTGCCATCGGATTGATCGCAACGCCCACCGGCTGAAAGCCCCGCGGCCCAAATTCCTGGTTGAGCTTCGAGACCACTTGCGACTCATGCTGGCAGTGCGGACAGGTGGTGAACAGGATTTCGCACAGAACCACCTTGCCCTTGTAGCTGCTCAGCAGGGTCTGCTTGCCGCCGGGAAAATTGATCACCAGTTCGGGCGCCGGACGCGGCACAGTTTGCGCCGCCAGAGAAAGCCCGAAAAGAGCACACAGGAACAACGCCCGCCGCCGCAACATACGTACCTTCAGTTTAACCCATGCGCCCTGTAACCCTCGATCCCGGAAACCCGGGCCCCCTCCAGGCGCAGCGCGAACCGGCCGCGCTCGTTTTCGCCCGTAAACTTCCCCGCCGCGTCCTCGGCAGGCGCCAGCTCGCGCGACTTTTTGCGTACGGCTGCCTTGTACACGGCGAAGAACGCCGCCGCAGCAGCAGGCGAATCCCACTCGGACGCATACGCCAGCACGGGATGCCGGTCCCCCTTCGCCTCGAACAGGCGAAACGACCCGCCCCGCCAGTGCGGCGCGATGCTCTCGGCCTCTCCTTCTGACGCGTACTGCTCAATCAGCACATGATGATCAAACTCGCCGACTGCGCCGTCCAACACAGCCTGATAACGTTTCGCCTCTGGGATCTGCGGCGGCTCGGTTCGCTGCGGACCCACGCCGTTCAGATATTTCTCAGGATGCAGAATTTGCTGAGTTCCCTCCGGCGCGCGCCGGAAGACCTCCGTGAACCCTGCCCGGCCCAGCTTTTCAAAAACCGCGTTCTGAAACAGCATGCCGCGCGTGTAAGGAAACGTGAGCGATTCGCGGAGGTAAAGCGGCGCGTTCTCAAACACCGGAAATTGCGACCCTGGCGCCAGCGCCGGACCCGCCGCCGTCTTCAAGATCATGTCGGATACCTTCGCCTCTCCGCCCCCCAGTTTGGACACGTAGGCCCACATCAGCCATGTGGCCTGCCCTTCCATCACGGCTTCGCGGGCCGTTTCCCCGTCATCGTTCTTTTTTCCGGCCCGAAGGTATTTTCCCAGCGAAAAATTCTGATCCGCCAGCGCGTGCGCAAGCTCATGCACCAGCGCGACGCGCTTTTCAAGGAAGCTGGCCGGCGATTCGGTGATGAACAGCCGTTTGCGGTCGTAATCGTAGAAGGCGGCGGCCTGTTCCGTCATCAGGTCCACCATCGTCTTCTCCAGATCGAAATCATCCGGAACCAGCCCGAACATCTTCAGCGCGAGCGCCTCCAGCCGGATCTCCTCGGGTTTGAGCACTTCCTTGACGCGCCGCTGAATGAAAGCGCGCAGTTGAGCGCGGCTGATATAGTCCGCCGGCACTTTGCGCTTGATTTTCCATCCCGTGATCTCGCTCAATCCCTGAAGGATGGGATCAACCTGTTCAAACAGGATCCTGGATTCCTGCGTGGGTTCCTCCGTTGCGCCGGACTGCGCGACGGCAAGCGACAGACCAAGCAGGAGGCAAACGCATCTGGAAATGAATTTCATCGCGCGGGTTACGTTACAATCTTAGTTTCCATTTTTAAATCGGGAGTTCAAAATCTTGGCAGACGAGAAGCTCTACCGCGCGACCTATCTCGGCAGCGGCACTTTCATTATCAGCAAACCGAAGCGAAAAGCAATGAAGCGCCGCCAGTCCAGGCTGCATAACCCGCAGCGCGGGGCCCGTAAATAGGCCGCGATGGGATGCTGATCTCCGGCCTGCGCGTCCAATGGACGGCGCTGTGGCGGGGACCTCACTGAGTTTCAGCGGGAGGCAGCCCCGCGGATCCGGTCATGCCGCGCGGCGCTCAGCCCATGTAGGCGAGATGCTCGGGGTCGCTTTCCGCCATCGCCCTGCGCAGCTTGCCCGCAAGCTCCCACTGTCCCACAATCGGATACTCGAGCAGCGCCAGTTGCGCAAGCAGTCCGCTGCGCTCCAGTGCGGCGCGGATCGCCGTCCGCTCATAAGCCTTGACGGCGAGCACCAGGCCGCGAACCGAATCCGGCAGGCGTCCGGCGCGGCGCGGGCGCGCTCCTGCGCGATCGATATCGCATGGAACCTCAACGATGTCTTCAGCAGCGAGGTCGTCGATTGCGCCCCGGTTCGGCACATTCACCACCACCATCCGCGGCGCGTCCGAGAGCAGGCCGGCAATGACCTCAATGGCGATACGGTGATAACCCGTGGCGGTCTCGAAGGGATCGTACTCTTGCTGCGCCACGGTGAATGCGGAACCCGCCTCCGCTTCGAGCTTCATGTAGGAAGCGTTGCGGCGGAGTAAATACGCGCGATATGTCGCAAGCCCCTGCCCGGGGTCTTCGTTCTTCAGCTGCTCAAACAGCGAGGCGTTCAACCGCTCCAGCTCCTCGCCGCGGCTGGCGCCGGCGCGCACCTGATTCTCATAGGCCTTACGCTGGCTGTAATAGAAGAAAACGTACTCGGTTGGAATGAGCCCGAGAGTCTGGATCAGCGCCGGATCGAACAGGTCGGCCGGATACAGGCGGCGCAGCGCGTTCTCGTCGCCCAGCAGGCGGCCCGTGATGTCCTGGCCGCGGAGGAAGACCCGCCGCACCCAACCGAGATGATTCAGACCCGCGTAGTCGAACTGCATCTGTTCATACGGCTCGCCGACAGCCCAGGCAATGCGGTGGAACAGTTCGGCGGGCGTGTCGCAAATGCCGATGACCCGCAGCGATGTATTCTCGGTCAGCGCCTGCGTGATCAGCCCGGCCGGATTAGTGAAGTTGATAAACCAGGCGCGCGGCGCCAGGCGCTCCACAATGCGCGCCTGCCCTAGCGTTACGGGCACGGTGCGAAGAGCCATTGCGGCGCCGCCCGGGCCTGTGGTCTCCTGCCCGGCCAGGCCATGCTCGATCGCGATCCGTTCGTCCCGGGCGCGGGCAGCGATGCCGCCCACGCGAATGCTGCTCAAGACGAACTCGGCGCCCTCCACCGCCTTTTCAATGCTGTTATGGGTGGCAATTTGAAGGCCGGCGCCGAACCGGCGCACGATCTCGCGGCCCAGCCTCGCGATGATTTCGGCGCGCCCCAGGTCCGTATCGTAGAGCGCGAATTCGGTCACGCCCAGCACATCCTGAGCCTGGACCAGTCCGTGAATTACCAGCGGCGTCCTCACGCCGCCGCCGCCGATCATCGCTATTTTTCGAGCCATAGTTCCGTGCGTAGGTTTGTTTTCGCCCCCGCTTCCTGAAGTTTCTCGAGCGAGGGAAAGGATGAGATTCCGCCAAGCGCTTCGGTCGACAATGCGCCGCAGATGGTTGCAATCCGCAGGCAGGTTTCAGGATCCTCGCCCTGGAGCAGGCCATACAGGAATCCGGCGTTGAAGGAGTCGCCCGCGCCGGTGGTGTCAACGGGCTCGACCGGATACGGGTCGGCGAATATAATCTTCCCGCGCCACAGCAGGCCGGCGCCGCGGGCGCCGAGCTTTAGGGCGACAGCCCGGGCGCCGCTGCCGGCATAGGCGGCCAGCATGGCCGCAGGATCGGTTTCCCCGGTCATGCATGCCGCTTCGCGCTCGTTGGGAAAGAAGATATCCAGCTCGCGAACCAGCGCCATGGCGCGCGGATCCGATAGCCAGCTCTCGTGCCAGCCCACATCGAGCGAGAGGGAACAGTCGTTCATGCGAAGGCTCTCAAACAGTTCAGGGGCGGCCTCCAGGTCCGGCGCGCAAGCCAGATGCACATGGCGCGCCTGTGACAGCAAGCGTCGGGTGGCCGCCTCCATCAGCAGCTCGGGGAACTTCGCGTTCGCGCCCAGATACGTGAAGAAGGCGCGGTCTTCCGGACCGGACACAGCGACCGTAAAGGCGGTGGGCCGATGGACGTCGCAGCAGATGCCCGAAGCGTCGACGCCGCACTCACGCAGGCCGTCGACGACCCACGATCCGATATCGCTCCCGACCACGCCCAGTACGCCGACTCGCAAGCCGAGCTTGGCGAGCCCGCACGCCGTGATGGCGGCGCCGCCGCCGATCTCGCGGCAAAAGTTCTCCGCCACGGCCTCCTGGCCAGGCTGTGGCCAGAACGAAAATCCACTCATGATGATGTCGGCGAACAGATCGCCTGCCACCATGACGTCGAGCTTTTTTGCGGCTGCCTTCACCGGCAAGGCGCCGCCTCCCGCACTCTGTCGAAGGGCCACTCGCGGGCGCGGCGCGCCCGCCACAGGTAGGCAGCGACGCCGACCGCCGCCAGCAGCAGCCCGGCGGCGATGTAGCGGGCGCCGCTGGCCAGCAGGATGTACGCCCAGCCGAGAAACGCAATGATGCTGGTCCACGGATACAGGGGCATTTGAAAGGGCCGGCGGATATCGGGCCGGCAGCGCCGGATCAGCGTCACCGCCACCACCTGGGCCATGAACTGGATCAGCACCTGAATGACGATCAGCGCTTTGATCAGCGCGTCGAGCTCAAGCAGGCACGCAAGCGCGGAGCTCAGGCCCAGGAACACCACCGAGAAGCTGGGAAAGTTCTTGGTCGGGTGCAGCCGCGCAAAGACCGAAAAGAAACGCCCCTCTTCGGCCGCGGCATAAGGAACCCGCGAGTATCCAAGCAGGATGGCGAAAACCGACGCAAAGGTGGTCCACAGAATGAGGACCGTCGCCGCGCGCGCGGCGTTGGGGCCGTAAATGCGCTGCATGAAATCCGAGACGATGGAGGTGGAATGAACCGCCTCGCGCCAGGGCACAACGCCGATGATGCTGACGTTCATGGCGAGATAGAGCAGGCCGACAGCGGCGATCGAAAGCAGAATGGAGCGCGGCACGGTCCATTCCGGCCGCTGCACTTCGCCGGCAAAGAAGCACACGTTGTTATAGCCGCCGTAGTCGTACATGGCGATGAGCGTCGCGGACCCGAGTCCAAAGAACAGCGCCGGCGACGGGCGGAATGCGCCGGGCGGGAAGTCAAAGGCGCGCCGCGGGTCCATATGCAGCAGGCCGGAAACGGCAATCCACAGCGCGGCCCCGACAACGGCTATCCACATGATGACAGAAAGCCGGCCAATCGAGCGGATGTCGCGATACAGCAGCGCGGTGATCAGGGCGCATACGCCCATGGCGACGGCTTTTTCTCCCGCCCAGGACATATCTTTCCAGAGATAGTGGAGGTATTGTGCGAAGCCGACGGCGCCCGATCCGATCGACAGCGGCGCAAGACAAATCGTTTCCCAGATGAACAGGAAGCTCATGAGGCGTCCCAGCCGCCGTGGACCGTAGGCTTCCGACAGATAGCGGTAGGGCCCGCCGGCGCCGGGCATTGCGGCGCCGAGTTCCGCCCACACCAGGCCGTCGCAGACCGCGACAATGGCGCCGAGCACCCAGCCCAGCATCGCCTGCGGACCGTTCATGGCGGCGAGCATGATGGGGATGGTGATGAAGGGTCCGACGCCGATCATCTCCAGCATATTCGCCGAGGTTGCTTCGAGGAGGCCGATGCCGCGCACCAGATGAGGGGTGTGTTGCGAGCTCAAGCGATGCTAGTTTAGCGAATATGCGCGCGCCTCTGCGTCTGTTGGCCGCGGCGCTGATCGCGGCGGCGACGGCGACGGCCGAGAACAGCATACAGCGCGCGATCGAGCTGGCCAGGGCCAAGAAATATGCCGAAGCCGCGGCGGCGCTGGAGGGCGTCGGGGAACCGGAAGCCGCGCCGCAGCGCATAGCCTTTCATCGTCTCAAGGCCGCGATTGCTTCGGGACTGGGCGAGCACGAGCGCGCGGTGCGGGAGATGCGCGCGGCGCTGCGACTGGCGCCCTCGGATGCAGGCCTGCGCCGGGCGACGGCGGTGGCCGAGACGGCCTTCGCCGAAGCCGAGGAGCGGCGCGGCAATTACGTGAGCGCCGCGCGCGCGTTTCAGAGCGCGGTCGAGCTTGCGCCGGAGGAAGAGCAGTACCGGCTGAACCTGGCGCTCGAGCTGGCGCAGCACCAGACATTCGAACCCGCGATCACCGTGCTCGAGCAGGCCGCGCCCGTATTTCCGAAATCGGCGCGGATCCGGACCCTGCTGGCGGTGGCCTATTACGCGGTTGCGCGCACCGAGGACGCGGTTCGGTCGTTGAGCGCCGCGCTGGCGATCGAGCCCGGGTTCGAACCGGCCCGAGAGTACCTGGCGAGGATCGTGCTCGACGCTTCCTCGCCGCCGGAGGAAGCGGCGGTGAATTCGCTGTGCGTCCGCAGAGACGCCGTCTGCGCGGCGGCGAGACTGCGTCGCGACCGGAATTCCGGCGCGGCCTTCGCCGACCTGCAAGCGGCCGCCCGGCGCGAGCCGGAAAGCGCCGTCGCGCGCTGCGAACTCGGCCGCGCGCTGGAGTGGCGCGAGCAGTGGGCCGAGGCGCGCACCGAGATGGAGGCCTGCGTGCGGCTCGATCCATCGCCGCAAAATCATTACCGGCTCGCGCGGGTTTACAAGCGGCTGGGCCAGGAGGATCTGGCTGAGCGCGAAATTGCGGCGCAAAAAAAAGCGGCCCGCCGGGCCCAAGAGGAGGTCGAGCGGCGCGAGCGGGCCGTAGAAGCGTTTCAGTATGTTATCGGCAGATGATCAACGCTGCGGATTCTTCGGCAGACTGATCATATTGGCGATAATCCGATACGCGCCCGGAACGCCCTCCGGAAGCTCGCGGTAGAAGGCATAGGCGTTGTAGATATAGACGCCCTTGCCGTATTTCGCATACAGCAACCCGCCTTTTTGCGGGGCTTGGCCTTCATCATGGGTTTCAAGCAAGGCTTGGTATCTCGGATCCCACGACTTCATCCATTTGGACCCGCGCTCTTCCACCCAGCCTTCGAAATCCTTTTCGGTAATCTTATTGGGCCAGGTAAAGACGGGATTGGAGGGCTCGAGAATGACCACCGTCGACGCCTCATCGGTGACCTCTTCGGGGTTGTTGCCCATCACGTAGGGATAGGGGCCGTAGTTCTTGTCGTATTCCGGGGTGTTGTACTGCACGATCAGCACGCCGCCGTTTTTCACATAGTCGAGGATCCGGTTATTGTATGTTGCCAGTTCAGGCCGCGCGGCATACGTCCGTACGCCGAACAGGATGACGTCGTACTGGCTGAGATCGCCGCTCGCAATATCCTGAGGCGTTAAGAACGTCGCCTTCACGCCGAGATGTTCGAGCGAGGCGGGCACGTCATCGCCGCTGCCCATCACGTAACCGACCTTCAGGCCTGGGGCGACCTTCACATCGACGCCGGTGGTCTTGTAGGTAGACGGCTTGTAGAGGAAATAGGGGCGGAGACCGGGATAGCCGGTCAGCGAATATCCTTCGCGATATTGCCTGCCGCCGTAATCGACGACCGCGGTGACCTGATAGGGCTTCTCGCTGAGATTCGCCGGCGTCACGGTGAAGGTGACGGACTGGTCCTCGCCATCCTGCGCCGTGGAGAACGGGCGAGAGGGCGGATCACATTTCCAGCCGGCGGGGACGTCCAGGCGGACGGTCCCGGAGGCAGGTCCTTTGACGTTGCTGTGAACGACCGCCGTGACGGGGAAGGAGCGGGCTTGGAGCGGGACGATTCCGGCGCGCGGCGAGATCTGGACGGAAACGGCGGGCGCAATGGCGAGCGGCTGATGGACGCTGCCCAGGCCGGTCTCGCGCTGGTTGGTCTGGAGATACTGCGCAACTGTGATGGGGACGCCCGCATAGGTGAATTCGGCCCAGGCGGCGAGCGGATACGGCGCAAGCGGCAGGTTGAGGTAGCGAGGATCGCTGATATCGTAGTAGGACTGCTCGATGTCCGGCCGGCTGAAATCGGGCCGCGTGTACCTGGCGTCCTCCGGGATTTTGATGGTGAACTTCAAATCCACAGGTCTGGCGCCGGCAAGCTCCGCGCCGGGCTTTGCCTCCGCGGCGCGATCCTGGCGGGATCCGTACCAACTGATGTAAACCTGATCGAGCTTCACCGGAGTGGAGCTGGAATTGACGATGTGAACTTTGGCCTGCACGGTCTGGCCGGGAATGGCGAGGCGATAGGTTTGTGGATCGCCGAGGAACATCGCCAGGCGAGCGTCCGGCTCCTGTTCCGGCGCCACGGCCGCGGCTACGGAAAGGCCGAGCGCCTCGGCGAGGGCATTATTAAACTGGGCCCGTTTGATTTCGAGCTCGTGGCGTATGTCGTACCTGGAGTCTTCCGACAGATTGCTTTTGGCCAGTTGATCCAGCAGGGACGCGACCTCCTTCAATCCGGCGGCCAGATAAGGAGCGATGCGTTCCGGATGATCCGCGGAAAATTTGGCGATCGCCTCTTCCACGGCGGCATTGATCCTGCGCAGCCCGGCGGCCAGGAATGCGCTGTCTCCGCCCTTGGCCAGCGCGGCGATTCCGGCCAGGGAAATATCAATGCCGTCGAAGAATGACTCCTCTTTATCGCGCGCGGGGATGGTCGAGCCGAAGCGGTGGTATGCGCTGGAGAACGCGCCCGCATTGGGGATTGCGCCGCCGCCGTTCTGCGACTTCTGGTAACCGAGCCCTTGGCGCGAGAGCTGCACATAGGAGGACCCGAGCACCGGGTCGTAGTTGCCTTGGGGAATTTCGACGTTAACGGAGTAGCTCTTGTCGCCGCGTCCGAACCAGGGGGTGCGCGCGTACATTTTGAGCGGCTGCCAGGGGCGCAGCCCGGCCTGGATCTGATCCGGGTACACGTTCGGGTCGCCGGCGGCTTTGAACACGGCCTGGGCCATAGCGCCCGCCGTCTGATGGTTTCCGTGTCCGTCGGTGGGGCCGCCGACGAACACGGATGTGACGACCAGGGGCCGCACCATGCGGACGACGCGAACCACGTCATAGAGGACGCGGTCGCGGGTCCAGCGCCGGATGGATTCGTCCATGGTTTTGGAGAAGCCGTAATCGACCACTCGCGTCCAGTACTGATCGACGCCGTAATAGCGGCCGGCTTCGAGCAACTCCATGGTGCGCACCAGACCGAGCGCATCGAAGTAATCGGACGACATGACGTTGGCGCCGCCCTCGCCGCGGTTCAACGTCAGCAGCGCGACGCGCGCGCCCTGGCCGCGGGATTCGTAGGCCAGCATGCCGCCATCCTCGTCGTCAGGGTGGGCAGTGATCATGATCAGGCTGGCGCGGGTGTGCAGCTTTTTCAGGCTCTGCCACACGGCCGCCGCCCCGCGGTTGGCGGGGATATCGTCCCGGACGGAATCGGGCTGGATGGAAGTAAAAAAAGGCGGCTGCGCCATAGCGCAAGCCGCCGCGACTGCGAAAACAGTAGTCAGTTTCATCGCTAGAAATACAACTTGAGAGCGAACTGGATCTCGCGGGGGTCGGTCACTGTGCTGAATGATTTGCCGAATGAGCCGATCGACGCCGGAGCGACGCTGGCGCTCGGGTTGTTAAAGTTGGGGTGGTTGAAGAGATTGAAAAACTCGCTGCGGAACTCGACCCGGAACCGCTCGGTCATGACAAATTCCTTGAACACGCTGAAGTCGACGTTCTGCAATCCGGGACCGTGGAAGGCGCGAGGGGCGCAGTTTCCGAAATGGCCGGCGGCGGGTATGGCGAAGGCGGCTGGATTCAGGAAGAATCCGGGAGCGCCGCTGCCGGCGAATCGCGAGTGTTCGGTGGTCCGACCGGCAAAAGGATCGCCGATGCAATTGCCGCGGTTCTGATGATTTCCGCCGGTGCCGCTGACGTCGGGAGCGGTGACGGTGAAGGGGGTCCCGGTCTCTAACGTAACGATGGTGTTGAGCTGCCATCCGCCGATCAACCGGCTGGCGGCGCCGCCGCCGTTCAGGATGAGCCCGCCTTTTCCGACGGGAAGCAGGTAGGTCGCATAGCCGACGAACCGGTGAGTAACGTCGAAGGGCGAGTTGCTGCGCTCGAGGCTGTAGTTGTAGGCGTACGCCGGCGTGGAGCCGCCGGTGAGGTTATCGACAAAATCGGCGAAGTTGTGACTCCAGGTATAGCTGAGTCCATAGGCGAGTCCTTTGGCGAACCGCCGCCGCAGTGAAACCAGCAGGGCGTTGTAATTGGTGTTGCCGTCATTGGTGGCGAGTTCCAGAAAGGCGTGGTTGCCGGGCGA
>DASRCT010000103.1:0-11142 GCA_035652975.1 Bryobacteraceae bacterium | reverse complement strand
AGCCGGACGGACAGCGTCGTTCCGGCCGGGATCGTCACCGTGTGCGGCTGAGGCGGCGGAGGCGGTTCGACTTTGCGCTCTGGCGGCGGCGCCAGCGCATCAGGCGGCGGCGCATTCCCCACCCGCGCCGGAGCGCTGCTTGCGATCTCCTGCGTCGGCGGATTGTTGCCGGACGGGGAAGTGGCGGGGGCGGGCGGAGGCGCTGGTAGCGGCGCCTGCGACCTCGGTGCGTCCTGATGGGATCGCGGTCGGAACGCCCGCGCGACCTTCGGCGACGGCGTCGACGGCGTCGATGGCGCCACGTGATCCTGTGCTAGCGCCGCCGGCGCAGGCTCGGCAGCCGGCGGCGAGGTCGGAAGCGGAGTTGCGGCAGTCGCGGTATGCCCGGCATCGACGGGCGCCGGCGGCGCGGCGGGACGCCGCATCGCGATGTAGGTAATTCCGGAAGCTACGACCAGACCACCAGCAAATGCCAGCAGGATCTTCGTGTTCATAACCACCTCAACAACTTAAACGTCTATGCAGCAGACCGGGTTTCTCTTTCTCATCCGCTTCTGAGCCCGCGATCCAACTCCACAACGGCTGAATACCGCGTCTCTCGCCAATGAGCGCGTGCACACAAGGCCGCTCACTCCTCGAGTTCGGCTGTCATCTTTGCGCCACCCATCTGGGGCAGCGCCGCGGTGAGCTTGACGGGTTTTCGAGAGTCCTTGGCGATCCATACGGTAGCCTTTTCCGGGCCGCCGTCGGCCGAGGCCAGATCGACCTGATAAGCCTCAAAACTGCCTGCCGGCACGGTGACCCTTTCCGAGCCCACGACCTCGAGTTTCATCAACTTGAGCCTTTGTCTTTGCACATCGAAGTTACGGTAGGCAACGCTATAGCCCTCGGCAAGCGGCAGCGTTGCGATGACATGGAGAGCGCCGGGTCCATCGGCGAAGATTTCGCCGCCGAGATCCGCGGCAACGGGCATTTCCTTTCCGTTCATGCTCACCAATCCGGCGGCTTTGGCGCCGCTGAAGCTGAGATGGATTTCCGCCGGACCTTGCTTGATGTCGCGGCGGCGTACGGTCAAGCTGGTCTTATCGAGAGACGTAGAGTCGGTCATTCGCCCGCCAGGGGTCTCCACCGTATCAGTCGCCGTCCACTCTCCGTTCTCCTCCTTGATGACGGTCGACATTTTCATATTCATCTCGCGACTGCCGATCGCCAGCTTGACGTCATAATGGTAGGCGCCGGCGCGGAGTTCGGCGGCAGGCTTGGGAACGCCCACCGATGCGGCATCCAACTTCTTTGAAAGCGCGACGGTCTTCGGGTCGACCGTGAGTTCTTTCAAGCGCGCGACCACTTCCGGCTTGCCGCCCTCCTGATACCGTCCGTCCAGGTATTTGGCCAGGAATTTTTCGGCGGCCATATACATCGCCATGTTGTTTATCGGGCGCTGGAATCCGTGTCCTTCATCGTCGGCCAGCAGATACTCGACCGGGAATCCGCGATCCCGCAAGGCAATTACGATTTGCTCCGCCTCGGCTTTGTTGACGCGGGGGTCGTTGGCCCCTTGGACCACGAGCAAGGGCGTACGGATGTTGGCAGCCGCTGTGAGCGGCGAGCGCTCTTTGAGCCATGCTTTGCCTTGCGGCGTCCCCGGATCGGCCATGCGAGCGAACATGATTTTCCGGAAGGCCTCCCAGTAGGGCGGAATGGAATCGAGCAGGGTGATGAGGTTCGACGGCCCGACAATGTCAACGGCTGCGCGATACAGGTCCGGAGTGAAGGCTACGCCGGCAAGGGCGGCGTATCCGCCATAGGATCCGCCCATAATCCCGATCCGCTTCGGGTCGGCGATGCCTTTGGCAATCAGATATTTCACTCCCCAGGTGACGTCGTCCTGCATCTTCCGGCCCCACTCCCCATTTCCGGCGTTCAGGAACTTCTTCCCGTAGCCCGTGGAACCGCGAAAGTTGGGCATGAGCACGGCATAACCGCGATTCGCCAGGAACTGCGCGAGCGAGTTGTAGCCCCAGATGTCGCGCCCCCACGGCCCTCCATGAGGCAGCGCAATTAGGGGCAGGTTCCTTTCGGGAACGCCCTTGGGCAGGACAAGATACGCAGGAATTTCCAGTCCGTCTGAGGAGCGATACCGGATCGACTTCATTGGCGCGAGGGCCTCGCGCGGCAGTTTCTCGCGAATTCTGTACTGCGGGATCAGGACGCGCGCCTTCCGATCGAAAAGGAATGTCTCGCCGGGCTCAACGTCGCTGACAGCCGTGATCAGGAATAAGCTCTCGTCTCTGGTTCTCGAGGTGAGATGTAGCTCCTTGCCCGGCAAACGCGATTCGAGCCACTTGTAGTCGGCCTCGAGCTTTTTATCGCGGAAATAGAGCCGCACTCTTTCGTCCACATAGGCGGTCAGCATCAATTCGTCTGTCAGTTCGGAAAAAAACGCCTGTCCAAAATCGACGCGCTTCAGTGGGTCCATCTCCACCATTTCGGTGGCCCCAGTTTGCGGATCCAACAACATGAGCGCGGATAAATCGTTGCTGTCGCCCTTATTGGTCTCGATATACACGCGCTTGCCCTGCTTGTCGAAGCGGATGGGGCCGCAATTTTCGAACACGCCGCAGGAATAGATTTTTGTGAACTTGTCCGGATCGACGCGCAAAATTTCCTGATCGCCGCTGTCGGCGGTTCGAAAGGCCATGCGGAGCCGCCCGTCAAGGTCGAAGATCCAGTTCGCGATACGCTCTGTGTTTTTTCGCAACAGCGTCTTTTCGCCGGTCGAAATCTTCAGCCGGTACAGATCGTGCCAGGCCTTGTCCCGATCGTTCAGCCCGATATACACGGTATCGGGGTCCTTTTTCGGCAAGCTGTAGATGGCCACCTGCGCGCCTTTGAGCCCCGTGAGGTCTCGCGAAGGCGGAGCTTCCTGCCCAGGCGCGGCGGCGGCCTCCGGATCCACGGCGAAAATATTGAAGTTCTCGTCGCCGTTATTGTCCTTGATGTACAGGATGTATTTGCCGTCCCGCGTCCAGAAAAAGGCCGGAATGGGCCGTTTCATCTCTGTCGTCAACAGCCGCGCCGACGTGAATGGATCGCCGGTTTTCTTGACCCAGATGTTGCGGGTCTCGTTCCACGGCTTCAGGAAGGCAAGAAACTTACCGTCCGGAGAAATCTGCGCGGCTGTAATTTCCGGGTTTCCGAAGAAGATCTCACGATCGATCAGGGGCGGCAATCCGGTAGGGGCGTCCGTGCCGCGCTGAGCGCGGACGGCGAGGATAACGAACACCCCCAAGCTGAAAATGTCCATACAGCGTGGCATATTGGAGCTCCAGCCCTCTATAGTACGCTGGCCGGATGTGGGGGTTCGGCCGTGCGCGGGCTGGGGCGGTGACAGCGGACCGCCGGCTCAGGCGGAGAAAAACTCTCATTCGCGCAAAATCGGCCGAAGAGGTTTACCAGAACTGGTCAGGGCATCCGGGACCGGCGGTCGCGGAGATACCTGCTCCTGGCACGAAGCCGGGCCACCAGTCAGAAAAAGGACTTTCAGAATGTCACTGTCGATCCAGACCAATGTAAACTCGATGATTGCGCAGGAAAACCTGCGCGTGAACAGCGATTTTCAGAGCCGCACGATTCAACGGCTGACCTCCGGCTACCGCATCAACTCCTCAGGCGACGATGCCGCCGGGCTTTCGATCGCAAACCAGTTCCGCAGCGACGTCAGCGAGCTGCAGCAGGGCGTCCGCAACGCCAACGACGGCGTTAGCCAGTTGCAGATTATCGATGGCGGCTTGGCCAACATCAGCCAGATGCTCGACCGCATGAAGACGCTGGCGACGCAGTCGGCGTCCAGCACCTTCACGGGCGACCGCAATACGTTGGACGCCGAATACCAGCAACTGATCAGTGAAATTACCCGGCAGGCGGCGGATATCGGCTTGAACGCGGGCGGCAATTTTCAAAAGACGCTCTCGGTGTATATCGGCGGCGCGCGCACCAGCACGCTGTCAGGTTCAGCGACTGTCAGCATCGACCTCAGCGGCAATTCCGTCGACGCAGCGGGGCTGGGGCTGGCAGGGACCACAGTGACTGGCGGCAGCGCCGGCGTTGATTTCAATCTTGGCGCGGGCGGCAAGCGGCTGGACGACCCGGCGGCGGTGTTTGCAGCGGGCGGAAGCCAAGCCTTCACGTTTAACTACACGGATGCATCGGGCAACGTCCTCAGTAAAGTGGTCACGATCCAGGGCGGCGCGAGCGGTCTGACAGGCGATCAAGTCATCAGCGCTTTGAACAGCAGCCTGGCTGGGACTGGGATTACGGCCCAGATCGATACCACGAATGGCAAACTGCAAATCTCCGGGACGCGGGCTTTCACCGTGTATGCCGGTACGGTTTCGGCTGGCAACGGCGTTGCTGCGAACGGCGGCAGCATTGTAAATACCGGCCAATACAATCTCCAGGCGACGGGCGCAGCTGCGTTCGCCAGCACGGGCTCGGAAACATTCACGGTGAGCGACGGGACGCACCAGGCCGATGTGACGCTCAATGCGGCCAACTCCGGTACTCTAAGCGACATGGTCAACAGCATCAACAGCCAGTTGAGTGCGGCAGGCGTGAAGGTAACGGCGCTGCTGGCCAACAACGGCGCTGATGTTTCATTCCAAGCCAGTGGGAACTTCACGGTAGTCGAATCGGCATACGATAACACCGGCGGCGGCAAGCTGTTCGGCGCAGTTGGCAGCAAGGCTGTAACGGCGGCGGTGTCATCGGCTTCGAGCGGCAGCGCTGCACAGGCGGCGATCGATGCCATCAACAAGGCGGTCAAAACGCTCGGCACGGTCCAGGGCGTGATCGGCGCGGGCCAGAACAAGCTGAACTACTCCATCGCTCTGGCGCAGTCGCAGATTGCGAACTTCTCGGCCGCTGAGTCGCGAATCCGCGACGCCGACGTGGCCGCGGAAGCCGCCAACCTGACCAAGGCGCAAGTGCTGCAGCAGGCGTCTCTGGCCGCAATGGCTCAGGCCAACTCGGCGCCACAGGCGGTTCTGGCGCTTCTGCGCGGATAGGGTCGAAGTTAAAGCTTGAGGGTCGCCGGGCCGATCAGATAGATTGGCCCGGCGGATTTTTCGTTTGGGCGATCGCAGCGAGCAGGAGACGGTATGGCGACTTCCGCAAGTTCTCTTTTCACTGGCAATAGCACATATTCCCAGGATTTCCAGCAGATCATCAATCGCGCCGTAGCCATTGCCTCGCTTCCCATCGATCAACTCAACAACCAGAAATCGGCGCTGACCAATCAAAAGAATGCATTGAGCGCTCTAAGCGCGAGTTTCTCCGCGCTTCAGGCATCGCTCTATTCGCTGGGATCTTCCGTCAACAGCGGCGCCTTTGCGGTGGCCTACTCGGACGCCTCGGTGGCCAGCGCGACCGTGAGCAGCGGGGCGCTGCCCGGGACGTATGCCCTCGAGGTGGTCGATGCCGGATCGAGGGCCAGCGCCGCAAGCGTCGCGACCGTGACGGACCCAGATGCGGCGAGCATCAGTTCGGCAGCCTCTTTCACACTGACGGCAAACGGCCAGCAGTATACTATTACGCCAGCCGCCAATACGCTTAAAAGCTTGGCGGACGCGATCAACGCCACGACGCAAGGCGCAGCGCAGGCGACCATCGTAAATATCGGGTCGTCATCATCGCCGAGCTACGAGCTATCCATTCAGAACAGCAAGTACGGGCCGCTCCCCATCACCCTGGACGACGGCAGCGGAAATCTTCTGAGCGCACCGACCCCGGCGACCTCGGTTGAGTATCGCGTCAACGGGCAGCCGGGAACGCCGCTGATTTCTGACAGTCGCACGTTGAGCATCGCGCCGGACATTTCTGTGACGGTGCTGGAGGCTGGCGCCACCGACATCAATATCGGCCAAAACACGTCGAGCATCGCCAATGCCATCAGCAGCTTCGTCACCGCTTATAACGCCGCCAACCAGGCGCTGGCGGGACAGCGGGGATCGAGCGGCGGAGCGCTCGCCGGCCAAAGCATCATCATGACGCTTTCACAAGCGCTTCGCGACATCGCCAACTACGCCGGGTCGGGCTCGATTCAATCCATCGCAGACCTGGGGCTGACGTTCGACAAGACGGGCACGCTGTCGTTCGATTCGTCGGTTCTGAGCGACGCCGCCGCGCGCGACCTGAAAGGCGTGATGGACTTTCTCGGCAGCCCCACGACAGGCGGATTTCTGAAGGCGGCTACAGACACTCTGAACGGGCTCACCGATTCCACGTCCGGCGCCATTCCGCTGACGCTGGCCTCGATCGGCGGCCAAATCACCAACACGGACAATCAGATCAATGAAGACCAGGATCGCGTCGATCAACTGCGTCAAAATCTCTCGGCGCAGATGGCGGCAGCCGACGCCCTGATCGCGCAAATGCAGCAGCAGGTGACGTATATGACCAACCTGTTCGCCGCCATGACGGCAAACCAGAATGCTATGAAATGAGGGAGCCTTCGATAAACGCGCGCGAGCTGGCGCTTCGTTCGGCCATCGAGAACGGTCAATTAGTCCGCGCTGAGGATGAGTTCAAGGCCTACATCGCATGGTTCCAGTCCGGACCCAGGACGCTCGAGGAGGTTGAGAGCGCCCGGGACTTGCTAGGTTGGGCCATAGGCGCAGTTAAGGCGCAATCGGCGCAAGTCGCCGAGGAGCTGGCGCGACTGATCAAGGTCGCGGACGGATACGGGCCGGCCCGCCGGTTGCACACCTGGCAGCTTCAGGGCTGAGAAGAGTTTTCCCGCCCGAGCACTAAGCTAGTTGCCAGCGGTTGGTTGCCAGTTGCTGCTGGCTCCTCCGCGAAACCGATGATTCAAGTTCAAACGCGTTTTCTGGGCGTGGTTGAGTGCCCGGAAGAGTCGGTAATTACGTTCCCGGCCGCAATCCCCCCGTTTCCGGACCAGATGTATGTTGTCATCGCCAAGGAGGGCAGTCCGTATTTCTTCCTCCAGAGCGTCACGACTCCGGATCTGTGCTTCATTACGCTTCCGGTGCAGACATTGGACCCGAACTACCGGTTGGCGCTCGAGCCGCGCGACGTTGAGATGCTGGGCCTCCCGTCGCCTGAGTCGCAGCGGGATCTGACGCGGTTGACGATTTTGACCATTCCAGAGCGCGGCGCTATGACGGCGAATCTGGCAGCGCCGATTATAATTAACCCCTCCCGGCAAGTCGGCGTACAGGCGGTGCGATCCGATGGCGTTTATTCACATGCGCATCCGATCGGGGCTGGGGTTGAAGGATAGGTCCATGCTGGTGCTGAGCCGGAAGGTCGGTGAAGGCTTCATGATTGGCGCAGACGTCGAAGTCGTTGTACTGGGCTTCGAGGGGCGTACTGCGAAAATTGGGATTCGGGCGCCGCGACACGTGCCGGTGGTCCGGAAGGAATTGCAGGCGGTGGCGGCGCAGAATGCGACGGCGCTCGCCCTGCCCGCGCCGGATCGACTGCACAGCGCCTTGCTTGAAGCGCAGCAGACGATCCTCGGGCAAGGCAGGAGGCAAACCTGAGCCGGGCCGCGTCTAGAGCTTAATACGGTCGCCGAATACGATGCGCGGCGGCATCCGGAAGTCCCACTGAGACCGGCCCTCGTCCACTGTCACATTCATTGTCATTTCCTTGTGCTCGCGCATGATCATGACAGGGACGGTTTTCTTGTCCTGAAGCCGGCGCAAAACAGTTGTGATCTCGCTGGGGGAGCTGACCTTCGAATCATCGATCTTGAGAATGACGTCGCCCGCCTTAAGTCCTGCCTTAGCGGCTGGCGTATCGGGCATAACGGAGCGGACGAGTACGCCTTCCTTCACGCCGAAGTAGTCGGCCAACTGGCCACGAAGCGACTCGCCTTCAATGCCGAGCAACGTGGTTCTCCACATCATGATCGTATGCGGGATATCCGGAGCGGCCGGCAGAGCCGGTATTTCGATGCGGGGCAAGGTCACAGACACGGGGCCGCGGCGCGCCGCAATACGCGCTACCAGAGTCTGGGGGGCGCCGTTGCGGCTGATCAGCAGCTTGACCTCGCGACCGACCGGCGTTTCCCGGACCAGGCGTCCGAACTGTTCCATGCCTTCGACCTTCTGTCCGTTGTACTCAAGAACTACGTCGCCCACTCTCAATCCGGCCTTTGCCGCAGGGCTGTCCTCCTCAACCCGCGTGATTTCAACGCCAGCCGGTTCCTTCAACTTCAGCTCCTTGGCGCGATCCGCGTCAATATCGGCGATGCCGACGCCGAGAAAACTGGCGCCGGCAGAAATGCCGGCAGCGGTCAGAACCGCCTTCGGAGTGGGCGACACAGGCTGCGCTGACGCCGTTGCAGCCAAGATCAGCGCCGAAAACGCGAGCGCGGCGTGAGCGGCAAGAATCGTACGCATAGTGCACATCCTCCGTCGGATTACTTACGCCGCAGATAGATGGCGCCTGCGGCGACCGATATCCGCAACAGCGGGCCGCCTCCGTTCAGCAATCCTTCAGCGATCGCCGGACCTCCGGGCGACGCGTCCGAGCGTCGAACCCGGATCTGCGGGAAATCGGAAAAAATCCGACTTGACCGGCCCGGCGTTTCATTAATGGCCTGGACCGACACCGAAATGTTAGACGGAATAAAGACCGTGACGTCACCGCCGCCGGTGCTCAGCAATGAATCCTGAAGCCGCGCGCCCGGCAGGAGTTCGGCCAGGATGTTTCCTGCAGCCGTTTCCGCGCGGAGCGGACCTGAGCTGCTGCGGACGCGGATCGTGCCCGCAGCCGATTCACAGCGAACGCCTTCGGCCGATCCGACTTGAATAGATCCGCCGCGGGTCTGCGCGGTGACGATCCCTCCGGCGCGCCGCACCTCGATCAGACCTCCATCTGAGCGCGCGACGATAAAGCTGGCGGCTTTATTCACGCGGATGTTGCCGCCCGCCGTGGTAGCGTGCAAGGCGCCGCTGATATCGTCGACCAGAATTTCGCCGCCCGCAGTTTCGCACCACGCCTCCCCGCCGGCGCTGTCGACGCGAATCGTTCCGCCGCCTGAAAAACAGCGGAGCTGGCCTCCCACGCGTCCAATCCGAATCTCACTTCCGCCGGTTTTGGCTATGACGCTGCCCAGCACACGATCCACCTGAATGCGGCCGCCGGCCGTCTCGGCCTCGACTGATCCGTCGATGTCGTAGGCCTGGACGTCGCCCGATTGCGAGTGCATCACCAGTTCGCGCACGGACCTGGGGATGCTGAGATGCAGTTCTGAGGCTACGCCGACGGGATCGGCCCCGATTACGCTGATCCAGTTCCATCCAGCCCGCAGTTGATTACGAAAAATGATATTTCGCAAGATCCGGCGGGCTTCGGCTTCATTTCGCGCCTTCGTTCGTTGACGGACCGTGAACGAAACGCCCGCGCCTGACCGGCCGCGCACTGTAATTGGACCGGTGGCTTTTACGCCAAGGCGGGCGTCAGCCGCCAAATCGATTGCGCCTGCCGTGGTCTGCACATACCACTCGCCCTCGCGCGTGAGCGCGGAATGAATCTGCCCGTACGCCGCAGCCGCGGCGAACAGAACAATAAAAGCGGGGAGCATTTTCAGTACGTCTCCGCCGAGGCCTTCATCTCACGTAGCGCCTTCTGGCACTGCAAACGGACGTAGCTGTTGCTCTCCTTGCGCAGAAGTTCCTGGAGAAGACCAATGAGCGGCTGTTCCTTGGCGTTTTGAATCAGGAGGTCGATCGCTTGAGTGCGGATGCCAGGATTATCATCGGAGAGCAAAGCGTGGGCAAGCGCTTTCCGTACCTCAGGTTGCCTTGCGTATGGCTTAAGTCCTTCGAGAGCCTTCAGACGAACGCCAGGGTTCGGATCATGCTGGAGGGCGGTCATCAACACGTCGCGCACGTCGTTGGAATCGCAATCTTGCTTAAGGATTTCGACCGATTCGACGCGCAGTCCCGGATCTGACGAGTCCTTCGCGGCGGAGAGAAGCAGACGGCGCACCTGCTCGTCGTCAAGGCTGCCGGATATGACTCGCTGGCGCGTTTCGTCCACCACGAGCTGAACTTTGCCGCCTGGCGCGGGCTCGACATAACGCACCCGGGCGACAGGATCCAGAACAGAAGCGCTGTGGAGTCCAGCGACGGACGTATTGGAAACAAGGCGCGAACCGAAGAAGCCCAGGGCCACCAGCGCAGCCGCGCTCACAGGCCGGACGATCCGGGGCGCCCGGAAGCCGCCCGAAAACGCATGCCTTAGCGCAGCCGTTACACGCCCGCCAAAACCGGAACGGGAGCGCTCTTCTTCCAGGCTGCTTTGGAGACGCTGGCGGCACTGCCGCAACAGGAACGGCGACACATCGAGCTCTCGCATTTCCAGCGCGCTCCCAATCTTCCGCAGGGCCGCCATCTCGCGGCGACAGCCGGCGCATTTGTCGAGATGGACCTCAACAGCATCTTCATCGTCAAATGACAGCTCGCCGTACAACATCAGCGGAAGCGACCTTCTCGCGTCTTCGCAGTTCATAGAAATGCCCCCAACGCGGCGCGCATCTTCTGCGTCGCACGAAACAAACAGTTCTTTGCGGCTTCCTCGCTTGTTCCCAGAACCTCGCCGATGGCGCGGAGCCTCATACCCTGGTAATGCCGCATCTCGAAAACCATCCGCTCGCGCGGAGTCAGTTCGCCCAGCACTTGCTCAATCTTGTCCTTCAGTTCCTTGCTGAACAGGTTGCGCTGCGGGTCGCCATCAACTCGTTCTTCAGGAACCGCGCCCATGCGATCCAGCGGACCGTCTTCTGTCGCGATTACGGTAGGTTCTTCCTTGCGGACTTTACGTTTGCGGAGATAGTCGAGGCACAAATTTGTCACAATACGGTACAGCCACGTGTGAAAGCTGCAATCGAACCGGAAGGCGTGTAGATTCCGGTATACCCGCAGGAATGTTTCCTGATAGATATCACTGGCGTCCTCATGCGACCGCAGAAGATTCAGGGCGAGTCGGAGCACACTTTGGTCATAAACGCGAACGAGCTGCTCGAATGCGCCGGCGTCGCCGGCCTGAGCCGCCCGGATCAGCGCCGCTTCGTCCGTGCGTGCAGCGGAGGTGGTAGCCAGGGCGACGGCT
>DASRCT010000102.1:0-14212 GCA_035652975.1 Bryobacteraceae bacterium | reverse complement strand
GATCTCCTCGACGGACACGGCGCCCGCGCCTCGATACACGGCGGCGCGCATTCGCCCTTGCGGGACGGATAGCGCAGCGGCGCTAAAAACGGCAGTTTGCAAGAAAGTCTCCTAATGCTCTGGTCGCTTGCCAGGAATTTCGCCCGAGGCGCATCAAACCGGGGATGCGCGTCCAGGGCTGTCTCATGGCGTCTTGCAGGATTCGAAGCCGGCTGAAGCGGCCCGATCCGTTGCGCACGGCGTTAAAATCGAGCGGCAGATCCTCGCTGGCCAGATCGGATACGGCGCGTACGCAATAAAATGGGGTGGCGTGGCTTGCGGCGCGGAGCGCGATCGCGCCGGCTTCCATCTCAACCGCGCAGGCGCCAGACTGCCGCAGGCTGCCCTTCTGCGAGGCGGTTACTGCAACTTGATCCCGGGAGACGACCAGTCCCCCCGCATACGGTTGTTCCACGGCGGGGGTTAGCGCGGCGAACCTCTGAGCGCCGGCAGCGATTTCCGAAGCGACGACAATCTGTCCGATTCGGAACCGCGGATCGAGGGCGCCGCACAGTCCGACGCTGACAACCGCCTCCGGCCTTTCCTTGGAGTATGCGACATCGACAGCCGCGCCGGCCAGCCGGGATCCGGGGCCGTTCGCCAAGAGGATCCAGCGCTGGCCGTTGAACTGTGTCACGCGCGCAAAGCCGACGGGCCATTCCAGGCGCGCGGCAGGGGGCAGCCGGCGGATGAGTCCGCGGAGTTCATGCGGTTCGGCGGCTATCAAAATGATGGTCCGAGGCACTGCCGTTTAGTGTACGTATCCGTTTGTCCGGAACCAGCTGACGGCCTTGGCCAGCGCGGCTTCGGCGGGCGCGGGCGAGAATCCCAGCTCGCGGGCGGCCTTGGCGTGCGACACCCACATTTTTTTTCGCGCCATACGGACTCCATCGAGCGGCGCGCGCGGCTGGGATCCGGTGAGATAGGCCCATCCCGTGCTGGCCAGGCCCGCGGCGTAGGCGACAGGGTAGGGAATCCGCAGCTTCGGGGCTCGGACTCCGCTGATGCGAGCCAGCGCTTCAAAAATCTGTCTGAGCGTCAGGTTTTCGGCGCCGAGAATGTAGCGCTCTCCCTGGCGCCCGCGCTCGAGGGCGAGCACATGTCCTTCGGCCACGTCCTCGGCGTCAACGATATTCAATCCTGTTTCCAGATAGGCGGGCATGGCGCCGGCCAGATAATCGACCACAATTTTACCTGTGGGCGTAGGCTTCACATCATGATCTCCCACCGGCGCCGTGGGGTTGACGATGACGGCGGGGAAGCCGCCGCTGGCGGCTTCGCGGACCGCATGTTCCGCCAGGAACTTGGAGCGCTTGTAGGCGCCCTGCATATGGTCGAGCGCAACCGGAGTGTTCTCATCGCCGAGGCCAGCGGCGGGGATGCCGATGCATCCGACGGTGCTTGTGTACACGAAACGCTCTATGCCGGCGCGGCGGGCGGCGTTCAGGAGATTGCGCGTTCCATCCACGTTGGACTGGTATATTTCGTCCGGGTTTCGGGCCCAGAGCCGGTAATCGGCGGCGACATGAAAGACGACGGCGCAGCCGGCGACGGCGCGGTGGAGCGAGTCGAGGTCGCGCAGATCGCCGTTCACGGTTTCCACCTCCAAATCGCGGATGCGACTGCCGGGGCGCACGAGCGCGCGCACTTTCCATCCGCGGGCGAGCAGCTTGCGCGCCACCTGCCATCCCAGGAATCCGCTCGCGCCAGTCACTAAAGCCGGCTTCAAGGGCAGCGCCGCCTCCTTGCTACCGTACGCGCCACCGCCTCGCCGGGCGCGGGGAAGACCGCCAGATTGGTTTTCGATTTGCGGCCGCGCAGGGCGGCGCGCGCGCTCAGCTCAACAGCCACGACAGGTGCTTGAAGCTATCTGAAAATTTGGAATTGACGCCCAACGCCGCCGAGGGTTCAAAGCCCACGTGGACCATGCAGTGCTCGCATCGCGGATCATTGCCCGGGCCGTAGGCATCCCACGGGGTGCGGGTCATTAACTCTTCAAATGTTTTGTAATGCGCGTCCGTGATCAGGTAGCAGGGGCCCTTCCAGCCCCTCACGTTGTAGGTGGGGTCGCCCCACGCGGTGCAGGGCAGATCCCGCTCGCCTTTCAGGAATTCCGAATAGATGGGCGAATTAATGATCGGGAAGCGCCGGGACATCTTGTCAATATCCTTAAATTTTTCGTAGATGTCCTCGCGCGTCATGAAAATCTCGCGGTCGTTTACGGAAGAGTATCCGTAAGCGGGCGAAATGGTGTGGCCGTCCACGCCGATGCGTTCGCAAAATTCGAACAGCTCCCAGATTTCGTTCATATCGGTCTCTTTGTAGACGGTGGTGTTGGTCATCACCTTAAAGCCGTTCTCCTTTGCGACCTTCATGCCCTCTACGGCCAGCTTGAAAACGCCTTCGCGCTCGACGCACAGGTCGTGCGTTTTCTCCATGCCGTCAAGATGAACATTGAAAAAGAAGCAGTCGTGGGGCCGGAACTGATCAAGCTTCTTTTTAATGAACATGCCATTGGTGCAGAGGATGACATTGCGGCCGCGCTCGATGAGGGTCATGCTGAGCTCGCCGATTTTGGGATAGAGCATCGGCTCGCCGCCGCAGATGGAAACCGTGGGCGCGCCGCACTCCTCGGCCGCGTTCAGGCACTGCTCGAGCGTCAGCATTTCGGTGATCGTGTTCTCGTATTCGCGGATGCGGCCGCAGCCGGTGCAGGTGAGGTTGCAGGCGTGCAGCGGCTCGAGCATGAGCACGATGGGGAAGCGCTTGTGGATCAGCGGGTGGGGCTTATTGGCGCCGCCGACGTGGGTATAGACGATCTTGAACGGATTGGAGTCGTCTTTAGGGGGCGCGACAGTTTTCTGCCACTCGGGCCGGGGACGGAGCTTGTTTCTTGCGATATATCCGGCCATGCCAGCCACCATGGAAAGCGGTAATCTCATGCGCGAACGGTTCCTCCCTCATATTGGCCAGAGGCCGGCCGGCGGTCGCCGATCCAGGCATGCTGCCCGGACCAGCCTGCCGGTTCACAATTTGCCTTCAAGAATGTTGCCAGCGCCAGCAGCGGGAACGAATTCCGGTAGAGGTGGTAACAGAGATAGAACACTTGCGGGAAGCCGGTTCCCGTAGCCAGCTCCTCATCCCATGTACCGTCCGGTTGTTGAGTCCGCACCAGGTATTCGACGCCTTTGCGCACGCTGAGGCTGCCGGAATCGCCGCTTGCGATCAATCCGAGCAGCGCCCAGGCGGTTTGCGACGGGGTGCTCTCGGCTGAAACGAAAGAGCCCTGGCGATAGCTGTCGCAGCTCTCTCCCCAGCCGCCGTCGGGGTTTTGGATCGACCGGAGCCACTCGCCGGCGCGAAGGATATACGCTTCGCGGTCGCTCTCTCCGGCGGCGCGCAGGCCGCGGAGCGCGAGGAAGGAGCCGTAAATGTAGTTGACGCCCCAGCGTCCGTACCAACTGCCGTCGGGCTCCTGGGCTTGTTTCAGATACTCAACGCCGCGACGGATCGCCGGATGATTTCGATCCAGATGCAGGCTTAGCGCTTCGAGCACGCGGCCCGTAATGTCCGGGCAGGTTGGATCGAGCATGGCGTTGTGATCGGCGAAGGGGACATGGGAGAGGAAACGCCAATCGTTGTCCACATCGAATGCAGCCCAGCCTCCATCCTTGCCTTGCATGGCGAGCAGCCATCGGACGGCCCGCTGCTCGGCTGCGCGTTGCGCGGCGCTGTCGCCAGCATGCGCGTGAGCGAGCGCCAGCAGGACCATCGCGGTGTCGTCGATATCGGGGTAGAACTCGTTAGCGAACTCGAAATACCAGCCGGAGGGCTCGACCTGGGGCCGCTTAACGCTCCAGTCGCCTTTGCGGCGCACTTCTTTGGTCAGCAGCCAGTTGGCGCAACGCCGCAGGGCGTCGTCAGGAGCGCCGGCGTGGGCCAGGGCGAAGGCGGCAATGGCAGTGTCCCAGACGACCGAGAAGCACGGTTGAAAAAAGAAGCGCTCGCCGTCGTTCACCATCAGGCGGTCGAACTGCATCTGCGCCTCGGCGCGGTCGGGATGATCGGGCGGGTATCCGAGCAGATCGAGCGCCATGATGAGGTACTGCATGGGCGGATAAATTGCGGCGAGCCCGTCGCTATAGCGGGTGCGATCGAGCATCCACTGTTCCGCGCGGCGAATGGCGCGCATACGCAGAGTGCGAGAGCCGCGCCGCTCCCACCATTTGAGGGCGCGATCGAGCGCGAAGAAGAATGTTCGCCACGAGATCAACTTCCCGCTGCGGGGCGACAGCGGCGCGCCGGGCAGGAACAGTTCCTGAAGATGAAACCCGGCGGGGACGGGCCGCGACGGGTTCATGGCGTGAACCACCGACAACGGGATCACGATGGCGCGGGTCCACGAAGACATTTCGTAGATGAAGTTGCCGAGCAAAATCAGCTCGGGCGGAATGGTGGGGGCATGCTGGCGCGGATACAGGTTGAACAGGCTGAGATTGATTTTGACGTAGCTGTTTGCGGCCTGTATGCCGCCGAGCGCAAGGATGCGTTCGCGGGCTCGCCGCATTCGCGGGTCGTCAACCGGAACCCCGGCGAGCTTCAGCGCGAAATATGCCTTGACGGTGGCGCTGACGTCAGCGGGCCCCTTCGGGTAAATATTGAAGCCCCCGTCCGGGAGCTGGCGGGCGAGGATAGAGCTGACCGCCTTGTCAATGAGCGCCCGGTTGGGGGGATTCCAGACGCCGTTTACCGGCGGATGCAGCCATAACTGGAGCAGAATCCAATCGGATTCGAGCGTTGTGTCGGCCGTGAGCTCCGCCCACCAATACCCATCCGGGTGTTGCATGCCCAGCAAAGCTTCGGCGGCGCGCCGCGACGCATTCCGGCAATCTGCAAACAGCGCATCCGCGAGTTGAACGCCTGAACTCATGTCCGTGAGACGGCGATGGTGGTGAGTTGCGCCTGTGCGGATTCGAGGCCGGAGGGAAGCGAGAAACGCACGTCCTCTTCTTTGATTTCGACCTCTTCGATGACGCCGAAGCCATGCGCCTGGCTAAGATAGCGCAGCAGGTCCTGGACCAAGTGCTCCGGAGCTGAGGCGCCGGCTGTGACGCCGATGGTCTTAACGTCGTTGAGCCAAGCCGGGTTCAGGTCGCGGTGGTCGTCCACCAGATAGGCGGGAACCGCCGCCTGGCGGCACACTTCCACCAGACGCCGCGAATTTGAGCTGTTTTGCGATCCGACCACCAGAAGCATGTCGCACATCGGCGCTACGGCTTTCACCGCGAGCTGCCGGTTTTCGGTTGCGTAACAGATGTCCTGGGCGGCGGGCCCCTGAATATTGGGGAACCGCTGTTTCAGCCGGGCGACGATGTCGCGGGTTTCATCCAGACTGAGCGTTGTTTGCGTGATATAGGCTACTTTGTCAGGATCCTTGACCGTCAGGCGGTCTACGTCCTCAACAGACTCGACCAGCACGGAGGAGTCCGGCGCCTCGCCCAAGGTGCCGATGACTTCATCATGGTCCTTGTGTCCGATCAAGACAATGGTGTAGCCCTTATGGGCGAAGCGAATCGCTTCCAGATGCACCTTGGTGACGAGCGGGCAGGTGGCATCGATCACCTCCAGCCTGCGTCGCCTGGCCTCTTGGCGAACAGCGGGGGAGACGCCGTGCGCGCTGAAAATGACGCGTGCGCCGGGAGGGGCTTCGTCGAGCTCGTCCACGAAAATCGCGCCGGCTTGGCGCAACTCGTCCACAACGTGGCGGTTGTGGACGATCTCCTTGCGCACGTAGACGGGCGGTCCGTAGAGATTCAGGACAATCTTCACCACGTCGATCGCGCGCACGACTCCAGCGCAGAATCCACGGGGCCGGAGAAGCAGAATTTTCTTCTCCGCGATTTCCGGTCTGTCAGCCGCGGCGTTATCCATGGGAATGTTCATTATAGCAACTGAGCATGGCGGGCCCTAGGGATATAGCGAGAAAGAAAGAAACTTCACAATCTTAGCGCGAATCCTGGACCGGGCCTGACGCGCATTCGGCGAACCCTATCTTTTGGACAAAACTGGCTATCTTTCGGACGCTTCAGCGAGCCTTTGCGGTGCAGGGATCAGGAGAAATTACTAGGCGCAGCGGGGCGGCATTGACGAAAGTCCAGGCGAGTTTGGCGAGCGGGTCTTTTCGAGAGATTTTGGGACTGGGGGGGAGCACTCGAGGGGGCTTTTGTTGCCGGTGGAAGCGATTATTAGCGCAGTGTTAACAATTCTCGTGTAAGATAGGAGTCTAAATTCCCTCCGTCGGGGTTATACAGAGGTCAGCAGTGGGTCCATTCGACCGGCTTGTGGCTTATGAGCGCAAGTCGGGCCATCTGGGAGTGTGCATGCGAAACCGAATTGTTGTGAGCGTCAGTCTTGTAGCATTTGCGTGCGGGAGCATCTGTGCGCAATCCGTCGCCGGGCTGGGGGCGATTTCGGGGACCGTCCGGGACGCGACGGGCGCGGCTGTAGTGAACGCGCAAGTAGTTGTCGCCAACGAGGCGAGAGGCATCCGCCGAACTCTTCAGACCACGGAAGCCGGGGTGTTTACGGCGCCGTCGCTGGTTCCCGCGACGGGGTATTCGGTGACGGTGACGGCGCCTGGATTCAGCCAGTTTGACGCAAAGGACATCCAGGTCCTGGTTGGGCAGAATGTGAACCTGGATATCGAACTGACGGTTGCGGGGACCACGACGCAAATACAGGTGGAAGCCACAGCGCCGATTGTGGATTCGACCAAGACCGACGTGTCGCAGGTGGTGGGGACGCTCCAGATCCAGGATCTGCCGATCAATGGCCGGCGCGTGGACTCCTTTGTCCTGCTGGCGCCGGCAGTCGTTCCGGACGGGACCTTCGGTCTGGTGTCATTTCGGGGAATTGCCGGCGGCAACGCGTTTCTTACCGACGGCAACGATACGACGGAGCAATATTACAACGAGAATGCCGGGCGCACGCGCATTCAATCACAGATCTCGCAAGACGCCGTACAGGAATTTCAGGTGGTTTCGAATAATTACTCGGCCGAGTTTGGCCACGCCATGGGCGGGGTCGTCAATACGGTGACGCGCAGCGGGTCGAACGATTTCCACGGCACGGCGTACTGGTTCTTCCGCAACCAGGACTTCAACGCGCGCGATCCCTTCTCGACGATCAATCCGCCGGAGAAGCGCAATCAGGTGGGCGTGAGCGCAGGCGGGAAATTCATCAAGGACAAGCTGTTCTATTTCTTTAATTACGAAGGGCTGCGGCGGACTTTCCCGCTGGTGTCATCCATGACCGCCGCGGGAAATCCACTGTTCAGCACCTCTGGTCAGTTTATTGCCACATGCGGCGATCCGGCGACTCCGGCGCAATGCGACGCCGCGCGGGCGTTTACGAACCGGTTATTCCAGACGGTGGATCGCTCGGTGACGCAGGATCTGGGGTTCGGCAAAATCGACTACCGGCCCAGTGAACGAAATGCGTTCAGCATCAGCCTGAATCTGCTGCGGTGGGTGTCGCCGAACGGATTGCAGACGCAGGCGGTGCTCAACAACGGCAATGGCGTGGCGAACAACGTGAATTCGTCGGTGCGCGCCAAATACGGCCGGTTCACCTGGACCGCGATTCCCTCGGCGGCGGCGGTCAACGAATTTCGTTTCGGGTGGTTCAATGACAAGCAGTTCGACTATCCGAACGACGCGCTGGCGATTCCGAACATCGGATTTTTGGGCATTTTCCTGTCGGGCTTCAGTGGAAACCCGCTGGGCACGGCGACCGATTACCCGCGTACGAACCCACTGGAAAACCGGTACGAGTTCGCCGATACGCTGACGTGGACGCGGGGGGCGCACACGCTCAAATTCGGCGTCGACATCATGCCGACTGAGGACTATACGAATTTGCTGTTCAACCGCACCGGCACGTATACCTTTCCGAGTTGGAGCGCATTTGCCGCCGATTTCACCGGAAACACGACGGGCGCGAAGAACTGGCTGACGTTTACCCAAACGATCGGCAATCCGGTTGTGGATTTCACGATCAAGGACTACGCATTTTTCGTGCAGGATCAGTGGAAGGCGACGCCGCGGCTGACGCTGAATCTGGGGGTGCGCTATGACTACTCGGACCTGCCGCAGCCCACGGTCGTGAATCCGGATTATCCCGCGACGGGACGCATTCCGACCTACAACAAGGAATTGGCCCCGCGGGTTGGTTTCGCGTGGTCGCTCGACAGCCAGAGCAAGACGGTTCTGCGGGGAGGTTACGGCATCTTCTACGCCCGTTATCCCGGAGGTCTGATCAACACTCTGTTTCTCGGCAATGGAATTTATCAGAAGTCGATTACGCTCAATTCCACAAACGCCAGCGACAGGGCTGCCGGTCCGGTGTTTCCGGCGGCGCTGCCGACGAATGCAACCAATTACAACCCGCCGGCCGGTTCCGTGAACCTGAACATCGCAGCCAGCGATTTTCGCGCGCCGTACACGCAACAAGCGGACCTGGCCATTGAACGACAACTGACCGGCGACCTAGCGCTGACGGTGTCCGGCATCTGGAGCCGCGGCTTGCATCTGACCTCGGTGCACGACATCAACATTGGGGCGCCGGGACCGGTGGTCACATATAACGTGGTTGGGGGCGGGCCGTTTACGGGGACCTGGTCCACGCCGGTTTATGTGCGTCAGAACCGCGTGGATCCGCGCTATTCGCGAATCAACATCATCGATGCGGGCCTGAACAGCTGGTATAACGGCCTGACGGTTCAGCTGACGAAGCGGTATGCGCACAATGTCACCGGCAACCTTTCCTACACCTGGTCGCACGCGATCGATGAAGGGCAGGGGAATGCGGGGACGCCAAACATATTTGCGAGCGGCGGTCCGCAGAGCCAATATCCCGGCGATTACCGCAACGAAAAGGGCACGGCGGCGCTGGATATCCGGCACCGCCTGGTGTTGAATGCCGTTTGGACGCCGAAATTCGTGCGGAGCGACAGTGCGTTTGCCAAGTACCTGGTCAACAGTTGGGAGCTGTCTGGAATCGGAACCTTCTCGTCGTCGCCGAACGCGACGCCTATTGTGTCGATTTCATCGGCGCCGAATCCCGGACCGGGCCTGACGCCGGCGTTCACAGGCAATCTGAACGGGTACGCGAATGCGCGCGTGCCGTTTCTTCCTGTGGGCAGCCTCAACGCCGACCCGGTTGCGAGAGTGGATGTGCGTCTGACAAAGACCTTCCCCTTCAGCGAGCGGTATCGCGCGATGTTCACGTTCGACGCTTTCAACGTGTTTAACCATCCGTACTTCACGGCTGTGAACACGCGCATGTACACGTATTCGCTGGTGAACAATACGCCGACGCTGACCTATCAGTCCAACGTGGGCGTGGGCACTGCAACGCAAGGCTTCCCGGACGGCACGATAGCGCGGAGGCTCCAGATCGGCGTGCGTTTTGTGTGGTAGCGGGGAGGCTGTTTCGGATTCCGCAGCAAGCCCAAGCCCGCCCCCGATTACGGTCTGGACCTGCGCTTGCACTGAGCTATTATCAAGGAAGGCGGCGCACTTGGGACAATATTCCGCGGCTCTATGGACCTTACTGCAACGCGTCCGCCGGCGCCTTCTTGCCCAGCTCATCCTTGAACAAATCATTATTGCGTTCGGCGCGGCGATGGCAGGCGTCGCCATCCTGCTGCTATTCGGAACGCAGGTGCTCGATTGGTACTGGTTGGTTGGCGTCTTCGCGGCTGCCGTTGCGCTCGGAGCCTGGCGTCTGGCGCGCTGCACGCCTTCGCGATATCGGCTGGCCCAGACGATTGACGCGCGTTTAAACCTGCACGACACGCTGTCGACAGCGTACTTTTTTCAGACTCAGCACAGCCGTCGAGCCGCGCCTGAGGCGGTCGCGATCCAACATGAGCAGGCGGAGCGGATCGCCGAGTCCATTGACCCCGCGGCAGCCTTTCCGTACGTGGTTCCGAAAGCCTTGTACGGCGCATTTGGGATTGCGCTGGTCGCGTTCGGAATGTTCGCGGTGCGCTATGGCGTAATCCGCCGTCTGGACCTCCGGCCGTCGCTTGTGAAGATCGCATTCGATACTTTCGTGCATTCGAAGGATGAGATTGCGGCGCACAAGGAGAATCTGGCACAGAAGCAGCTTGAACAACAGCTCCGGAAGCTGGGAATCAACGTAACGTCGCCGGAAGAGAATCGCAATCCGATTGAACCGAATGCGGACTCGGCGCTGAACGCCGCCAGTTCGGATGCGGACAACTCGGAAGCCGGGTCGGATGCTGCGAAGTCGAAGCCCAACGCTGTTTCCAATGACCGGCAGGCGACGGACCCATCCGAGGGCGAAGAACAGTCGGACAAGCCGTCGGCTGCGGGCACGGAGTCGGCGTCAGATCAGCAACCGGCGGGTGATAACGGGCCGCCGCAGAATGGCAGGCAAAATGCGCCGCCAAAGGGCTCCGAGCAGTCCAAGGGCGACAGCATGATGGACAAGATGCGGGACGCGATGGCCAACCTGTTGAATAAGCTGAAGATGCAGCCGCGGGGCAGCGAATCGTCGCGGATGTCGCAGAACTCCGAGCAGAGCCGTTCGCAGCAGGGCAAGTCCGATAAGAACTCACAATCAGCCGGCAAAAACAAATCCGAGGGAACGGATACGCAGGGGCAACAGGGGGAGCAGCAGGCCCAAGGCAATCAGACCCAGACGGCGCAGGGCAAAAGCGGCGACCGCAATGCTGACCGGCAGCCGTCGCAGGATGCCCGAAGCGGCATAGGCAAGGAGGATGGCGACAAAGCGGCAAAGGAGGCGGAGCAGCTTGCCGCGATGGGCAAGATCTCAGAGATTCTGGGCAAGCGGGCGCAGAACGTCAGCGGCGAGGTGATGGTGGAGGCGCCTTCCGGCAAGCAGCAGTTGAGAACGCAATACAGTGGGAGATCGGCCCTCCACACCGATTCGGGCGGCGAGATCAGCCGGGACGAAGTGCCATTGATCTATCAGCGCTACGTGCAGGAATACTTCGAGCAAATTCGGCGCGCTCCGGCTACGACCGCTGCTCCTGCTGCGGGGAGGCCGCGCGGGGCTGAGCAGACTGCCGGTTCCGGGCAGAGAAAGACGCCGAGGGCGGCCGAATAGAGCCATGCCAGCGTCAGCGCTGGGGCGCCGGACTGGGTTGATGGAATCAGGCGCGTCCGGAGGAGATCCGGTATGATGAACAAGGAATTTCACGTATGCGCTTGATAGTGCTCGCCTCGCTGTGCTACCTCGTTGCGGCCGCGCCGGCGCCGGGTTCCACTCCCACATTTGCTCGCGACGTAGCGCCCATTCTGTACAAGCATTGCGCGAGTTGTCACCATCCCAATGACATCGCGCCGATGCCGCTGCTCACTTATGAGCAGGCGAGACCGTGGGCGGCGGCGATCAAAGAAGCCGTGATCACGCGGAAGATGCCGCCCTGGAAGGCGGATCCGCATGTAGGGAAGTGGTCCAACGATCCAAGCCTCAGCGACGCCGAGATTGCGACGATCAAGGCGTGGGTGGACGGCGGGAAGCCGGAGGGCGATCCACGAACGCTGCCGCCCGCGCCCGTTTTTGCGGACGGGTGGCGGGCCGGCAAGCCGGACGTTGTCATTTCGATCCCACGCTTCAAGCTGGAGGGCAGTGGTCCGGACGAATACAGCTACATTACCGTTCCCACCAACTTCGCTGAAGACAAATGGGTTATTTCCGCGGAGCTGCGGCCGGGGAATCGGAAAATTGTGCACCATGCGCACGTGTTTGTGGTTGAGAACGAGGAAAAGAAGGCTGGCTCGAGCGGAAAGCCGGATCCGGCGAAGGAATACGGCAAGTGGCTGCGCATTCGCGAGGGCACTCTGTCTTTCATTCGTCCGGATGCGCCGGTGATCAACGACGGCTGCGCCATTGATGATAACGGCGTATTTCCCGGTACGCACGAAAGCGAACTGGGAAGCCTGATCAGTTCCTATCTGCCTGGACGGGCGCCGGACGTTTACCCGCCCGGAACGGCGCGCTTAATCAGAGCCGGATCGAAGCTGAATTTTCAGATCCACTATTCGAGGGCGACGGGAAAGACCGAATACGATGAGACCAGCGTCGGACTGATTTTCGCCAAGGAACCGCCCAAAACAGTTGCGCGGAGAATCGACCTTTCGAATCACATGTTCCTGATTCCGGCGAACGCTCCGAATCACGAGGTCACCGAGTGCCATACGTTCGACAAGGACATCTACATCACCAGCCTGACGCCGCATATGCATCTGCGCGGCAAATCCATGAGGATCGAAGTTACGTATCCGGACGGGCGGACCGAAGCTCTTCTGAACGTGCCCGAGTACAATTTCAACTGGCAGATTACATACCGCGCTGCTGAGCCGATTTTCATTCCGAAAGGCACGCGGCTGAAGATCACCGCGCATTTCGATAACTCGCGAAACAATCCTCTGAATCCGGATCCGACCAAGGCGGTGCGGTGGGGAGCGGCGAGCGAGACAGAGATGATGGACGGCTGGATTGAGTACGTGGACGCTCAATCAGCGCCGCAGCTTCTTACCAGCAAAGCAATCCGGTAATGCCCGATGGCGGCGCGGTTAAGGGGTGCGGAGCGGGATGGCAGGCGGAGGCGGCGAGCGCGCACCCTGGTCTCGACGGATGTTAAACTGAGGTCAAGCCGAATCAAGGGATGCCGTTTCTCCAGAATCAGTTCGAGCGTAACTTTCTGACCACTTCGGTTGACTATGTGTTCAACTGGTGCCGTAAGTCGTCGTTGTGGCCGCTGACGTTCGGGCTGGCCTGTTGCGCCATCGAAATGATCGCATCGACCACCGCGCGATTCGATATCGCGCGATTCGGCGCTGAGGTTTTCCGGCCAAGCCCGCGGCAGTCGGATTTAATGATCGTGGCCGGCACGGTGACGCTGAAAATGGCGCCAGTGTTGAAGCGACTCTACGATCAGATGCCCGATCCGAAGTGGGTTATCTCAATGGGCGCGTGTTCGAGCGTCGGCGGTCCATTCAACACGTACTCGACCCTGCAAGGCGTCGACAAGATCGTGCCTGTAGATGTGTACGTGGTCGGGTGCCCGCCCCGCCCGGAGAACCTGTTCTACGGTCTGCTGAAGCTTCAGGACAAGATCGACCAGATGAGTACGCTGGTGAAGCGGCCGACCGAGGTCCGGCTGGACGAGTCGATGCTCGAGAACTTCAAGCGGCAGGTCCGGACCGCGCAGCCGGCGGTTGTCGAAGAGATCGAGAAGCTCGCCAACATTTACACGCCGGTCGGCTAATCCGCTCTGGATGAGTCGGCGTCCGTCCGCTCATGGCGATTGCGCTCCATGTTTGCCCGAAGCGGGTATAGCGCGGCATGGCCAGTGAATGGGCCTGGGCCATTATCCTCGACAATGATCAAAGATTCACAAGGCGTTTATCATGTCGCTCAGCTGGCTGGTGTGGAATGGCTGGAGCATGGCTTTGGGACGCGCCATTCGCCCTCATGGGCGGACAGCGCGCGGCTGGCGATGCTCCGGCAGGTGCATTCGTCGCTCGTGATCGCGGCCGACGGCGCCGCCGGGTGCGCCGGCGAAGGCGACGCGCTGATTTCGAATCGCTCGGGCGTACTGGTGGGTGTGCGAACCGCCGACTGCGCGCCTGTTCTGCTGGTGGATGTGCGGCGGCGCGCGGTGGCGGCAATCCACGCGGGTTGGCGCGGATCGGCCGGGGAGATCGCGCGCCTGGCTGTCGAAGCCCTGCGCGCGAACTACGGAACGGACCCGTTGGATATTTACGCAGCCATCGGTCCTTGTATCCGCGAGTGCTGTTACGAAGTGGGTCCGGATGTAGCGCAGCGGTTCGCGCGCTGGATTCCGGCGCTCGATGGCGTGGAATTGCGCGTCAAGATCGATCTCGCCGCGGTAAACCGGCGTCAGCTAGAGAGCGCGGGGGTTCCTGCGGGTCAGATCTACGATTGCGGCTTATGCACGCGTTGCCTGGTGGAGGACTTCTATTCCTACCGCCGGGACGGGGCGCGATCGGGGCGGATGATTTCGGCCATTGGGATCCGCTGATCAGCCAGGATAAACCGACTGTTCCAGTTCGCGGGCGCCGTAGCCCTGGCGTTGTTGATGGAAGGACGCGCG
>DASRCT010000101.1:0-160399 GCA_035652975.1 Bryobacteraceae bacterium | reverse complement strand
TCCTTATGCGCTGGCTGTTTGTCGTTCTTGCAACCGTCCTCCTTGCGCCCTTCGCTGCGAGCGATCAGGACCGCGATGCGGCCCTGTGGCATCACCGCAACCTGGGCAAAGCCTTCTATGAGAACCCGACGACGCAGACGCAGGCGGTCGACGAGTTCCGTAAGGCGCTCCAACTTAACCCGAACTCGCCGCGGGAACAGTTGAACTACGGCCTGGCCCTGCTCCGGGCGGGGAAAACCGCCGAAGCCGTCGCACAGCTCGAAAAGGTGCAAAAGCTCCATCCCGAGTTGCCCCATACTTACTTCAATCTCGGCATTGTATTTAAGAAGCAGGGCGAATTCGGGAAGGCTCTTCCCCAATTCGAAAAGATGGTCCAACTGGTTCCGGACGAGCCCGTGTCGCACTACAATCTCGGAGTCCTCTACAAACAGGAAAATCGGCTGAGCGATGCGATCCGGCAATTTGAGATCGCAGCGGCGCTGAACCATAATCTCGCCGCGCCGCACTTTCAGCTGTACAACGTTTACCGATCCACGGGTCGCGGCGAAATGGCGCTTAGAGAATTACAGGAATTCCAGCGGCTGAAGAAGGCGCAAGAGGGCGCCGCGATTCCGGAGGACATGGAATGGTGTGATTACGCGGAGATCTACGATCCGCCGGACGCCCGGCCTTTGCAGCCCGCCGGCCAGCCAAGATATGCGCTGCGAAATTTCGCGCAGCGCGTTGATGGATGGCTGATCTTTGATTACGATAACGACGGCCGGCCCGACGTGCTCGCCTGGCGCGGGGGAGCGCTGACGCTGTACCGCGGCGGAACCGACGTTGTCCGCGAATCAGGACTCGACGCGCTGGGCGGGATTATTGCGGCGGCGGCAGGCGATTTCGATAACGATGGTCTTATGGACCTTTGCGTTCTTGGCGAGCAGGGTCCTACGCTGCTGCACAATGACAAAGGGCGGTTCACACTGCGGGCGGCAAGCCTCCCGCGGCGCCGTTTCGAGAAGGCGATTTGGCTCGACTACGATCATGATTACGATCTCGACCTGCTGTTGCTCGGCGAGAACTCGGTCCTTTTGCGCAACCAGGGAGCGGCGGGATTTGAAGACCACACTTCCGATCTACCGCTGATTCCGGGTCGCGCCGTCGACGGCGGCGTGTTTCGAATCAATCCGGACAGCAAGGCTTTTGACGTGTGGGTCCGATACTCAGACCGCCCGCCGGTCGTCTACCGCGATCTGCTCGGCGGAAGGTACGTCGTAGACCGGAACGTCAAGGCGGAGCCGACTTCCATCAGCAATATCGATTTTGACGGGGACGGCCGCATCGATCGCGTCACGCCGGAGGGAGTCGAGTTTAACCGCTCAGCGAATTCCAACTGGCTACGGGTGGCGCTGACCGGCGTCAAAAACCTGAAGCTGGGACAGGGCTCGCTCGTGGAGGTGAAGGCCGGGACGCTCTATGCGCGCGCCTTCTATGACGGTTATCCGCTCACTTTCAATCTGCACAACTATTCTGAAGCAGACACGGTTCGCATTACGTGGCCGAACGGGCTGATCCAGAACGAAATCCGGCAGGCGACCAACAAAGCGTATACCTACAAGGAGGCCCAGCGGCTCTCAGGCTCTTGTCCGATGATCTGGACCTGGAACGGGCGGGAGTTCCAATTCATCACTGACGTTCTCGGCGTCGCGCCGCTCGGCGCCCGCTCTGGCGACAGCTCGTATTTTCCGATTGATCACGATGAGTACGTCCAGGTCCCGGGTGAAGCCATGGCGCTGCGCAACGGACAGTACGAGCTGCACATCACGGAAGAACTGGCCGAGGTTTCCTACATTGACCAGACGCAACTGGTCGCTGTCGATCATCCGGCCGCTCAGGATTTATTTATCAACGAGCGCTGGAAGTCGCCGCCGTACCCGGCGCTGAAGTTTTACGGCGGTTCGCGTCGTATTCATCCCGTTGCGGCGCACGATAACCACGGACACGACGTTCTGAGCCGCATCACATGGAAAGACAGAACGTATGTGGACGACTTCGGGCGCAGCGAGCTGGGCACATCGGAGCTGCACTCGCTGACGCTAGACTTCGGCCGCGCGCCGCGGTCGGCGCATCGCGCCGTTCTCATCCTTAACGGCTGGGTGGACTGGGCGGATGGCTCCACGTTCCTCGCCGCGTCCCAGGAATCGAAAGGCGGCCTCATTGCGCCCTATCTCCAGGCTCGTGATGCCAGCGGAAAGTGGGTCACCATCGATTCCGACATGGGCATGCCAGATGGCAAACCGAAGACAATCGCGGTGGAAGTGAACTTCCCGTCAGATCGCCGCGAACTTCGAATCGTCACTAACCTGTGCGTGTATTGGGACGAAATCTTCCTGCTGGAATCCTCGGCTCCCCCGGTGATGCGAAAATCGTTTCTCCGCGCCGCCTCGGCGGATTTGCATTTTCGCGGGTTTTCCGCAACGCGCATTGATCCGGCGCGCAAACAGCCCGACCAGTTTATCTACTCATCCGTTACGCCGCTGTCGTTCTGGAATCCCACTCCCGGCTATTACACGCGGTACGGCGACGTGCGGGAGTTGCTGGAGGCGGTGGACGACCGCTATGTAATCATGGGGTCCGGCGACGAGATCACAATGCGGTTCGACGCCGGCAAGCTGCCGCCCTTGCCGTCAGGCTGGAAACGCGATTTCCTGCTGAAAGTTGACGGCTGGGCCAAAGACCGTGACGCGAACACTGCTTTTTCCCAAACCGTGGAGCCGCTCCCGTTTCACGGGATGTCAGCATACCCATATCCGGTCGGCGAGCAATACCCTAAAGATACTATTCACCGGAAATATCGTGAGCGCTACAATACTCGACCAGCGTTAGTGCTCATCCGTCCTCTAGTTGCTAACCGTCTGGGATCGGGGCAATGAAATCGCGTCTAACTGCAATTGCTGGTTGTATATTCCTGCTGAATACGGGCTACATCGCCGGGTTCGCGACTCCGTCTGTTTTCTACATGGCGAACGTGCTCCTGCATGTCGCTCTTGGATTGGCGATCGCGGCGGCGCTCATACCGCGCCTGAGGCGACTGCCGCCCATGCTCCTGGCTGCCGCCGGGTTGTTCCTGGCTTCGGCGATCGCGGGGGCCTGGCTGGTTTACGCCGGCGCAACGCGCGACCACCGGTGGATGGTGTGGCTGCACATCGCATTCGGCTGCGCCTCTGTGCTCACGGCGTGCATCGCGGTCCTAACCACGCGCGGACCGATCCCGGCCGCATCCCGCAAAGCCGCCGGCGCCGTGCTTCTCATCTCGATCGCCATCCCCGTCTCAGCCGCCGCCTATCGCAAGGCCTTCCCCAACCCGTGGGACCGCATCGTCAATCCATCCGTCGCGCCTGTTTCCATGGCGGAAGAAGGCGCCGGCCCGAAAAGCCCGTTCTGGCCGTCGTCATCGAACACCAACACCGGAAAGATCATTCCCTCGAACTTCTTCATGGATTCGAAGCTGTGCGGCGAGTGTCACAAGGATATTTACGAGCAGTGGAACAGCTCGATGCACCATTTTGCGTCGTTTAACAATCAGTTCTACCGGAAATCCATTGAATATATGCAGGATGTCGCCGGCGTCAAGCCGACGAAATGGTGCGCTGGCTGCCACGATCACGCGGTGTTCTTTAATGGCCGTTTCGAGCGGCCCATCAAAGATCAGATCGACACGCCCGAAGCGCAGAACGGTCTCGGCTGCTTGTCCTGCCACGCGATCGTACACGTCGATTCCACCATGGGCAACGCCGGGTTCGTGATCGAGTACCCGCCGCTGCACGAGCTGGCCTCCAGCCACAACCCCATCATCCGTCGCGTGGACCGTTTCCTCACCTACCTGGATCCCGAGCCGCACCGCCGCACCATGATGAAGCCCTTTATGCGCGAACAGTCTGCGGAATTCTGCTCCGCATGCCATAAGGTTCATCTGGACGTTCCGGTCAACCAATATCGCTGGATCCGCGGCTTCAACGACTACGACAACTGGCAGGCGAGCGGCGTCTCCGGGCAGGGGGCGCGCTCATTTTACTATCCAGCGAAATCGCAGACCTGCGCTGATTGTCATATGCCGCTGGTCGCGTCCAAAGACCCAGGGAACATCAACGGGCAGGTGCACTCGCATCGCTTTGCTGCGGCCAACGCCGCCGTAGCGTTCGCGAATCGCGACGAGCGCCAGCTGAGCGAAGTGGAAAAATTCCTGAAGTCGGGGTTCATTACGGTGGATATTTTCGCCGCGTCGCCGGTTGAGGAGGTCAAGGGCGCCGTCGAAATGCGGCGGCGGAACGCGGAAACGCCGCAGCTTTCCTCCACCTTCGCCGTCGGCGAGGAAGCCGAGCAGGGCGCCGCCTCCGTCACGATCCGCGAAGTGGGCAAAATGCTTGCGCCGGTCGAGACCGGCACGTTCCAGCGCGGCCAGACCATCCGGCTGGACGCCGTCGTACGCACGCGCAAGATCGGCCATTTCTTCCCCGCCGGCACCGTCGATGCGTTCGACGTTTGGCTCGAATTACAAGCCCGCGACGCCACGGGCCGCATCATTTTCTGGAGCGGAAAAGTGGAAGACAACAACTGCGGACCGGTGGAGCGGGGAGCGCACTTCTACCGCTCGTATCAGCTCGACGGCGAAGGCAACATGATCAACAAGCGGAACGCGTTTCAAACGCGCAGCGTTCTCTATGTTCGTCTCATCCCGCCCGGCGCCGCGGATGTCGCGCACTTCCGGCTGCACATCCCCAAGGACGCCCAGGGGCCCATCACCGTCACGGCGAAGCTGAATTACCGCAAGTTTTCGCACTACTACACGCAATTCGCCTACGCCGGCCAGCCAAAGACGAATGACCCGAAGCTTGTATCGACCAGTTTCGACAACCGCGAATTCAGCTTTGACCCCGCAAACATCCCCGCCAACGTTTCCGGAAAAATCAAGGGTCGCATCCCGGTTCTGCCGGTGATTACGCTGGCTCAGGCTGAAACGCGCCTGAACATCAGCGACGCGCCCGTGAACTGGACGCCGGTCGTCCGCAAGGCGGATCGCGAGCGCTGGAACGACTGGGGCATTGGCCTCCTGCTCCAGGGCGATCTGAAGGGCGCCGAATTCGCCTTCAAGAAGGTGACCGAAGCGGAGCCCGAATACGCTGATGGCTGGCTGAACGTCGCCCGTGCGCTCATCCAGGAAGGCGAGACCGACGCCGCGCGGCCGTACATCGAGCGGTCGCTGGCCATCAATGACAAGCTGGGGCGTACATGGTTTTTCAACGCCATGATCCAGAAGGCCGACGGCGATTACGATGGCGCGCTGGACAGTCTGCGCAAGACCGCGGCGCTTTATCCCCGCGACCGCGTGGTGTGGAACCAGATCGGCCGGATCGAGTTTCTCAAGCGCAACTATCGCGCCGCCGAAGCAGCCCTGCTGAATGTTCTCAGCGTTGATCCCGAGGACTTACAGGCGCACTACACGCTCATGCTGGTTTATCGCGGGCTGGGCATGCTGGACCGCGCTGAACGCGAACAAAAGCTGTTCCTGCGATTCAAGGCCGACGAGTCCTCGCAGGCTATTACCGCAAAGCCGCGCATAATCAACGTCGAGGACAACAACGAACGGCAGCCGATTCACGACCACGAGTCCGTTCCGCTCGACCCGGCGCCCGCTCGCCGCGCAGCCGGAATTTCGATTGGAGGTTCGCATTGAGACAAGCGCTCCCTGCGGCGCTCAGCCTCATGGTGATCGGCGCCGCCACGCAGCCGCTCGCGCCTGTGCGGTTCACCGACGTCACCGCCCAATCGGGCATCCGCTTCGTACATAACGCCGGCAAGTCCGGCAAGAAATATCTGCCCGAAACGATGGGCTCGGGCGTGGTTGCGTTCGACGCCGACGGCGACGGCTGGACCGATATCCTCTTCATTAACTCGAAAGACTGGAGTCCGCGTGGAAGACGTTCCACTGCCGCCCTGTACCGGAACAACCGCAATGGAACGTTCACAGACATCACTCACGGCAGCGGCCTCGATATCAGCATCTACGGCCTAGGCGGCTCGGCGGGCGATTATGATAACGATGGCCGCGACGACGTGTATGTCACAGCGCTTGAGGGCGATCACCTGTTCCACAATGAGGGCGGCGGCAAGTTCCGCGACGTCACGGCGCAATCCGGCATTCACAACGCCAATTTCGCAGCAAGTTCAGCGTGGCTGGATTTCGATCGGGACGGCAAGCTCGACCTCTTCGTCGCCAATTACGTGCAATGGACGCAGAAAGGCGATCTATGGTGCTCCCTCGACGGGGCGACGAAGTCCTACTGCACGCCTGAGTCGTACAAAGGGACTTCGTCCAAGCTTTACCGGAATCTCGGCAACGGCAAATTTGAGGACGTCACCCAGCGCGCAGGGCTTGGCGACGCCACCAGTAAATCGCTCGGCGTCGCCATATTCGATTACAACAACGACGGCTGGCCGGACATTTTCGTGGCTAACGACACGCAGCCGAACAAGCTCTACCGCAACAACAGGAACGGCACTTTCAGCGAAGAGGCCGTGTCAGCCGGCGTGGCCTTCGGCGAAGATGGCGTGGCCCGCGGCGCGATGGGAACTGACGCCGCCGATTATGACCGCTCCGGCCGCGCGCACCTGCTGGTGGGTAACTTCTCGAACCAGATGCTCGGTCTGTATCACAACGAAGGCAACGGGCTGTTCGTTGACGAGGCGCCGCGGTCCACGGTGGGCCGGTCCAGCCTGCTGTCGTTGACGTTTGGGCTCTTTTTCTTTGACTATGATCTCGACGGCTGGCCGGACATCTTCGCCGCCAACGGCCATATCGACGAGGAGATTGGGCGCGTGCAGCCGAAAGTGCACTATCAGCAGTGTCCGCTGCTGTTCCACAATCTGGGCAAAGGCCGATTTGAAGATGTTACCCAACAGCAGCCGCCCGAATTTCAGCGCCCGATCGTGGCTCGCGGCGCGGCCTATGCGGATTTCGACCATGACGGCGATCTCGATATCGTGCTCAGCACCAACAACGGCCCCGCCTATCTGTTTCGCAACGACGGCGGCAACCGCAATCACTGGCTTCACTTGAGACTCGTTGGGACCCGATCCAACCGCGACGGAATCGGCGCGAAAGTCACGGTGGAATCGTCCGGAGGACGGCAATCGCAAATGGTCCATAGCGGATCGAGCTACTGTTCGCAAAGCGAGCTCGCCCTGACCTTCGGCCTCGGCCGCGACTCGAAAGCAAGTACGATTAATATCGAGTGGCCGAGCGGCGTCAGGCAGCGCCTTACGAACGTTCCGGCCGGCCAGTACCTGACGATTCAGGAATCATCCCAATGACGCCAAAGATACCGATCGCCGCCATTACGGACGAATTTTCACCGGACCTTGCCATCGCGCTGGATGCCATGTCGAAGATCGGCATGCGCGGCGCCGAGTTGCGGGTAATCGGCGGCAAAAACATTCTCGACCTGACTGATGACGAGCTGAAATCCGCCAAGGAGATCCTCGATTCCAAGCGGTTCGAGGTCATTTCCATCGCCTCGCCGCTGCTGAAATGCGTACATCCCGACATGGCCGAAGTGGATACGCGTTTTCAACAGGATGTGTTTGCGTCCAAACACACCTTCGAAGACCAGCCGCGTCTTGCGGAGACGGCGTTTCGAATCGCAAAGTTTTTCGGCGCGAGAATCGTACGCGTTTTCTCTTACTGGCGCACAGTTGAACCGGACCGCTGTTTCGATTGCATCGTACGGACGTTGGAAAAGCTCGCCAGCGAAGCGCGGCGGGAAGACGTCATCATAGGGCTGGAAAACGAGCACGCATGCAATGTTGCCACAGCGCTCGAAGCCGGCCGCATCCTGCGCGCCGTTTGCGATGAAGCCGTGCAGCTGGTCTGGGATCCCGCCAATGCATACGTCGCCGGCGAAGATCCCTTCCCTCACGGTTACGGCCTGCTGCCGAAGAACCGGATTATCCACGTTCACGCCAAGGATTGCCACATGGAGGACGGACACCGCCCTGTCTGGGGCCCGCTCGGCACGCGGCGCATCGATTGGAAGGGGCAAATCGCTGCGCTGCTCAACGACGGCTATAAAGGCTGGATCAGCCTCGAGACGCACTGGCCCGGGCCGGGAGGCGACAAACTTGAAGCATCAACGATTTGCGGCTGGAATCTTCGCGGCTTGGCGGCCGCGTAGCGCCCTGGCCAGCCCTGACCCGGCCTCCCGCCGAGTCAGTTCGTTCTTGAACTCCAGTTAACGAAGTCCTGGTTAACTTTTCGTGGATTTCCGCGTTTATACGATTAGCGGATCAGTTCTGACACGAGAGCCTAACCATGAGCAAACGACTGTTCCGGACAGTGGGCATCGCCGTCCTCGCTGCCATTGCGCCCGTTGCTCCCGCAAAATCTTCGAAACCGAAGCGCCAGCCTGAAGAACGCCAGTTTCAGATCAAACTCTCGAAAAGTGAACAGATTCAGCATGCTTTGGACCGCCTGACGTTCGGACCGCGACCAGGCGATTTCGAAAAACTGCGACGGATGGGCGTGAAGAAATGGGTGGATCAGCAGCTACATCCGGAGCGCATCGCCGAAAACCCCGCGCTAGAGACGAAACTCGCGCCGCTCGCATCGCTCCGCATGACGCAGGAAGAAGCAGTGCGCCACTACCCGCCGCCGCAGCTCATAGCCGCCGTCGCAACGGGACGCCAGCCGCCGCCCGACGATCCCGTGGCGAGGCTCGCGGTGGAACGCCTGGTTCGGAAATATCGGGCGCGGAAGGGGGCGACCGGAAATGCCGCCCAAACCACCGACGACCTGGAGCCGGTCAAGCGACTGGATGAAGTGCTGACGGCGGAGCAACTGCAAATCCTAGCAAGAGGCGCGCCGGACCAGAAACGAGCATTGCTGGCGTCGCTGCCGGATTCGACGCTTGACGATGTCCTGGCCGCGCTGCCAAGAGCTCGGCGGCAGGAGCTTTTCAACTTCGCGCCTGTGGACACGCGCCGCAAAATCCTGCTGATGAACGCTCCGCAGGCGGTAATCAACTACGATTTATCGGATGCTAAGCTGTACCGCGCCATCTACAGCAATCGACAGCTCGAGGAATTGCTGGTCGACTTCTGGTACAACCACTTCAATGTTTTTCTGGATAAGGGCGCGGATCGTTTCCTGACGCCGTCCTATGAGCGCGACGCCATCCGGCCCTACGTTCTGGGACGCTTTCGGAACATGCTCGAAGCCACGGCCAAGAGTCCGGCCATGTTGTTCTACCTGGACAACTGGCAATCCGTCGGGGCGAACGCCGCCGTGAACGCGCGCCGCGCCTCCCGGGGTCGCCGCGGACTGAACGAAAATTATGCGCGCGAGCTGATGGAGCTGCACACCCTTGGCGTGGATGGTGGATACACGCAGAAGGACGTGACCGAGGTGGCGCGCTGCTTCACTGGTTGGACCATCAAGGCGCCCCGCCAGGGCGGAGGCTTCGAATACAACGACCGCATGCACGACAAGGGAGAAAAGATCGTGCTCGGCGTGAGAATTCCTGCGGGGGGCGGAATCGAGGATGGGGAAAAGGTGCTGGATATTCTCGCGCATCACCCGTCGACGGCGCGATTCATCTCCAAGGAGCTGGCCCAGCGCTTCGTTGCGGACAATCCGCCGGCGACGCTCATCGACCGCATGGCGCAACGGTTCATTGCGACCGATGGAGACCTCCGGGAGGTGATGCGTGCGATGCTCACTTCCAGGGAATTCTGGTCTCGCGGCGCCTATCATGCGAAGGTGAAAACGCCCTTCGAGATGGTGGTGAGCGCCATTCGCGCGCTGAATGCTGACGTCGACGAGGCCTTTCCGCTGGCGCAACGCATCGCGCAGCTTGGTGAACCGCTCTACCGCAAGCTGGAGCCCACCGGATACAAGAGCAACAACGCCGAGTGGGTGAATTCGGCGGCGCTGCTGGCCAGAATGAACTTCGGACTGGCGCTGGCGCAGAACCGGATCGTGGGCGTGCGAGTGGATGCTTCGCGGCTGAACGGTGATCCGGCGCAAATCGCCCGCGAGATCCTCTTCCGCGACGTCTCGCCGCAAACGATTACGGCGCTGGAGAAAGCGCTCGAACAGCAACAGGCCAAACAGAAACAGCCGCTGAGCCCCGCGCTCGTGGCTGGGCTGGTAATCGGCTCGCCCGATTTTCAACGGAGGTAGCCGCAATGATCTCGCGACGCGTATTTTTGAAAAATTCGGCGGTGGCGATGTTTGGCGCAGGCGTCGCGCCCGCCTGGCTTTCCCGCGCCCTCTACGCCGTGGACGCCCCCAGCCCGCGCAAGAAGATTCTGGTGACGATTTTCCAGCGCGGCGCGGTTGACGGCCTCAACGTGGTGGCGCCATTCGGCGAAAAGCGCTATTACGACTTGCGGCCCACTATCGCCGTTCCAAAGCCCGACGGCACGCCGGACTCGGCGATCGATCTGGACGGCTTTTTTGGACTGCACCCTTCGCTGGGGCCGCTCCAGGAGATCTTCACGGCGGGGCATCTGGCCATCGTTGAAGCGGTTGGATCTCCGGACCCGACGCGGTCCCATTTTGACGCTCAGGACTATATGGAATCGGGCACGCCTGGGCGGAAGGCCACAGCCGACGGCTGGCTGAACCGCGCGCTGCCGCCGGTCCGCGGGCGAGTCTCGCCAGTGCGCGCCGTCGCTGCGGGCGCGGCGCTCCCGCGAGCCCTGCGCGGACGCAATGAGAGCATTGCGGTGGACAACCTCGATTCCTTTCAAATCCGCGACGCGCGCTCATCCACTGCGTTCGAAAGCATGTACGCGTCCACCATCGATACGGTGTTGAACGGCGCCGGGCGGGAGACCTTCGACGCCGTGAAGATTTTGCAGTCCATACAGAAACGGCCATATGCTCCCTCCCCGGGCGCCGCGTATACGCGCACCCGCTTCGGAACGAGCATGGAGCAGATCGCCCGCCTGATCAAAGCCGACGTCGGTCTCGAAGTTGCGTTCGCCGATGTGGGCGGTTGGGACACGCACGTCAACGAGGTTGGGGCGAAGGCGTCCGCCGGGCAGTTGCCCAACCTGCTTGCCGACTTCGGAAAAAATCTCGCCGCCTTCTATCGCGACCTGGGCGACCGCATGGCCGATGTGGTCGTGGTCACGATGTCGGAGTTCGGCAGGACGGCGAAAGAGAACGGGAATCGGGGCACGGATCACGGCCATGCCAATATCATGTTCGTCCTGGGGGGCGCCGTGCGCGGCGGAAAAGTGTACGGCGACTGGCCGGGACTCGACGAGGAGCAGCTCTACGAGGGTCGCGACCTGAATCTGACGACAGATTTCCGGGATGTGCTGGGGGAGCTCGTAACCGCGCACCTTGGCAACCGCGATCTGAATCATGTATTCCCCGGATACTCGAATCCGCGGTTCCTAGGACTCATCGGATGAGAGGCGGGACGGAAGCCCGCTCACTTTAAAATAAGTGCATGCGCGACCTTGCGGGCCGCGCGCTCGACCGGGCTCTGCGCAATGGCGTCGCCTACGCCGACGTCCGCGTCATCGAGTCCCGCGAGCGCCACCTTTCGACCAAGAACGGCAAAATCGGCCATATCTCTGCGAACGAATCGGCCGGAGTTGGCATTCGCGTGATCGCGGCAGGCTGTTGGGGTTTTGCCGCAACCGACGACCTGACTTCGGAAGGATTGGAGCGCGCCGCTGCGCTCGCCATCGCGATCGCACGCTCCGGCGCCGCGGCCAAAAAAGCCGATGTCCAGCTCGCTCCCGAGAATGCTTATCAAATTACATGGTCAAGCCCCACCGTGGTGGACCCGTTTGCGATCTCCATCGATCAACAGATCGGACTGCTGTTGCAGGTCGACGCGGAGTTGCGGCGGAACCCGGGCGTCACGCTGTCTGAAGCCTCGATGGACTTTGTTCGGTCGCGGCAGGTGTTTGCATCCTCGCTCGGCAGCCTCATCGATCAGACGCGTACAACATCGGGGTGTGGCTTCTGTGCGTATGCCTATCAGGACGACGCGATTCAAAAGCGTTCGTATCCAAACTCCTTCGGCGGGCAATTTCAGCTCAAGGGCTATGAGCTGGTGCAGGAATTGGATCTTCCGGGCAATGCGGCGCGTATCGCGGAACAGGCTGTGGCGTTACATTCCGCCGATCAATGCCCTGAGGGCGAATTCCATCTGATTCTGGACAGCAGCCAGCTGGGCTTGCAAATTCACGAGTCGATCGGGCATCCGATCGAGCTCGACCGCGTCCTGGGCTCGGAGGCGAATTACGCTGGAACGAGCTTCCTTACGCTCGACAAGCTGAACCGCCTGCGATACGGGTCGGAGCTCGTCAATGTGGTGTGCGATGCGCGTCTCGAGCACGGGCCGGGACTCGGGACGTTTGCGTTTGATGATGAAGGCGTTCCGGCCCAGTGCACGCCCATCATTCAGGACGGTCAGTTTGTGGGATACATGACCTCGCGCGAAACCGCCGCCGCCATCGGCCAGCCGCGCTCAAACGGCACAATGCGCGCGGACGGTTGGGCTCGGATTCCCCTCATCCGCATGACCAATGTCAGCCTGCTGCCCGGCCGCCAGACTCTCGATGAGGTTTTCGACGTCGACCACGCTATCTACATGGAAACAAACCGGAGCTGGTCCATTGACGATAAGCGCTACAATTTCCAGTTTGGCTGTGAAATCGCCTGGGAGATTCGCAACGGCCGGCGCGTGCGCATGCTGAAAAATCCCACCTATAGCGGTATTACGACCAATTTCTGGAATGCGTGCGATGCGATCGCCAATCGCGATCACTGGACGCTGTGGGGCGTTCCGAACTGCGGGAAAGGGCAGCCGGAGCAGGTGATCGGGACCGGGCACGGCGCCAGCCCGGCGCGATTTCGCAATATCCGCATCGGAGCCGGATATGCCGGGTAGCTCTGTCGAATCAGATCTGCTCACGCGCAAGGACTGCGAGCAGACGTTTCACTATGCGCAGCAGGCGGCGCGCGAGCGCGGCGTGACCGCGATTGAGCTCCTGCTCGAGGCTTCTTCGCACGCACTCACGCGGTTTGCGAACAACGCCATTCATCAGAACGTCGCCGAACAGAGCCGGCGGGCTTCGGTTCGCGTCATCGTCGACGGCCGCACCGCGCGCGCTGCAACGAACCGTTTGGACCGCGATTCACTCTCAAGAGCCGTGGACCAGGCCATCGAGGTCGCCAAATCTTTGGAATTCGACCCGGATCTGCTGCCCTTGGCTGAACCCAGGGCCATTGCGGACTGCAACCGTTTCTTCGCGTCGACGGCGGAATGTTCACCTGAGGAGCGCGCGCGCGTCGTGGCGGAGGCCATTGGCGTGGTGGAATCCGCAGGACAAACAACGGCGGGCGCCTATTCGACTGCGCAAACCACAGAAGCGATTCTGAACAGCCGCGGCGTATTCGCATATCATAGCGAAACGCTCGCGCGCTTCTCGATAACAGCCATGACGGCGGACAGTTCCGGATGGGCCAAGGCGTCCTCGCCGGATCGTTTGGCGTTCGATCCGCTCGAACTGGCGCGCCGGGCTGCATTAAAGGCTGAGTTGTCGCGCGCGCCGCGGGAAATTATGCCGGGCCGTTATACCGTCATCCTGGAGCCGGCTGCGGTGCTGGATCTTGTCGGCCAGATGTTCGGCGATTTCAGCGCGACAGCCCTGGAGGACCGGCGCAGTTTCCTGGCCGGCCGATTAAACCAAAAGCTCTTCGGCGAAAACATCAACATTTCCGACGATGTGTATCATCCGCTCCAGGCCGGACCCGCGTTTGATGGCGAAGGCGTGCCGCGCCGGCGGCTGGCGCTGGTTGAGAACGGAGTTCCGCGCGAGGTGGCGTATTCGCGCGCCGCCGCGCGTCGCGCGGGCGTGGAGCCGACCGGCCATGGCTTCCCTGTTCCAAACGAGTTCGGCGAAGCGCCGGTGAACATCGTCATGCAAGGCGGAGACGCGACCATTGATGACATCATCGCGTCCACGGACCATGGCATTTTGGTCACGCGGCTGTGGTATATCCGCGAGGTGGATCCGTTTGAAAAGATCATGACGGGGATGACGCGGGACGGCACATTTCTGATCGAGGCCGGCCGTGTTGCCTGCGGAGTTCGCAATTTCCGGTTTAATCAGAGCCTGATCGAGTTGCTGAACAACGTCGATCTGATGATGCCAGCGGAGCGCGCCGCGGGCGAGGAGGCCTTCGATATGGTTGCGCCCGGCCTGCGCGCCCGCAATTTCAATTTCACTGAAGTAACCAGATTTTGATGCGTTAACATCGAATTAGAACGCGGCTATGGCGGCCCACCATCACCATCATCACCCAGGAGAGGCGACGGCCAAAGTTCTCGGTTGGTCGCTTGCGGCAACGGCAGCCTTCGTGATCATCGAGGCCATCGCCGGAGTACAAGCTCATTCTCTCGCTCTGCTCTCTGACGCCGGTCACAACTTTACGGACGCGCTGGCGCTGGGCTTGGCGGCGTTTGGTTTCTACCTGCAATCCAAACCGGCGGATTCAGTGAAAACCTACGGATATCAGCGCGCGGGCGTGCTCGCCGCCTTCGTCAACGCTCTGACATTGATCGCGCTGTCCGGATTCATCTTCTGGGAGAGCTACGAGCGCCTCGTGGCGCCGCGAGCCGTTAAAGAATCCACGATGATTTGGGTGGCGGCGGCAGGACTTGCCGTAAATGCGGCGATCATGTTCGGATTGCAGCGAGACAAGCGCTCGGACATCAACATCCGCGCCGCCTGGGTGCATATGCTGGGGGATGCGCTGGGTTCTGTGGCGATCATCGCCGGCGCGGTGGTCATCCGGTATACCGGATGGCTGCGCGTCGATCCGGCGCTTTCGATCCTGATCGGCGGTCTGATCATCTGGACAGCGCGGGATATCATTAAGGAGTCCCTGAACATTTTGCTGGAAGGTACGCCGGCAGGGATGCACTATCACGACGTCATCTCGGCCATGAGATCGGTGGAAGGCGTGATGGACGTGCATGATCTCCATATCTGGACGCTCGGATCGAATGCGCATGCCTTGAGCTGCCATGTTCTCATCGAAGATCAGCCGCCCTCATCGAGCGAATTCATCCTGGCTCGCATCAACAGGTTGTTACACGACCGTTTCCATATCCACCACACTACTGTGCAGTTTGAGCACACTAACTGCACCCTGGCGGGGGCGGGATGCTGCCTGGCCGCGGATGAGCGCCGATAAACGCCGCGAATGTTTCTGACCGGGCGATGCGCGTTGAGCCCTGCCAGACGCGGATAACCATCCAAGCAACCGCTTGATGCATCGAGAGATGTCGTACTGCGAGCGGATCGGCGCAGGTCAACCCGCTTCCCCGCATAGGCCCGCCGGTGACGATCATTGTCGGCATTTGAAGAAGGCAGGGAGTCGTACTGAACGATTTTCTATGAGGCATGAGACGTGCACTTACTCCGCAGAACGCGCGCTCCGAGACCTGTTTGGAGGAGTCCGCGCCGAAGTATGTGCGACACTCTGATGGCAAGCCCGGTCACTATTCGCCTCAAATCCTGCAAGGTGCGGCGTTCCTCTGAGTTTGTTTTTTGGCTGACAATTTTGCGCCGTGCGGATCATGATCCTGCAACTCGCTGGCTTCTGCTGACGTCCATCTGCCTTGATATACTTTAGGTTATCTGCTTCAAAAATAAGCCCGTGATGAAGTATTTCGCACCCCTATTCGTGTATGTTGTGGCGTGTTCCGCGGCCGCGCCCGGCGTCTACAGTACGCAACAGGCGGCGCGAATGACGATCGGTCAACCCACCTTTACCGATCAATATCCAGGCGCCTCGGATCGCCTGCTCGGCGCGGTGGGGGGAGTCGCATACGCTAATGACACGCTGTTCGTGGCCGACGCGACGCGCGTCGGCGGTGCGACGCCGATCAACCGCCGCGTGATGATCTACCGCAATATCTCTACAAAGTTTCCTGCGCCAACCGCTTCGATCCCGGTGAATACGTCACGGTGCCCGGTTTGCACCGGCCAGAATGATTTCCCCAGCGCCGCTGACGTCGTCCTCGGACAACCCGATTTCACGACCACCGATCCGGGCCTCAGCCAGTCGCTAATGCGGCTGCCGACGGCCGTCGCCAGCGACGGCAGAATTCTTGCGGTAGCCGACACCGAGAACAACCGTGTGATGATCTGGAAATCCATTCCAACCACGAACGCAGCGCCCGCCGACATCGTTCTGGGGCAGAAGGATTTCAACACGGTTCAGCAGCCCATTGTGGTTACCGCCAGCAGCTTCCGCGGCCCGCAGGGCGTCTGGATCCAGGACAACAGGCTATTTGTAGCGGACACGCAGAACCATCGCGTTCTCATCTGGAATTCCATCCCGACGCAGAACAATCAGCCGGCCGATATCGTGTTGGGCGAGCCGAACTTTACAACAGCTCCTGAGCCAGACTTGACCAAGTTCACAACCACGGCTCACGCGAACACGATGGTCAATCCGGTTTCGGTGACGAGCGATGGCGTCCGCCTTTTTGTGACCGATCTTGGCTATCATCGGGTGCTCATCTGGAATTCTATCCCGACGCAGAACCAGCAGCCTGCGGACGTCGTGGTCGGAGAGCCAGACATGGACTCGACCATCGAAGGCGGCAACGACGTCAAGAAAATGTGCGCTTCCAACGGGACGGATAGCAACGGCAATCCTACCTATCCGGCACGCTGCGCCGCGACGTTGAGCTATCCGCGCTTCGCGCTGTCCGACGGTCAGCGATTGTACATCGCTGATGGCGGCAACGATCGGGTTCTCATCTTTAATTCCATTCCCGTCACCAACGGCGCATCGGCAGATATTGTTCTGGGCCAGCCGGACATGGTTTCCGACATTATCACGGACAAAGAAGATATCTTCACTCCTAACCTGCAGCGATCGAGCGCGGATACGATCCGTACGCCCACCTCGCTTGCCTGGGACGGAACCAATCTGTACGTCACAGACCCGTATGACCGGCGTGTGCTCGTGTTTACGCCGGCGGCCAGTCTGGTTCCGCCCGACGGGGTCCGCAACGCCGCCAGTCTTGCCGTGTACGCCGTGGGCTCGATTGTCTTCACTCAGGCCCCGAAGTCTGGCGACAAGCTGACGATCACCATCACAGGTCCGAACCAGTCCACTGGAACGGATTACTCGTATACGGCGCAGGCCAACGACGGCATTCCCGAAATGATTAAGGGAATCGTTGATGCGATTAACGCCGGCAACGGCGATCCCTATGTGTTCGCGATTGCGGACACGCCCGCGAATGCAATCAAGCTAACGGCTCGCGCGCCCGGCGCGGCGGGGAACAACATCACGCTCTCCTACTCGACCTCGGACGGCGCCCAGGTTGCAGTGACTACAACAAATCCGAGCGGCGGCCAAAACGCCGCGACGATCGGTCCGGGAACGATTGTGTCGATTCTCGGCACGAATCTGAGCGACAGCACGGCGGCCGCGCCGGCGAACGCCAACCCGCTGCCCACGGAGCTCGCGGACACGCAAGTTTACTTTGATGGAATTCAGGCGCCGTTGCTCTTTGTCTCTCCAACGCAAATCAACGCGCAGGTCCCTTGGGAGGTTCTGGATGCAACCAGCATCTCCGCGTGGGTGCGAACGAAGCACGCGGACGGCTCCGTAACCGTGTCCAACGCGGTCGGAGTGCCCGTTGCGCCGCAGAATCCGGGAATCTACGCCGAGAGCGGCAACGATCCACGTCCGGCGATCGCGTTTCACTTTAGCAGCAACGCCACAGCCAGCGTACAGGTGGACGGAACAATTAAAGCCGGCGACACCGGCACGGTGACGATCGAGGATCGCAGCTACACGTACACCGTGCAGGATGGCGACACATTGCAGACGGTTCGCGACGCTCTGGTAGCGATGATCAATGCAAACCCTGACGAAAAGGTCACGGCCCAGGCGGCGGCCACGACCTTCACCCGTATTCTTCTCATCGCCAAGCTTCCGGGCGATGCGGGCAACGGAATCCCGATCTCGGCCAGTAACAGCGCCAACGCCAACCTGATCCTGACCGTTTCACAGCCAAGCCTCTGCTGCGCCTCGCAGGGAGGATCGCGCATCACGCCGGACAATCCGGCAGTTCCCGGTGAAATGATTGTCGTGTATGCCACCGGGCTCGGCCTGGTTAAGCCTGAAGAAGCGAAACAGGGCTTGCGGACAGGCTACCAGTACGATGGTCCTGCGCAGAACGATCCCTACAACTTTGTCTCAGCCCTGGCCGGAGGAAAGACCGCAAACGTAATTTCTGCCGGCGCGCTGCCAGGGGCGGTGGGAACCTACAAGGTCGTGCTCGAGTTGAACAGCGGTCTGACGACGGACCCGGCGGCGCAACTGACGATTGCCCAGGATATTTACGTCAGCAATATTGTGACGATTCCCGTCTATAGTCCGAATCCGCAGCAATAGGCGGACCGACCTGGCGCCCCGGTCAGCGCGCCCGTTTCAGACAAGCTGCCCGGGCGCTATTCGGACAAGCTCCACGCGCCAAGGTGCGCGCTGATTATCCAGGAAGATCGCGAGGTTTCGCGCCCCCGGCTCGGCTGCCGACGGCGTGAGCAGCGCTTCGATCCCGCTCTCCCACGCTCGCAGACCGATTTCCTGGGTGACAGCGTAGTTGGCGTCAATCAGTTGTTCCCACGCAATTCCAGCTTTGCGCAGCAGCTTTCGGTTGGTCAGATCCACCACCCGGCTCAGCCGCAGCCGGAGGGACGCCTCGACAAAGCCGCCCACCGGCGTGGCTGTAAAATATCGCGCCAGTTCACGGCGCGCTGTCTCTCTGGAAAGAGACGTATAGAGAGCGCCGAAATAGCCGCGAATATTATAGCGGGCGCCGTGCTGAAATGAACCACGCATGGACACCATACTGCCGCTGTGACGGGCTGGACACAGGCGGTAAACGGCGCCGGAAAACTTCATCACAGGAGCTGCCTGGAAGAAGGCGCGCAGATCAGGCATCAGGCCGGAATGCCCCAGCTCATCCGGCCAATAACATCAAGAACACGGTCCAAACCGCCGTCATCGGCCATAACATCGAGCGGACGGCGGTTCTCCAGCACGGGCAAGGGCTGTTTGAGCCAATGCACGGCGTCCTCGACGGTGAACAAGTCCGTGAGCTGACGCCAGATGCGATGCAGCTTTTCCTCCCGCTGCGCCTCGAGCGGCCGCGGCGCTTTCCGCAGGGCCTGGCGACGCTCAACCGTGCGTGGATGCACGCCCAGAATGCGCGCCACCTCGGCAATGCCCAAGGCCTGTTCGACTGAAGTGCTGGCGCCGCAAGGGATCGTGGCCATCGCTTTCACGATGGCACATCCCACGGCAGATGTCAAGACAAATGCCGCCGTTATGCGACGGCTTCCGCGGTCTCCTCGCGTTCGAAAGCGCGCTGGCGCAAACGGCGCTCGAATTCCGCCAGCTCGGCTTCGATCTTCCGTTCGATGGCGCGCCGCTTGATGATGTCCTCACGGTACCGGCGCAGGAAATAGTCAATAGTCTCTACGCGGATTTTGATCGAACCGGAGGGTTTGTTCTCATCCAGATCCTTGAAGCAGAAGTAGGGTGTGCCGCTTCTCTCGATGATGCCCTCGATAACTCCGTAAATCGGCGCGTCGTGGCCGCACTTAAAGCTGGACATCTCGAGCGCGACCAGGTTCGGATGCCGGGCCGTGAACTTGGCCGCCCAGACCTTCGTGTTGGTACTGGCGGAGTAGGAATTCTTCCATACGTCGGAAATCTCTAGCGGGCTCTGAATGACACCCGCACGGACCTCTTCGCCGAACAATCGCTCCAGCAGATCCTCATCGTAGGGTAGCGTGCTTTGAGAGAAGATCGGGTAACCGAGCTTCTGAAACTCGTCCAGAATCTCGTGATTCAAGCCCGGATCGTGGTGGTATGGACGCGCCAGCATGACGATGCCGATACGGTCCTCCCGCTCCAGCTGATCGAGAACTTCGCGGGCGCGGCGCTGGATCTCACGCTCGTAATTTTCCAGTTGCTGAAACCCAACAGTAATGGCGCGATCGTTTTCTTCGTAGGACAACCCCAGATAATCCCGGAACGTTTCGAACATCTGCTGGGCGCACAGCGTGCGATTCGCGCAGTTCAGGATGGGATTCAGGTACCGAATGCCATGCTCGGCAAAAACGTCGGTTTCCTTGGTGAAGGCGGCTTTTACGGTCTCAGGCGTGGCGGTAACCGTGGGGCATGCGTTTGAGCCCTGAAGATTGACCAGCCTGGTGTGAAGCACGTCATACATGGGGAAGAAGATGACGTTCAGCGGCTTCTTCATGTGCTTCACCGTGATCAGATTGTGCACATGCGCAAGACCGATTTTGGCCGGGAAACAGGGATCGATTGCGCCACGGCTCGCCCCCGCCCGGTACAACTCGCTGCTGGTGTAGTCCGAGTAGACGATGTTCTCGGAGGGTATGCCCAACGCCTGGAAATATCCGTTAAATAACGGCGCGTAGATATAGGCGTTAAACACCCGGGGGATGCCGATGCGAAAATCCTTCCGCCCCTTCATCAGTTCCACCCGCCGCCTGGCCTGCTTTGTCCAGGCCATGGCGGGAATCGGGTCAGCCACCGATTTAACATCGCGAAAACGGAAGACTTCGCGCGAGGCGATTTCGACGAAATTCGGGTTGGCTGCCTTGATCGCGTCCAGTTCGCCTTTAATCTCCTTCATTTCGTCGACATCTTCCACCGTGCCCTTCTCGCACGTAGCAATGATCAGGCGCTGCTCGCCGACTCGCAGCGGAACCTTGGTCTTACGCTTCTGGAAATCCGGCTCGGGAAGCTTGACCGTCTCCGTCGAGCGGACCGACAGCTGCACCTGAACCAGAGGTTGCTTTTGCGCGTGTAAATCGATGGATTCGCGCGGCGCGACCGGCGTCATCGCGGGCGCGGGCGCGATCTCCGGCAGGCTGCCCGTCAGATCGACATCAATGAAGGTCCGCAGACAGTTGTTCTTGCAGAAATAACAGCGCGTTGCTTCATTGCGGGTTGTCCGGTACTTGATCGCGCGCACAGCGTCCAACCCGATAAACGAAGTCCGGTGGCCGTTGCGGTAAAGACGCAAAGCCTCGACGGCCGCCCCGATCGCGCCTGATTCTCCACAATGTTCATGCACAATAATTTCGGGCTGACGGTCCGCAGATCGGAAACTGGCGCGGATGAAATCGACTTCGGCCTTGACCACCGCCAGGTTGTTCTGTGTGCCGCCCTGGAGTACGAATCGCCAGCCGAGGTTCGCCAAGTTCGGAATGCTGGCGACGTATAGAAACACATTCTTCGGCAATACGGCGGCCAGTCCTGCCAGAATCTCTTCCGCGCGCCAGCCCTGGCGCTGGAAGTTGACGATGTCAGATTGCATGAAAACCGCGCAGCCATAGCCGAACATTGGCATCGCCTGCGCCGAGAACGCCTTTTCAGCGAACCCTTCAACGGGAATCCCGAAGGTTTCAGCGGTGGACTGCAAGAAATAGCCGTTTCCTGCCGAGCACTGCGTGTTGAGTTTGAAATCCTTGACGCGGCCGTTTTTCAATACAATCAGCTTGATGTCCTGGCCGCCCACATCAACGATTACATGCGGATCTTCATAGAAGCGCAGAGCCGATTCCGTATGGGCCACAGTCTCAACGAGCGCCACATCGGCATGTAAGACATCCTTGAGGATGTCTTTGGCATATCCGGTAGTGCCGACGCCAAGTATTTCCAGCTTGGCGCCCTGGTCCTCAACTTGAGCGCGAAGCTTATCGAACATCTGCTTCGTGTCTTCAATCGGGTTGCCGTTTGAAAGCTGGTAGGCTTTGCAGAGAATGTCGCCCTTTTCGTCGATCAGAGCGGCTTTTGTGGAGGTTGAGCCGCCGTCGACGCCAACAAAGCCAGCGACCGTCTGCCCCCGCTGGAATGTAGCCGGGATGAACTTTTTACGCCGGTACGCCTGCCTGAACGCCTCCAGCTCGTCTTTGGAAGTGACCAGTCCGCGGCCGCCCGATTTGGCCTTCTCCTCGGCGCGGCCGAAGTCGATGTAATAAACCAGCTTCTCCACGCCGGCATACCGGCCGACCTCCTCTTCTTCATCCTTGCCGAATTCGATCGCACCGAGCGCGGCGAAATATTGCGCATTCTGCGGAACCTTAATCAGGTCCTCCGGTTTCGCGCCTTCCGGGATTTCCACTTTCCGCTCTTTCCACATGCGCGGGATATTGGCCTGCCAGGCTTCGCGCATGCCGCGAATGAAGGTGTTGGGTCCGCCAAGCAGCAGAACATGAGGCCGCAGCGTGTGACCTCGCGTCAGCACGCTGAGGTTTTGCAAGACGATGGCTTCAAACAGCGACGCCATCAACTGATCAGGAGGCGTGCCTTCTTTCTGAAGGCCGTTAATATCGGTCTCGGCAAATACTCCGCATTTTCCAGCCACCTTGTGCAGCTTGATGCCGTGGTAGCCCTGGTTGCAAAGCTCCTCCGGGGGGATGCGGAGCTTGGCGTTAATTTTATCGATGACCGCGCCGGTGCCTCCCGCGCACTTGTCGTTCATCGAAGGGATTTTCTTCTTCCGCCCGCTCTCGGCGTCATCCTTGAAGACAATGATCTTCGCATCCTGACCGCCGAGTTCGATCACCGAGTAAACCTCGGGATGCATCTTCTCCACGGCGAGCGAAACGGCCGTCACCTCCTGAACGAATTTCGCGCCGATCAGATCCGCTAAACTCGTGCCGCCTGAACCGGTCATGAATACGCGGCAATTTTCTGGCGAAATCCCGACTTCCGATTCAATGCGGCGCGCGAATTCGAGCACCTTTTCCGGCTGTTTCGTTTCGTGCCGCTGGTAGTCCTGCCAGATGATCTTGTCCGTGGCGGTCTCGACCACACAGGCCTTTACGGTCGTGGATCCTACGTCGAGACCGACCATGTAGTCGGCTTTAAATGTTCCCATTGGCTCTCCGATGAACTCAAACTTCCCACTCTTCGACGTCCGCGGTTCAGCCGGGGGGCGGAACCGCGAACGCGAAATGAGCAGCCTCGCCTGACTCTTTCGCTGGCGCTAGGCCGCGCGAGACACGCGCACCCGTTTGCGCCGCCAAATGCTGGCATCGCGCCGCATGCGATCGCCGACATGCAAAACGAACTGCGCCGCCGTGCCGGCAACCCCCTCGACGTGGGGAACTTTGTAGAACGGACGCCGCAATTCGGGGTGCTCAGCGACATACGCCCGGATGTCGTCCAGCGACTGCCCGGTCTTTTTCAGGCACTGTTCGAATTCGAGCCGGGCCTTTGCTTTAGCTTCGCCGAGCGCCATCTGCACGCGGCTGTGCGCGTTCACCTCGCCTTCGCCGGAGGTCTCAATCGGCAGAAAGATCATATCTTTGTAGCGATTGATCACGGCTGATTGAGCGCCGTCGGATTGCGTGGATGGCATGCACCCGAAAGGCTTGAGCGCAAGGACCATGTGGCAAAGGTGATTGATCGTATAGTAGACGTTCTTGCCAACCTCCAGGTGCCCCTCGCCGCCCCGGGCATAGCGGTTGTAGAAGGGCGCGGCGAGCCGGTCCAGTTCGGGCTGCGGCACAAGTTCGTGCGTAATTCCGCCGAGCATCCGAATGACGCGGTGGTAAAAGTGTTCCCACAACACCTCCCCGGCGCGGAGTCCGAGCACCTTTTTGCGGTACTTCATCTCAATGGCGAAGCGCTTGCGGAAGTGATGCCACTCAATGTGCTGCGCGTAACCGTCCACCTTCTTCTGGCGCTGTGCATTGTACTTGGCCTGATACAGCAGATACGCCACCCAGGTGGCAATCGGCTCGACCAGAACCTGCGCTCCCTCGCGCTCCAGGAACCGGAACATGTTGAAATTTCCGTCTCCTTCCGTGGTCTGCGCCCAGAACTCGCCGGTGATTTTAACGATCGGTTTTACGCGGAGCCTGTCGACCTCGATAGCGTCCAGGCGCGCACGGCAGGCTTCGAGCGCTTCGATGTACGTCTTCCCGTACAAATGCTCACGAATCTTGCCGAGCGTATTGAGCGTGTTCTTCAGCTTCTTCTTTTCCGGACGCGACAGATATTCGCGCAACCAGCCGGATGTCGCCTCAAGTATTTCAAACGGGCGGCGTTCGCGAAGCATCCGGGCAAGCTCATCGACAGCTTCTTCGAAGACCCGATCCGTTTCACCCTTATGAACTTCATAGGGGCGAATCTGATGGATCAGATCCTGCATCGTGTCGCCCAGATGAAGGGCGTTCAACATGCCCATGCCGAAGTCGACGGTAAACTTCAGTCCAGGCTCGCCCGAGGCCGCCTTCACGCCCTCCTGCTGCTGGAACAGCAGAACGCGAAAACCGTCAAAACCCGCGTTCTGAAGTGCGAAGCGATACTCGGCTTCATACATGCCGAAGCGGCATGGTCCGCACGATCCGGCGGTAAAGAACACATAGTTGTTGATAATCTCCTCGCGCGACATGCCACTTCGCTCGAGGCCTTGCAAATACTGCACTAGATTGCCAACCGTGAAGTAAGTTGGATTACATTGTCCGTTGTTCCCGTATTCTTTGCCGAGTTGAAACGCCGCGACGTTCGGCGTCGGTATCATGACGCACTTATATCCGTTGCCCTGGAACACAGCCTGGATCAGCTTCTCATGTTTCCAGGTCAGTCCTCCAAACAGGATTGTTACGCGATCCCGCTCCTCGGCCTTGAAAGGCCGTTCAACGGGTTTGCGGAAGTGTTGAATTTGAACCAGCCCAGCCTCGCGGCGCAGGCGCGCACGTTCGGCGGCAAGAAGATCGGCAACGGTCGGATCATCGGTCAACAGGGCAGAGTTGTGGCTCTCCACGAAACCTCCTTCTTGAAATTGAATCGGTGTAGCTGGTGCGCGAGGGGTTTACGCGCGAGTCGGATGCTCGGGTATGCGATCGCAGCGATGTAGTTAACGGATAGCTTTCGGGGTAGCATCCCAGCCCCTCATAACCGCAACAACACGAGTCGCTTGAGGCAGCATACAACAAATTGCGGTTAACAAACAACGAAAAATATGGTTGGACACCGTTAACCTGTCAGCAGTCCCTCGTCGCTGTCGCTGCGCAGTTTTGTTTTTCAGCGCCGACTGTAGCCAGCTTGCGTTAAAGGCGGCGGCCAGCCTGCGCGAGCGCGCCATCCGGGCCGGTTTACAATCAAGTTTTGCGGTACTTTCTGAGCCGTCACATTCCGCAATTCAAACGCGTGCTGCTGGTCGAAAGCGGGTCGCGAACGCTGCTGGAACCGCTCATCCCGGGGCTGTACCAGACTGGGGGCGCGGGTACAAGAGTCGACTTGGTCACGTGTTTTAGCGGGGCGCCAAGTGCGTTGAACCCCGACAACAGCGTGGTGTTCCGAGTGGGAGATTACGGCGGCGGCGCCGGACGGGACAAGCTGCTGCGCGAGCTTGTGGGGCGCGGATACGACATCATGGGCATCATTTGCTCTGCCGAGCCTGTGATGACTAAATGGAAATGGTGGCTGGCCGCAAAAATTCCGGCAAAAGTTTTTATTCTTAACGAAAATGGCGACTATTTCTGGCTGGACTGGTCGCAGTGGCGCATCATCATCCATTTTGTTCTGTTCCGGGCTGGCTTGACGGGACCCGGCGCGGTTCCGGCCCTGATGCGCCTGCTTGTGTTTCCATTTACCCTGGCGTACCTGCTGGGCTTCGCCGCATGGGCGCATCTGAAGCGTGCGGTGCGATTGGCCGCGGCGAGGTGAAGCGGTGAGCGAGATGGAACCGGTTGGCCGCGTTTTCCTGGTAGGCGCCGGCCCGGGAGATCCGGAGCTGATCACCCTCAAGGGCCGCCGCGTTCTGGAGCGCGCCGAATGTGTTCTGTACGATAACCTGGCGCCGCACGAACTGCTGGACCTGGCGCCCGCGCCGGCCGAACGAATCTACGTCGGCAAGAAAAAATCGGATCACGCCTGCTCGCAGGACGAGATCTGCGCCATGATGATCGATCGCGCACGGCAGGGCCGCGTCGTGGTGCGTCTCAAGGGTGGAGACCCATTCATTTTCGGACGCGGCGGCGAGGAACTCGATGCTCTGTTTGAGGCCGGCATCCCTTTTGAAGTCGTCCCCGGCGTCACTTCGGCTCTGGGCGTTGCCGCATACTCCGGCATTCCGCTGACGCATCGCGAGCACACGTCTGCGGTCACCTTCGTGACAGGGCACAATCCAGATCAGATCGATTGGGGACGGATCGGCGCAGCGGAAACAGTCGTAATCTTCATGGGCCTGACGACCTTTGGCGAGATCGCCCGCCGGATGATCGAGCACGGGCGATCTGCTGCGACGCCGGCCGTCGCCGTTCGTTGGGGCACGCGACCGGAGCAGGAAACGGTTGTCGGAACGCTCGGGAATCTGGCGGAGCGTATTGCCGCGCATGGCATGAAGCCGCCGGCCACGATCATTGCCGGCGAGGTGGTGGCGCTTCGTGAGCGGTTCAACTGGTTTGAGCGGCTGCCGCTCTTCGGGCGTCGAATTGTGATCACGCGGGACCGCAGCCAGGCAGGCGATGTCGCGGCGCAGCTCCGGGCGCTTGGCGCGGAGGCCATCGAGCTTCCCACCATCGAGTTGCGGCCGCCTGCGGATCCCCGCCCCCTGGCGAACGCCATCGAGCGCTTGGAATGCTATGACTGGCTGATCTTTACGAGTGCGAATGGAGTTCGGTTCTTCGTGCAGGCGCTCGACCGTTCCAGACGCGATCTCCGTGCGCTCCGCGCCCGAATTTGTGCGATTGGCCCAGCCACGCGGCGCAGCATCGAAGCGCTCCACTTAAAGGTGGACCTGATGCCCGACGAATACGTGGCCGAGAGCGTGGTGGCCGCATTTTCCGGGATGGAGCTTGGCGGAAAGCGCGTCCTGTTGCCGCGCGCAGCGGTCGCGCGCGATGTTGTGCCAAAGGAGCTGGCCAGACTCGGCGCCCAGGTCGAAGTCGTGGAGGCGTACCGCACCGTGGTTCCCGAAGACGCGGCGCCGCGCGCGCACGCGATCTTCGGCGCGCAACGAAAGCCGGACTGGATTATGTTTACCAGCTCGTCGACGGTGCGGAATTTCATGAGCATCGCCCCGGAGCATGCGCTGAGCGGCGTGCGCATCGCCTCGATCGGTCCGGTCACAAGTGAAGCGATCCGAAGCTACGGGTTGGAGCCCGACGCCCAGGCGGAGCGGTATACAAGCGAGGGGCTCCTGACGGCCATCGCGCAAGCGTCCGGGAGGTAGGCCTGGGCGCCGAACACAAGGTGTTTTTGCTCTCGCCGGCAAATGCCGGGGGCGCACGGGCGCAGATGGTATTGCGAGAGCAGGCGCAGTTTCCGCTCGCCCGCCAGTTGCGGCGCGAAGGATTGCCGCTCGGCGTAGTGTTCAGCTTCGTAAGCGGTCTCTATTTTCGCGGGAAACTGGCCTATGCGGAGGCGTTCGCCGCGCCGCCGCCGAGAACCCCCGGGGCGCTGGTCATTACGCAAAATCGCGGACTGTTGCCTCCGGACACGGTGGTGACCATAGAGGACCTGCGGCAGATGGCGTCCACGCCGATCGACAGGGCCGATCCTCGTTATCGCGATCCTCTGGCGCGCGACGCTCGGCTCCTGGCGGCCGCCTTGCCGCGCGACTGCGCGATCGTGTTGTTAGGAAGCGTCGCCACCACCAAGTACCTCGAACCGCTGCTGGAGGCGTTTGGCCGCCGGCTTTTGTTCCCGATGGAGTTCGTCGGCAGAGGCGATATGAGCCGAGGCGGGCTGATGCTTCGCTGCGCCCGCGCAGGATCAGAGCTGACCTATGTGCCGGCGTTGGGCGCGGTCCGGCGCGGCCGGCGCCCTCCCAAGCTCCCCAAGCTGAGTCGCACGGAGTGACGCTGTGCATCGAGGTTGCGGTTTCGTCTCCGGCCCGCCGTCGCTCTTATCCTGGAGATGTATGGTCGCTCGCGCCGCGCTGGCCGCCGCTGTGTGGCTCCCCTCCCTTCTCGCAGAGACGCAATGCCAGACCATGGCGACGTATTTTCCGTGCGAAATGACGTTCGACTTGAACGACGCCGAAGCGGCGGCGTACCCCAATCCGTATGCGACGGTCGATGTTCATATCGAATTCCGATCGCCGAATCATAAGACTTACCTGATGCCGGGATTTTGGGCCGGAGGCCGGCGCATGATTGTGCGCTTTTCGCCGACGGAAGCCGGCCTCTGGGATTACCGGATTTCCAGCAACATCGCGCGGTTCGATAATAAGACTGGCAGCTTCCAGGCAACCGCGTCGGAGTCTGCTGGCTTTATCCGGCCGGCAAACCTGCATCACTGGGCGACGCTGAACACGGAGAACCCGAATGATCGCAAACCGCACCTGTGGATGGGAGATACGTTGCTCCCGCTGGGGTTCGTGGATCGCGCGACGTTCGACCAGATACTCAACGTGCGTGCGGGCCAAAAGTTCACGCACATGCGGGGCATCATACTGGGTCTCAAGGAACAGCAGTCTAAAGCGTGGCCTGCGCCGGACCATCCAAACCCCGATTATTTTTCCGAGCTGGACCAGCGCATTCTTGCAATCCACCGAAAGGGCATGGTCGCTGATCTGATTCTTGCCGACGGCCAGGGCGCCCTGACGGAACTGCTGCCTGCCTGGCGGGACCGGCAGCGTTTCATACGCTATATCGTCGCGCGCTATGCTCCGATGAACATCACCTGGCAAGGCGTTCGTGAATTCGAAACCTATGAGAATGGACGCGCGTTGCTGAAGGAGATCGGTGCGCTGTTACAGGAGACCGATCCCTACAATCATCCGCGGACAACGTCCACTGTCGCGACATCGTCAGACGTCATGCCGGACGGGTGGCAGAATTTCATTACATGCCAGTCGTCCGATGATCAGCTTGGATCGATTGAGCACCAGATCTATCCGACGCCCTTCGTCAACGCTAATTTCGGTCGCGAGGACAGCGGCGCAGGCAAACAAACTCGGGACGATGTTGATACGGATGCATTCCGGCGCAGGCTGTGGCGCGCCACTATGAACGGGCAGTATCCGACCTATTCCAACACCGGCACAGACGGGCGCGGCAGCGCCGTGAGCGCCAAGTTCGCCGAGTCGCCCGGCGCGCGGCAGATGGCCAACTGGTTCAAGTTTTTCGAGGATACGCGCCACTGGGAGCTCGAGCCGTATTTTGACGTGGACGGCGGCCGGGCCATCGCCCTCGAAGGCGTTGAGTACATCGTGTATGTAGAGCAGCCGCAGGGCCCCATAGAAGTCGGCGTTGAAAAGCACGGTTACGACGTTCACTGGTTCAACCCCATCACCGGCGAGGTCACTGACGAAAAAAAGTTCAAAGGCGAACGCTGGACCGGCGAAGCGCCGGACCGCTCGCATGACTGGGTGCTCCACATCGAGCGAGAGGGCCGCAAAGAGTCGATGCTCCGCTCCTATAAGTTCGATTCGCGCGAGTATCCGCTCCAGTTGCAGGAACCCGAAACTGACGCGAAGAAAACGCCGTTTACCATCGCCGAACCAGCGGGCGATTCCATTTCGGCGTCAAAGCCCGTCCGGTATGCGGTCAGACTGACGCGGGAGACTCGGGCAACGCGATCCATGATGTTTCTCTGGACAGGCGAAGTTCCGAGCGGGGGCCAGGGCGCGAGAGCGCTCGCCACGGGGCGTGAGGGCGAATTTCGTATTCCCCCCGCCATTGCCAGGCCGCTGCCCAATGTGTTCAGCCTGCGTCTGGTCGGAATGAACGCGAACGGCAAAATCTACATTATTGACAAGGTCTATACGCTGACGCCCTGATGGCGAATATTCTCGCGATTGACACCACTGGCGAGTTCGGCAGCATTGCGCTGGTTAACATGACTGAAGTCATCGAAGAGGTTCCTCTGCACTCGCCGGAAGGCCATGCGCATATCTTGTTCGACCAAATCGCCCGCCTGCTGGCGCGTCATTCGGTTTCGATTCGCGACATCGACTGCTTCGCATCCGCTTCAGGTCCGGGCTCATTCACCGGCGTCCGCGTGGGTTTGACAGCCGCCAAGGGCCTGGCGGAGACGGCGGGCAAGCGCGTTGTGGCCGTTTCTAACCTGAGGGCTGTGGCGTCGTTTGGCGACGGCGAGCTTCGGGCCGCGGTGCTGGATGCGCGCCGAGGCGAAGTGTATGCTGCCTTGTTCGATCGCAGCTTGGTGGAGGTGCTGCCGGAGCGGGTGACGAAGCTCCGGGCGTGGCTGGAAGCGCTGCCCGGCGGCGACATCGAATTCATTACGCCGACGCCTGCGCTGTTCGCTCCAGCGATAGCGGCGAGCCGCCATGGCAGCGCGCCGGTTCGCCAGGCGCTGCGCACGCTGGCCGGCGCGATCGGCCGAATCGCGGCGGCTGCTTACTCCCGCGGACTGGCGCAGGACCCTGCGGCGGTGGATGCCAACTATGTACGCCGGTCGGATGCGGAGTTATTCTGGACCGAGAAGTGAAGGAGGAGGCATGTCAAGCCGGTGGGCCGCCCTGTGCTTGCTTACGGCCGTAGTCGCCGCCGATGTTCAAATCCCGGCTGGCGCCGAGCTGCACGTCCGGTTGCTGACTCCTGTCGCTGCGAGCAACGCGAAGGCAAATCAGCGGGTTGAGGTCGTGGTGATTGAGCCAGTGATCCGCGGCGGTCAGATCGTGATTCCGGCGGGCGCAAAGATTACAGGCCAGGTGAAAGAGGTGAAGCCAGCAGCCGACGCCGAGCGCGCACAGCTCCGGCTGGCATTCGACCAAATCGCCGCGCCTGACGGAAAATCAGCAAAAATCGACGCCCAGGTCTCCGGAGTGGATAATGCTCGCGAGAGCGTCGACGAGAAGGGCAACATTGTTGGCATCCTTGCCTCGGAAACGCTCAGCGCTCAGATGGATTCGGGAATCAACAAGGTGTCGCAGCGCTATCCGGGGTTCGGGCAGGTGCTCCAGGCGATCAAGGGGAGCGTCATTAATGATACTGATCCGGATATCAATTATGCCGCGGGCGTTGAGATGACGCTGAAGCTGAACAAGCCGCTTTCATGGACTGCCCCTGCTCAGCCATCCACACCGGGCGAGATACAGCCTGCCGAGCAACTGGCAGCGCTGGTGAACGCACAGCCATTTCGGACCCTTGCGCAGAATCCTCCGAATCCGTCCGACATTACGAACCTGATGTTTCTTGGAACAGAGCAGCAGATTACCGATGCGTTCACGGCGGCGGGCTGGAGCAGGGCGGCCGCCCTCAGCGGGCAATCCAAGCTGGAGACGGTTCGCGCCGTGGCTGAAATGCGGGGATATAAAGAGGCTCCTGTATCGATCCTCACGTTGGAGGGCCGCCCGCCCGACCTCGTCTTCGAAAAGCAGAACAACACCTTCGCGCAGCGCCATCATCTGCGAATATGGAAAAGGCCGGAAAGCTTTAATGGCCGCCAGGTCTGGGTGTGCGCCGCCACGCACGACACCGGCATCTCCTTCTCCGAGCGGGACCGAACGTTCATTCACAAAATCGACCCGGAAATTGATCGCGAGCGTTCTAAGGTGGCGAATGATCTGCTGTTCACGGGCAAGGTGAAGGGGCTGGCGCTCGTGGAGCGACCGCAGGTTCCGAAAAAATCAACGAACGGGACCGGAGACGATTTGATCACAGACGGGCGGATGGCCGTGCTGGCGTTTTGATCCGCCGATAAGGCGGAGCACACGCCTATGGGACAGACAATTCGGCCAGACCTTTCTTGGCCATGGCGCTGTGAGGGATCCGCCGTAACGCCTGCTCCAGGACTTCGCGGGCTCTGGCGCGGTCGCCGGTTGCGGCATATGCGCGCGCCAAATTCAGATAGGCCATCTCCTCGTCGGGCGCCGCTTCGATGCCATATCGGAATGCTGCGATCGCTTCGCTAGGCCTCTGCATGCGCATATACACGACGCCCAGGTTATTGATTGCGCCGGTGTGCGCACGGTCGGCGGCGATGGCTTGTTCAAAGCATCGCGCCGCCTCTTGCAGGCGGTCTTGCGCGGCATAGACAAGCCCAAGTTGGTTCGCCGCTTCCGCATCATGTGGATCGAGCTCGAGAGCGCGTCGAAGCGATTGCTCCGCCTCCGCGAACTGGCCGAGTTTGCCTTGCTCGCGTCCCGCGCTGGTCAAGGCGAACACGGAGCGGGGGAGAATGGCTAACGCCTTCTGGAAGTCGCGTAATGCCGCGGCATGATTTCCAACGGCGGCTTCCAGACTGCCGAGATGAGTCCAACAGTCGACTGACCCGGGCTGGAGCGCCGCCGCGCGCTCCAGGTGCTCTCGCGCCCGATCATAGCGAGCGGCCTCAAGGTGGATTCGCCCAATCGCGAGATGAGCCTTGGCGTTGGCGGGCTGCCTGCGGATACATTCGTCAAAATAGATCAGGGACTGCTCGGGATAGCCCGCCCAATAAAATGCAGCGCCCAAACGGAAATAGTTGCGGCCGTATGGCGTATAAAACCGGCCTGAAAACGGCAGCGCAAGCCGCATCCGGTCGCCTGTATGCAGCCGTTCCAGATCGGCGCGCAAGACCTCCGGCGCGGGAAGCGTCGGATACACTTTGTGCACACGGGCCTCGGCGTCAACCAACAGGACCAGCGGCGTTGTCAACGCTGCGCGGTAATCAAACAGGTACATCCGAAACAGTGCGTAACAGGCAACAAGATCGGCTGGAGCGCGACTCAAGTCGATCGTTTCAAATGGCAAGCTGGTGCGCAGACCAGCATCCGCGCCGGCACAAAGATAAATGAATCCGGGGCTGCTCCTGCCCACAGGCGACGGAACCGGCTCCAGAAGCCAGACGGGCTCGAGTCGGGGGGCATTCTCAACCGCAACGGAAAAACCAGACGGCAGCCGGGGACGCGGGCTGTAGGCGATCGCCTGAATTTTGTCCGAGCCCTCTTCGATCTGGTACCGATATCCCGCAGCGAGCCCTTCAAACCGCTGCACCAGGCCGGAAGGCCACCTGATGACAACTTTGTCAGCCGCTTTCGCTTCGCCCAGTCCGAAGTGCATGCGTTTGGTGTGTTGGGAAAGAAATCCCGAGCCGGCTTGCAGAAACTTTACCGTGCGTGCGCCGGCGCACTCGACTTCAACCCGCGCGCCAATGGCGTCGCGATTGGAGCGCGCGCCTCGCAGATCGAACGCAATCGAGCGGCGTCCGCCTGTCGCATTGTTTCGAAACGCGCGCACCTGCGGCGCGAGGCGGCTCTTCAGCAGAATGTCGAGATTGCCGTCGCCATCGAGATCGGTGATGGCGAAGGCTCGGCTGTCATCAGCGCAGTCCAGGCCGGACACGCCGGAAAAATCGTAATAGCGCCGGCCGCGACGCATATAGAAAACGTTGGGCTCACGGCCGCTCCAACTGAAATCGCCGCGGATAAGCTGATTGAGCGCATTCCAACCGTTCTCATAGGCGGGCGCCTGCGCATTTGCCGCCGGGGAGCGTGACACCACCTGTCGCCAGAAGAAACTCATGAGGTCTGAGCTGGAGGAGTTCGTCAGCATGCCGCACGTAATGTAGATTTCAGGCGCGCCGTCATTGTCGAAGTCGATTCCGTCGGAACTCCAGGCCCACCGCCCCATCTGCACGCCTTCGGCCGCGCCGGTTGATTCGAACGCGCCGTCGCCGCGATTCCGATAGAGCGAATTGCCGCCGACATGGCTCCGGTACGCATTGCGCACCGCCCCATCCGGCGCGGCTCGAAACGCCTCGTCTTCGACGACCCGCTGGCCCGGGGCGCTCCACATGTTGCTCACGTAGAGATCCGGCCGGCCGTCGGAATCGTAGTCGAACCATGCGGCGCTCATCCCCGGTCCGATATCCTCGACGCCAGCCTCAGGCGCGATATCCCGAAAATGGCCGTGTTCGTTCTTGTACAGATTATTGCCGCCGAAATCGTTAGCGACATACAGATCGGGCCAGCCGTCGCCGTCGAAATCGCACCACGCCGGCGCGAAACTGTACCGGTCGTTGTTTTGGGACAAGCCGCATGCGGCAGTGACGTCATGGAAGAAACCGTTTCCGTCCGCAGTCAGGTCGTTGTGGAACAGGAAATTCGGGGGTCCGTTCCTGGAATCGTAATACGGAACCGGATAGCGATACTGGTCTTCGCTCTGGAAGTAAAGGTACGTGCACAAATACAGATCCAGCCGGCCGTCGAGATCGTAGTCAGCCGCCGCGATCCCTGTGAATGCGCCCTGTACCGCCGAGTGAAACCGAAACGCGTCCGGGCGGCATCGAAACGCGCCGCCTTCGTTCAGGAAGAGCAGCGGGGCGGTGGAGGTGACAACAATCAGATCCTGACGCCCGATATTTCGCAGATCGACAAACAGCGCCGAAGTCGTGTTGTCGAGGACAGCGACGCCTGCGCGCTCCGTGATGTCCTCCATCGTCCCGTCCCCGCAGTTCTTATAGAGACGGTTTGGGAGCCCGCCAGGCTGGCAGACATAGACCTCGTCCCAGCCGTCGCCGTCGATATCGCCCACCGCAATCCCGTTGTTCCCGTAAACGTCGATACCCGACGCCGGATCGAGCCGCCCTCGCCAATATGGCACGCCCCGCAGCATCTGCTCGGAAAATGACGCAGTGTTGCGAAAAACGAAAGCGGTCACATCGTCGAATAGCGGCGCCGGCGACGTTACGAGCGTCTCTTCAAGCGGTTCGTGTCGCGCCAGTTTGCCCGCCGTCCAGGTCTGACGCCACACGCCGACGCGGTAGCGGAGCCCTTCCGGCCCGGAACTCGCGATCTCGTACCGCACGCGGTTGCCGGGCAGCGCAAAGAATCGCGCGCTGCGGACCACACCGAGCGAATCGATCCAATTCTCAAGACCGCGATCGAACTGTTCATCGGCTGCATCAAATCTGGCCAGAGCAATTCCGTCCGCGATCCAACGATAACCTGCCGGCATCGGCGAGATTCCTCGGAAATCTTCAGCGAGCGGCAGTCTGCGCTTCTCGATCAAGTTGTGGAGATGAGATTCGATCTCCGCCGCCGCTTTCTCAACGGCGAATTCGTCGCGTCCCGGCTCGATGAATTTGAACAGGCTTTCGTAGGGATGGGCCTGACGAAAGCGAACGTTGAAAGGATTGGCCGCTTGCGAACGCCAGGGCGAATACAGCCCGAATGCGGCGGCGCTTTCGAGAAACCGGCGGCGCGTGAAGAAATCTCTCACAGCTCAGAACAGCAATTTGAGCGCAAACTGAATTTGACGGGAGGCGCCTGCCGCGGTCAGTTCGCCCGGATTTGAGCCGTCGTATGTGGTGCTCGGACTGCGGAAATTCGGGTGATTGATCAGGTTGAAAAACTCCGTGCGGAATTGGATCCGTACGGACTCGCGAATCGGGAAATTTTTGAATATTGAAAAATCGATGCTCACGTTCGATGGTCCGGTGATCGTATTTCGACCAACATTTCCGAATTGTCCGGGCGCCGGATTTGTGAATGCCGCGGGATTGAACCATTGCTGACGGCTCCGCCCCCCGGACGGCTCGTCCGAGACGCCGGGAACGGCGTTTGGCCGCGCATCCCCGCCGGAGTTGGAAAAATCCGTTCTGGCGTGAACAGTGAACGGCGTGCCCGTCGTATAGGAATGGATTCCGATCAGCTCCCAACCGTTCACCAGCGCCTTTGCGAGTCCGTGGTAGTTCTGACCGAAGGGCACATCGTAGGTGTAGCTGATGACGAAGCGATGCGTCTGATCGAAATCGGACCGCGCTTTCTCCCAGCTATAGTTGTATTCGCTTCGCACCGACGTACTGTTGTCAAATCCGAGAGAAGCCTGCGACTGCTCGTCAATCGACTTGCCGAACGTGTAGGCGCCCAGAAAGCTCAGGTGGTTCGAAAATCTCTTTTCCACCTTGGTTTGCAGCGAGTGATAGGTAGAACTGCCGCAAGAACACCAGTACGGCAGATCCGCGCCAAGGTACGGCCGCGGACGCCGCGGGTCTACGTCGGCGTCCGAGTCGGGCGTCGGCAGCGGCTGATTCACATTGCGGAATTCGTACAGTTTTTTCCCCGCCGAGCCCGCATAGGAAATCTCCCAGACGGTATTGAATCCGAGGTCCTGCTGGATGCCGAAATTCCAGTGCTGCACGTACGGGTCGCGAAAGCCAGGGTCCAGCGCGAACAGCGACGGCGCCGAGGGGTTGGTGAACGCGTTCAGCGGGAGACCCTTTGAAAGCTGGTTGACAACCGGATTCGGAGTCGAAATATTTATAGCCGCGAAGTTCGATTCCAAGTAGAACGGCGGATTGTTTCCAGGATTCGGTATGCTCAGCGGCCCTGCCTCATACGACGAGTAGAACACTCCGTAGCCGGACCGTACGACGGTCTTTCTCGTCAACTGAAATGCAAAGCCGACGCGCGGAGCGAAGTTGTTCCGATCCTGCGGGACCAACTGCCGGGGCGCGTTGCGATTTACGCCGACCTGCGGGAAAAAGCTGGGCGGCAGAGCATCCTGCCGGCCATTGGCGATGTCAAGCGTATTGGTCACAATGTTGAAGCTCGCCTCGGCATCCCGCCGCTCCATTGGCATCGAGATAAATTCGTAACGCAGGCCGAGATTCAAGGTCAGCCTGCTGTTCACCTTGACGTCGTCCTGCACATAAAAGAAATAGCCCGGCTGTTGGAACGTGTCGTTGATAAATGTGCCGATGACCGAGCTCGACGGAATCCCGAGCACGAAATCTGCGAACCCCAGGCCGGTGGCGCTGAGGTTGTTAGGATCGCGCGTGAAATTCCCATTGAAATTGAATCTTCCGCGGGGGTACGGCGGCTGGAGGATGCTGAAATTTACAATGGGCTTCCACTCCGCGCCGAATTTCACCGTGTTGCGCCCCTTGATCCAGCTCAAGTTTTCGATGAAGTGATATACGTTTTCGAATTCCCGCGTGGGCTGATAAGTCGAGCTGCCGAAATTCGTCAGTCCGCTCACGCTGAAGCGCGGCAGCCCGCCATTCACCGAGCTGAAGGGGATGCCGGGTATGCCAATTTGAGCGGACAGGTTTTCGGTGGCGTTGAACTGGAGGCGCTCCGTACGGAGCCGCGTATAGCCAGCGCGGAATTCATTGATCACGCGCGGAGAGAAGATATGGGTTTCGCTGAAGACGCCTTGCCGCGTGTTGTTGGTCCAGTCGCCCGAAGAAAAGGCTGCGGCTGACAGCGGGGGCGGAATCGCTGCGGGCGGCGTCAGGTTCTGATCGGACATGCTGAAGCGCGCAAAAAAACTGTCGCTCTCCGAAATGTGGTGGTCGACTCTCACGTCGCCTTGGTCCGTCTGATTGGGTTCGACCGGATTGGTGAGATAGTTATTTGCGACCCCAGACGCCGAGACGGATCCCGGAATATTCGGCGCCGGCATCCATCCGATGAGCTTCGACGAGGCCGGATCAAATCGGTTTAACGGGATTTGGTTGCCGGGAAAGGGCTGATGCGTGGTGGGATCGAGAATGGTATTAAACCCGCTGAAGTTTCCGGTTCTCCAAGCGAGCGGCGCAAGAGTTGCGAGAAACGTATGCGCCGTGCGGATGCGCGTGCCCTGGTAATCGCCAAAGAAGAAGGTCCGGTTCTTCCCGCTGTAGCCGGGCAGCTCCACCGGCCCGCCGACTGCGGCGCCAAACTGGTTTTGCTTGAACGGCGGCGTCGGCCCTGTGGGTGGATCGAAAAAGTTCTTGGCATCGAGCGCGCTGTTGCGCAGGAATTCGAAGACGCTGCCGTGGAACTGATTTGTGCCGGATTTAAATGTCACGTTCATGACCGCGCCGCCGGAACGGCCGAACTCCGCGCTCATGGAGTTGGTCTGCACTTTGAACTCGGCGATGGCATCGGGTGAGGGCCCGACCACGAAACTGGCCTCGTTGGTCAAATCTTCGGACAGGCTGTTATTGTCGATTCCATCCAGCAGGTAGTTGTTCTGATACGGCCGCACGCCATTGGCGCTGAAGCCGCCCGTCCGTTCATCGCGAGCGCCCGGCGCGGTCGGCGCGACTCCCGCCGTAAGGACGGCCAGCCGGGTGAAATAGCGCCCGTTGAGCGGCAGATCAACGATCTTTTGGCTCTCCATGACCTGGCCCAGATACGAAGTGTCGGTTTGCAACGCGGGCGCGGCGCCCATCACTTCCACGGTTTCCGTGATCTGGCCGACCTCCAGAACCACGTTGACGCCGATCCGGTCCTGAACATTCAGCCGAATCCCTTCGCTGACCGATTTCTTGAATCCGCGGGCCTCGGCAGTGACGGTGTAGTTGCCGACCGGCAGCGGCGTCACGACATAATTGCCCGACGAATCCGAGGTTGTCTTGACTGTGGTTCCGGTATCGACATTCATTACGGTAATCGAGGCGCCTGCAACAACGGCGCCTGTCGAGTCGGTGACCGTGCCTACGATCGATCCCGTGGTGGTCTGCGCCAGAACCGCCGTCAGCGAGATTAACAGACACGATCCAACTTTGAGCATGCGTGCGCGTAACGGAAGCATTTCGACGTTCCCCTCCGCGGGGTATTGCCATATTCTGTCGCGCAGTAGCGCAATTTTCAAGAGAATTCAGCGCGCGTTGTCAGGCCTGTTTCGTCAGGCTCACTACGCAATAGCGGGCCCGGGGTGGGCCGCGTGAGGCGCCAGACCGCAGCCAGGATTGACGTCAGATCCGCAGGAAGAGCTTGCGGCGATACATCCAGTACAGCATCAGCCAGTACACCAGCAGCACGGCGATTCCTTGCATGAGCGGCGCAAGCCCCACCCCCGCAAATTCGAAGAAATGCGTCCCGAGGTGGATGCGAAAAGAATCGACAATAAAGCGCTCGAACAAGTGGGCCATCAGGTACGCCGCAATGGAATTCATACCGATCACCACCAGCGGGAACGCCCAGCTCCGCCATCCCTTCACAGTGATGATCCAACTGAACGCCGCCAGAAACAGGAAGCAGGCGCCCCCGCTTGCCAAAGTCCAGCTTGGCGTCCAGATCCGCTTCACGACCGGACAGATTCCGGTGAAGTGCAACAACAGGCCAGCGGCAATTCCCGCAACGGCCGCAATCAGCAGCCGCTTCATCGGAACGCGCGGCGCGGCCTCCCGGAGCCACTCGCCCGCGATCAGGCCAAGAATCATGGTACCGAGCGTTGGAATAAAGCTCAGCGTCAAATATCCGCCGCTGTTTGCGACGAATGGCCTGCTGCGCGGAAACAGATTCAGGAACCACACGTCAAAGGCCTGTCCCAGGTTGCTGTTCTTGTTCCAGTGGGCGGCGAACCCTGTGTAGTGGTGGGTCCAGTTTGCAGGCACGCCGACCGCCTGATAGTTGAATCCGGGACCCGGCGCCGGATACAGCGCCCATGCCAGCCAGTACCCGAAGAGAATGGCGGCAAGCGCGATCCACTGCGTGCGTTGAGAGCGGAAGCCAAGCAGGAACAGAAAGGTATAGCCAAGGCCGATCTGCGTGAGCGTGTCTTCAAAAGTGAAGTTTGTTTGCGGACTGTGCAAGGACCGCAGAAAAATTCCCAAAGCGATCAGCACTACGGACCGCCAGACGGCGTGCGCGAACATGCGGCCAAACGTGGCGCCTTTGGCCGCACGGCTGGCGATCGAGTACGGCAACGCCACTCCCACCAGAAACGAAAATGACGGCTGGATGAGGTCATGCAGCGAACAGCCGGCCCACTCCACATGTGTCTGATTGAAGGCCAGGAACGCCCAGAACCAGTTGCCGGGAAACGCGCGCGCTACGCGGGCCAGTTGCAGCACCTCAGCCATCATGAGCAGCATCACCAGGCCGCGATACGCGTCGACGGCGATATTGCGGGGCGCCGCCTGCGGGCGCGGGATTGGTTGTTCCTGCGAAAGGACGGGCGCAGAAGCAATGGCCTGCATCGACACACCTCCCCGACGTTTTCTTTACAGTACCACCTGCATCGGCCGGCCGGGAAGCCGTCGCCAGAGCGCGCGGACACGTTCGCCACGCGGGTGTACACTCGTTAGTTCGATGAAAGGACTTCTGGCTTTCTTGCTGGCCTACGGGGCGCCAGCCTACGCTGCGCAGATTATCCTGCCTTCCACGGCGCTGGAACGCACGGGGAGCATACAGGCCATTTATCGCACCAACCAGCTCGCGACCGGCAAGGGCGAGCTCGCTATACGCTGGACCGACGGCTGCGGCCGCACTGTCGAAGATCGGAAGATTCCAGTCGAGCTTACGGATGAGACCGATATCGGCTTCTCGCTCGATCTCCGGCGCGCCGTGGCGATGAAGAATGACATCCACGCGCACTTTTCCTTCGAAGGCGTGAACAAGAAGGGCGAGCGCGATCACCGCGAGGAAGACGCGGCGATCGCTTTCATCGCCAAGCCGCCGGATCGTGCGTGGCGGGACTACGCCATCATCATGTGGCAGCGCCGCACGACGGAGCAGATGGCCAAACTCAAGGAGATCGGGATCAACGGAGGAGAATACGTCGGCCGCAACACCGACACGCCCGATTTCCTGCTGAACAACAACATGCGCTGGTATGCGGAGAATATCGCGACCGATTTCTACTCCGAATACCATCGCTGGTTCCCCGACCGCCGCGTGAACTGGAAGTTTATTGAAACGCGCGAGCAATACAAGCGAGACCGGTCGAGCAAAGAGCCGCTCAAGCGCAAACCGAGCCTCAGCGACCCGGAGTGGCTGGAAAAAATCCACGACCGGCTGGTTCGTGCGGCGCGCTTCTGGTCTCCATACCGCCCGTTCTTTTACAGCCTCGGCGATGAGACGGGCATCGCCGATCTCGCGGCGTTTTGGGATTTCGACTTCTCGGATCAGTCGCTCGCAGGCATGCGCGCCTGGCTGCGGGAGCGCTACCCCACGCTCCAGGCGCTCAACGACCAGTGGGGGACCCGGTTCACGTCGTGGGATTCCGTGATCCCGCAAACCACCGACGAAGCGATGAAACAACCCGGCGAGAATTTTTCGTCCTGGAGCGATTTCAAGGAGTGGATGGATGTCGCCTACTCGCGCGCTCTACGCATGGGCGCGGACGCGGTCCGCTCAGTGGATCCGGATGCGTACGTGGGGATCGGAGGCGCGCAGATGCCGGGCTGGGGCGGGTACGATTATTCCCGCATCACCAAGGCGCTCACCGCCATCGAACCGTACGATATCGGCGCCAATATCGAGATCATTCGCTCGTTGAATCCGGATATGGCCGTGCTGACGACGTCATTCGCGACCGGGCCCTGGGAACAGCACCGCGTCTGGTATGAGCTGCTGCATGGCAATCGAGGATTGATCATTTGGGACGACAAGTCGGCGTTTATCAACCCCGATGGCTCGCTTGGACCGCGAGCCCGCGAGACCGCGCCCTATTATACGGAGCTGCGCGGCGGCGTCGCCGCGCAATTGATCAACAGCCGCCGGATCGCTGACCCGATCGCGATCCACTATTCGCAGCCGAGCATGCGGATCGAGTGGATGCTGGCCCAGCGCCCCAAAGGCGAAAACTGGGTCACTCGCAATTCGAGCACCGAGTACAGGGACAGCGACTTTTTGCGGCTCCGCATCTCCTATTGCAAGCTGCTTGAAGACGAAGGACTTCAATACAACTTTGTCAGCTACGGACAGGTTGAGGAGGGCGAACTCGTCAAGCGAGGCTATAAGGTCCTGATACTGCCGCGATCCACAGCGCTGTCGGCGCGCGAAGCGGATCAGATCCGCGATTTCGTCTCGCGCGGCGGCGTCGTGATCGCGGACGGCCAGCCCGGTGTTTTCGATGAACATTGCAAACGGCTGCCGCGCCCGCTGCTTGCGGATCTGTTTGACGTGTCTGGATCCGGCGCGTTCACGATGCGCCCGTACGAGCTCGGCAAAGCGGTGTACATTAACGCCGACGTTCTGAATTATCACCGGAACCGCCTGGTCTCGAAAGAGGCGCCCGTTCATCGCATGATGAGCGAGATTTTGCAGCAGTCAGGCATCCGTCCCCAGGTGGCGGTTAGCGGCGCGGACGGCCGGCCCGTGGTCGGGGTCGAGGTTCATACGTTCCGCAACGGCGGCGTTACAATAGTCGCGCTGCTCACGAACCCGCAGCTGCACATTGAGGACCTTGGTCCGCCGGAGTTTCGGTCAAATGAGCGCTTCGCGAAGCCGTTCAATGTCAATGTCACGGTTCCGGCTGAGTCCTATTTGTATGACATGCGGGCCGCCAGACCACTCGGGCGCAGGAAGTCAATCAGCTTGACGGTCCAGCCTTATGAGCCTGTGATTCTCTCCGTCTCGGCGACGCCTCTTCCCGAACTCGCAATCAGCGCGCCGCGGCGCATCCAGCGTGGGAGCAACCTCGAGCTGGCCGTGGGCGGGACGCCGCCGTCGCCCGGCGCGGTCCATGTGATACACATCGATGTGATAGATCCCTCGGGCAAGCCTGTCGAATACTACTCGGGCAACCTGCTGGCGCCCGCTGGCCGCGCCAGCAAAACCATACCCATCGCAGTCAGTGATCCGCCCGGAAGATGGCAGGTGCGCGCTCGCGATCTCATCACCGGCGATTCCAAAACCGCATCGTTCGAGGTGCTCTGAGTGCTCCTCCGCAGCCTCGCGCTTCTGGTCGCAGCCGCGGCGCTTTGCGGCCAGACTCGCAACCCGCCCCTTCCAGCGCTGATTGACGCTCTGCGCGATGCAGTTCGACCCGACGAGGCGATGGACTTCATGCGCAAGGTCTACGCCAACGATCGCTACTTTACTTTTCCCCGTTTTCATGCCACGGCTGAGTACCTGCGCAGCGCGATGCGGGAAATCGGCCTTGAGAACATCGAGCTCGTGGAAGCGCCGGCCGACGGGGTCACGCAGGTTGGCTTCTGGACCATGCCGCTCGCCTGGGACGTTCATTTCGCCCACCTCGAACTTCTGGATCCTTCGATTCCCGCCTCCGAGCGCGTGCTGGCCGATTACGCGCGGGTTCCCTCCTCGCTCGGAATGTGGAGCGGAGCGACGCCGAAACAGGGCATCGTCGCCGAGGTCGTCGAGCTCAAGCGCGGCGCGACGCCGTCGGCGGACATGCGAGGCAAGCTGGTCATCACGAATGAAAATTCGGCAAACGTGAAATGGCAGCTGGTCCAGGTCGGCGCTTTAGGAGCGATCAATGCCTTCACGGAGAATCCCTCGTTGCGAAACGGCCGCCAATGGGTCAACGCCTGGGGCGATAGCGGGTGGGCGTTTACAAAAGCCAGCGCGCCGCTGCTGTCATTTTCCATTACGCCGAATCAGGCGGATCTGTTGCGGAGGCTTCTCGCCCGCGGAACGGTCCGCGTCCGCGCCAAAGTGGATACGCGCTACTATTCCGGCTCGTACCCGTATGTGACGGCGGTTATCCCCGGCTCGGGTCCCGAGGAGGTGCTGACGCTTGGTCATACGTCCGAGCAGGGCGCTCAGGATAACGCCACTGGCGTCGCGGCCACGTTAGAAGCGCTCGCGACTCTCAAACGCTTGATCGCGGCGGGCAGGCTGCCCCAGCCGCGTCGATCCATACGCATCCTTTCCATGGGCGAGATGTATGGGTCCATGCATTATGTCGCGCACAACCGCGACCGAATCGGCCGCACGATCGCGGCCATGTGCGTCGATACGCCCGCCGCCTCGTACGATCTCTCCGGAACGGAGTATTCCTTTCACATGAATCCACACGTGGCGAAGGATTTCACCGACGCCTTCATCCTCAAGGTCGCCTCGGAATATCTGTCTCGCGTGCGGCGCCCGTGGCATGAGAAACCGTTCACCACTGGAACGGACACCTACCTGGCGGAGCCGATGGTCGGCGTGCCGACTGTCTGGGGATACAGCGGAAGCGGCGTGGAGACGCATCATAACAGCGAAGACACGCCGGACCGCGTCGATTCGCGCTCGTTGCGCGACATCACGCTGATCGACGCCGCGTTTTTGTATTACATTGCGAATGCCGGTGAGCCGGAAGCTTTGTGGCTCGCGCGGCTGAGCGAATCGCGGGGATACGAGCAGATTCTCAAGGCTGCGGCGCCTTTCTTCGATGAGAGTGCGCACACGGGGAAGTCCCTGGCCGACGCCGAAGGCAGGATCGCGTATGAACTGGACCGCGAGAAGCAGAGCGTGAACAGCGTGCTCCGGCTTGCGCCCGACAGCGAAAGGTCCGCGCTGCGGCAAGCGCTGGCGCCGATGCTGGATGGCCTCAGCCGCTTCGCCGCGCTCCAGACCCAACGAGTGCGGAGCGCGGCGGAAGGCATACAGCCCGCGCCCGAACGCCCCAATCCCGCAGCTGCGCGTCTGATCGTCAAAAGAAAACGCTTTGGCACGATCCCGCTCGATGATCTGCCGCGCGACCAATGGGAGGGCCAACCTTCAGGCGCCTGGGCGCCGGTTCCCACAATCGCTCTCTATTGGTGCGACGGCAAGCGCTCCATCGCCGAGGTCGCGCGACTGACGCAATTCGAGCTCGGGCCAACGAAATTCGATTTCGTTTCGTATTTTCGTTTCCTTGCGAAACACGGCTATGTCGATCTGATCGAACGTCGAAGCGCGCCAGAGTCTGCGCAGAGCCGCCGCTCAGAACGATAGCCTCAGCGAGAACTGAATAATCCGCGGATCATTCGCCTGCTGGCTCAAATCCTGAAGCCCGGTCGTTGCGTTCGGGTTGATATCATTCGGGTGATTGAACATGTTGAAGAAATCCGCTGTGAAGCGCACGGCGATGCGTTCGGTCACGCGGAAATTCTTGAACACCGACCCGTCCACATTCCAGTTCCTCGGACCCAGGATAAATGCGCGGGAGTTCCAATTCAGCGTGTCTGTAATGGGCGTGAGCCGCACAGTCCCATTCGCGAGCGTCACAGGCAAACGATTATCGAAGCCGGCGCCTAACGGATGCAGCTTGCGCGCCGCGCGGTCAATGGGGACCAGCGCCTGCAGCTTGGATTGATCCACGTTCGACGCCAGCCGCGGATCGAAATCGCCCGCAAAATAAAGCCGCTGCGGCCGTCCGTTGAAAGTAACAATCAGCCGCTGGTCGGGGCTCAGCGTGGGATCTCCGAACAGGTACTCGCTCGCGCTCACGCTCAGCCACGTCCCGGAGCGAAAGGTTCCAATGGTCGCCAGCTGCCATCCGCCGATCAGCGCGTCCGTCAGCCGCGAAACGTTCGCCCCAAACTTCTTGCCTCTTCCGAACGGCAGGTCGTAGATGCCGTTCCACACCACGCGATGCGGCGGGATCGCAGTGGAGTTGTAATACCCCAGCCGCAGCCGCTGGTCGTAGCTGAGGTTCGGCTCGCCCAGGATCTGTATATTCTCGGGTACAAGCGGGACACCGCCGGTGTCGTTGATACTGCCATTTCCGCTGGTTGCGGCTCCGGCATCGGTGGTGGTCAATGACCGGGTGAACGTATAGAACACCTGGAATGCCAGTCCGGCTGAGTAACGCCGTTCGATCTGCGCCTGTACGCTATGCGTATTCGAGTAGCCGTTCTTTGCGAGCACGCCGTTGCCGAAGCTCCAGTTGGGGTTGACGCGCGTAAAATCGCGGTTTGCCGGCGGCGCCTGGCCGGTGCGGATCTCATAGTTGTATTGCGCCTCCTGATTGTTGAGCGCATAGCGCTGCTCGAGGTTGGAGCCGCGATCGCCAATGTAGCTGAGCCGCAGCGCCGTGTTGCGCATCACCTGCCGCTCGATGGTGAAGTGCCACTCCTGGGCCTTCGTGTCGTTCCAGTTGCGGAAATCGTACGGGAATGCCGCTTGCGCGCTGGTCGGCGGAATATTGATGACGCCGTTCGTATCCACGCGGGCGCGGCCAATGTAGTAATCCGGCTGAGGCGCGGAGCGGACGGCGAAGGTCGCCGTGCCGTCCAGCGTGCCAAGCGGATTGGTGTAGCGCAGATTCAGCGGCGGGTTGGTGCGCGATGTCTGCAGGATCTGGGAGAGAGGCAGCGTCCAGTAATACACGCCGTAGCCGGCGCGGATGGATGTCTTATCGTCCAGACGGTACGCGACGCCCAATCGCGGACCAAAGTCGTTGTTGGGGCTGGGAACCAAATGGCTCGGCAATCCCGCTTTGTCCGCCGTAGTCCACGTCAACCCGCGCGCGGCCCAGGACGCCAGCACGCTGGGCGGAATATTCGGCATGCTTTCCAGCGTCGTATTGTCCGGCGAAACCACCTGGAACTGATTCATCCAGTTCCGCAGGTCGACCGTTACCAGCCGGTTGAACTTCTCTTTGTAAGGCGTCCACTTGTCCCATCGCAGGCCGAGTTCCAGCGTAAGGCGCGAAGTCGCCTTCCAACTGTCGTGCGCATACAGTCCCACTTCGTATTGCTGAAAGTAGAAGTATCCCCGATTGAACTGGTTGGATAAGAATGTCGGCAGACCCAGCGCCATGGATGCGACGCCAATGCCCGTGAACGGCAGCGCCTGATCAGATGACGGATCATATTGTGCGGTCCAGGCTTCGCCGAAGTCATGCGAACCTTGCGCCTGCTGCAATTCGCGAACGTTGTTGTTTTCGCGCCGGATTCGCCCTCCGAACTGGAATGAGTGCCTGCCCTTGATCCAGGTCATGTTGTCTTCGACGTGGTACGCCGTCAGGTTCTGGTCTTTTGAATTGTCTGCGTCCCAATTATTGCCAGGGAAGGAACCGGCGGTGATGGTCGGCCACCCCGTCACGCCGAACGGATTGGGCAATCCGAGCTGTTGCGCCCAGTTAGTAAAATCCGCCAGCGTCCCTTGATGATTGGGGTTGCGATTTACGGCGATCAGGGCTTCGTTGAAGAAATTCGGCGTGAAAAGGTGCGTCTCGTTCAGCGTGCCTGAATACACGTACGTATCATTCAAGCCCGAGCCGAAACCGTTCGCCAAGCCTTCGGCCGGCGAGCCGAACCGGCCTCCTTTCTGAACGCGGGTAAAGCGGCTGCGCGTGAAGCGAATCGAGATGTTGTCGCTGTCCGAAAAGCGATGGTCGCCTTTCGCCGTCAAGGTATCCGTATTGGTGTTCAACGGGTAGAACACGTCGAGGTTCGGGCCCTGGAACGGATTGGTCGGATTTGTAGGCGGATGTGTAATCGATTGCATCGTTCCGATAAACGAGCTCAGCCGGTCTTTCGGAATGATGTCCCCCGGGAACTGCTGCCGGACGCCGCTCGCATTTGTCGTCAACGGGTCGAAAATATGCGTCTGCACGCCGTTGTTATCGAAAATGCCGCTGAAATTTCCCTGGAACATCGCCGGCGTGGGCACGTAATCCTCGTCAAACGTCTGTTCACGCTGCCGCAATCCTTCGTAGGAGAAGAACCAGAAGGTGCGGTTTATACCCTTATAAAGCTGCGGCAGAACGACGGGACCGCCCGCAGATGCGCCAAATTCATTGCGAATGAGCTTGGCGGGCGTGTTGCCGTCCTGGCGGGTGCGAGCCCGCAGTCCGCCCGCATTGTTGCGAAAGGTTTCAAACAGGGCGCCGTGGAGCTGATTTGTTCCGCTCTTGGTTACCAGCGTGACCGTCGCTGGCCGGGGATATCTGGCATTGGATCCGCTGGTCTCGATGCGAAACTCCTGCACGGTATCGAGACCGGGTTGCACACGCTGAATGCCTCCTCCAAAACGGTCCACCAGCGTGATTCCGTCTTGCACAATCTCAGCCGAACCGACCTTCAAGCCGTTAACTCGCGGAGCGCCGCCGCCTTCCACGCCGGGCGTGAGGTTGAACAGATTGCTGACCTGGCGCCCGTTGAGCGGAAGCTGGTGAATGCGCAACGCATCCTTCACGTCGGCGACCTGCATGCCCTCAGTCGTAATCACCGGCGCGGCGCCCGTCACCGTCACCGTGTTTGTGACGCTGCCCACGTTCAGCTTGGGGTCGATCACCATAGTCTGCCCGACCTGAAGGACGAAGCTCGTCACCCACTTCTCAAAGCCGGCCTGCTCGACTTCGAGCGTGTACGGTCCCGGCGGAATCTGGCCGAAATAGTAGATTCCCTCCGCCGACGTCGCGTCCTGTCGCGCAATATTCGTGTCCTGATTGATCAACCGCACCTTTGATCGCGGGACCACTGAGCCCGAAGCATCCGTCACTGTTCCCTTCACAACACCCGATCCCGCCTGCGCCCATGCTGCTTGCGAACACAGGCCGACAAGCATAGCGACCGCTGCAGGGACAGAAGATCCATAGCGAAGCATTGAAAACTCCTGAATCGGTTTCTTCAGACGATACACCCACGCGCTCCGGCGCGCAAGACAAGGTTTGCCGCCCGGCCCAAAATTCGATACCGTAGCCTGAAAGCGCTTGCGCGCGCTCCCCACTGGCGCGCGATGCATGTTGAAGTTCGAAAGATGTCAAGTTTCCCCAGGGGGGTGTAAGATGCTCGCCAAGTCGCGCTGTAAAGCAGCCGCCCAACTCGCGGGATTTGCCATGGCTGCTGCGCTGTTCTTTCCCATTCAGGCGCAGGTTACGACCGCCGCCTTCTATGGAACTGTTACCGATCCGTCCGGCGCTGTGGTCGCCGGCGCGAAGGTTTCGCTGACGAACCAGGGCACCGGCGCGGTGGTCTCGAAGACGACGGGACCGGACGGCGCGTTTGTATTTGATTTTCTGCGAGTCGGAACCTACCGGCTGAGGATCGAAGCCGAAGGATTCAAGACTCTGGCCACCAGCGATATTGACCTTCAGGCTGCGCGCAATCTCCAGCGGACGTTCACGCTGGAACTGGGCGCCGTCAACGAAACCGTCTCGGTCGAAGGCGCCGCGCCGCTGGTCAATGCGGTTTCGGCCGAGCAGTCGCAGGACATCTCCCAGCGCGAGGCCGCCGAGCTGCCCTTGTCCAAGCGGAACATCGGCAATCTGGTGGGACTCGGCACCGGAGTCAGCGCCGGGGCTGGATTCGTCCGCCTCAATGGCGCTGGCAAGACGGGAACGCTCTTTACAGTGGATGGCACCAGCGCCACCGCCGACCCGGAAAGCCGTACGATGTCGATGCGCGGCAACTTCGAGCAGATCAATCTGGTCAGCCTCGAAGCCGTCCAGCAGTTAGAAACAACCAAGGGCATTCTGCCCGCCGAGTACGGTCAGGCGCTCGGCGGCAACGTGAATATCGTCACGAAGTCTGGAACGAATTCCTGGCGCGGCAGCGCGTTCGAAAATTTTCAAGCCGACAATCTGAACTCGCGGCTCCAGTTCCTGTCCACCAAGCCGAACGCAGTGTTCAATCAGTTTGGCGGATCGATTGGCGGTCCTATCAAACACGACCGCATCTTCATCTTCGGCGACTACGAAGGCTACCGGCAAGCGATCACGCAAGTGGTCAGCGGCGCCGTGCCGACGCCGGAGTTTCGGCAGCAGCTCATCGCCGCAGTCCCCGTATACGCGAAGCCGCTCGAGGTTGTGCCGCTGCCGAACCAAGGCTATGCGCCCGGCGCGGACACGGCTCTGTACATCGCCGGCCGCTCGCAGACGGCGCACGATAACCACGTCGACGTAAAGAGCGACATCCGGCTGACCAACTCGAGCAACCTCGCCCTGACTTACTCACACGGCCGCCCGGACCTGACCACGCCGCGCATTTTTCTCAATCGCTCGAACGATCAGGTCTATCACGGCTACACCGAACGCGGCACGGCAAGCTTTGTCGCCGGGCGCGCCGCCTGGACCTCCGAAACGCGCTTCGGCTACAACCTGAACGATATGGACCGGACCGATGCCTATTTCCTCCAGGGCATACCGGAAACGCTGCCCTACGGCGGAAGGTTGCCCCAGCTTGCCTACACCGCCTTCTCCACTCCGGGCGCAGAACTCTGGCTGGAAGCCGGTCGCACCTGGAGCCTGGAGGAGAAGTTTGCGAAGTTTATGGGCAGGCACAGCCTAAAATTCGGCGGAATCTATATGCACAACGGCGTGTTCCGGACAAATCCGCAGAATGTCACCGTCAATTACAGCAATAAAACGGATTTGCTCGCTAACACTCCAAGTTCGATGAACTTCACGTTCGGCAACGGCGACTACAACGGCAGCAATTACGTCATCGGCGCGTTCGTACAGGACAACTGGCGCGCTACCAGCAAATTCGCCCTGAACTTCGGCCTGCGCTACGACTTCTACTCCAAGTACGTCGCGCATTCCAACGTCAGCGTACAGGATTATGGCCTGTACAACCTGGACGGTCTGCTCGACAACCAGTTCCATTTCGGACCGGTCCGAAATCCGGATGACCCTTATAACTCCGATGGCTGGGTTAACCTCGCGCCGCGCTTCGGCTTCAGTTACGATGTAACCGGCAAAGGAACGACCACCCTTCGCGGCGGCTATGGCGTGATGTTCAGCCCCGTCGCTTTGGGGATCTTCAGTGGAGCAGTTGGCGCCAAGTACCTGCCGTTCCGCGCCATCCTAAGCCGGCAGGAAGGCATCGATAATAATCTCCATTTCCCGCTGTATAACGACACCGTAGCTCCAATTCTTGAGGCCCGGCGGCAGGTCCAGCCCACCATGGTTTTCAATCCGAATTTGCAAATGCCCTACGCGGGCGTCTCATACTTCGGAATTCAGCGCGCCGTTACATCGTCACTCGTGCTGGAAACGGCTTACGTCGGCAACCGCGGCGTCAAGTTCCCGATGAACCGGACCTACAACCTTCCGGACCGGGTCACCGGAATTCGCCCCAATCCCAACATCACGCAAGGCTACTATGTCGACAATTCGCAGACATCCTGGTATCACTCATGGCAGACCTCGCTGCGCCAGCGCTTTTCGCGCAATCTGACCTTCGCCCTCCGCTATACGTGGGGCAAGCAACTGTCCACCGACAACGGCGACATCGGCGCGTATTATCAGAATGACGCCAATGTTCGGGCGCAAAACTTCTTCAATCTGCGTCCGGAATGGGGTCCGGCTGACGGCGACATAACCCACTACTTCGCGGCAGACTGGGTTTATGTCTTACCCTCCCTGAAGTCGCTGAGCAACGCCTTGGTCCGGCAGGCGTTCGGAGACTGGCAGGTTTCCGGCATTTTTACCGCGGCTACGGGCATGCCGCTGATCATCACGGAAGGCACCTCCGAAAACACCAGCCGTCCCGACATCATTGGTCCGCCCGTCAACAATAACTACACCCAGACGCTGCAATACCTGAATAAGGCTGCATTTGCAGCGGTTCCGATCAGCCAGGCGTCCGGCCTGCCCATTCGTCCGGGCACGCTGGGGCGCGGCGCGGTTCGCGGTCCCGGCTACTGGAACACCGATCTCTCGGTCGGCAAAAACTTTCGGGTAACGGAGCGAGTGCAGCTTCAGATCCGCATGGACGCGTTCAACGCGTTTAACCACACCAACCTGAGCTCGTTTTCCGGCGATGTGCTGAATGCGTCGTTCGGCCGGTTCACGAATACCAGGGGCGCACGCGTGGCCCAGCTCAATGCGCGGCTGAGTTTTTAGCCAGGGGGGAGAAATGAATCGGCGTGAATTCCTGATACAGAGCGGGGCGGCGGCCGGCGCCAGCCTGGTCCGCTCATCGGCGGCGACCCGCAGCGTCGCCCTGGTTATCGATTCCTCAGACCCCATCGCCTCCACGGGTCCTGCGAAGTGGGCCGCGGGCGAACTGCGCAGAGCGCTCGAGGCGCGAGGAATGGTCGTAAACCTGCCGCCCGCGCTCGAACAAGCGCGAGCGGGCGACCTGTGCGTCATCCTTACGGGCGCATGGAGCCCGGTCGCTCAGCGCGTACTCGCGGCGGTGAAGCCGCCGGCTCCTCCGTCGCCTGAACTCCTCGCGCTGGCGCCGGGCTCTGTGTCCGGCAAGCCGGCGCTAATCCTGGCGGGGGGCGACGCGCGCGGTCTCGTGTACGCCGCTCTCGAAATGGCCGATCGCGTCCAGCACGCGGCGAGTCCGGAGACCGCGCTCCGTATTGAAAAGCCAGTCATCGAACAACCCGCCAACGAGATCCGCAGCATCGCCAAATACTTTGAAAGCGATGTCGAGGACAAATCCTGGTTTTACGATCGCCAGGGATGGCGCGCTTACCTGTCGATGCTCGCCGCGCACCGCTTCAACCGCTTCTGTCTGAACTTCGGTCTCGGATATAACTTTCCGCGGAATGTCCGCGACGTTTACCTCTACTTCGCTTACCCCTATCTGCTGTCCGTGCCGGGCTACAACGTGCGCGTATCCAACCTGCCGGATTCCGAGCGCGATCGCAATCTGGAGACGCTTCGCTTCATCAGTGAAGAAACTGTCGCGCGCGGACTTCAGTTCCAACTGGGCTTGTGGACCCATGCGTATCAGTGGGTGGACAGTCCCAACGCGAACGCCTCTATCCTCGGCCTCACCGCGGAAACGCACGCGTCATATTGCCGCGATGCGCTGCTCGCGTTGCTCAAAGCTTGTCCGGCTATCAGCGGCGTCACTTTTCGCGTGCACGGCGAATCCGGCGTGCCGGAAGGCAATTACCAGTTCTGGGAGACTCTGTTTCAAGGCATCGTCCGCAGCGGGCGCAAGGTCGGCATCGACATGCACGCCAAGGGCATGGATCAGAAAATGATCGAAGTGGCCCAGGCTACTGGCATGCCGGTCAGCATCTCGCCGAAATATTGGGCCGAGCACATGGGCCTGCCCTATCATCAGGCGGCCATTCGCGAGCTGGAAATGCCGCGCGAGCGCAAGCTCGAAGGCCCGTTCACGCTGAGCGCCGGATCCCGCAGCTTTCTCCGCTACGGCTGGGGTGATTTGCTGACTGAGAATCGCACCTACGGCATCCTGCACCGCATCTGGCCGGGGACGCAGCGTTTTCTGCTGTGGGGCGATCCCGCCCAGGCCGCGGGCTACGGACGTTATTCGCATTTCTGCGGGACGCAAGGGGTCGAGCTGTGCGAGCCTCTTTCGTTCAAAGGCAGAATGGGCTCCGGACTTCCGGGCGGGCGCTGCGCATACGCGGACGCGTCCCTTACGCCCAAATACGATTGGGAAAAATATCTGTATCAATATCGCGTGTGGGGCCGGTCGATTTACAACCCTGAGGCCGATCCCGACGGATGGCGCCGGCATCTGCGCCATACGGTCGCCAGCGCCGCCGAGGCCGCCGAAGCCGCGCTTGCGAACGCCAGCCGCATTCTGCCGCTCGTCACCACGGCTCACGGGGTCTCCGGGTCTAATAATACTTATTGGCCGGAGATCTATACCAACATGCCGGTCGTAGATCCCGAGCGAAAACACCCGTATCGCGACACACCCGCCCCGCACCGGTTCGGCACGGTCAGTCCGTTCGATCCGCAATTGTTTTCGACCGTGGACGAGCTTGCGGCGGGACTCCTCGCGGGCGAGCTGGCCGCCAAATATTCGCCGCTCGATGTCGCCCAGTGGCTGGACGACTTTTCCGCCGCCGCCGCGCGCCACGTAAGAGAGATGCAATCCGCCTCGAATCGCGGCGCCGAGTTCCGGAGAATCGCCGCGGACGCGCAGATCCAGGCGGGACTCGGCCGCTTCTTCGCGCTCAAGTTCCGCGCTGCAACGTTGTGGGCGCTGTACGATCGCACCGGCGACCGCACAGCGCTCGAGCAGGCCATCAAGATGTACCGCTCCGCGCGGGCGGCATGGGCCGAAATAGCCGCGACGGCCAAAAGCGTCTATACAGCCGATATCACCTATGGCATGACGCCCCATCTGCGAGGCTCGTGGCTGGACCGTCTGCCGGCGATCGATGACGACATCGGCGATATGGAAAAGCGCCTCCACCAGCCGCATCAAGGCGCCGAAACGCACCCACCTGAACGCGTCCGCAAAGCCATCGCCGCCGTGCTGGCCCGGCCGCAACATCCCGTCATCGCCTGCCGTCATACTCCGGCGGCGCGTTTCCGGCCCGGTGAGCCGTTACGAGTTGAACTGGCGGTGGAGAAAGGCAATGCCCGTTCTGCTCAGCTCCACTACCGGCATGTGAACCAGGCGGAGCGCTGGCGCCAGACCCCCATGGAGGTACGCGACCGCCTCTTCCGCGCGGAGATACCCGGCGACTACACGCAATCGCGATACCCGCTCGAATATTACTTCGAGCTTCGCGACGGCTCGGAATCGGCGGCTCTCCACCCAGGTTTCAATGCCGAGCTTTCCAACCAGCCCTATTTCGTCGTCCGGCAGGTCTGAACAGGAGTGCTATGGATACAAGAACTTTCACTCGCCGCCGCTTCCTGAGGACGACAAGCTCCGCCGCAGCGCTCGGAATACCTGCGGCGCATGCCTTCGCGGCGGACGCGCGGCGCGTCTCCATCATCATCGATCCAGGCGACGCCGTCGCCTCCGCCAAACCGTCGCGCTGGGCCGCCGATGAGCTTGAGAAATCGCTCAAAACCCGCGGGGTTACAGTGCACCGCGGCGAACGCGTTTCCCAGGCCCCGTCCGGAGCGCTGATCGTGCTTGCCGCAGGCGCGGCTTCGGAAACCGCAGTCCGCATCCTGCGGTCCCGAGGTGAACACATCCCCTCGGCGCCCGAAGCGCTCGCGCTTGCGCAGGGCGCGTCGAACGGAGAGCCTGTTGCGCTCGCGTGCGGAAGCGATGCGGCTGGCCTTGTCTACGCCCTCCTTGAGCTCGCCGATCGCGTGCAGCATGACGAAGATCCGCTTTCGGCTTTGCACATCGCCAAACCGGTCGCCGAACAGCCTGCAAACTCGATCCGCGGCGTCAACCGGCTGTTCACCAGCGATGTAGAGGACAAGCCCTGGTACAACGACCGCGCGATGTGGCTGCAATACTTGACGCACCTGGCCACGCAGCGGTTCAACCGCTTCAGCCTGAGTCTCGGCATCGGCTATGATTTTGTCCGGAACGTCACGGACGCCTACTTCCTGTTCCCATATCCATTTCTGATCGACGCGCCGGGATACAGCGTGCGCGTGACTCAATTGCCCGACGCCGAACGCGATCGCAATCTCGAAATGTTGAAGTTTATCAGCGACGAGGCGGCGACGCGCGGGCTCCATTTTCAGCTGGGCGTCTGGATGCATGCCTACCAGTGGATCAACAGTCCGAACGCGAATTACACCATTGCGGGGCTGACGCCGGAAACGCATGGCCCGTACTGCCGCGACGCCCTCACCGCGTTGCTCAAGGCATGCCCCGCCATCAGCGGCGTGACCTTCCGGATTCATGGCGAAAGCGGCGTCGAGGAAGGCAGTTACGAGTTCTGGCGAACAGTCTTCGAGGGCGTGGTCCGCAGCGGGCGCAAGGTTGAGATCGACATGCATGCCAAGGGCATGGATGAGAAGATGCTCGAGGTCGCGCTGGCGACAGGCATGCCGGTGACAGTTTCTCCGAAGTATTGGGCCGAGCACATGGGCATGTCCTACCATCAGGCCGATATCCGCGAACTCGAACGCCCCAGACCGGACCGTAAGCCGTCGAGCCTGATGAAGCTGAGCGCCGGGTCGCGCAGCTTTCTGCGCTACGGCTACGGCGACCTGTTGCGCGAAGACCGGCGCTGGGGCGTTCTGTTTCGCATCTGGCCGGGAACGCAGCGGCTGCTGTTGTGGGGCGATCCGATTACCGGCGCGGCCCATTCGCGGGCCTTCGGCTTCTGCGGCGCCGACGGCGTCGACATCATGGAGCCGCTGTCGTTCAAAGGGCGGCGCGGCTCTGGCATTGCAGGAGATCGCTGCGCCTATGCCGATGCGTCTCTCCGGCCGCGCTGGGACTGGGAAAAATACCGCTACAGCCTGCGCGTGTGGGGACGCCTACTCTACAATCCAGGCGCCGGACCCGACGCTTGGCGGCGGCACCTGCGCCGCCACCTCGGATCCCGCGCCTCCGATATCGAAAGCGCGCTCTCAAACGCCAGTCGCATTCTGCCGATTATCACTACCGCTCACGGCGCCTCGGCCGCAAACAATACCTACTGGCCCGAGATGTATACGAACCAGCCAATCGTCGACGCCGGACGCGCGAATCCATACGCCGACACGCCCGCGCCCAAAATTTTTGGCAACGTAAGTCCCTTTGACCCCCAACTGTTCTTGCGCGTCAACGACTTTGCAGGCGAACTGCTCGCCGGCGAACCAAGCGGGAAATATTCGCCGGTAGAGGTCGCGCAATGGCTGGAGGACTATGCGGACGCCGCGGCGCGGCATCTGGCTGCGGCGGAGAAGCGCGCTTCTGATGGAACTGGCCCCGAGTACCGCAGGATCGCCGCCGATATCGCGATCCAAGCCGGTTTGGGCCGGTTCTTTGCCGCGAAGCTGAGGGCCGGCGTGCTGTACGGAATTTTCGAGCGCACCGGCGATCGCTCTGCGCTCACCGAAGCCCTCAACGCCTACCGGCGCGCGCGCGCCGCCTGGGCGGATCTCGCGACTCGGGCCAAGATCTATCAGCCCGACATCACCGTCGGCGAGCACCCTTGGCTGCGCGGTCATTGGCTCGACCGTTTGCCCGCCATAGATCAGGACATCGCGGATATGGCCAAACGACTCGAACAGACGCCATCCGGCGCAGCGCCGCAGGACCGGGCTCGCGCGGCGATTCGCGCAGCGCTGGGGCGTCCGATCCGCCCGTCGCTTTCAGTCCGGCATACGCCGCCTGCGCGATTCCATCCGGGACAGCCGCTCCAAATCGAATTTTCACTGGAATCGCAGCAGCCTGCTTCGGCACGTCTGCATTATCGCCACGTAAACCATGCCGAACGATTTCAGACACTCGATATGGAGGCTCGGGACAAGCGCCACCGGGCCGTAATTCCCGGTCCTTATACAGACTCGCCGTATCCGCTCCAGTATTATTTTGCGGTGAAATTCAGCAACGGCGCAGCTTCGCTATACCCCGGGTTTGACGCCAATCAGGCCAACCAGCCATATTTCGTCGTCCGCCGCGCATAAGATCATTTCGCCGGCATAACCAGGCAACACGGGCGATTCCAGGCTCCCAAACCTGGGGTCTGATATTCTGGACGAACTGTTTCCACTACCAATTTTTTATGCGCAAAATTGCGTTGACAGGTCTTGTGTTATCTGTTCTGGCCGGCGCCCAAGAGCGGTGGCCGCACCGCCATCTCATGGGAGACCGGGCGCCCCTGACCGCTTCCAGCTCGCGGCCGGCGCGCGAAATCGCGTTGGATTTTGTGAAAAGCGCCGCTTCAGATCTCGGCTTGAATCCCGCCGACCTCGGCGGCTTATATGTAGCCAAGGAATACACGGACCAGCATAACGGCGTCACGCATGTCGTTTACCGGCAACAATTCCAGGGAGTTGACGTGTACAACGCCGCCTGGTCCGTCAATATTGATTCCCAAGGGCGCGTCCTGAACGCCGGGGGCGATCTGTATCCGGCGCCCGCGACCGCCCTTCCCGGCCTTGCTTCCGCCTTCACCGCCGTACGCGCCGCTATACGCGCCGTGAATCCAAAAGCAGCCGCCCGCTTTGCGCCCTTTGAGAGCCGCACGCCGGCCCGCAGGAGAAACGGAATTCGCTTCGCCGCTGGCAACGACTTGGCCGACGACGTTGAAGGGCGCCTGGTCTGGTATGCCGTTCGCGGCGCGCTGCGGCCAGGCTGGCTGTTCGACGTGGTTGCGGAGGACGGGGTCACGCGCTATGCCGCAATTGTTGACAGCGATACCCAGCAGGTCGTCGCTCGCCGTCCGCGCACTTATTTCGACTCGCCCGGCAACCCTCGAGGCTTGGTCTTCGATCAGGGAAGCCCTCAGCCCGACCCGAAACCCGGCGTGCTGCCAACAGCCGCTCCGCCTGTCGTCGATCGGACCATGCAGCCCTTCGCCGGCGACCCTGTTGCATCGCCGCGCGGCTGGGTCACCGCCGGCGAGACCGCGGGCAACAACGTCATCGCCGGACAAAATCTGCTCGGAACGCTGTTTCTGACGACTCCGGAGACCGCCAAAGCCGTGGACAATAACTTCAGCTTTCCGCTCCAACTCGGACCCGGCGCGCCCAATCCGCTCTCCTTCCGGGACGCCGTCACGACCAACCTCTTCTATTGGATCAACCGCGCGCACGATCTTCACTATGCCGCTGGATTCACGGAGGCCGCCGGAGCTTTCCAGGCCCTCAACTTCGGCCGGGGCGGCGTCGAAGGCGATCCAATGTACGCCTATTCGCACTTCGGCGCGGCGGCCCCCAATCGCGCCCAGCGGCTGAACGCTTTCTTTACGGAACAGGACGACATCGATGGCGCCCCGGCGATGGTGGCCATGTTTATCAGCGATGGCGGCCGCGGCTCCTTCATTACCGACGGCGCACTGGATGCCTACGTGATCATTCACGAGTATACGCATGGCGTCAGTTCCCGCCTGCTGCCGGACGGGTACGACACATTCCAGACAGCCGCCATGGGCGAGGCCTGGAGCGATTTTTTTGCGCTCGAATACACGCTCCCCGACAACGCTCCGGCCGACGGCGTATATGCCGTGGCCGAGTACTTTGATCAAAGCTGGGGACAGGGCGATGTCCGCACCCGGCCATACTCGACGAACACCGACGTCAACCCGTTGACATTTTCGAACCTCGGCCAGGTAATTCCCTTCCCCGAGGTGCACGCCGATGGCGAAATCTGGATGGAAGCGCTGTGGGAAATGCGCGCCAGCCTGATCCGGCAGTTCGGAGACAAGGAGGGCCGCCGCCGCGGGCGCATGCTCGTGCTGGACGGTATGAAATTGGCGCCGCCGCGCTCCTCCATGGTCGACATGCGAGATGCGATTCTGCTCGCCGACCGCGTGGATTTCAAAGGTCAAAGCCAGGCGCAGATCTGGGCCGCCTTCGCCAAGCGCGGCCTGGGCGCGCTGGCATGGTCGGCCGACCCCGACACCGTTCACGTCAAGGCGTCTTACGACCTGCCCTCTGAGAAGGGCAGAGTCGCCTTCTACGATGACACCGCCACCTTCGGCGAGCCGGTTCGGATCATTGTTCAAGACTCCAACTACACCCAGCCGTCGGTTCGCGTTCAGGTCACCAGCGGCGCGGGCGATCTCGAAGACGTGGAGCTCAAGAAGACGGGATCGATTTACGTTGGCCTGCTGCCAACCAGCTCGTCCGCCGCGGTTACGCAGCAGAATGGAGTCCTACAGCTCATGTCGGCTGACTACATTTCCGTTTACTACACCGACTACGACGCTCCCGGCGGGGCCGCCCAGATGCAGGCCACCATTCAGGCCCATCCGCAATACGTAGTCAGCGCCGATAACGTTCCGTTTTCCTTCTCGAATGAATCGGCTCTGGACATGTCGCTCGGCTACAAGCGCGTAGATCTTCCGTTCGAGTTTCCGTTCTATGACGGCAGATATCGATCTGTCATCGTCGACGAGAATGGCGCCCTTTTCTTTCGCGATTCGGGATACGGCGCCCGCTACGCCATCTCAGATTGTCTCGATGCGATCGCGCTCGCTTCGGCCACCGCCATTGCCCCGCTATGGGTGAATATGACGTCCGCTGGCGGCGCGCAACCGCGCGAAGGCGTGTACGTGAGCCGTCCGGCGCCCAATGCCGTCGCCTTCCGTTGGGCGGGCGAAACGTTCACGCGATTTGCAGGCGCTGTTCCCGGCAGTCCTGTGAACGTTGCCGCAACCCTGTATGACGACGGCTCCATCCTGTTCCAATACGGAAGCGGCAACGCCGAGCTTGCCTCGGCGCTGACGTTCCCGGGATGCTCGCCTGGACCGACCGTCGGCCTATCGCCGGGCCGCGATACCATCGCGCTGAATATCGCCTTGTCCTCGTATACGAACGCACGCTCGCTCCGCTTCGATCCGCCATTTGGGGCAAGCAGCGAACCGGTCGCCACTGTGGAATCGCCCTCCGAGGCCGACGATGTCCGGGATGTGCTCACCGTGAAAGGCGTCGCTTACGACAGATGGTCACCGGTGACCCGGGTCGATGTCCTGATTGACGGAAAAGCGGTCGGGACGGCAGCGCCGTCAATCCCGCGCTCTGACGCGTGCTCACAGCGCAAAGACGCGAAATTCTGCGCGGGATATCAGCTCACAGTCGATCTCGCAGGACGGGGATTCAAACCCGGACCGCACTCGGTTCGCTTGCGGACGACCAATTCCCGCGGGGGATTCACGGACAGCGACGCGGTGAGCTTCAGAATGAACGACGGCCGCGCCGGGCTCCCTTACGGCGCCATCGATGCGCCCGCCGCCGGAGCAGAGGTCAGCGGCGCGGTTGCCATCCGCGGCTATGCCATCTCCGATACGCTCCGGATTCTGTCGGTCGACACGCTGATCGACGGCATTTCCTACGGCCCAACCTCGTACAACCTGCGGCGCGATGACATCTGCGGTCCGTTGTCGCCGAAGCCGCCGAACTGTCCGGCGCCAGGATTCGCGCTCAACCTGAACACGCGCACGGCGCTTCCGCCGATAACGGATGGCAGTCATTTTGTGCAGGTCCGCGTGCTGGATGAAGCCGGCAGGTACACGCTGATTCCTGATGCGCCTGTCGCGTTTACCGTCAATAACGGGCCTTACCAGGCGCCCGTCGGAGCTCTTACCGCGCCCAGAGGCGGCGAGCGCCTGACGGGGGTTGTTCGAGTCTCTGGCTATGCGTATTCGCCGGGATCGACCATCCGCGGCGTCCTGCTGGTGATTGACGGCGAGAGCTACGGAAACATCCCCTATGGCCAGCCGGACGAAAGCGCGTGCGCCGCTTTGTCCAATGTGACGGCGTGTCCCAACATCGGCTTCGCGATTGATTTTGACACCGCCAAGCTGTCCAACGGCCCGCATGTCATTCAGGTAATCGTGACCGACGGGCGCGGCAATTCCACGCTGCTTCCGGCGCCCGGCTCGCCAACCGTGAGCGTTGTAGTGAGCAATTAACCCGAGCATCCGCGCCGTCCACATAAGCGCTCCTCCCGGTCGCCGCTGCTCCGGGGAGGTCCGCCCGACCAGATGTCGCGCGCCGAGATGGCTGTTACAGGCGGACCGCCGGCGTTCGCAAGGCCAATGGCATCTCGACCGCCCGGGCGCGGTGAAAAGCGTCCCGCCGTCCACCCGCGACAACAGGGCCGGGGAGACACGAATCGCGCGTTCCGGACGGATGCAAATCTAACGTAAATTGAGACAAGCGAGGAACTATGCTCAACAGACGCGAGTGGATGGCTGGCGCCGCCGGGCTCGCCGGTGCGGCAGGCGCCGGGATGGCCCAGGGCGCCGCACCGAAAAACGTCGTCATATCAAGCGCCAATGGCGTGCGCGCCTGCACCAAGGCCATGCAGATGCTGAAGTCCGGAGCCGACACGCTGGACGCGGTGGTCGCCGGCGTGAATATTGTCGAGGAAGATCCCGACGACAACTCCGTCGGATACGGCGGCCTGCCAAACGAAGAAGGGATTGTGGAACTGGACGCGTGCGTGATGCATGGGCCCACACGACGCTGCGGCGCCGTCGCATCCATTCGGAATATCAAGACCCCATCCAAAATCGCCAAGCTGGTCATGGAGAAAACCGACCATATCATGCTGGTCGGCGACGGGGCGCTTCGTTTCGCGCGCGCCTGGGGATACAAAGATGAGGATCTGCTGACGGAGAAGTCGCGGCTGGCGTGGCTGGTATGGAAACAATCGCTGCGCGATGCCTCCGGTCACAATAATTGGGGCGAGGGCCTGGATGCGCCGCCGAAGTCGAAAGTCTCCGAACTCAAGCGTCAGTTCCCTGACGCGAACGATGAGTTGCTGGCATGGGCGTGGGAAATGGCGGTCCATCCGCCAACCGGCACCATCAACTGCCTGGCGCTGAACTCGAAGGGGGAGATGTCGGGCGTGACCACCACCAGCGGACTGGCCTGGAAAATTCCGGGCCGCGTCGGCGATTCCCCCATCATCGGAGCGGGCCTGTATGTGGATCAGGACGTGGGCGCCGCCGGATCAACTGGTCGCGGCGAAGAAAACATCCGCATCGCCGGCGCTCACACGATTGTTGAAAACATGCGCCACGGCATGGGGCCGCGCGAGGCCTGCCTGGATGCGCTGAAGCGCGTTATTCGCAACTTCAACGACGACCGCGACCGGCTGTCCAAGTTCGATCTCAACTTTTACGCCTTGAGAAAGGACGGGGCGTACGGCGCGGCGACACTGTGGAAAGGCAAGCGCCGCGGGGCTGCCTTTTCTGTGAATGACGGTGGAGAAACGCGCCTGGAGAGCTGCGCGTATCTGCTCGAGCGCTGATGACGCCGGCGCCCCGGCCACAAGCGCCCCCAGACCGTTACTTATCGGCGCTCTTTTTGCCAAACAGCTTTTTCGATATATCGGGCCAGAATTCGACGAAGATCGATCCTAGCGCGCCCTCCGCGGTGACAGTAAACGCGCGCTGAAACGTCAATCCAGCGCCGCGATCGGTAGCGGGATAATACGCGTTGGCGATGCCGCCCGCGGCAATGTTGCCAAGGATGTTCGAAAAGTTGGGGGCCCACCTGCCATTGTCGTTCCGCGTTCTCACGGTGCTGGCCATGGCGTACAGGAGCCGGTGCGTCACCGTGCCTGCCCCTTCGCGAAAGTACCTCGGGTCCTGATGCAGCAGTGAAGGGAATACGGCGTTGCCGAGCATCGTCCCGTCGAAGCTGTCCGCGTATGCCGCTCCGAATCGCTTGGCGTATCCCTGCGCGCCCTGTCCGTAACCGGCAAACGCGCCCTGCCCCTGCTCGAGACCCGACACCAGCCCCGCCGCCACGAAGCTGAAGGGATCGATGGCGCTCCGCAACGCCAGCCGGAACTTCTGGCCTGGCGTAAGCGGCGCCGCATTCTGAATGTATGAAGTGTTGAAATTCGGGATGACGCCGAGAATGCGCTGGCGCTTCTCCTGCTTCAGCTCCTCTTCGGCCCGCTCGCGCTGGGAGGCCGAGTCTTCAAGCGGACCCTGGACGTTTCCACCTGCCTGCTGGCCCTCCGCGCGAGCCCAGCCGCCGAGGAGCGCAAAACACAGAAGCAGCGCGGGGACGCCGCCCCGCGCCCGCGGTTGCGGAATAGAGCAGTCCGCGGGGGCAGAAAAATTAAAGATTTTCCGGCGGCTCAGCATCTCGTTAATAGACGCATGTCAACCTCTCGCTCGATTCAGCATTTCTGGGGCTTTTTTACAGACAGCCGGCTTCACTCCTCAGCAATGCCCGCGGCGGCGACCTTCAGAATGCCGATATACTATTTGGCACAAACCCATGGCCGGCGCCAAAATTGTGGTCATTTATCCGCGACCGCAGGACGAAGCAGCATTCGAGGACGCGTACAAGAACGTCCATGTACCGATGTGCGAGCAGAAGTTGAAAGGCATGAACCGTTTGGTGGCGACCAAGGTGATCAATTCGCCGCAAGGCGAGACGCGGACGTACCGCATTGCCGAGATGCATTTTTCCACTCTGGAGGCGCTGAACGCCTGCCTGTCCACGCCGGACGCCAGGGAAGTGGTGGATCACGCAGTATCCATCTCTACGGGCGGCAAGCCGGTCCTGCTGATCTGCGAGGAGGAGACGTTCCTGTATTGGTAGCTCGCGCGTCATGCCGGCGGCTGGTTGTTCATTCCGGGAGCGCCGCCGCTTGCGGGCAGCGGGCCGCTGCGCGCCCGCGCTCGGGCAAAATTTCCTGTTGCGGGATCATAGAATTCGCAGGACACTGAAGCTGCGGGCATCTTTTCCTTCAGGATCTGACGCCCGAAGTGTGAGTTGTATTTGAGGAGGTCGAGGCGAGTTGACGTTAAGACTGATGGAAACGCCGCCGGTTCGCGAGCCGGCGGAGCGGTGGACTACCGCCGAAGCAGCCGAGCTGTACGATGTGGCGGCTTGGGGCAAGGGCTATTTTTCCGTCGGCGATAACGGCCATGTGCTCGTACACCCGACGAAGGATCCAAACCGTTACATCGATCTGATGGAGCTGGTGGAGAAGCTGCAGCTCCGCGGCATTTCCTTGCCAATTCTGATTCGATTCGCGGAAATTCTACAGCACCGGCTCAGCGAACTGCACCAGGCGTTCCAGGGGGCCATCGCGGATCACGGATATAAGGGCGGCTACTGCTGCGTGTACCCCATCAAGGTCAACCAACAGCGCCAAGTTGTCGAAGAAGTTTTCCAGTTCGGCCGCCCTTACGGTTTTGGCCTGGAGGCGGGCTCCAAGCCGGAGCTGCTGGCCGTCATGGCCATCGCCGACAACCAAACGCCAATCATTTGCAATGGCTTCAAGGACGACGAGTACATTGAGCTTTGCATGCTGGCCAAGAAGATCGGCCGCCAGATCATCCCGGTTGTCGAAAAGTATACCGAGCTGGACCTGATTCTGAAACATTCGCAGCGCATCGGGGTGCGTCCCGTCATCGGGCTTCGCGCCAAGCTGGCCAGCCGCGGTTCGGGTCGCTGGAAATCATCCGGAGGCTACCGATCCAAGTTCGGGCTCACCATTACAGAGGCGCTCCGGGCATTGGATCAGTTGAAGGCGGAAGGCATGGAGGACTGCCTCCAGTTGCTGCACTTTCATCTCGGCAGTCAGATTACGAACATCCGTCAGATCAAGGGCGCCGTCACGGAGGCCATTCGCGTGTATGTGGAGCTGAAGCGGCTGGGCGCCGGCCTCGAGTATATGGATGTCGGCGGCGGCCTGGGCATCGATTACGACGGCTCTCAGACCGATTTCGAATCGAGCGTCAACTACACGCTCCAGGAGTATGCCAACGACGTTGTCTATCACATCCAGCAGGTCTGCGATGAAGCGGAGGTTCCACATCCGACGATCATCTCAGAGAGCGGACGGGCCATCGCAGCATACCACAGCGTGCTGGTGTTCAATGTGCTCGGCGTTACCGGCTTTGGCGAGGACGAGCATGTGACAGAACTGCCAGACGACGCCGAGCAGCCGCTGTTCGATCTTCTCGAGACCTATAAATCGCTCAGCTCGAAGAACCTGCTGGAGGCCTTCCACGATGCGCAGCAGGCCCTCGATTCGGCGCTGAATCTCTTCAGCCTCGGCTACCTGCCCCTTAAACAGCGCAGCATGGCCGAAAATCTGTACTGGGCCATCTGTCGCCGCATCCAGCGCATGGCTAAAGACCTCGATCCCTACCCCGAGGAGCTGGAAGCTCTCGACAGCCTCTTGTCGGACACTTACTTCTGCAATTTCTCGCTATTCCAGAGCATGCCCGATAGCTGGGCCGTGAAACAGCTCTTTCCAATCATGCCGATTCATCGGCTGCAGGAGGAGCCGTTCCGGCATGGCATTCTCGGCGACATCTCTTGCGACTCAGACGGCAAGATCGACCAGTTCATTGATCGCCGCGACGTCAAGCGAACTTTGCCGCTCCATCCGGTCAACGGCGGCCAGTACATTCTCGGGGCATTCCTGGTGGGCGCCTATCAGGAGATCCTGGGCGACCTGCACAACCTGTTCGGCGATACCAACGCCGTCCATGTATCGCTGAGCGATTCAGGCGAGGTCATCCTCAACACCGTGGTGCGCGGCGACACTGTGCGCGAGGTTCTGGATTACGTTCAGTTCAGATCGCCCGCGCTGCTTGAGCAGTTTCGCGTCGATGTCGAGAGCGCGTTGCGGGACGGCCGGATCGGGTACGAGGAATCAGGCCGGCTGCTGCGCTTCTATGAGGACGGACTGAACGGGTACACGTATTTGGAGCAGTGACCTTCGGGGCCGGGCCTGGCGTCCCCGCGCGGCGCGGCAAGACCCGCCGGTGTGAGCGGGCCAGCCCGGCAGCCGGCCCGTCCTGCTCACTTCTGAGCGCTCGACCCCGTTTCGATCGGAATTGTGCGGCGATTCCCGTGCTGCTCCGGCAAGGGCAGCGTTACCTCGAGAACTCCATCACGAAACTGCGCTTTTGCCTGGTCGGCATTAGCCCCCTCTGGAAGCGGAATCTCGCGATAGAAGCGGCCGTAACGCCGTTCGCTGCGGTACACGCCGCCCTGCCGGTCCTCATGCTCGTACTTCCGCTCGCCTTCGAGGATCAGCGCATTGTCGGTAACCTCTACTTTGACATTTTCGGGCCTGACGCCCGGCAGCTCGGCATGGACCTGGAACTGGCCGTTGCGCTCAGCCACTTCGATCGCCGGATACCAGGGCGCCGATTCCGTCTCCGGCTCCCTTCCGAAGAAGCGACTGAAAGTGCGGTCCATTTCTTCGTGGAATCGCCGCATCCAGGAGAAGGGATCCGTGTTGAAGAAATCGGACGGCATCAGCGAGAACGAGAACGGATCCCAGCCGCGGCGGGAGAGACCTCGATCCGATCGCTTTTGCACCGCCTTTTCGTCCTTATCACTGTTTTGCTTTTTGACATTTACATCAGCCATACCAATTCCTCCTTCGCTTTCGATTACGCTTGCCCCTTCGGCGCTCAGCCGCGGCGCTTCACTTCCGGAGAGCGGCTCAGGCTGACCGCTGAAGACGGCGTATAGGTATTCTCAAAAACCAGCTGCCAACGCACCGGCTTGCCATTCGCGTCGACGATCTCCAGAGGTCCTCCGGTTGACGGATCAACCAATTCGATTCGAACCGTCCGCGGCGCGCCCAGATCGCTGCGATTGGATTTATAGGTGATTACATACCGGACGCGAAGGTTCTCCATGAGATCGTCATACACGCCCGACAAGTCGAATGTGGACTCGACCGCGTAGACGCGGCCGCCGGAAATCTTTGCGATTTCTTGAAGCTGGGCCTCAGCCCGGTTCCAGTCGATGCGCGCGTAGGGCCCCGAGCCGGACCAGGCGCGCTGCACAGACGTGCGTAACGCCGGGGCGATGTCGATGACGTATATTGGCGTGCCGCCGTCGCGCGCTGCCACGAGGGCGTCTTCATAGCGGGCTTTGCTGAACGTGTCAACGCCCGAGGAAATGAGAAGAATCGCCTTCCGCCCGCTGACCTTCTTCATATAGTCGACGGTCGAAATCAGAGCGTCATAGAAGTTCAATTCCGAAAAATCGGGCTTGTCCACGCTGACGAAACTCGTATCCAGCGCTTCCCGGCCGGATGAGAAATCGGCCAAGCGCTCCAGTCGGTCGCCGTACCTGAAAACGGCGACCTTGTCGTCTCGCCCCAGTTCGTCCAGCAGCTGGTGCGCTGCTCGCGGAACCTGGTCGCCCAGTGCGCGGTTTAACGCCTGATAACGGCCGCCCCATTCAAGCAGCACGGCCATCGAAACAGGAGCATGCTCAATCTCAACCGTGGCATTCTGCTGGCGGACGCCGTTCTCGTAAACGACGAAATTATCGCGCCGGATGTTCGGGATAAAATACCCGTTCGAATCCTGAACGAGCATCTTCATGGTGACCATCCCCGTCGCACGGTCGAAATAGATCTCCGTTTTTTGCCTCCCCTGCTCGCCCTGAAACAGCGAGCCGGACCTCCGGGCAGGCTCTTCGACGACGGCGCGCTGCCGTGATTCGCTGGCCGGCTGCGCCGGCGGCAGATTTCCAGCGCTCAAGCCCTGCGTTTCAGCGGCCGCCGTAAGCCCTAAACCAGCACAAAAACAAATGAAACGTTGTAAGAAATTGCCTGTGCGCATCCTGGTTCTCCTCAGAACTTCGGATCTTGGCGGACAACAACGCTTCCGCTTCGCCGAGGGAACCTGCGGCTGTACGCGCTCCTGATGCGGTGACCGGCCTGTGCCGGCGATGTTTGCCTAGCTGGCGGGACGCAAAGCGCAGGCGCCTCGGACGCCGCCGTTCCTTTAAGACGTTAGGGAGGGACGATCTGGTTACGGCTTATAATCATAAAATTTGATAACATGCCGCTAATAAACTGTTACAATCGATATTACAATAGGGTTGGCAAAATTTGCAGCTCCGGAACCGAAGCCCGTGCCGGCAACTTCGCTATCGCAAGCACGGCTTGAGCGACGTCGTCAGCCTCCAGCGCCGCCGCAAGCTCCTCTTCAGGCGTCTTGAAGGGCCGCTTTTCAAGAATCTCCGTCTTGACCAGCCCTGGACAGACCACACAGGTGCGGATGCCGTTCTTCTTTTCCTCCACCCGGATGGCATGTGCGAGCGCGACCAGGCCGCGTTTTGAGGCTTGATACGCCGCTCCGGAGATATCAGGCATCAACCCGGATATGGAGGAGATGTAAATGAGGTGGCCGCGTTTTGCCGCACGCATCGCGGGCAGGAGCGCATGAGTTATGTAGTATGCGCCGTTGAGATTGACCTGGATCACTTCGTTCCAGACTTCGACCGTCATGCGCGGCAGCCAGCGATCGGGTGAATTGGTCCCGGCGGCGTAGACCAGGATGTCAAGACCACCGAACCGTTGGAGGGCCGCTGCGCCGAGGCGCTGCATAGCGGCCGCGTCCGCCACATCGGCAGGAAGAATGTCGATGCCGGCCTCCGCTTGCAGCTGGCGCAGCCGGTCCTCGCGGCGCGCCGAGGCCATGACCCGAACGCCTTCGCGCGCAAACTGGACAGCAACAGCGCGTCCGATACCGCTGGATGCGCCGACCACCAGCGCCGACTGCCCTTCCAGCGTCACGCGCGTTCAACCTTCCGATCCTATGGCGTCGAGAGTCGCCGCGTCCGAGGGCGCGCAGAGAGCAGAAGCTGCGCCGGCAGGCAAAGGGAAGCTGCGTCTGTACATAGGTCAGTTATAACTCCGCGCGTGCGATACTGGCGTGGTTAGGAGGAGAGTATGCGATCCAGCATCATCACTTTATCCCTGGTTCTGATTGCGACGGCCGCGGTCTGCCTCGCGAGTTCGCGTCAAAAAACTCAGAACAAATTGAGCCCGCCACAGGAGACGACCATCAAACTCAACGGGCGCACGATCACCATCGAATACAACGCGCCGTCGGCGCGCGGGAGGAAGGTGGAAGGGGGACTGATTCCCTACGGCCGTGTTTGGCGCGCCGGCGCCGACGCGGCGACCACCCTGAGCTCCGATGCAGATCTGACTATCGGCAATTTGAGAGTCCCCAAAGGCGAACACACGCTCTACGTGCTAGCCAGTTCGAGCGGATGGCAACTGATCGTGAACAAACAGACCGGGCAGTGGGGAACCGAATATAACGAATCGCAGGACCTGGGCCGTGTTCCGATGCAAGTAACGCAATTGAGCACTCCCCAGGAGCAATTCAAGATCGATCTCAAGCCCGCCGAATCGAACTCTGCGATGCTGGTCATGAGCTGGGGCAATACCCAGGCCAGCGTGCCCGTCCGCTTGGCGCGCTAGGGCTCGGCGAAAAAAGCGCATTCGCCGGAAATGAATGCGGATCCGGCGCCGATCACTGCTCGGGCTCGTCGTAATGGCCGATGCGCCGGATCCAAATATTCCGGTAGCGGACCCTGTTGTTGTGATTCTGGAGCACCAGCGAGTCCTCAGCCGGTTGCGGGGAATAGTGAGCAACCTGGCGGTATACCATGGGACCCATCGACGCCTGATGGTTGTGGATGAGAACGCCGTTCCAGATGACGGTGAAGTATGCGGGCTTCACCAGCCTCTCGCCTTCGAATCTGGGGGCCTCGAAAATAATGTCGTAGGTCTGCCACTCGCCCGGTTTCCGGGCTGCGTTCACCAGCGGCGGCCACTGCCCGTAAATCGCGCCTGCCTGTCCGTCAGCGTAGGTGGGGTTGTTATACGAATCGAGCACCTGAATCTCGTACCGCCCCATCAGCAATACGCCGCTGTTTCCGCGACCCTGGCTGGCGCCTTGCGCTTCCGCGGGAGCGGCCCATTCGATATGCAGCTGGCAATCGCCGAATTTTTCCTTGGTTGCAATATCGCCGGTTTTCGGCGCCACTTCCATGTAGCCGTCGCGCACGATCCATTCCGGCTGGCCGGATCCGCCGGCGCGGGTGATCGAGCTATGGCGGGCCGTCCAGTGCGATAAATCCTTTCCGTCGAACAACACGATGGCGTCCGAAGGCGGACCGCCGGGCTCGGCCGATGGCGTCACTACCTTTGGATGCGGACGCCTGTAGTCGTGAACATGGTACGGCAGGCCGGGCAGCATGGGCGTATCGTCAAATCCGAGGTCGTGAGTGGGACGCTGGGCCGGCGAGGGAGTCTGAGCAGCGGCGAGCAGCAGCGCCGCGGCGGTGGCAACAAGGGACGTACGAGACATCGCGTCCTCGATCATACGACAGCAGTCCCGGAAAAACCGAGCTGGCGGACGCCAGCGACGTTTGAAGACCGCTAGCGTAACGCCTATTCCACCACGTACTTTCTCAACATCCGGATGCGGCTCTTAAGCTCTTCGCTCGCTTCCTGAAGGTCGGCGTTGTCGTAAATAATATGGGGGGTCATAAACACGATCAACTCAGTGCGCTCCTTGCTGTAGGATCGGCTGCCGAAAGCGGCGCCAAGCAGGGGTACGCGGTTCAGCAGCGGAATGCCCGCGGTCGCATAACGGTGGTCCTCGAGAATGATTCCGCCAATGGCGATCGTGTCGCCGTCCTGAAGCGTAATTTGCGTCTGCACATTGCGCTCGCTGAAGGAAGACGTTTGTGGCCCGGCGACGGGCGGGGCGCCCGGAGCGCTGACATCCTGGTTGATAATGAGAGTGACGATTCCGCTGGGGTTAACCCGGGCCATTACATTTAAGGTCACGCCGGTGCTGCGGCTTCCGATGGTCTGAGCGAATTGGTTCGTACCGCCCTGCTGAACGCTCGAAACCGCCTGGGAGGTGTAAACAGGAACTTCGGCGCCGACGGTGATTGAAGCAGGAATGCTGTCGGTAGCGATAAGACTGGGCGCGGAAAGAACCCGGGTTCGGGACTGGTTCTCTTGCAACGATAAGAAGGCCATGAGTTGCTTGCTGGCCCCAATCAGTGCACCGGCGGAAAGCGTGGTGGTGTCTCCTACAAGCTGGCCGGTCAGCGCGCGCGAGGCGGCGCCCAGCGGCAGCGACGCCCCCTTCTGCTGCAGATAGGCCGCCACGCCGCTCGCAAAAGCCCCGGACAGCGTCACTTCGTAAATCTTTGCGTCCAATAAAATCTGCCGCGGCGGAACGTCGAGCTGTCGCAACATTTTGAGCATGTCCTGATACTGCGCCGGCGTCGCCTCGATCAGCAGCGAGTTGTTCATGGGATTGGGGACCACGCGCGGAGGGTTATTCATCGCCTCGGCGCGCGCGGCGGAGAGATACGATCCGGTCAAATCGGCGCTCCCGGCAGCGCCGGTCTGCTGTGAACCCGGCTGGGTCGCGCCAGTTGCAGCCGCCGGACCGGCCCCTAACGGATACTGCGGCGCATAGCCGCCAGGATACATGCCCATTCCGTAGGGCGAACCGAAGCCGTAGGGAGCTCCGTACATCCCCGGATATCCTCCCATGCCGTAACCCATCCCCATCCCCATGCCATAGCCCATGCCGCCGCAACCGGCGCCGACGCCGAGCCCTGCATTCACCCCCCCGATTACCGCTCCGCCGCCGCCGTAGGTGGCATAGCCGGCGCCGTATCCGCCATACCCGGCGCCGTATCCGCCATAGCCGGCGCCGTATCCCATGCCGTAGCCGCCGGCGCCGAATGCCCCCGCTCCGTAGGGTCCGTAGCCGGCGTAGGGGCCAAACATCCCCATCCCGTACCCCGGCGGCAGACCATAGTAGCTGCCGTAGAGTTGCATGAGCACCATGCCGAGACATTCGGCGCGCTGATATTTGACCCGGTACACATGGCTCTCCACGGCGCCGCCCGAGCTTTTCATGGGAACATCCAGCTTTTCGATCCAGTTCGCGACGGTTGAGAAAACTCCGGGGTTGGGCGCAACAGCAATCAGCGTATTAATGCGGTCCACCGGGAGAAATTTGACGCTCGCATTCTTGTCGCTGAGCGACACGGCGGTGAGGACTTTCTTGAGCTCATCGGCGAGATCCGACGGCCGCGCGTTCTTGATCTCAAACAGGCGCACGCGCTGGTTGGCCAGAATGTCGCTGTCGAACATCGCGATAAGCTCCATGGTGCGCCGCATATTACGGCGGCTGTCGAGAAGGAACAGCAGGTTCGCCGGCGGGTAGGAGATCATCTGAGCGCCTTCGCCAATGAAGCTTTGCAGCACCTTCTGAAGCTCGTCGACAGTGGCGTACTTGAGAAAGACCAGGTTCAACATAGTCTGGTCGTCGTTCGGTATGTCTTTGGGCGACGTCATCTGCTCCGGTTCAAGCGGCAGGCGATTGATATCGGAGAGGGGAACGATGCGGTAGATATCGCCGACCTTGACCATTCCGGCATTGTTTATGCGCAAAATGGTCTCAAGCAGCGAGCGCTCGTCAATATTCCTGGTCTCGCCGTAGGTGTTCAGAATGACGCCGCCCTTGACGCGCGGATCCAGGATGTAATTGATCTTCAGATCGCGCGCCAGCATATCAATCACCTGCACGAGCGATGCATTCTGGAGTTGCAGACCGCCGATGGGCGCGGCCGGAGCCGGCGCCGGGCTGACGGCTGGCTGCGTTCCGGGCGCGGGCTGAGGCCGCGTCTGCGCCGGCGGTTGCTGCGCCGGTTGCGGCTGCCCGCCGGGTGGCTGCGGAGCTGGTTTGGCCGGCGCCGGCTTCGTCGTTTCCGGTTTGGCAGGCTGCGGTACAAACGTCGGCCCGAAGCCTGGCGGCGGAGGCGGCGGGGTCTGAGCGGTCAGCAGCCACGACGCAATTAATGCGGAGCACGCAATCCGCAGGAGTTTGGCCATGCCTATTTCTCCGCTGATTTCACGGTTCCAGCCGGGGCTTTCCGGTCTGCACTGCCCTGTTCCAGCCAGGCCTTTTCGTTGTCATTGAGTTCGGTCTTCTTGCGCGTCCAGGATCGCGCGCCGAACGGCGTCTGTTGTTCGAACCGGACGGAATCGCCCAAATCCTCGGCCTTCACGACCAAGCCGTCCGTCGATATTGGCTTGAGCTGTTTCTCCTCCGCTTTGGAAATGCCGAAGGGCGTGCGCCGATACACCCACACCTTTCCGTCCTTGTCGGCGTAGCGCCACATCTGCGGCGCGATCTGCGAGGCTCCGGCTGGAATCCCGGACGGGACGGCGGCGGGTTCTGAATCGGCTTTCTTGCCGTCCGAGGCGATCAGGACAAACGAGAATAGGAACAGTACAAGTCTTTTCATCAGTTGATTCCTTAACTGGCCCTCGCTAGAAACCGGCTCCAGCGCTGGCCGCTATTTCACCGGCTCCCACCGGCAACTCTTTCCGAATGGCGTCGCGGCCTCCAGTTTTCGCATGCCGTTCACGACCGTCCCGGACGGCATGGAGTCGTTCGGCTGGCAGGCTCGATATCCTCCGCCGATATCTGCGCCCGGACCGAGCGGCTGCGGCGCAGCCTGCTGCTGCGAGGGCGGAGGAGCGGGCGCAGGCGCGGCGGCTTCAGGCGGCGGCTCAGATTTCGAAACGAGCTCTTCCGGCTTTCGCACCACCTTTTCACCGTCCCAATCAAAAACGATCTGGCTGCGATCGAAAGAGATCACTCTGAATGCGCCCACCTGCTCGCCTTTGTGGTACAGCTTCTGCTCTGCGCCGGGCTTTTCGCTGAGAATGATGGCTGGCTCGCCGACGAGCATCATCCCGTAGGCGACAGGCAGCGGGGGCATCGGCGGTTTCGGCGGCGGCGGCGCCGGATCAATGATGACGTTGGGATTTCGATCGCGCGCCAGCAGCAGCTTCTGCGCAATGTCGACGTAGTCCACCGCTGTTACCGGCTGGGGCGCCGCCAATGCCGGCAGCGGCGGATATTTCGCCGGCGCGATCTTGGCGCCAAGCACGCGCGCTTCGCGCTCCAGCGCGTTTCGCCGCACCACTACGAAACGGTAGACAACCAGTCCGAGCAGACCGGCCAGAATCACGTCCAGAGCGATCAGCCTGCGCTTCATACGGCGGCGTCCTTTTTTTCCGGAACCAGCCGGCGTGGAACGACGCCTGAGATGCGCAGGCGCACCGTAATGGTCTTCTGCTTCGGGTTCGCCGCCGAGATCTGGAGATCGTTCGTGGCCACCAGCTCAGACCGGTTGGACAGGTCCGCCAGCAAATTCACCAGCTGCTCGATCCGACACTCGAACGCAACGCCGACCGTGACCTCGCCATACGCGTCGCCGTAGGGCCGCGGAACCGAGAGCTCCTTGCTGCGAATCTCGACCCCCTGGGCCTTGGCCAGCGTTGTGATGATGTCGAGCACCTGCGCCTGCGCCTGGTTAGCCGTGTCTGCCTGAATAAGGCCCCTTTCGCGGGAGGCCAGCTCAGCCTGCGCCTGCTTCAGGACCTCCGCCTTTCCGGGTATGCGCGCCATGCTTCTGCGCATGCTGTCCAGGCGCTGCTCCGCTTCCGGAATCGACGAAATGGATTTCACCGCCGCTACCGGTGCAGTTGAAGGGGTCCACGTGAAGGCGACATATACTGCGGCCAGAGCGATGGCGCCGCCGAGAATCATGAGGGCGCGCTTGTCGCGACCGGTGATTGTCACTTCGGCGCTCCCTCACGCCGCGCACGGATGCCGAACGTTTCGCCGCCCTGCACTTTGGCCAGCGGCATGGTGAACTCGGAACCTTCAAACAGCGGCGAATGATCGATCAAACGCAGCAGCGGCGGGGCCTGCGGCGCTTCGCCGTACATCCGGATGGAATCGCGATTGATCTCGACGCCGCTCGCCCAGGCGGGAGGCGCGACGACGCGCGTCAGCTCGTTCAGCGCATCCAGATCCGCGCGCGTGCGCCGGCGGAAATTGTCGAGCAGCGCCGTGCGGCGGCGCGCTGTCTCGATCGCCTGGTCCATCTGCATGGGTTTACGCGCTTCCGGCTCCATCCGCGCGACTTCTGTCCGCAGCTCGTTCAGGTAAGAGCGATCCATATAGGCCGAGTACGCGGCCAGCGCGCCGGCGCTCAGCGCCAGCAGCGCAACCAGCACAACCGTCGGAACGTACATCAGCCGCGAGCTGGCGGCGCGCAACGCCGGCGGCAGCAGGTTGAGAGGCACGCTGAACCATGGGCACGCGGCGGCAAGCGCTGTGGCGTAAGGCAGCGCCGCAGCCGACAGGTCCAATCCGTCCGGCATTGTGCGCGGCTGCGGCAACACGTTCTGTATTGCTGCCGTCTCCGTTTCCGCCGGAAGGCGCAGTTCGGCGAGCGCCATGGCCCGCGCCCGCTCGGCGAACGGTTCCGCGGGAATCTCGAACGTGGCCGAAAACAAGGGGCGCGACGGGCTTTCGCCGTACGCTTCGAGTTCCGCGGCGCGCCGCTCGATGGCGAGAAAGCCTTCCGGCGGCGTCGTATACAACCGGATGGCGCTATAAATGACCGCTGCCGAGAATGTGAATCGCGCGACTCGAATTCCGGCCTCAGCAAACAGCGCGGCGTACCGGTCTACGACCTCGCGACGCGTGATTCCGACCAGAATATTCGGCCCGCTATCCAGCCGGGCGTAATCGAAGACGGCGTCCTCTTCGCGATAGGGATGTAGCCCGTCGATCTGATACGCGATGGCCTGCGGAAGATCGCGGTCGGACACGCCGGGCATCGAGAGCTGCCGCACGATGACTTCGTCGCGCGGCAGCAGCACGGTCGCGGCAAGATGTCCCGCAGCGCGCTCTTTCAAGAATTCCGCATACTCAGATCCCCACTCGGCCGCGGGGCGCTCCGTGAAGCGGTCGATACTCAAAACGCCGAGCAGATCTGTTCCCTGCGGCCGGACCCGGGCAATACTGACGTAGAGATCGCGGGAGCCGATCTCGATGCCGATGCCCGTGCCAATCGCGAGCCATTTGCGGATTTCGGGCGCGCGCATAGGCTCTAAAACCCCGGCGCGGCGACCGGCGACCAGCCGTCGTCATACCATCGCAGCGTTTCAAACGGCGTTTCGTATTTGGTTGTGTCCAGGAATTTCACCACCGCCGCCACGGTGCGGCGCAAATCCGAGAGCTGGCCATTGGCGGTTCGCACCCGCGCCGTTGCGCGCAAGGTCCAGCAGGTGCTGGTCGCGATTCCCAAGCGCTGCGCTTCGGGTCCCGCTCCGGCCAGCAATGGCATGACTTGGTCCATCGATGTGAACGGATGTTGCGCTCGCTGCGCAACGATGGCCTGCACGGCCGCGGGACTCAAGCCGAGAGACTCAAGCAGAGCCGGCGCAGCGGTGTTGACATCGATCGTCTGCGGGTTGCCCCAAACGGTAAGGCAGTCCCTCAGACCGCCCCGGGGAATGAGGCGGCCTGAGGGATCGTGGTCATAGCGGCCGTAGAATATGTCGGGGGTCATCCCTGGAATCAGCAGAATCTCTTCCAACTGCTCTAAAGACGAGCCGCGCGGCCGAAAAGACGAAGCGTCGGGCGAAATACCCAAATCCGGCGCTGCGCCGCGCCACTGAATGATCCCTGTGGCGATCCGCGCCGATGTCACGGGATCGACGCCCAGAGCCGCGAGCAGTTGCTGTAACTGCGCCGGAGTGGCCTGATTCACGTTCAGCTTGCCTGATTCGGGAATCACCTCGACGACCGCCTCGCCGGAGGCGTAGTGATACCGGATGAAGGGCATCGGGGGCGCGTAGAACATCGGAGATCCGTCAGGATTCCGAGGATTTTGGTTGATGCCCCAGTACATCCAAAGGATCGCCCGATCGATGGATCCGGCGGCGAGATAGTAGGCGCGAACTCCGTCGGCGATTGTTGAAGTGCGCTCCGTTTCGGCGCGCACCGTGCTCGCGACGGAGAAGGCGATGACGCTCAGCGCAGCGGCCAGCCAGAGCACGGCCAGCAGCGCTCCGCCGGATTCGCTGGTTGCACGCCTGTCAACCCTAATCCTCATACGACCCCATCAACCATCGCGTAATCCGGACCGGCGCTGTAACCGACATCACTTGCAAGCGCGACGGATCGGGCTCAAGGGGCGCCATTTCCACCCGGATTGCCGAGGGCAGGTATTCGCCGTCGCCCCAGGTTTGCCTCCACTGCTCGGGGACCGGCGGCCGGGGCGCCTGACGGTAGATGAAGCGGCAATAGGCGAGCCGGTCGGCGAGAACGAACGAATTCGGATTCGGCTGTACGGGCGGGAACAGAGCGACCGCCTTGCCTGTTGCCGGATCCGGCGCCATGCCGGCGCACATCTGTCCTGCCATGAACGGGCCGCCATAAATCATTTCATTCACAATCAGGCGCACGCCGCCCCGATCGCCCGGCGTCACGCGGAATTCCAGAATGCGGGGATAGCCGCGCGCGGCATCCTGGAGCGAGTAGGCCGAAACGAACCGCATTTCCGCGGGCTGTCCCTCAAAGAACGAGAATCGGCCGCCAGTCGCCGCGCAGTTCGCGACCACCGGAATGATGCCGGCTATCTGTGACTCGAGAATTCTGTCGACGCCCATCACCCGCCGGTTGTCAATCAGCCGCGCGTTGGTTTTGTCCAGCGCGTTCAAACCAACGCGCATGGCCATGAGCGCGCCCATCGAGAGGAGACTGAGAAGCGACGCCGCGATGAGAAGCTCGAGCAGCGTCACGCCCGCGTCGGGCCGGAATGCGCGTCGGGGGGTCATTGCGGCAGCACGTCCTCTGGCCGCAGCACGGCTTTGCGAAAGCCCTCCAGCCGGAAGTTGCGGCGGCCAGCCGGCGCGTCCCACCAGATCTCCAGCCCGATCCGTTCCAGCACGCGCTGTCCGGGCGCAGCGCCGGGAGCCTTTTCGAAAATACTCGCCTGCGCGATCCACCCCGATGCGTGCCACCCGGTGGCAGCCGGATCGAAGCGTCCCTGGAGGGGAGTGTTCACCGGCAGATTTTCGTTGAGCAGCAACTCGTTCATGCGCGCGCGCGCGATCATGGCGGCTCGGTCGTAATCGGTGAGCTTCGAAGCGTTGCGAAGCGACGTCGACAAATTTGCAAGCAGCGCAGTAACGGCCACGCCCATGATCAGCGTGGCTACGAGCGCTTCGAGCAGCGTGAACCCAGCCGCACAGGAACGCGAATGCATACGAGCGGTCACTTTTCTACTCTCGGCACTCCTGTGGTTGGGTCCACCCGGATGGTCCGCTGCGCCCCGCGCGCGCTCACAATGTGGACGCCTATTCGCGGCGGGGCGCCGCCGGGATAGAGCAGAAATCTCCGCGGAGCGTCCGGATCGGCGGGGATTTCCGGCAGCACGTCCGCAATGCGCACCCCAGGCGGCATATCCAGCCGGCGCTCGAATCCGTCCCCCGAGCGCAAGAACAACGCGTTATCGGGCCTGCTAATGGTGATCTCAACCAGCTGCTCCCGCCGTTCGGCGCGATTCAGCCCCACGCTCAGGAAGGTCGAGATGGAATCGGAAGCGGACGCCATGCGCAGGCTGTCGAGACCCGCGCCGATCGCCGGATAGCTGATGCCCGCCATCAACGCGATCAGCGCGACGACGATCAGCATTTCGATCAGCGTGACGCCGCCTTCGGGCTTCATTGCGATTTCCAACTCACAATGTCGGCATTATTCCCATCCCCGCCGGGCGCGCCATCAGCGCCGAGCGAAATGATATCCGGTTCATCGCCGTGGTCGCCGGGGTACTTGTAGGCGTAGGGGCGTCCCCAGGGATCGAGCGGCAGTTCTTGCGACAGATACGGCCCGTTCCAGCCGTTGACGCCCTCGGGCCTGACCCGCAGCGCGTTCAGGCCTTGCTCGGTGCTCGGGTAGGTTCCGGTGTCGAGCTTGTAGCTGCCGAGCGCGGTCATAAACGAATTGATCTGGGCCTTCGCCGCGGTATGCCGCGCCGTATCGGCCTTCTTCATCATGTTGAGCGTCACGAGCCCGGCAAAGAGGCCGATGATCATTACGACCACCAGCATCTCGATCAGAGTTACGCCGGCTTGCGTCTTCTTGCGTCGTCGTGTGTCGTTGTCCATGGGTTAAAGAGCTACGTCGTTAATGCTGGTGATGGCCAGCAGCATGCTCAAAATCAACGCGCCGACAATGATTCCCATGATCAGAATCACCAGCGGCTCGAATAGCGTCGTAAACCGTTTGATGGCGGTGCGCGTATCGGCGTCATAGGTGTCCGCCATGCGCGAGAACATCTGATCCAGGCGGCCCGTTTCTTCGCCGACCGCCAGCAGGTGCCCTGCAAGCGGCGGGAACTGGCCGGCCCGACGAACGGGATTCGCGATGCCTTCGCCGCGCTTGACTCCCTGCGCGACATGCTCGAGCGACGCCGCAATCCTGCGATTATTCAGGATCGCTCCGGAAATATGAATGGATTGCACCAGCGGCACGCTGTTGGCGACCAGCGTCGCCATGGCCCGCGCGAAGCGGGCCGTTTCGGCCTTTCGCAGCGCATCTCCAAGCACCGGGATGCGGAGCCGGAATCCATCCCACCACAGGCGCCCGCCGGTCGTCCTGATATAGATCCGAAACGCAATCGCCGCAACGGCAAACAGGGTGATCGCGATCCAGCCGTAGCTCTGAACCAGGCGGCTCGCTTCCATCATGATCTTCGTGGGGGTGGGAATCTTCATGTGCGTCTCCTCGAAGACTGCGGCGAAACGCGGGACCACAAAGCGGATCAGAACGAAGATCGAAATGAGTCCGACGGTCGCCAGCAGACAGGGATAGATCATCGAGGAGATGATGTAGCTGCGGAGGTCGTCGCGCGTGCGCTCGAAGTCGGCAAGCCGCTCGAACACCTGCGCCAGCGACCCGCTCGCCTCCCCCGCCCGAACCATGTTGACGTACAGCTCCGGAAAGTATTCCGGGTGCGTGGCCAGGCTGTCGGCGAGCGACTTGCCGCCCTTGAGCACGCGCAGGACGTCGAGAACGATCTGGCGGAACCCCGCGCGCTCGGTCAACTCGCTGGCGATCGCGAGCGCGCGATCGAGAGGAACGCCGGCGTTCAGCAGCGTGGAGAGCTCCTGCGTGAAGAACAGGACGTCGCGTTTGCGGCCGCCCCCCAAAGCCGGCAGCCTCAGCTCGAAGCTCTTCTTCTGTTCCAGTCCGACATAGACCGGAATCAGTCCCTGCCGTTTGAGCTCCTGCGCCACCCACTTATCGCTTTCCGCCGTGAGCGCGCCGGTGCGGACCTTGCCATCGGAAGCAACGGCCTTAAAAAAGAAAGTGGTCGCCATGATATCAGCCGCGAATCAAGGCGAATGCCTGAAACAATTTGCGCTCATCCGCATGTGGTACAGTCTTAGAACTCCTGCGTGACGCGCATCACCTCATCGGCGGTGGTCAGCCCGGCTTCCACCTTGAGCCAGCCGTCTTCGCGGAGGCTTCGCATACCATTGCGGCGCGCGACATTTGTAATCTCAGCGGCATCGGCATTGCTCATAATCAGCTTTCTGATCTCGTCGTCTAGTTCCATCAGTTCGAAAATCCCGACGCGTCCTGCATAACCTGTGCCAAAGCACGCCTCGCACCCGGCGCCGCGACAGGTTGTGATCATCCGTCCATCCGGCGTGAGGCGCCGCCCGCTTTCCGTTTTGCAATGCGCGCAAATCAACCGGACCAGCCGCTGGGCGAGCACCGCCACCAGCGATGACGTGATCAGATAATTCTCCACTCCCATGTCTGTCAGCCGCGATATGGCGCTCGGCGCGTCGTTGGTATGCAGGGTGGAGAAGACGAAGTGCCCGGTCAGGGCGGCGCGAATGGCAATGTCGGCCGTTTCGCGATCGCGGATTTCGCCCACCATGATGACGTCCGGGTCCTGGCGGACGATATGCCGGAGTCCCGCAGCGAACGTCAAACCGATCTGCGGATTCACGTGGATCTGGTTGATCCCATCCATTTGATATTCCACGGGATCCTCAATGGTGATGATCTTCTTGTCGGTCTGGTTAATCCGTTTCAGGGCCGCATACAACGTCGTCGACTTGCCGCTTCCCGTCGGACCCGTGACCAGGAATATGCCGTGAGGAAGCTGCGTGAAGTATTCCATGCGCCGCAACATGTCCTGATCGAAGCCGAGCCGGTACAAATCGTAGAACTCGCCCGCTGAGCGGTCCAGCAGACGCATGACGACGCTCTCGCCATACAGCGTCGGCAACGTCGAAACGCGCAGGTCCACTTCGCGCCCGACGGTCTTGATCTTGATGCGACCGTCCTGCGGCAGGCGGCGCTCGGCTATATTCAGCTTCGCCATAAGCTTCACGCGCGAGATGATGGCGGCTTTCATCTCGCGGGGCGGCGGCTCCTGCGGATACAACACGCCGTCAATGCGGAAACGGACGCGAAACTCCTTCTCAAACGGTTCAATATGTATATCGCTGGCGCGTTTCTCCACCGCCTGGGCGATGATGGCGTTCACCATGCGGATCACCGGCGCCTCGCTCGCCATATCGCGCAGGTGCTCAAGATCCTCGAACGCTGCGGCGTCGTCCCCAAACTCGGCTTCGGTCTTGCCCGTCTCGCCATAGTAGCGATTGATCGCCTCGAGAATCTCCTGCTCGGACGCAAGCGCGGGCTCGACCTTCAAGCCCGTGCACGCGCGCACGGCCGAAATGGTTTCGAAATCGAGCGGATCGGCCATGGCGAGCCGCACCGTGTGGTCGTACAGGGCCACCGGGATGCAGCGGAATTGCCGCAGAAATCTCGGCGAAAGCGCTTCGGTCTCGGGCGATGCCGCGGGGCGGTCCTGCAGCGCCACGAGCGGCACGCTCAACTGCTCGGCGAGGGCGTTCAGCACCTCCCGCTGCGCGACGAATCCGAGATCAACGAGAACCTTGCCAATCTTTTCGCCGCGTTCCTTCTGGAGTTCGAGCGCGCGATCGAGATCGTCCGCCGACAGCAGACCCCGCGCCATCAACATCTCGCCAAGTCGCATGGAATTAATATTCGCGAACCCTCACCACCGAATCGAGCGGGGCGCCTTTCTTGCGAGCCTCGAGCAGCTTGCTCCACTGCGCCTGCATCACGATTTGCGAGGGAATCCCGGAGGCGTCCTCCCACGCGTATCGAAACAGCGTCACTCCTAACACGACGTTGCCGGCCTGAGGCGGAGGGTGAAGAGCCATGGTCGCGTTTCCCAGAATCGAGTACATCTCGTTCTTGAGCTTGGGCAGGCGGCTCATCTTCTTATCCCGGTAATTCTTCCTTTGCTGCTCGGTGATGGCAATCTGAAACGGCGACGGGGCCGGGCCCGGCGCGAGATTGATTTCCGTGCTGAAAATCAGGCCGAAATCATCGAGGTAAATGCTGCGCGTCAGCCCCAGCAGAAAATAGGGCTCATCCGGATAGAGCGCCGCGAACTGCTGGTTGATAATCTTTTCCGCCTTCGCGACGTCAGCGCTCGGCATGGGAGGCGCGTCCGCGCCGAGCGTAACCGCCGCAGCCAGCATCAGAAGCAGGGGAGCGGGTTTAAAACCGCGCGGGATCCCGCTCCCTTGAACCGACCCGTGGCGGGCGCCAGCGACCAGGCCGCCGCTGAGCGACCGACGGCGGTTGTGACGCAACGCCGCCATAAGCTCCGCCGGTTTCATTCAACTGTCCTGAGATTGTTGGCCAGCATGAAATCTCGATTGATCTGCTTTTGCAGCAGCGCCAGCTGGCCCGAATACGTGGCCAGCTCGATCCGACGCTCATGCTCGAAGCGCCGCTCCATGGCGCTCAGCATTTCAGCCGTCTTGCGCTGCTGGCGCGCTTCGCTGGCGGCAACGGCCTTCGCCACCGCTTCGTTCACGCGGGCGGCGGTCTCGCGCTGAATACGAGCCTCGATCGCAGCCGCGTCCAGGGCCGGAGACGCCGCGGCGCGCCCCGGCGCGGGCGGTCTGACAAAGGCGTGCACTATGATTGCGCACGCTACCAATGAGGCTGCGGCGAACGCCAGCCTGGGTCCCGAGTTCCAGAATCGCTGACGCCATCCCGGCTCAAACACTTTGTCGGAGACGAAGGCGATGCGGCGCGGAATCTCTTCCTCGCGAACAGCAAGAAGCGAAGCCTGCGTCAATTGCAGCCGCGCCAGCTCCTCGCGGCACTCTTGACACTCGGACAGGTGCTTCTCGATGCGGCGCCGGTCATCGCCGGCCGTCTCGCCTGCAAAATATTCCTTGACGTCAAATGACGAACAACTCATCCCATCCCCCACCTTCTAGGGCGCATTCACGGGAGCAAGGGCGTCTTTCAGGAGGTCGAGCGCGGTGTACAAGCGCGACTTTACCGTAGAGACGGGGCAGGCAAGAATCTCCGCCATCTCGTCGAATTTGAACCCGTGATAAATCTTCAGCAGCACCGCTTCGCGCTGGTCGCTGTTGAGACGCTTAAGCGCGCTTTCCACGGCCAGCGAAAGCTCGATCGGAAACAGCCGGGCCGCGCCATCCGGCGTGCTCGGCTCGTAATTCATCTCCCCTTCCGGCCGAATCTTGCGCAGTAGCGAGTGCGCCTCGTTATGGGCGATTCGGTACAGCCACGGCGCAAAACGTGATGTATCGCCGAGCTTAGACAGGTTCTGGTATGCCTTGAGAAACACTTCCTGTGTCACGTCGAGCGCGTCCTCGCGATCGCCGATCAGCCGGAGGATATAGTTATAAACCCGCTTTTCCCAGCGGGATACGAGGAGGTTATAAGCCTCTACGTCGCCGCGCCGGGCCCGGACGATCAGGTCGGCGTCCTCGACCTCCCGAAAAATCAAACTTCGGCTCCGTTGGTAATGACGTGTGGCAGGTTCAAAAAGTCGATACCTAAATTATTATCCGCCTGTAAGATCGAGCTGGCCAGACAGGCGCGCAGCCGTTCGCACAGCATCATCGCCTACCAGAACCAGTTCGAGGCCAAAAAACTGAAACCTCCTGTCACAAGACCTATCCATGTTAATGAATGGGCAAACGATTGGAAGGCGTATGGTGTCATGACTGAAGCGTTAGCGATAGGAACACGGGAATATACGAGCATCGACGAGCAGTCTTCGACGCGCGCCGGCGCTGATCCGATCGCAGCGCAGGCAGTCCGGGCTCAATTGGACCGTATTCTGAACAGCAGAGCTTTTGCGCGTTCACCCCGCATCAGCCGCTTTCTCACATTTGTCGTCGAGCAGACGCTTCAGGGCCAGGAAGACAAGCTCAAGGAGTATCTGCTTGGCGTTGAGGTATTTGGACGAATGGAATCGTTCGATCCGCGAATCGATTCCATCGTCCGCGTGGAAGCTCGCCGCCTCCGGTACAAACTCGAGAAGTACTACGAGACGGAAGGGCGTGACGACGCCGTATTCATCCAGCTTCGAAAGGGCTGTTACGTCCCGATCTTTACGAAGAAGGCCAACGATCGCGACGCATTCAACGCCGATTCGGCGGACGTTCCGCATGTGCGCGCGATCGAGCATCCCCATGCCTTTGCGTTGTACGCCAAGGCGCGCTGGAATCTGGCGCGGTGGACGCCTGAGTCTATCGCCGAGAGTGTATCCTGCCTTTCACAGGCGCTCGATGAGGCGCCTGATTGCGCATCTGCTCATGCCGCGCTCGCCAGCGCATGGCTCATGTCGGGCATGTTAGGCTTCATGCCGGCGCGGGATGTCATTCCCAGGGCCAAAGCATCAGCGCGACAAGCCTTGTCGGTCCAGCCCGACTGCGCTGAGGGTCAAGCGGTGCTTGGCTTCGCATCAGGCGTCTATGATTGGGAATGGCAGGAAGCCGACTTTAAACTGCGGCGCGCCATCCAGTCCAATCCCTGCGACATCCCCAGCAGGGTCTGGTACTCGCTCTATCTGACCTTCGCCGGCCGACCCGAGGACGCTGTCCGCGAGGCGCGCCGCGCTCAGCAGGCGAGTCCTACAACGCTAAGCACACATCTGGCAGCCGGGCTGGCGTGTCACGCCGCCGGCGCATACGAGGAAGCGCTGTTGCAGTACCGGCTCGCGCAGGATCTTGATGGATCGTCCTGGGCGCCGCCCCTTGCCGCCGGAATTCTGCTCACTGATCAGCAAATGTACGAACAGGCTGCCCAGACCCTTCAACGCGCGCGCCAGGCGAGCCCGAGCAACCCGGCCGTTCTGGCGGCCCTGGCGTACAACCACGCAAGCGCCGGACGGAAACAAGAGGCCATCCGCTGCGCGAGCGATCTGGCTGACATGGCTGCGCGGCAGTATGTACCGCCGTTGCTTCAGGCCATGACCGCGTGCGCGAATGGGGATCGTGAGATGGCCTTTCGCAAGCTGGACGAGGCCGTCGAGGAACGGTCGGTCTGGCTGCCGCTCTTGCAGTTTGCCGCCGCATTCGACAATATCCGAGAGGACGAACGTTATCTGCGTCTGCTGGAACGCACCGGTCTGAGGCCCGCTGCCGCACGCCAGGCATAAGCTTTACGCCTGATACACTGGCAGTCGGATGAGACCGCATCTGATTCTGCCGCTGATTGGATTTGCCGCCCTGCTCTCCGCGCTGCCGCAGAACGGCGCAGCGCCGTTTGAGGGACGCTGGGATATATCGGTGTCGACCTCGAACGGATCTTATCCGGGCTGGCTGGAGGTGGTGGAACGCGACGGCCAGTTGCAAGTGCGCGTCCAGCCGCGCGCTGGCAGCGTGCGGCCGGTAAAAGACGCCAGAATCGAGGGCTCGCGTCTGATCGTGCCGCTTACGAGCGCATCGGCCAAGGGTCCGGCGATGGACTGGGTGCTGGCCGCCGCCGGCGCAAGGTTGACCGGCGAGCTGAAGCGCGGCGGCGAAGTGATCGGACAAGTGGCTGGCGTACGCGCCCCAGAGCTAAAACGGCCAGCGCCACCAGCCTGGAGCAATCCGGAGCCGCTCTTCAATGGAAAGGACCTCGCTGGTTGGGAGCCAGACAGACCGGCCAATAACCACTGGGTCGCCAGGGACGGAGCGCTTCTGAATGAGTCCAAGGGCGCTAATCTGCGTACCACGCGGAAGTTCGATGACTTTAAGCTGCACATCGAGTACAACTGCCCTGAAGGCGGAAACAGCGGAATCTATTTGCGCGGCCGCTATGAGATTCAGGTGGAGTATGAGCCCGCCGGCACAGAGGACCGATATCACAGCATGGGCGCGATCTACGGTTTTCTCGCGCCGAGCGTCGAGCTGCCGCGCAAGCCGGGACAATGGGAAAGCTTCGATGTGACGCTGGTCGGCCGCAATGTGACGATCCTTCGCAACGGTGTAAAAATTATCGACAATCAGGAGATTCCCGGAATCACAGGCGGAGCGATCGACAGCAACGAAGCGGAGCCGGGTCCGTTCTATCTCCAGGGCGACCACACGGCGGGCATGCGATACCGGAATATCACGGTCTCGGTTCCTAAGCGCTGAAGTGGACCGGCGCGCCCTGCTCCCGGCGGCTGTCGCACACCGGGTCAGCGCGGCCTTTCGGCATACGAGGCGAGGGGGGCGTTGTGAGCCTTTTCATTCGGCCGCCCGCAGCGCCTGGTCCAAATCCTCTCTCAAGTCCTCGCAATTCTCCACGCCCACGCTCAGACGAATCAGCGTGTCCGCGATTCCGAGCGAACGGCGCTGCTGCTCGGGTATGCTGGCGTGAGTCATGATCGCGGGATGCTCGATCAGGCTCTCAACGCCGCCCAGGCTCTCCGCCAGCGCGAACAGCCGGCAGCGCGAGAGTACGCGGATTGTATATGCGAGATCCCCTTTAAGAATCGCCGTAATCATTCCACCGAACCCGGACATCTGCCTCGAGGCGAGCTCATGCTGTGGATGCGATGCGAGTCCCGGGTACAGCACGCGATCGACGTGCGGATGATTCTCCAGCCAGCGCGCCAGCTCCATAGCGTTTTCGCAATGCCTCTGCATGCGCAAATGCAGCGTCTTGAGGCCGCGCAGCGCCAGAAACGAATCGAACGGACTCGCAATCGCCCCTACGGCATTCTGAAGGAATCCGAGTTTTTCTCCGAGCGCCGCGTCGCGGACTACGGCCACCCCGCCCACAATATCCGAATGCCCGTTCAGATACTTGGTCGCGGAATGAATCACAATATCGAAGCCCTGCTCGAGCGGTCGCTGAAGGTACGGACTGGCGAAGGTATTGTCGGACACGGCGATCAGCCCGTGCTCGCGCGCGAACTGCGCGGCCATGGCGATATCGGTGATTTTGAGCAGCGGATTGGACGGCGTCTCCACCCAGATCATCCGCGTGCGGGGCGTCATCGCCCGGCGCAGCGCGGCGGCGTCGCTCATATCGATAAAGCTGAACTTCAGGTCCGCAGATCGTTTACGTACGCGCTCAAACAGGCGAAAGCTGCCTCCGTAGAGGTCATCGTTCGCGATCACGTGATCGCCGCTGTCCAGCAGCTCGAGCACCGTGCTCATCGCCGCGAGTCCGGATGCGAACGCAAACCCGCACACGCCCCCTTCCAGATTTGCGACGCACGCTTCATATGCGGTGCGCGTCGGGTTCTGCGACCGGGAATACTCATAGCCCTTGTGCACGCCCGGCGCCTGTTGCACATAGGTGGAGGTGGCGTAAATGGGCGTCATGATAGCGCCCGTCGCCGGATCGGGCGTCTGTCCGGCGTGAATTGCGCGAGTGCCGAATCCGCGTCCCATGTTCATTGCATCCGGCGCCGCAGATGATTCAAGAGGTCTGTTCTCGTAATCAGTCCCACGAAGCGTTCTCCGTCCACAACCAGGGCAACCAGCCCCCGGTCAAGAATCCGATACACGTCAGCAATACTCGCCTCTGGGCTGATCGTCTCCAGCCGGGTGGACATGGCGGTGCGCACCGGCTCGCTGAACCGGCGCTCGTCGTTATGCACCGCCACCAGCAGATCGCTCTCATCGAGTACGCCCACGCATCGCCCGTTCTCCATTACGGGAACCTGGGAAATATCAGCCATCTGCATCCGGCGAAACGCTGTAAGCAGGGTATCGTCGGGGCCTACGGTAATGACGGCGCCGGCGTCGTAGCGCCGGGTCAGCAGATCGCGCAGGCCGCCAGTCGCGGGCGGCTGAAGGAACCCCTGGTCCATCATCCAGTAATCGTTAAACACCTTCGAAAGATACTTCGCTCCCGTATCGCAGGCGAATGTCACGACGCGCTTGGGCTCGTTTTGCTCGCGGCAGTATCGCAGCGCCGCGGCAAGCAGGGTTCCTGTCGACGGACCTGCCAAAATGCCGGTCCTCCGCAAAAGCTCGCGCGTGGTGTGCATCGATTCGGCGTCCGGAATCGAGTAGGCCTTGCGCACCCTGGCGAGATCAGCGATTTCAGGCGCACAGCTTTGCCCGATCCCCTCCACCAGGTAGCTCCCGCTCGGCCCATAGCGGCCGGTGCGAACGTATTCGGCCAGCGCTGAGCCCACGGGATCGGCCAGCACCATCTCCGCTGCGGGCTGCACCCGCGCAAAGAAGCGGCTGAGCCCCGTCAGAGTGCCGCCCGAGCCCACGCCGCAAACCACCGCATCCACCCGATGCTCCATCTGCTGCCAGATTTCGGGACCGGTGGTCGTCTCGTGCGCCAGCGGATTGGCCGGATTTTTGAATTGATTCACGTGCCATGCGCCCGGAGTATCGCGCGCGATTTGCATCGCCCGGTTCACGTAGTGATCGGGATGACTGGCGTCGACATCGGAGCGCGTCAGCACCACTTCGGCCCCCAGCGCGCGGCAATGCGCGATTTTTTCCTGCGACATCTTGTCGGGAATTGTCAGGATAAGACGGTATCCTTTGGCCGCCGCCACCAGCGCCAGACCGATCCCCGTGTTGCCCGCCGTCGCCTCTACAAGAGTCGTGCCCGGGCGCACATAGCCGGCGCGCTCTCCAGCCTCGATCATCGACGCCGCCATCCGGTCCTTGATGGAGCCGCCAGGGTTCTGGCTTTCCAGCTTTAAAAACAGCTCGCATGGACCCGCATCGAAAGCATCGATGCGGACCAGCGGAGTATTTCCAATCAGGCCGAGCGGGGACGACATTGATCCATCCGTCAATTATGATGCACGCTGTGAGTATGCTGTCGCGGCGAGCCGTGCTGAGCTGGGCCGGATGCTCTCTGGTCTTGGGGCAGAATCCAACGCGGAGTCAATTCGCCGACGCCAGAGCCTACGACCGGTTCATGGGACGCTGGAGCCGCCGCCTTGCGCCCTTATTTCTCGACTTCGTGGAGGTCGCAAATAACGCGCGCGTGCTGGATGTCGGCTGCGGAACCGGAGCTTTCGCCATGGCTGTCGCCAACCGTAAAACGGAGTCGCGAGTAGTGGGCGTGGATCTTTCGCGCGAGTATATCGAATACTGCCGCACCCAGAATCCGCTCAACCGGGTCCGCTTTGAAGTGGGCGATGCCCAGAATCTCGGGTTCCCCGACGGCGCATTCGACGCTGCCGCGTCGATGCTGGCGTTGAACTTCGTTCCAAACCCGAATCGCGCCGTGGCCGAAATGAAGCGCGTCACAGCGCCGGGGGGCCGCATTGCCGCCGCGGTGTGGGACTACGGCGAAGGCATGCAGATGCTGCGCGCCTTCTGGGGCGCCGCTGTGGCTTTGGATCCGGCCGCGGAGGCGAAAGATGAAAAGCACATGCCGCTTTGCCGCCGCGGCGAGCTCCAGCAGCTATGGACCGATATGGGCCTGGCGCGAATCGAAGAGCGCCCCCTCGAAATGCGCATGGATTTCCCCTCGTTCAACGATTACTGGGAGCCGTTCACGCTCGGCGAAGGCCCCGCCGGCGCATATGTCGCACAACTGAACGCCGCCCAGCGGGACGCCTTGCGCGCGGAGCTCAAACAGCGCCTCAACGCACCCAGGGACGCCGACCCGGTATCCCTGCTTGCGCGAGCCTGGGCCGTACGCGGCGACGTCATTTGAGGCCGCCTCCGTTCGGGGGCTTAAATCTCGACGCGATCCATGGCCAGAAATTCCCGGATGGCGGGATCTTTGGACTGGTCGAGTTCGCCCACCGGACCAAAAAAGATCACCCGCCCTTCATGCAGGAACACCACCCGGTCGGCCACTTTGCGCATCAGGTCGAGATCATGCGTCACCACAACCGAGGTCAGCTTCAGCTCGTTTTTGAGACGGAGCATCAGGTTGCCCAGGTGGTCCGACATGATCGGATCCACCATGGTGGTCGGTTCGTCGTACAGGATGCATTCAGGCTGCGACGCAATGGCCCGGGCGATCGCGACGGCGCGCTTGTAGCCGGTCGAGAGGTCGCTCGGATACGCGTCTTTGTAATCGAGCAGATCGACCATCCGGAGCAGACCATCGACCACCTCTTCTTTATTTTCTGCGTTGTAATCGTCGCGCAATTCCAGACTGAACAGGATATTTTCGCCGATGGTCAGCGAATCAAACAGCGCGCCCGATTGAAAAACCATGGTGACTTTCTTTCGAATTCGTCGCAGTTCGGCCTCCGGCGCCGCAGTGATGTCGACGTAGGCGACAATTACGCGGCCGCTGTCGGCCTTGATGAAGCCCATAATGTGGCCGAGCGTCACCGACTTTCCGACCCCGCTGCGCCCGATAATCGCCAGCGTTTCGCCCGCATCCACATGAAAACTGACATCAACTAAAACCGGGCGGTCGAACGTCTTATAGACTTGGCGGAATTCTATATAGTGCGGGAACTGCTCCTCAGCCATGGCCCAACCATTCTTCCGGCGTGTTGAGGTTTCTGAAGGGGCTCGAGTCGCCGGTGCGCCAGAACCGGGTGTGCAGGCTTCGCACGATCGCCTGCATTTTCAGCTGGTTCGCGTCCAGCGCCGCGCGCAGCGCCGGAAGCGCGCGCCGGTGATACACCGCGCACAACGGCTCCGTCCCGGCCTCATGCACGGGCGCGACGCAATCCACCTCGGCGCATCCGGCTTCAGCCGCAGTGAACAGGCCCTTCAGGAGTTCCGCCGAGACATTTGGCATGTCGCAAGCCAGAATCAAATTCCAATCCGCGCTGGTCGCGGCAAGCGCCGCCACGATGCCCCCCAGCGGACCGCGATTCGCTTCGGCGTCGGCCAGCGTTGGGTAGCCCAGATGCGCATAACGCTCCGGAGCGCCTACCAGCGTGACCGAGCCTGCGGCTGCCCGGGCTGCGCTCGCGACGCGCTCGACCAGCGTGGCGGATCCCCACCTCAGAAGCGCTTTGTCAAAGCCCATGCGCGAACTGCGGCCGCCGACCAGCACATAAGCGGCGCGGCGCATGAGAGAATAGTAGCAATTTCAGATTACGCTGATTGTGGACCGCGATCGCGGGAGCGGCGTCCGATCGGTTCCGCCGGCGCGCAGCATTGATGATTGAAACAAAATGCGTTATATTTGTTGCGTAGTCTCCTGGGTCTTTATGGCTACGGCCGCGCTACAGGCCGCTGACGCGCCCGAATCCGCGCCCCAACTCACCTCCGTCGTGCGCGCCAATTTGCGCACGGGCCGTCTGGTCCGAACGGTTGTCGCTTCGCCCCGAGCCGCGGCGGCTTCCGCCTCAGCCTCCAGGTCAGCCATCGAAAAGCTGATCGACGATCTCGCCGCCTCCTACCGACTCGATCCGCTGTTGGTCCATTCGGTTGTAAAAGTCGAAAGCGGCTATAACCCGTACGCCGTTTCGCCCAAAGGGGCCCAAGGCCTCATGCAGCTGGTCCCCGCCACACAGCGCCGCTTTGGCGTAAACAACAGCTTCAATGTGCGCGAGAACGTGGAGGGCGGCATCCGTTATTTGAAGCATCTGCTCGCCATTTTTAACGGCGATGAGCGACTGGCGGTGGCGGCGTACAATGCCGGCGAAGGCGCCGTGTTTCGCTACAATGATGTTCCGCCGTATCCCGAAACGTTAAGCTACATCAACCGGGTGGGGAAACAGTACAGCGAAGCCCGGCGCCAGGCAGCCTGGCGGGCGAGAACGTCCGCCATGGCGGAAACGCGACCGCTAAAGCCGGAACATCCTCCGGTCGATATATACCGTGACGACCAGGGGAGAGTTTACCTGAGGACCCGTTGATCCATGCGCGGCCGGTGCAGAGCAGCTAGATGGGCCCGCGTCCCCGCCCTGGTCGTTCTCTGCGCCGGCGCATTCGGACAAGCGAAGCGCGGCGGTCATGGCGAAGCGATGGCCCGCCTGACCGCAATCCGGTTCTGGTCGCTCGGCGACGCCACGCGCATCGCTATTCAAGTTGACGGCGGCGATTTCCAGTACAAATACGACCGGCTGGAAAACCCTTCTCGCCTGTTTTTCGATATCGAGGGCGTCCGCCCCGAGGCGGGCTCGCGCCGGATGCGTACGATTGCGGTCGGCGACGCCTTTGTCAAGCAGATCCGGGTTGCAGAAACCCAGCCGGGAACCACGCGCGTCGTCCTCGATCTGAATCGCCCGATCGACTATAGCGCTTCGCAGTTGACGAATCCGAACCGGCTCATCATCGAGATCCGGCCGGAATCCAGCGCGCCCTCAAGCACTCGGAACGCGCTGCCGGACTTCAAACTTCCCGACAGGCCGACGCCCCCCGAAATCGAGATCGCAGCGCCGCGCGATCTCAGGCCAGCGGCGCCGCCGCAGGCAGCTGTTCCGCTCATCGAACCCCCGGTCAGCGCGCCGCCAGCGGCCGCGGCTGCCCGCGCTGCCGACCGCGAAGCCGCGCTGACCACCGCCGGCGCCGCGTCCTCCTCGCGACTTGCGTCTGCGCCTGCGAAAACGCGGCCGTTATTCAGTACCGCCACCCCCCTCCCGGCACGAACGCGCGGCGCGGATCCATCCCTCACCCGCGTTCTCGGGTTGAAGCTCGCCAGAGTGGTGATCGACCCCGGGCACGGCGGCCATGACACAGGTACGCACGGCGCCTCCGGCCTCACCGAAAAAGACCTCGTGCTCGATGTCGCAAAGCGGCTGGGCAGCCTGATCGAGGCGCGTCTCGGCAGCGAGGTGGTTTACACCCGAACGGATGATACGTTCATCCCGCTCGAGGAGCGGACCCGGATTGCCAACGAACATAAAGCGGACCTGTTCCTGTCCATTCACGCCAATTCGTCGCCGGTGCGCACGACGTCCGGCGTCGAGACCTATTACCTGAACTTCACCACAAACAAGGCTGCTCTTGAAGTGGCCGCGCGCGAAAACGCCGCCTCCCAGCACTCCATTTACGATCTGAAGGATCTGGTGGAGAAGATTGCGCGCAAGGATAAGATCGACGAATCACGCGAGTTCGCTCAGCGCGTTCAGGCGTCGCTCGCGGCGCTTTCGGCGCGATCCAATTCGCGCAGCCGCGATCGTGGGGTCCGCACCGCACCCTTTGTGGTGCTGATCGGGGCTTCAATGCCGTCTATTCTCGCCGAAATCGGTTTTCTCACCAACGCTCACGACGAGAATCTGATGAGAAAACCTGAGTACCGTCAAAAGCTCGCGGAGGCCATTTATAAGGGCGTGGCGCAATATGCGGCCACGCTGAGCCACTTCCAGCTGGCGGGCGCGAGGACCGCAGAGGACTGACGCGCCGCTCGCCCCGGTTCAGGCGGAGTGGCGGCGCCTAGTTTAAAACAGCCTGCCCCAGATACACGACTCGGTTGCGCCCTTCTGCTTTGGCTTTATAGAGCGCCTCGTCCGCGGTTCGGATCAGAGATTCCGCCGACAGCGACATTTCTGGAACGATGCTCGTGCAGCCGAAGCTCGCCGTCACCCGGATGTGGGCATCCGCCAGCTCCATCGCGTCGTCGCACAGATAGCGGCGCATGCGCTCAGCCTGACCGAACGTGCAGGCTTCGTCGCAGCCGGGCAGGATGACCAGAAATTCCTCGCCGCCATAACGGCCGATCGCGTCGTAGGCGCGAATGGAGGACTGCAAGCGGCGCGCCGTCTCCCGCAGCAGGGCGTCGCCGGCGCAATGGCCATGCGTATCGTTTACGGACTTGAAGCGGTCGACGTCCGCCATCACGACCCCCACCGACCGCCGTTCTCGCGCTGCGCGGGCCAGCTCACGGTCGAGGATTTCCAGAATCGACGACCGGTTCCAGACGCGGGTCAGAAAATCCTTGGTCGCCTGCTCGCGCAGCGCTTCGCGCGCCGACAGCAGTTCGGCCTGCAATTTCACGATGCGAATGCCGGCCCGCAATCGCGCCTTCAACTCATGATGGTCAAAAGGCTTGGTTATGTAATCGTCCGCCCCGGACTCCATTCCTTCGATCAGATCCTCTTTGAGGCTCTTGGAGGTTAAAAGCAGGACGTAGGTGTATTGCTCCCGATTGCGCTGGCGCACTAGGTGGCAGACTTCCGGCCCGGTAAGACCGGGCATCATCCAGTCCAGGATCGCGAGCGAAGGCGCGTTATCCTTTTGGAGCTCATTCCAGGCCTCGACTCCGTCGGAGACCACGATGACCTCGTAGCCCCATTTGCGCAGCGTAGCGTCGAGCAGATGCCTGGACACTATGCTGTCGTCCGCGATCAGGATCCTCATTGCAGCAGACCAATACCCCGTAGCACTACTATACCGTCCGAAACATGGCCGTTTTCCGCTATCCTGGTGTTCTCATCGGATGTTTCAGGCCGCGATATTAACGCAATCGCCGGGCGTCGTCCGCTTTGGGCATGTAATTGAAGTGACACGATGCGCTCCGCCTTGGTGATCCGTCACGTACCTTTTGAGGGCCTCGGCTGGCTGCGACAGGCCCTGGACCGCGCAGGCGTCGTCCCGCTGTACTTCGATATCGGACAGCCGATCGAGCGCCGCGAACTCGATGCCTCGAGCGCACTGATCCTGATGGGCGGCCCGATGTCGGCGAATGATCCGGACCCGTGGGTGCGAAACGAACTCGCGGCGATTGAACAGGCGCTGCGGCGCTCGCAACCCGTGCTTGGCATTTGTCTTGGCGCTCAATTACTTGCAAAGGCGCTTGGCGCGCGCGTGTACCGCAATCATGTCCGCGAAATCGGCTGGTTCCCGATCGAGTGGACGCCGGACGCCGCAGCCGATGCGCTATTTCACGACTTCGCGTCTCCGGAAACCGTGTTCCACTGGCATGGCGAGACTTTCGACCTCCCCGCCGGATCAGCGTGGCTCGCCCGTTCGGAACGATGCGCCCATCAGGCGTTTCGCTACGGCGCGCATGCGTACGGTTTGCAGTTCCATCTGGAGGTCACGCCCGAAATGATCGCGGACTGGATGCAGCAGGATGCCAACTGCGGCGACGTCCGCGAACTCGACCAACCAGTCGATCCGTATGCGCACGCCGGGCGGCAGGCCGAACTGTCGCGGATTGTGTTCGACCGCTGGATTGCCAGTTGGCCGGATTCTTCCGGATTCTCCGGCGCCTGACTGCGCCGCGCTGCTACAATGGTCTTTTCGATAGAGGCGCGGACGCCATGAGTACCGTCGCGGAGTAGCTCCGGCGAGCCCGGACCGCCAGGGAAAGGGGCGGCCGCCGAAATCAGCGCCGTCCGGCTCGCGGCGCGCTGGTTGGGGGCCAGGTTAACAGCCTGTCCACTGTCATCCGCTGGGAATGTGGATGGAGCGCTATCGGGATTCGTGAACGTCCGCCGTTTACTCCCCTTATAGCCTCTCTCCCCGAGCCAAGCATGAATGTATTCGAGTTGACCCGAAAACTTGTGGACATCGAGTCCGTCACCGGCAACGAAGAGCCGGTCGGACGTTTCCTATACGAGTATCTGTCAGCTCGAAGCGCTTTGAACGGCGGTCGCGTCGAACTGCTCGAAGTTGAACCGCGTCGGTACAACGTGTTTGCCCATTGGGGCGACCCCGTTGTTACGCTCTCCACCCACATCGACACGGTTCCGCCGTTTTTCCCATCGCGCGACGAAGGCGATTGCATCTGGGGTCGCGGCGCCTGCGACGCCAAGGGCATTATCGCGGCGATGATTCACGCCGCTGAGGCGCTGGTTCGCGAAGGAACTCGCGGCGTCGCCCTGCTGTTCGTGGTCGGCGAAGAGCGAAACAGCGCGGGCGCCTTCGCCGCGGCCCGCGACCCGCGCGGCAGCCGGTTTCTGATCAACGGCGAACCGACCGAAAACAAGCTGGCGCTCGGATCCAAGGGCGCGCTGCGCTTTGAAGTGCGCGCCTCCGGCAAAATGGCGCACTCGGCCTATCCTGAACTCGGCGAGTCCGCGATTGAAAAGCTGCTCGACGCCCTGGAGAAGCTGCGGCGTATGCCGCTGCCGTCAGATCCCGTTCTGGGGCCGAGCACGCTCAATATTGGAACCATCGCCGGCGGCCGCGCTCCCAATGTCATTCCGGATCATGCGCAGGCTGAGGTATTTGTCCGACTGACTGATGACGGGCTCTCGCTACGGGAGCAGGTTCGCAAACTGCTTCAGCCTGCCGTCGAGGTGAAGGATGTGCTGCGCATCCCCGCGCTGCATCTCGGAGCGCTGCCGGGGCTCGAGACCACGGTGGTCGCCTATACCACCGACATTCCGGCCTTCGGCGGAACCTGGGGGCAGCCGTACCTGCTCGGGCCGGGCGCGATTCACGTCGCGCACACCGAGCGGGAGCGCATACCGAAGCCGCAGATTGAGCAGGCAGTTCAGATTTATCAACAGATGGTGAGGCAATTGTTGCAATGAATACGCCGCAGAATCGCATTCCTGTCGGAGTGCTGGGGGGCACCGGAATGGTGGGCCAGCACTTCATCAAGTTTCTTCGCAATCATCCCTGGTTCGAGGTTACCTGGATCGGCGCAAGCGACCGCTCGGCCGGCAAGAAGTACAGCGACGCGACCAGTTGGCGGCTCGACGGGCTGATGCCCGAGGCGGTGCGGGACTTGGTCGTGCAGGATTCGAAGCCCGGCAACGGAGCGCCTCGCCTGATGTTCTCCGCCATGGACGCTTCCGTGGCCACCGAGATTGAGCGCGCGTTCGCCCAGGCCGGCCACATCGTCGTGTCCAATTCGAAAAATCATCGCATGGAGCCGGACGTTCCGCTGCTCGTGCCGGAGATCAACGCCGATCACCTCCGGATCATTCCCTTGCAGCAGCGTCAGCGCGGATGGAAGGGACAGATCGCGACCAATCCCAACTGCTCGACTGTGGTGCTGACGATGGCGCTCGCGCCGTTGCGGGAATTCGGCATCCGGAGCGTCCTGGTTACCACAATGCAGGCCATCTCTGGCGCGGGCTACCCCGGCGTAGCCTCCATGGACATCAACGCCAACGTGATCCCGTTTATCGGCGGCGAAGAAGAAAAGATGGAGCAGGAGACGCAAAAAATTCTGGGCTCGTTCGCCGGCGACCGGATTGAGCCCCTGCCCGCCAAGGTCAGCGCCCACTGCAATCGCGTCCCGGTCGTCGACGGCCATCTGGTGGCGGTTTCAGTTCAACTGGAGCGCAAGCCCTCGCGCGAGGAGGCGATCCGGGCGATTGAACGGTTCCGCGGCGTTCCCCAGCAGCGGCAATTGCCGAGCGCGCCCGCAAAGCCTGTGCAGTACATGGCTGCGGCCGATCGTCCGCAGCCCCGCCGTGACGTCGAGCGCGACAATGGCATGGCTGTCTATGTCGGCCGCCTGCGCGAATGTCCCGTGCTCGACTATAAATTTATAGCGCTGGGACACAACACCATCCGCGGCGCCGCGGGAGCGGCTGTGCTGAACGCCGAGCTGATGTATTCCGAAGGGCTCTTGGATTAGCAGCGGATAAACCCAATGCACGCCCATGCTGCAAAATCATGGATGCGCCGCCGCGTTGACCGGCGCATTATTTTCTCATCATGATCGTGATGAAATTCGGCGGCACCTCCGTCGAATCCGCCTCCGCCATCGAGCGCGTCGCCGGCATCGTGAAGGCGCGCGTGCATCGCCGTCCGGTGGTGGTTGTGTCGGCCATGGGCAAAACCACCAACCGACTGCTCGATATCGCCTCCCACGCCGTCAACGGGCGTCGCGATGAAGCGCTCCGCGAGCTGCTCGCGCTTCGCGATTTCCATCTCCGCGAATCCGGAATGGAACGGACCGTAGACGAACACTTCCAGGAACTGACGGAACTCACCAAGGGACTCGCTATACTGGGCGAGTTGACGCCGCGTTCGATCGACGCAATCTCCAGCTTCGGAGAGCGCCTGTCCAGCTTGATCGTTGCAAATCACTTCGAAAAGCTGGGCATCAATGCCGTTCACGTCGATTCGCGGAAGCTCATCGTGACGGATAACCGCCACACGCAGGCTGCGCCGCTGTTTGCCGAAACCTATATGCGCCTGGCGGATTGCCTCCCCAAGCTTGCCTCCGACCGGGTCGTCGTCATGGGCGGCTTTATCGGCTCGACGCTCGAGGGCGTCACGACAACGCTCGGCCGCGGCGGCTCCGACTTTACGGCGTCGATCGTTGGCGCTGGAATCGGCGCCGAAGAGATTCAGATCTGGACCGACGTCGACGGCATGCTCACGGCCGACCCGCGCATTCTGCCGGGCGGGCATCGCGTCCGCGTGTGCTCCTTCGATGAAGCCGCCGAGCTGGCTTATTTTGGCGCGAAGGTGCTCCACCCTGCCACCGTGCTTCCCGCCGTCGAAAAGAACATTCCCGTGCTGATCTTGAACTCGCGCCGGCCGGACGTTGAAGGCACGCGCATCATTTCGGGTCACGTGCATTCGACTAACGTCGTCAAAGCGATCGCCTGCAAGAAGGACATCGTCCTGGTGAATATCCATTCCACAAGAATGTTGATGGCGCACGGATTCCTGCATCGGATTTTCGAGATTTTCGACCGGCACGAAACGGCGGTGGATATGATCGCGACCTCGGAAGTAAGCGTTTCGCTGACCGTGGACAATGCCCGCGCCCTCGATGCAATCCGCCGGGAGCTCGAACAGTTCGCCGAGGTCTCCATCGAAAATGGCCAGAGCATCATCTGTCTGGTGGGCGAAAATATCCGGCATACGCCCGGCGTCGCCGCCCGCGTTTTCACCGCGCTCGGAAACATCAATGTCCGCATGCTCTCTCAAGGGGCCTCGCGGCTGAACATCAGCTTTGTCGTTACAACCGGCGACCTGCAACCTGCCGTCAAGGCGTTACATGACGAGTTCTTCGCCGAACTGGATCCAGCAGTGTTCGACTGACAACCAGCCTCACGCCAGAACTTATGAAGCTAGCCATTGTCGGGTACGGGAAAATGGGGCGCCTGATCGATCAGCTCGCGCCGGAATTCAACTTCACCGTCTCGGCGCGCATCGACTTCGGCGACAGCATCGAGTCGGCGCGCGGCGCCGACGCCGCCGTCGAGTTCAGCACGCCGGAATCCGCGCCGTCTAATATTGAGCGACTGGTTGGGATTGGCGTGCCCGTGGTCTGCGGAACCACGGGCTGGCTGAAGGAGCTGTCGCGCGTGCGCGACGCCGTGGAGCGCCGCGAGGGGGCGCTGGTCTGGAGTCCAAATTTTTCGATCGGCGTGAATGTCTTCGCCCGTCTGGCGGCCGAAGCCGCGCGGCTGCTCGCCAATGAATCCGATTACGGCGCGTGGGCTTGGGAGATCCATCACATCACCAAGAAAGACGCTCCCTCGGGAACGCTCTTGAAACTGGTCGAGACGATGCAATCAGCAGGCTATGCGCGTCCGATCGACGTCAGCTCGAATCGCGCCGGCGCCCACCCGGGAACGCATGAGATTGGCTTCGATTCGTCCGCCGACACGATCACGCTCCGCCATACGGCGCGAAGCCGGGAGGGGTTCGCACGCGGAGCGCTGAAGGCAGCACAATGGGTGGTGGGCAAAAAAGGCGTGTTCGAGTTCAGCCAAGTGCTTTTCGGGAGATAAGAAAAAATGTTTACTGGTTGCGGGACGGCTCTGGTCACTCCGTTTCGCAGGGACATGTCGCTGGATGATGCCACCCTGCGCAATCTGATTCGCCGGCAGATCGAAGCCGGCATTGATTTCCTGGTTCCGTGCGGGACAACGGGCGAGAGCCCGACGCTCTCGGCTGACGAGCGCCTGCGCGTTGTCGAAATCACGCTCGAAGAGGCCAAGGGCAAGATCCCGGTGCTTGCTGGCGCCGGCGGATACAACACGGAGCATGTGATCTCCCTGGCGCGGAAGCTCGAAGCGATGGGCGTCGATGGCATTCTATCCGTAACGCCCTACTACAACAAGCCCACCCAGGAGGGCCTTTACCAGCACTACAAGGCAGTCGCTTCGGCGGTCCGCCTGCCCATTATTGTTTATAGCGTGCCAGGCCGGACGGGCGTGAATGTCGAGCCTGCCACGCTAAAGCGGCTCGCCGAAATCGACAATATCGTGGGCGTCAAGGAGGCTTCCGGAAATATTGCGCAACAGGCAGCCGTACTCCAGCACGTCCCTGAACGATTTACGGTGCTCTCCGGCGATGACGGCATCACGCTGCCCCTGGTTTCGCTGGGCGGGCGCGGGCTGATCTCGGTGGTTTCCAACGAGATTCCCGCCGAAACCACGCGCATGGTGCGCGCCGCGCTGCAAAACGACTGGGATACGGCCCGCGCGCTGCACCGGCGCTACTTCGCGCTCATGGAAGTGAATTTCATTGAATCCAATCCGATTCCCGTGAAGCATGCGATGTCGCTCATGGGCTTGCTGGAGCCGGTCTGGCGACTGCCTCTGGTTCCACCCTCGCCTGCAAATCAGAAGAGGATCGAAAGCGTGCTCGAGAGTCTTGGCCTGCTGAAAGGCGTACATGCAGGCTGAAATCGAGCGGCTGTTCGATTCCAGGCCCGAGTCCTACTCTGAAGCCGATTTCGATCTGTTCGAGCGCTTCAAAGCCCGCCTGAACGCCGGCGCGATCCGCGCGGCCGAACCCGATCCCGCGGCGCCGAGCGGCTGGCGCGTGAACGGCTGGGTAAAAAAGGGCATTCTGCTTGGTTTTCGCATGGGCGCTGTAGTGGATATGTCCATTCATCCGGTGCGGCAACCGTGGCTGGACAAGGCCACCTTTCCCGTGAAGCGCTTCACGGTCGAAAGCGGCGTTCGCATCGTACCGGGCGGATCCAGCATTCGGGACGGATGCTACATCGGACGTGGCGTCACCTGCATGCCGCCGATGTACATCAACACAGGCGCCTATGTGGCCGACGGGACGATGATCGATTCCCATGCGCTGGTGGGAAGCTGCGCTCAGATCGGGCGGAATTGCCACATCTCCGCTGCCGCGCAAATCGGCGGCGTGCTGGAGCCCGTGGGCGCGCTGCCGGTGATCATTGAAGACGAGGCGCTGGTAGGCGGCAACTGCGGCATCTATGAAGGCACAGTGGTGAAGCGGCGCGCGGTGCTGGCCGCGGGCGTGATTTTGACGCGCTCGACGCCAGTCTACGATCTGGTCCGGGGCAAGGTGTATCAGGCCAGCGATGAGGCTCCACTGATTATCCCGGAAGAGGCGGTGGTGGTCGCCGGGTCCCGGCCGATCGCGCACGGGCCCGGCAAAGACTGGGGCATCTCGTTGTACGCGCCTGTGATCGTGAAATACCGCGACGCCAAGACCGACCTGAAGCTGCGACTCGAGGACTGGCTGCGATAGTCGCGGCAAGCCGCTGCATGCCAAGAACCGGAGCGGCTCAGCTTCTCGCTGAGAATGATTACGGGCCGGCGGGCGCCGGAGGCGGCGGTGGAGGCGGCGCGGTCCCGCCGCCGGATCCGGGCGGCGCTGGCGGCGGAGGCGGCGCATTCGTGCTGCCCGTGGTTCCGCCCGGACCGCCGGCTACGCCACCCGGCGCGCTTCCACGAGGCGTGCGATATACGGCCGTATAGATGGCATCCTGAAGCGCGCGAATCACATGCTGCGCCACCGTACTGCGATCAATTCCGCTCTTGGCAAGCGGCTGCGTCTTGTAAACCGTGATCGATTCGCCGGGACCGATCACCTTCGGGCGGCCGCCCGGCAGCAAGGCATGCTCAACTTGTACGGATCCTTCCTCCACTTCGATGAGCGTCGATTCGTCGTCCTCGTTCACTGATACATCGAAGGTGGTGCCGCGGACCGAAATTACAGCGGTCGGCGTGTGGATTCGGTTCGGGTTCGGCTGCTCGCCCCACTTCTGAATGTGGATCTTGACGCGGCCGACCAGCAAATCAATCAGATCTCTCCAGTTCGGAGGGTTCTTTCGGAACACGACCCGCGAATTCGGAAAGACCTCAAAGGTGCTGCCGTCGGAAACCTGAAAGAGCGCGTGGCCGTCCGGACCGCTGATAATAACCTCTTGCACTCGCACGAGATCGCCCGGGTCGAGCGCAATTGGCTGGTGGTCGCGCAACACGGATACGGCGCCGCTGAGCGACACGACCTTCGCAGCGTAATTGATCGATTCCGACGGCGGCATCTGGGCGAATGCCATCACCGGCAGGGCCGCCATCAGCCACCGCAGTACGTGACCCCGCACGCCTATCCTCATCAACTTTACAGCCCCCGAACTCTCCGCACGGCGGCAGAAACTCAGTCTACCATTAAACGTGCTGTGCACATAGCTTACCCATGCTGATAGTGAATTAAAACTCCGTAAGTATCAGCGATTTCTGCGGGGGTGGCGGCACTTGTTTACGGGTACAATGGACTCGACAGATGTGTCTTAGCAACACACGCGGCCGCGCTGTGGCCTGTTTCACTGTAGGCCTGTTCGCGGCTGGCGTGGAGGCGTCCCTGGCCCAGATCGCGCGCCCGGACTGGCGGCGCATCGGCAACTCCGCCATGGAGTTGTCGCTCGCCGGAGTCGCCAGCGGCCCCGTGGATCGCGTCTGGTTCTCTGAGGACGGCGCCCGCCTGTACGCGCAAACGGCTTCGGGACTGGCGTATGCCACAACGGACTTGGCGAAATGGGCCGTCGTCCCGGCGGACGCGGCCACGCCGCCGCGTGCGGCCGAGGTCGTGGCGCCCAGAACGCCGGAGCGCGGCGCTCGCCTGCGGACGGCCGTTGGCAGTCCTCGGTTGTACGGCTTTGGGATGTTTGTCTATCGGTCTGACGATGGGGGCGTCAGCTGGAGCAATTTGACCGGTTTTAAGGAAGTCTCACTGATCGGCGGCCCGATCCGCGACGTCGCAATTTCTCCGCGGGACCCGGACGAAATCGTTGTCGCTGCCGGCACGGGCGTGTGGCGGTCTGCCGACGGCGGCCTGTCCTGGTCCGGCCTGAACCAGGGCTTGCCGAATCTTCCGGTCCGGCGGATTCTCGATACTCCCAAAAATTCGCACGGAGTGGTCATTGAGGTTGAGGAGCCGTGGGGACCTGCGGTCATGGAGTGGCTTCCCGGAGAAAAGCAGGCTTGGCGGCCGTCGGCGGACGCTCAGGAAGCGCGCGAGAGCGAGCTTCGGCGGACGCTGTCGGCAGCGCTGGGGGCTCCGATCACTGCAGTCGCGGAGGCTGGGGATTATCTTTACGCCGGCTCGGCTGATGGCCGCTTGTGGGCTTCGAATGACCGCGGGAAATCGTGGCGCGCCAATCCGGACCCGGTCGTGACGCCCGTGAGACGGATTATCGTTGACGCCCGCGACCCCCGGGTGGCGTTGGCGGCGCTCGGATCCCGGCCTGCGGCCGCTCCGGCGGGGGCGCGCGCGCCGCACGTGCTCCGGACCGTCAATGGCGGCGCCTTCTGGGATGATCTCACGGCAAATCTTCCGGATTCGGGAGTGTGGGGCATCGCTGCGGACCGCGCTTCCGGGACCATATACGCCGCCACGGACCGGGGCCTGTTGATGACCGTTTCCGACTTGAATAATCCAGCGCCGCCCAACCCCTGGTTCAGCACGGGCGGCGGTTTGCCCGCAGCCAACGTCGTGGATGTGCGGCTCGACGCCGGGGGCAACCAGCTGTACGTCGCTTTGGACGGTTACGGAATCTATGCGACGCCGGCCCCTCATCGCGCACGGTGGCCGCGCGTGGTCAGCGCGGCGGATTTGACGGACCGGGCTGCTGCGCCAGGAGCGCTGCTGACGGTTCTCGGCTTGAACGTGCGCGAAGCGCGCGCTGGGGAGACCGCCGCCCCCGTTCTGGCCGCTGCAAATCTCAAGTCCGAGATTCAAGTTCCGTTTAGCGCAAGCGGGTCCTCGCTGGCGCTGGCGGTCGAAGCTGCAAACGGCGCAATGAGCTTCGGCGTGCCTTTACAGCCCGCCTCGCCGGCGATATTCGTCGATCCCGACGGCTCGCCCATGTTGCTCGACGCCGATTCCGGCGTCCTGCTGGACGCCATGAATCCGGCGCGTTCGAATTCCCGGATGCAAGTGCTGGCGACAGGCCTGGGCCGCGTGGATCCGGACTGGCCGGCCGGGATTGCGGCGCCCGTCGAAAACCCGCCGCGCGTCGCCGCTGAGGTCCGCGCCTATCTGGACCGCGCGCCGCTCGAGGTGACGCGCGCCGTCCTGGCGCCCGGCTATATCGGCTTCTATCTGGTCGAAATCGAGATCCCTAAACTTGTCAATTATGGACCCGCCGAACTGTATCTCGAAGTCAACGGGCAGCCGAGCAATCGCGTTCGGGTGTATATTGAACCGTAGCCGACTGCTGTTTGGCGGGGTGTTTCTATGAAATTAACGGGGTTGGCGCTGGCCCTCTGCACGGTTGCGTTCGCCCAGGAAAACGCCGAAAAGCTGGCACCCTACTATCCGACGCCGGAAACGATTGTCGCGAGAATGCTCGAGCTCGGGGAGCTGAAGGCCGGCGAACATATGTTTGACCTTGGCTCAGGAGACGGGCGCATCGTGATTATGGCTGCGCGCAAGTTCAAGGCCGACGCGACTGGCGTGGAATTCGACCAGGACTTGTGGAAACAGAGCGTCGAAAAAATAAAATCTCTTGGCCTGGAGAAGACGGCGCGCATTATTCACGGAGATATCCTGAAACAGGACTACTCATCTGCGGACCTCATTACCGTGTATCTGCTTCCGAACTCTAACGACAAAGTACGCCCGTTATTGGAAAAGCAACTGAAGAAAGGCGCGCGGATTGTTGCGCACGACTTTGAATTTTCCGATTGGACTCCAGTGAAGGTGGTGGATATCGACGATGACGGAGAGGGCCGGAGCCACAGGCTATTTCTGTACCGGCGGTAGCTTATTATGCTTCCGTACGCCTGGCGCCTGGCGATCGGCGTGGCGCGGACACTGCTCGCCATGTCCTGTCTGGCGCTGTTCATCCTGTTCGGCAAGGGACCGGTTCCATGGGGGCTGGCGCCGCTTGCGGCATTTGTGATCTATTCGGCGGCGGCGCTTTGGCGCAGCACTCATGCCAGCGGCGAACCGCTTGCCATTCTGTTCATTGATGCGGCCGCGCTCGGCGTATGGATCACATTTACGGGCGCGATCGCCTATGGCGGCCCGCTCTGGTTTGCCGCTTCTTCCGCCGCCTACCTGTTCGTCCTGGCGACCGCCGTGCTTAATCATCAGATCATGGAGTTAGCCACCGTGCTGATCGCTCTCATCGCCGTGATCTTCGCGGTCCCGCATCCGGCGGCTGTCGCCCTCAGGCCGATGATTCTGTGGGGCGCCGCATTTTCACTCGTTCTGGCGGCGTACAAACAGCATCTCGAGGCCAGGTTATCTCGCGCTGCGCGACAGAGCGTGCTCTTCCGCTACGAAGGCCAGCGGGCGCGGGAAGAGGAGCGCCAGAGAATCGCCGCGGATTTTCATGACGGCCCCCTGCAAAGTTTCATCAGCTTTCAGATGCGGCTGGAAATCCTTCGCAAGATGCTTTCGAAGGACGTCGCCGCGGCTATGGATGAATTGCGCCAGCTGCAAGAGCTCTGCCGCGCGCAGGTCAGCGAGCTGCGCGCCTTTGTGCGCAGCATGCGTCCGGCTGATGTTGACGGAGCAGGTCTCGGCGCGTCCATCAGCCGCATGGTGGAGCAGTTCCAGCGCGACACCGGCATCGCCGCGTCCTTTCTGAGCAGCGATACGGTGGAGCCGCTCGAAACCGAGGTGGCGCTCGAGCTGCTCCAGATCGTGCGGGAGGCGCTCAACAACGTGCACAAGCACGCGCGCGCGACGCGCGTCGCCGTGGCTATGACCAAACGCGGCGACGCTATCGAGATCACGGTGGATGACAATGGGTCGGGATTTCCTTTCAGCGGCTGTTATACGCTTGACGAACTGGACCTGCTCCGTCTCGGTCCGGTGAGTATCCGCCGGCGTGTGCGCGCCCTGGGCGCGGAAATGCAACTGGAGTCCCGCCCGGGCCAGGGAGCAGGGCTGAAGGTTCGCGTGCCGGTTCATTCCCAAGCTGCCGCAGATGACCGCCACTAAGCGCAGATGTTCGCGCTGGTATGCGTTGATGTGCGGTCTTTTAGCGATGCCCGGGTGCGGGCGCTACGCGGATTTCACGCTGCCGCCGCCTCCGCCGGGCCCAGAAATCCGCTTTGAGTGGGAGGTGCGGGAGGCGCCCGTCATGGCTCAAGGGGCCGCGGGGTCGTGGGACTCGAGTGACGTATTGAATCCGTCCATTATCCGGCAGGGAGGCGCCTACCTGAACCTGTACTCCGGCTTTGACGGACGCACATGGCGCACTGGAGCGGCTTTCTCCAACGATGGCATCGCATGGTCTGGACGCGCGCCCATTCTGGCCCCCGACCCATCCACCTGGGAGGGCTCCTACATCGCCGCCAACGGGTCCGCTCTCGTCTGGCGCGGGGCAATCTGGTACTGGTATCAGGCCGGATCGCCGCCGCGGATCGGGCTGGCGCGCTCAATGGACGGCCGGCGGTGGACAAAACGAACCGCGCCCGTTCTTGACCTGGGCCCTCGCGGCAGTTGGGACGAGCGCGGGCTCGGAGATCCCTATGTCATTGAGGCGGGAGACCGCCTCTACATGTTTTACCTTGGCGTGGACCGCGCCCGCCGGCAGCGCCTGGGCGTCGCCCGTTCAGACGACGGCGTGGCCTGGACGAAGCTGCGTTCCAACCCTGTTCTCGGACTCGGCGACCCGGGCGCGTTTGACGAAGTGGGGCTCGGCGAGCCCGCCGTCTGGAGCAGCAACGGCCATTACTGGATGCTGTACACCGGTCGCGACCGGAATGAAGTGCGGCGCATCGGGCTGGCGGAATCGCGTGACGGCGTCCGATGGACGCGCTCGGACCGCGCCGCTGTCCTTGCCGGCCGCCAGCCTTGGAACCGGAAGGTGGTCTGCGATCCGACTCTCGAAACCAGTCGGGATGGCGTCCGCGTCTGGTTCGGCGGGGGCAATGCCGCCCGTCCGGACGAGCGCATCGATGGCCAGATCGGCTACGCGTTTCTGCGCGCCATAGCCCTGCCATGAAATTGTGAAACCGCCTCAGGGCGGAGCGCCTTCAGAACTTCCTGTTCAGCGATTGCGTATAATCCGTACGGGTATGATCCGCGAACATCTTTCTATCGCCCAAGTGGCGGAGCTGCTGGCGCACAACGGCTATGAGGTTTCGGAGACCGGTCCCGGCGTGCTGCGAGTCCGCGATCTCGAAAGCGGCGTCACCTTCCGCGCCGCCCTCGAAGGCAATGTTCTGTTCATGTCCGTAACGCTCATGACCCTGCCTTCTGGCGACATCACGCCGGACATGATGCGGAAGATGCTTTCTTCCGGCAACGGCATCTCGACCTCAGCCTTCCAGCTCTACGATGCGGCGGACGGGAAAACCGCCGTCACGCTGAACAATTTCTGCACCCTTCAGAACATGGGCCCCGAAGACGAAGATGATATTCTCAGCCTGGCCGGTTATCTGATGGCGGATGTGGTGGAAGCGCGCGACCTGTTGCAGCCGGCGGCGGCAGCGCGCTAGCGAAACAGCCGCGAGGCCGGGGAGCGGTTAGAGTGAAATAAAGAGCACAGGAGCGTTACCATGGGATTCTTTTCGGACTTTTTCAGCCGCGGCGGCCGTGTTGTGCGCGGCCAGGCCAACAAGGGCATGGACCGCATTGAGGACGCAACCTTTGAGGCGACCGTAAAGCAGACCGTCCGTGACATGCGTACGGAGCTGGCGAAAACGATCAACGCCTCGGCTGAGGCGATGAGCAACTATAACCGCCTGGAAACCGAGTACGCCAAGTACGTGCAGCAGTCGCAGGATTGGTATGCGCGCGCCAATCAGGCCCTTGACGCCGGCAACGAGGAACTGGCCAAGAAAGCGCTCGCCCGTAAGGCTGAGGTGGATCAGCAGATCGCATCACTGAAGCCCGGAGTGGAGGCTGCGCGAAACGCAAGTGAATCGCTCAAGCAGCGCGTGGCTGATCTGAAGCGGCGGATCGATGAGGCCGAGCGCACTGCCACCACGCTGGTAGCCCGGAAGAATGCGGCGATGGCGCAGCGCAAAGTGGCGGAGGCGATGTCGGGCGTCGCCGAGGCGGATAACGCCTTCGCGGCTCTTAAGAGCTTCGAAGAGTCGGTCGCGCGCGAGGAGGCCAAGGCTAAGGCATTCGACCAGCTGGCCAGCGCAGGCAAAGACGATGTGCTCGAGGCGGAGTTCGCCGAGCTGGAAGGCCACAGCGTTGAGTCCGAGCTGGCGCAGCTCAAAGCAGCCCGGGCGGCGCAGTCGCTGCCGGCTGGTCAGCCGCAGGCGCTATCCGCCGGCGCGCAGAAACAATTGGCCGCTCCTGACGCCGGATGATCACAGCGACGGTTCTGGTCATTTTGGGCGTCGCCTTGGTCGCCGTGCTGTGGGCGATGTTTCGGCCCAGCGGATCACGCGCGTTACCCGCGGCGCCGGAACGCGCGGTCGCCGAGCCCCAGGGTTCGCCGGTTGACGTGGACTTATGGAATGCGCGAGTGGGCGACGTGATCTCAATTCGCGGCGGCGCTGAGGACTATTCGGACCTGGACTTCACAGTGGACCGGCGCAGCGCTTACGAATCGGGCAATCACCGCTGGGTCGATCTGAGCGGCGAGTTTCGGGGACGCCGTGTGTACCTCGAAGTGCACCGCCCGCTTGATCCCGAGGTGATGGGCATTCTGGACCCCCGCAAGCTGACGATCGCCGACCTCCATCTGACCGAGGACCAGCTGGCGGATTACGACGCGCGTCAGGATCCCAACGCGACGCTGGAGTTCGAAGGCAAGATCTGGCGGTACGAATCCAGCCGTGAGATCGGATATTTCGAGGACGAAGCCGGCGAAGGCGAGGGTTTGTATCGCTGGATTTTTCGCGAGCAGGGAGGAACGCGCCTGCTCTGTATTGAGAAGTGGGAGGGCGAGCCCTTCGACGTCCGCATCGCACGCCGCATCAACGCGCGGGACATCACGGTCTACCGGGCCGCATAAGGTTTCACGTTATGAATCGAAAAGCTCTTGGAGCGCTGGCCATCATCCTCATTGTCCTGATGGCCATCGTGGCGACCGCCGGGCTGGACAATCTGCCGCGGCAGCTCCGGGAATCCGTTACGGCTGCAGGCGCGCATCTGAATTCCGACCGCGCCGCGTTTGCTCGCAACCGCGAAAGCATCGATCGCGCGCTAGGCGATGAGCCCGCGATGTTCCGCCTGAAAGCCCCGCTGTGGCGCGATCGCCTGGCCAAAGATCAGTCGCAGCTCGATTCGGCCGCTTCCGAACTGGCGATTCTTCAACAGCTGGCGAGGGCCAATCGCCGCTCCGATGCGGACAAAGTGAGGAACGAACTGGCCCGGTTCGATTCGGCCCGCCAGGAAGCGGTGCGCGATTCGGACCAGATCCGATCCGAGGCGGAGCGGTGGATCCAATACAAGAAGAATCTGCCGCAGAAGCTCCAGGCCGTTACGGCGAGCCATGAATCGCTCCGGGCATTGGACCTGGATGCGGCAACCGCCGCGGCGCGCAAGGCCATGGCCGACTGGCCCGCCAAGCGCAGCGATCTCGAAGCGCGTATAGATGCCCTCAAAACCGCGCAGGCCGATGCGGAAACGGCGTGGGACCGTGGCGCGCAGCTTCGCGCGGCGGCGGAGGCCAGACGCCTCGAGGATTTCGACTACGGCGCATTTTTCCAGTACGCGGACCAGATCGACAGCGCTCTGCGCCAGCTTCAAGACGGCGTCCGGTCCTTGAACACGCTCGCAGCACAACTGTACGTGAGCTGGGACAAGCTGCTGGAGGACGTGGACCGGCGCGCCTCGAGGGAGAAGGTGCGCATCGTCCGCACGCAGTATCAAGACGCCACACTGAGCGGCGGCGTGACCAGCAGCGAAGAGAAATGGCAGCCGGTCGATCCGGCCGGGGTGCGCGAGGCCGAGCGAAACATCGGGATGGTCATCGAACGCAAGCCGGCCGGCAAGTATGACTCTGAGGCGGAACGGGCTGTGCAGCCGCCGGCCTACGCATACATCGCGCCGCCGGGGCAGTCCAACCAGTATGGCTCATGGAGCGGCGGTGTATGGCACTGGCTGCCGCAATACCTGATTCTGAGCCAACTGCTGCGCGCCGCGCAGGGACCGACCCTCGGCGATTATTACGCCTGGGAACAAGCGCGCCAGCGAGGGGAAACCTGGTACGGCTCTGGAGGCTGGCGCCGGCCAACCGGCTGGAGCTGGTCGCGCAGCAGCGAGTCCGCCCCGAGTTCAACCGGCGGCGGCGCGGGCTGGTACAAAGAGCGCCCGAAATTCGGCGATCGAGTCTTCGGAAGCTCAAGCTATCGCAGCCGCGGCACTTTTTCTGGCTCGCGCTTTCAGTCGCGCGGAACCTTTGGTTCGCGCAGCTTTGGCGGAGGTATGCGGTCGTTTCGCGGACGCCGCTGACGCAAATGGATCTTTTTCAGTTCGACTATGCGGCGCTCGCCGTCGCGCTTGCGCACGCCGGTTTGGGCGTGGTGGCGTTACTGTGCGCCAAGCTGATCCAGCAGATCTTTTCACCGTACTCGATCGACCGGGAACTGACGACAAAAGATAATCCCGCATTCGGACTGGCCCTGGCAGGCTACTACAGCGCGGTGGTCACGGTATTTGTCGGAGCAGCCGCGGCGCAGGATCTGCCTGTCGACGCGGGCTCGCGGGCGGTTCTCCTAGCCATGGGCTTCGATCTTGCCTGGACGCTGGGGGGCATCCTGGCGCTGAACGGCGCCCGCTGGCTCATGGATCGGGCGCTGGTTCCGAGCTCGCCCAATTCGCGTGAAATCGTCGAACAGCGCAACAGCGCCGCTGGCGCTCTGGAGTGCGGAGCGTACATCGCCTCGGGTTTGGTGCTCGCCGGCGCGATCCGCCAACCTGGCGGAGGCGTCCTGAGCGCGGCGGCGCTGTTCTTGCTGGGCGAATGTGCGCTGATCGTGGCTGGGCGGACGTACCAGTGGCGGGCTGGCTACGATCTGGCGGGCGAGATCCGCAACGGCAATTTCGCCGCGGGCGTCGCCTTCGGAATGACGCTGATTGCGATCGCGCTGCTCATGCTCAAGGCGATCAGCGGCGAGTTCGTAAATTGGAGCCGCAATCTGTTGTTCTTCGCGCTGGACGCAGTCGCCGGGCTTATCCTGCTGCTGGTCCTGCGCTGGCTGACGGATCTCGTGTTGCTGCCCGACGCGCGAATACCGGAAGAGATTGCGCGGGATCGGAACCTGAATGCGGGACTGATCGAAGGGACTCTGGCGATCGGCGTGGCGGCGATTATCCTGTTTTTGTTTTAATTGCTTCCGGCCGGCTAATCGGCGCCGGGGTTGGAGCGCGGCGCATGCGGATCTGCCGCCCTGCGCCTACGCCTGTCGAGCTTGACCGCGGCAGCGACACAGCGCCGCTAATGAACGGTATAAGGCGCCTTCAACGCGAAGGGCGCGATTTCCACGCTGAACCGCTCCCCGTTTTCCGTCGCCATTTCATAGCTGCCGCGCATAAATCCGGTCGGCGTCTCCAGCGGGCACCAGGAAGAGTATTTGAACGATTCGCCGGGCGCAAGCACCGGCTGCTGTCCGACAACGCCGGCGCCTTTCACTTCCCGGACGCGTTCGAGCGCGTCCGTAATGATCCAGTGACGGCTTAGAAGCTGGACTGTCCTCGTCCCCTGGTTCGTAATGCGGACGGTATACTGGAACACCCACACGCCCTGCTGCGGACGCGAATTCTCAGGCAGATGCCGCGACAGCACTTCGACGCGAATCCCCTCGGTAACCGCGTCCGACAAGGGCCCCAGATCCGATTTCAAATCGTGCGCCGCCATAATCAAACCACGTACCGGCCCGCGTCGAGCACTCTCGAGGCAATCGAGCGCCGCAGTCCGATGGCGTCCACCGGTTCAAATTTCGTCAGCCGTTTTAAGGCCGCCAAATTCAAGCGCAGAGCGTCGCCTTCAGAGCAGTTCGCCAGAACGCTCCGCGCGGCGCTCTCAATCGTATCCAGCGCCTCAGCGGCGAACACGGCGGACATGTCCGCCGCCTGCTGCGCGTTCTTGCCGGAGTTTGCGATTTTCTGCGCGCGCAGGCTTGCCGATTCCATCGCGAATGTGTTCATCAGTATGTCGGTAATTGCGGCGAGCGCCTCTTGCTGGTTTTCGAGACTGTCTCCGTATTTCTGATAAGCGATTCCCAGACACAAAAGACCGACCTTCTTCGCATTCGCGATGAGCCGCGACTGTTCTTGAAACGGGTCGCCCGAGGAATACGCTGTCAAGGGAGGAGGCGCGAGCAGCTCAGCCTGCAGTTTTTTCACCGCGTCGACCAGCGGGAGCTGTCCCTTTTGCGCCCGCTTGAGCATCATGCCGGTGGCCAGCAGCCGGTTGATCTCGTTCGTGCCCTCGAAAATCCGGTTGATGCGGGAATCGCGGTAGGCGCGCTCCACGGCGTAGTCCTGATGGTATCCGTAGCCGCCATGGATTTGAACGCCTTCGTCGGCGACATAATCGAGAGCCTCGGAAGCGAACACCTTGATATAGGAGCATTCGGTCGCGAACTCCTCCACCGCCTTCAACATCGTTTTGGCGGCGTCCGGCCGGTCCCACGAAAAGTCGTATAAGCGGCTCTGGATCATGCCGACAACGCGGTAGCTCATCGATTCCGTGACGTAGGTCCGGATCGCCATTTCCGCCAGTTTGTGCCGGATCATGCCGAAATCGGCGATTGCATGCCCGAACGCTTTGCGGTCCTTGGCGTACTTCACTGAGACCGCGATGATATCCTTCATGCCGCCGATCGCAAATGGCCCCAGCTTCAGGCGCCCCAGGTTCAAAATGTTGAAGGCGATAATATGGCCGCGCCCGATCTCGCCCAGCACGTTTTCGACAGGGGTCCGAACATTGTCCAGGTAGATCGCGGTGGTCGAGCTGCCCTTGATGCCCATCTTCTTTTCTTCCGCGCCCGGCTGAACTCCGGCGAATGCGCGCTCAACGAGAAAGGCCGTGAATTTGTCGCCGTCCACTTTGGCGAAGATAGTGTACAGATCGGCGTATCCTCCGTTGGTGATCCACATTTTCTGTCCGTTGAGGATGTAATGGGTTCCATCCGGGGATAAGTCTGCGCGCGTCTTGATCGCCATCGCATCCGAGCCGGCCTGGGGCTCGCTCAGGCAGTAGGCGGCGATCATTTCCGCCCTGGCCAGCTTCGGCAGGTATTTCTGTTTCTGCTCTTCGGTGCCGAACAGCAGCAGCGGCAGCGTTCCAATGCCGGTGTGGGCGCCGTGCCACCCCGAATACGACCCGTCGCGCGCAATGCCTTCGGCCACCACCATCATGGATGTCAGATCCATCTCCATGCCGCCAAACTTCTCCGGGATGATGACTGCGGTCAGCCCCAGCTCGGCGGATTTCCGCAGGAGGCTGACGGCGATCCCCTTATCTTCGTGCAGGATCTGATCGATCCTCGGCGCGACCTCGTTGTTAAAGAATTCTTCGGTGGTGCGGGCGATGGCGCGATGCTCGGCCGTAAAGTCTTCCGGCGTGAAGATCGCTTCGGGCGCGGTCTGCTCCAGCAGAAACGCTCCGCCTTTTGCTCCGCCGACTTCGGTAGTCATGGTTGCCATTCGCGTGTCCGTCCCGGTCTTTACATTAACTCGAAGATTCCCGCGGCGCCCTGCCCTCCCCCGATGCACATTGTGACCATTCCATATCTCACGCTCCGCCGCTCCATCTCGCGCAGGATTGTGGCGGTCAGCTTTGCGCCCGTGCAGCCCAGGGGGTGACCCAGCGCAATCGCGCCGCCGTTCACGTTCAGCCTGTCAATATCCAGACCGGCGAGGCGCACGACTGCCAGCGCCTGCGCTGCAAAGGCCTCGTTCAACTCGACCAAACCGATATCGTCAAGCTTCAGTCCGGCCAGCGCGAGCGCCTTCGGGATCGCCACCACCGGTCCCACGCCCATAATTTCCGGCGGCACGCCCGCAACTGCGAAGCTGACAAAGCGCAAGCGCGGCTTGAGGCCGAGTTCGCGCGCTCTCTTGGCCGACATCACCAGCGCGATGGCCGCGCCATCGCTGGTTTGCGAGGCGTTTCCCGCCGTGACGGTCCCGTTGGCGGCGAATACCGGCTTCAATTTCGACAGCGCTTCCAACGATGTGTCAGCGCGCGGGCCTTCATCCTTGGTAAACAGCCAGCTTTTCGTTTCCGGCTTGCCATTTCCGTTCAGCGCGGTAACATGCACCTCGACCGGCGCGATCTCCTCATCGAACTTGCCTTCCGCCTGCGCCTTGAGCGCGTTCTGGTGACTGCGAAGCGCAAACTGATCCGCTTCCTCGCGCTTGATGCCGTATTTTTTGACAAGCTCCTCCGCGGTCAAGCCCATCCCGATGTAAATCTCGGGCTGATGGTCCACCATCCAGGGATTCGGGGCAAACTTGTTGCCGGTCATTGGAACCATGCTCATCGATTCGCTGCCGCCGGCCAGCACGATGTGCGCGCTGCCCGCACGAATCCGGTCTGCGGCCATAGCGATCGACTGCAAGCCCGAAGAGCAGAAGCGGTTGATGGTGACGCCGGGAACCATATCAGGCAGTCCAGCCCGCAGCGCCGCGATCCGCGCCATGTTCATGCCTTGCTCGGCTTCCGGCATGGCGCAGCCGAGGATCACGTCATCGATTTCATCTCTGGGAACCTGGGGATAGCGCCGCAATAGCTCCTCAATGACTGTCGCGGCCATGTCGTCCGGCCGGGTGTGCCGCAGCGCGCCTCTCGGCGCTTTGCCCACCGCCGTTCGCAAACAATCCACGATTACTGCTTCCTGCATACGCACTCCTCAATCTAAGTACTTCTTCACATCCGGATTGAGCTGCGCCTGCACATCCGGCTGACTCAGGCTGTTCCGGTCAATCAGCCGCGGCGGCATATCCTGCTCCTTTCGTACCGGTTTGCCTTGAATGGCAGCAAGGGCCGCCTTGACAGACTCATAACCCATCCGGAAGGGGTCCTGCACGACCAGCGAATCGATCACCCCGGATTTCAAGTCCTCGAGCAGCATCGGGCTGAAATCAAATCCAACCAGCTTCACTTTCGATCCGCGCGCTTTAATCGCCTGAGCCGCCCCCACCGTGCTCGACTCGTTCGATGCGAAAATCGCGTCAAGATCGGGGTGCGCGGTAAGGATATTCTCAGCCGCATTCAAGCTCTTCGTGAAATCCGCCCAGCCGTACTGGCGCGCCACAATGCGCACTCCCGGATACGCAGAGGCTAGCTTCTTCTCGAAGCCCTCTTCGCGCGCCATGGTCGAGGCGCCGCCCGGCTGCACCATGACCATCGCCACGGTTCCCTTGCTGTTCAGGATCTGACCCACGCGTTCAGCGGCAATCTCGCCGGCGTGAAAATTATCGGTCGCGACGCGGGCCGCATACTGAGTGGTATCGATGCCCGAATCCGTGATGACCACCGGAATTTTCTCCCGCGCGGCGCGTTCCACAACATTCACCAGCACCTTTCGGTCGATGGGCGCAAGAACAATTGCATCTACGCGGCGGTTGATCATGGCGTCCACGATCTGCAGCTGGCCGTTGTAATCGGTCTCCGACGGCGGACCGCTCCAGACGATCTCCGCGCCATCCTCCCGGCCCGCCTTGTTGGCGCCGGCGTGGAGCGACTGCCAGTACATCTGCGCGTTGCCTTTCGGCACGACCGCGACAATTTTCTTATCCTTGCGGGCACAACTGAAGCAAGCCACCGCAAGGAGAATGACGGCAAACCCGCGGCGCGTCCTCACTGTTGCGGGCGCGCCCGCCCGCCTGCACGCACGCCAGGGTTCAGCCCGTCCGTCGAACCGTTCGCGCCGCAAAGTTGGCCGCTCAATGTGGTTGTTCGCCATGACCGACGCTGCCACCGCCTTCATCATAAGACGAAGCTTTCGCCCGGGGCGGGCGCAACCACATCCAGGCCGTACTCGCGCGCGATCGCCTTTGCTAAAGCGTCCTGCTGTCCCGCTTCCCCATGCACCAGGAACACGCGCTTCAAGCTCGCCGCCATTGGCTTCATCCAGGCGAGCAATTCGCGCTGATCCGCATGGCCGCTGAGCTCATTCAGTTTCGCCACCTCGGCCCGAAGCGGGACCGGCTCGCCGAAGATGGGGACCTCCGGCCGCTTCTCAAGGATTTTGCGGCCCAGCGTATTCTCGGCCTGAAATCCGGTGATGAGCACGGTCGTGCGCGGGTCGCCGATGTTGTTCCGAAGGTGATGCAGAATGCGGCCCGCTTCACACATGCCCGATGCGGAGATGATCATGCACGGCCCGCGCAGATCATTCAGCGCTTTGGATTCGTTCACGTCCCGAACGTAGCGCAGCCGCGAAAATCCGAATGGGTCCTCGCCATTTTTCAAAAATTCGCGCGTTTGCGCGTCAAACAGATCCGCGTGCCGGCGGAACACGTCCGTGACGTTCACCGCCAGGGGGCTGTCGACAAAAATGGGAATCGGCGGAATCGCTTTCTCATTCATCAGCTCATGCAACAACACGACCAGTTGCTGCGTCCTGCCGACGGCAAAGGCCGGCACGATGATCTTGCCGCCGCGATGGGCCGTGCGGTTCACGATTTCAGCCAGTTTGTTCTTTACGGACCCGAGTTGCTGATGCAGCCGGTCGCCGTAGGTGCTTTCCATGATCAGGTAATCAGCCGGCGGCAGGAGCTCGGGATCCGCAATGATTGGCAGTTCCGGGCGGCCGACGTCGCCGGAATACGCCAGACGGACTGGCTTCCCCTTGTCGACAATATCGAGCAGGATGGACGTCGAGCCAAGTATGTGACCTGCATCAAAGCTTGTGTAAATGACGCCCGGCCCGATCTCTTTCGGCGTGTGCATCGGCGTGGGCCGGAACAGCGGATAGGTGCGCTCGGCGTCCTCGGTGGTGTAAACCGGCTGAATCATTTCCACCGGCGCAGAGTGATTCAGAAGCCGCCGCCGCGCCGCACGCTTGTTGAGGAACTCCGCGTCCATCTCCTGGAGGTGCGCCGCATCGGCCAGCATTGGAACACACAGGTCGGCGGTTGCGCTGCTGGCGTAGATCGGTCCGGAGAATCCCTGTTGGACCAGCGCGGGCAGGTTCCCGCTGTGGTCAATGTGCGCGTGCGAAAGCATTACTGCGCTGATGGAGGCCGGTGGAAACGGGAATTTCGAGTTCCGTTCCCGCGCCTCCGCACGGCGCCCCTGAAACTGCCCGCAGTCGAGCAGATAGCGCCGCCCTGCGACCGCCACCTCGTGCATGGATCCGGTTACCGTGCGCGCGGCTCCCCAAAAGGTAAGTTTCATGATTCGTGACGGTGTTCATTGTTTCACAAATGGGCGGGACGGCAGCGCCATCGGTAAAATTGAGCCATGCTGCGGAGGCGCGCGCTGTTCTTTGCATTCGGGCTGACTCTCGCTTTTGCGCAGAAAAAGCCGGTTACGCTGGACGACGTCGTCGCGCCGCCTCCGCCGGGCCGAGGCGGCGCCGCTCCGGCGTGGTCGCCGGATGGGACGTCATTTGCGTATACGGAGCGAAACCAACTTATGCTGTACGATCTCGCGGCGAAGAGCGCGCGCGAACTGGTTCCGCTTGATCAACTGCAAAAGGCCGCCAAGCCGGCGCCAAAACCAGAAAGATACGAATGGGAGAACCGCCGCGTGCGCGACGAGAACGTGCAATGGTTCCCTTCCGGCAAAGAGCTGCTCATTGCCGCCGGCGGCGACCTGTTCACCTGGCGTCTCGACCGCTCCGAAGCCGAGCAGCTGACAGCGACGCCCGTCGCCGAGCGCGACCCCAAGATCTCGCCGGACGGCCATTATGTTGCCTTTCGCCGCGAGCACGATCTGTACGTCATTGACGTCGCGTCGAAGACAGAAACACGCCTGACTAAGGACGGCTCGGAGACGCTGCGCAACGGCGAACTGGACTGGGTTTACCCGGAAGAGTTGGATCTTGGCACAGCGTATTGGTGGTCTCCGGACTCGAAATGGATCGCGTATTTGCAGTTCGACGTCAGCCGCGAGCCGCTGTATCCGCATGCCGACCTGCGCGGATTCCGTCCAGTGTTCGAGCCGCAGCGCTATCCGCAGGCGGGCGAGCCCAACGCCGCAGTGCAGGTGGGAGTCATTCCGGCCGCCGGCGGACGCACCCGCTGGATGGATGTGGGCGAAACCCGCTACTTCTACCTGGTCGCCCGCGTCGCCTGGGCGCCGGACAGCGGACATCTTGCGATCCAACGTCTCACGCGCGTACAAAACCGCCTGGATCTGCTTTCAGCCGACGCAGCAACCGGCGCAACGCAGGCGGTTCTGACGGAATCGGATCCGCACTGGATCAACGTCAAGGACGATTTTCGTTTCCTTAAGGGCGGTCGCGAATTTCTTTGGTCGAGCGAGCGCACTGGCTTCCGCCACCTCTACGTATACTCGAGCGACGGCAAGGAAAAGCGGCAATTGACCCGCGGCGATTGGGAAGTCCGCGGCGTGGTCGGCGCCGACGAGAAAACCGGACGCGTATTTTACCTGTCGAGCGAGCCGGGTCCGCTGGAGACGCAAATGTACGCAGTAGGGCTCAATGGAGAGCAGAAGGTCCGCCTCACCACCGAGCCCGGAACCCACGCGGTCTCGCTGGCGCCCGACGCTGCGCACTTTCTGGACAGCTACTCCAGTCTCAGCTCGCCGCCCAGACGCGTACTGCGCGCGATCAACGGGTCCGAATACGCTGTGTTTCAGGAGGCCGACCGGAAGCGTTACGACCAATATGAGATCCTTCCGTCTGAAATTCTGAAAGTAAAGGCGGCCGACGGCAGAACAGATCTGTACGCCCGGCTGATCAAACCCGCCGGTTTTCAACCCGGACGCAAATATCCGGCGATCGTGATGGTGTACGGCGGCCCCGGAGCGCAATCCGTGCGAGACGCATGGAGCGGGCTGAGCTGGGAACAGGCCCTGGCGCATCGCGGGTTCGTCATCTGGCAGCTCGACAACCGCGGATCCGCCGGGCGCGGGCATGGCTTTGAGACCCCGATCTATCACAATCTCGGCGTTACTGAGCTCGCGGATCAGAAAGCGGGGATTGCGCGGCTGATCTCTCTGGGATTCGTGGATCCGGCGCGCATCGGCGTCTACGGGTGGAGCTTTGGCGGCTTCATGACCCTGAACGCCGTGTTGAATGCGCCGGAGCTGTTTCGCGCCGGAATAGCGGGGGCCCCCGTCACCTATTTCGCCAACTACGACACCATCTACACCGAGCGCTACATGGGCCTGCCGGTTGATGACCAGGATGGCTACAACCGCACCAACCTGTCGCTTTCAGCCGCGAACCTGAAGGCGCGCCTCATGCTGGTCCACAATTTCCAGGACGACAATGTGCTCTTCCAGAATACGCTCCAGATGGCCGACGCGCTGGAGCGCGCTGGCAAAGAGTTTCAACTCATGCTGTATCCGCAAAAAACGCACGGGGTAACGGGTCCGGTGCGTCTCCAGATGCTCCAATCGATGACCGACTTTTTCGAGCAAACGTTGAAAGCGCCGGCGGAGAGCCGCTGAGCGTTTCATCATCGCCCGTTGTGTGGATTGGCTGCGCTGGCCGTGATCAGCAGTTTACCTGTGGCCGCCGCCGCGGGCTCCCCCGCCGCCGGGGCTGCTGACGCCTCCGCTGCCCATCCCGCTGCTCGCGGCCGGAGGGGCGCTCATCGGCGCGGCGCCGCTGTAGCTGCCGCGTCCTCCGCCAAATGACGGGCTGTAAACGGGACTGTAGCTTCCGAAATCAGGCCGGCTGTCGGCGCGCGAGAATCCACCGATGCTGGGCGGCCGGACTGCTCCCGCGCGCGCCCCGGTCGCGCTCAGAGATCGTGAGGGCACGCTGTACTCAGGGCTGCCGCCGCCCGCATATCCGCTTCCGGAGACGCGACCGTTGCGGTAAGCGCCCCAGTAGTACGGGTTGTAGGCGTACACCCACCCGATGCCGCCTGGTCCCCAGAACGTATATCCGAACGGGCTGTACCACATGCTGTTGTACGGCACGTAGGTGAACATGTTAAACCAGGGATTGAACGCCCACGTGCCGGAGGACAGCGATATGCCGGAATCGTGCAGCGACCTCGCCGCTGAGATATTCGCCGTCGCGATATACCCGGCTCGCCGCGAGGCCCAGCGGTAAAATTCATCGCCAGTTTTATTGTCGAATTTGGCAGCCATCAGGGCTGCCGCGTTCAACTCAACCTGACGAGCCTCCTTGACGGTCAAGCTCTGTCCGCCGCCGGCCACTGTCGCTTCGCCCTTATACACCTTCAGAACGCCTTCCTCCGCATCCAGACGATAAATTCCGGCTTTTTTAAAGCTGATGTCCTTGGCTCTGAAGACGAGTGTGACCGAATCGTCCTTATTCTGATCTCCATATTCGACCAGCATCGATCCGGTCAACGCTTCAACGCGCGCGTCCGTCAGCTTGTTGGACAGCATGCGAAACGAACTGTTCTCCGCAAGACGCAGGAATACGCCAGGAGTGAGCAGAATCTCGGCCCGCCCGTCTTCGGTGCGCAAAATCTCGCCTGGCTTCACCTCAGGGAACGTGCTGGCGGTAGCCTCGATCACTTTGTCCCCAATCAGCACGCGCCCTTCCGTGTAGTGGACCATGCCCGCGCGAGCGGAAATCACGGATTGGGCCTGGACGATCCCCGAAGCAGCCATCGCCAGAGCGCCGATCGCCGGAACTACATTGAGGCGGTTCATGATTACTCCTGTGGGTATAATCCCCCCTGCTCGGACGTGTGTCAAGCGGATTCAGTTTCAACGGAGGGCTCGCAACACAAGGCGACGCCTAGTGTTGCCGGCCCCTCATTCGATCGGCAACAATACCGTGTTGCTCGTATGTCCATTCACAGACACGGACAAATCCACCGTCGCCGCATGGGGCAGGTCGTCAGTAATCACGATGCGGGTTACATTGGCCCCCGCCATGCCGCCTGCGCCTCCGCTCCAGACGGGCTGGATCGCTGTTCCGCCCACGTTCACCTGGAGCGGGTCGGCGAGTTGGAGAGTGCAGGGGTTTGGCAGAAGGAAACCATCAATAACCTTGTCCGTATAGGGACCAAAGCCAGTGCCGTAGATGGTCACTGTCTCTCCGCGGCGAGCCGGGGAACCGGCTGAAATCATCGTGCCGTCTTCGTGAACTGCGGCCGCATAGGCTTTGTCATCCGCCAGGCGGGCGAACAGGCCGGGCGCGTTCCGGGACACAGTGAAGGCGCCGGTTACATCTGGCTGACCGGTCCATCGGACCCTCAGAGTATATTGTCCATCCGGCAGATCCGATGGGACTTGCGCGTTAATCTGCTGCGGCGAAACGAACAGTAGCGGCAGGATGCGATCACCCACTGTGACCACCACGTCGGCAAGCGTCTGCTCCAGCGGGTTGCGTGTGCTGACGGCCAGCCGGGGGGCCAGGCTCTCGCCGAAAATCGAAATAATCGATCCGGGGGCCACCGTTCCCTCCGGTGTGTCGCCGGCCGCGTTCTTGACGCCGGCAGGGGCGATGTACGGAACCCGGTCCAGCATGGCAACGATGGCCAGCGGTCCGAACACCGTTATCTGTCCTACGTTATAGACGCCCGAGAGATCGCCGCCCCAACGCCGGAACTTAAACCCCGGTTTTGCTAGGGCGGTGACGGTCAATTGGGTGTTGGCCGGATAAAAGGAATCGGGGGATGGCGGATCGAGACGGAAGTCTGCCCCGCCGTCCGGGTCAGAAGCGCTCACCACTCGATACGAGTTGCCATAGTTGGCAAAGATCAACTGCGAATCGGACCCGACAGTAAATGAGCGCGAGGGGCTGCCGCCGTCGCCCCAGCCAAGGAAATCCAGCCTCACTCCGTCGCTGACCGGTACGGACGACGGTGCGACAATCGCGACCTGCGTACCCGGCGCACGGTCCACCGAACAGGGAGTCACGCAATCCGCGCCGTCCACTTGTAGCTTGATGCCTGGCGGATTGGTAGTCACTTTCAGTTGGCCGAGGGCGGTGTACGTCGCTGTGTAACGCATCGCCGGACGGTTCAGGTCGGCGATGATGTCCTGTGTCGCCGGTCCTCCATTAGACCAGCTTTGGAAGGTCCAGCGCCGTCCTGATGCATCGGTCTGGCTCAGAGGCGCGGCGACCGTGTGCTTCGTGCCGCCAGCCCACACAAAGTTGTAGGACTGCCAGTTATCGCGCCCGTCGATTTGCAGCTTCAATCCTGGCGGGTTCGTCAGGAATGCAGTTTGAACGGCGGGTGTGAACTTTGCCACAATCAACTCCGGCGTAACGACATTCTGATCAGGAACGTACAGCCCGTTCTGCGAGACGCCATTCGAGAAACTGTCGAACACCCACAGCTTTCCATTGGCGTCGTATTGCGGAGACGGCGCGCCGATAACATGCTTGGAGCCTGGCAGGAAGTCGAAATCGCCGATGCACAGCCCCGGAATGGTCACCGGCGCAGCTTGGGACAAGGACAGATTGATTGGGCATGTCACGGAGCCAAGAGAACCCTCCGGGCTGCCGGCAACGCTGGTCGGGGTCGGGGTGCGGTCGACGAGGATTTGCATTCCGGGCGGGTCTGTGATGAAGCGCACTCGTTTCGCAGCCTGGAAGACAGGCGTAATGCTGAGAGGCGCAGTGAGTTGAATGGAGGTCAGGTACTGATCGGTCAGCGACCCGCTGATGGACCATCCCGAGAACACAGATCCTGGATAAGGAAACGCGTTGAGCTTGTGAACCCCCGGATCGAGATACACATCCGCATCGGCGCCGTAACAGCTGGAGTCGATGTAAACGATTCCCGTGCGCACCCCATCCTGCGGCGCGTTTCCTGGCGCCCCGCACGCTCCGACGCCCGCCGGCGCCGCCGAAAAGCGCAACATGACGCGGTAGGAGACTTTCAGGCTCGCTTTGAGCGAGGTCACCGAGGGGCTGGCTGTCACGGTTTGAAACGGATCATTCGATATCTGGTTGCCCGCGTTGTCCACCCAAGACAGAAACGCATATTTCGTGCCGCCGTCGAGGCTGAGCTGGTACGCGCCGTCGGGGAATGAAGACTGCAAGAACTGCACGATGTGCTTGCTGCCCTGCGGCCACAAAAAGGTTTGAGAGCCGACGTACGCCTGCCCGTCCACCTGGAAGCGCGCGCCGGAGGGCTCGGTATAAATTCGAATGCTCGAAATCGGCGCATCCTGCGAAACAGCAATGGCAGGCGTCAGGAGCGCCAACAGCAGGACGCCTGACGCAGGCTGGAGGGAAATGGTACGCGACACACGCATCCTGCGCATCCATCGACCCTGTCCAGAGTATGCTGTATCAGGCGAAACGCTTATTGCTTGGGGCGGCTCGAACCCTACCGCGCGCCTACGACGCCGGCGAGAGGACTGCTGGCCGACGCATACAGGCGCTTTGGCATGCGCCCGGCCAGGTAAGCGAGGCGGCCGCACTCAACCGCCAGCTTCATCGCCGCGGCCATTTTCTCGGAATCCTGCGCCTCAGCAATAGCCGTGTTCATGAGTACGCCGTCGAAGCCCATCTCCATGGCGATAGCCGCATCGGACGCCGTGCCGACGCCTGCGTCGACAATCAGCGGGACGTCCGTGATCATTTCCCGCAGAATGCGGAGGCTGGTTTTGTTCTGAACTCCAAGACCGCTCCCGATGGGAGCGGCGAGCGGCATCACAGCGGCGGCGCCGGCGTCGATCAGTCGCCGCGCGTTGACCAGATCGTCATTCGTGTAGGGCAGAACAACAAAGCCTTCGCGCGCGAGCGTTCTGGTCGCCTCGAGCAAGCCCTGGTTGTCGGGAAACAGGGTCTGCTGATCGCCGATTACTTCCAGCTTGATCCAGTTTGAAAGGCCCACTTCACGCGCCAGGCGCGCGGTGCGGATCGCCTCATCAGCGGTGTAGCACCCGGCAGTGTTGGGGAGGATGAACAGCCGGCCACGGTCTATATAATCAAGCAGCGATTCCTGAGACTTGTCCGTCAAATTCACCCGCCGCACGGCGACTGTCACCACCTCCGCCCCGGAGGCCCGGTGGCAGCGCGCCATCTCCTGGAAGCTTCGGTACTTGCCTGTCCCGACAAACAGCCGCGAATGAAACTCGCGATCGGCGATCCGCAATACGTCCGACATAACTTCATTTTCGCGCGAGTCGCCCGCGGCAAGCCATCTGGCGGGATGCGCGTCAGCGCCGCGCCGTGTCAGAATCATTTCGACATGAATAAATGGCGGGGCGTTCGATGGATTCTGATCGGGTGGATTTTCGTGATCAGCGCTATCGCATATTTGGATCGCGTAAACATCTCGATCGCAGGAAAGTCGATGGCGGCGGAATACGGCCTTACAGACCTCCAGCTCGGCTATGTGTTCAGCGCGTTTGTTATTGGATACGCGCTGTTTCAAGCGCCCGGCGGGCGTCTCGCGGACCGGATCGGCCCGCGGCGCACATTGCTCGGCGCGGTGGTCTGGTGGGGCCTTTTCACCACGCTTAGCGCGGCGATCCCGTCCGGCGCGGCGCACTCGCTCATAATCCTGATCGCCGTGCGATTCGCGCTCGGGGTGGGCGAAGCGGTGGTGTATCCTTCGAGCAACCGCTTCGTCGCCGCCTGGATCCCCTCTGTCGAGCGCGGGCTGGCCAACGGCCTGATCTTTGCAGGCGTGGGCGCAGGCGCAGGCGTTACGCCTCCGCTGATCGTATATATAATGCAGACCTATGGCTGGCGGGCGTCTTTCATTGTGAGCGCGGCGATCGGTCTCATAGCCGGCGTCATCTGGTATTTGCTCTCCCGCGATCGGCCCTCCGAGCATCCAATGATCAGCGCCGATGAGCTTCGGCATATCGAGGCCGGACTGCCGCCGTCCGGATCGGAAAAGCGCGCGATCCTTCCCTGGGGCGCCATCTTCTCGAGCAAAGACCTCGCGGCCATGACGCTCAGCTATTTCGCCTACGGGTACACCGCCTATATCTTTTTCACGTGGTTTTTCATCTACCTCAGTTCTGTCCGAGGACTGGACTTAAAGGCGAGCCGGTATTACGCCATGCTCCCGTTCATCGCCATGGCGGCCTGTTCCTCGCTGGGCGGATGGATCAGCGATCGCGTCGCAGCCCGGAGCGGCGAACGCACGGGACGATGTGGAATCGCAGCTGCCGGAATGGCGCTTGCGGCGATCTTCGTAGCTCTCGCCACGCAGGTGGAAAGCGCGCGGCTGGCCAGTATTGTCCTGGCCGGCGGTGCGGGCGCGCTCTACATCTCCCAAAGCGCATTTTGGGCGGTCACGGCCGAAATTGCCGGCCCGTCGGCCGGAACTGTTTCCGGCGTCATGAACATGGGCGGCCAGATCGGCGGCGCCGTGACGGCGTCACTGTCGCCCTGGATCGCTGGCCGGTTCGGCTGGACAGCATCGTTCCTCACCGCGGCGGCCCTGTGCGGGGTCGGGGCGGCGCTTTGGTCGGTGGTCAACCCCGCGCACCGGATGTTTCGAGCGTCCCTGCCCGGCGAGCCCGGCGCCGCTTCCCCGGCAGGCGTTGGACGCCAGTCGACATACTGATAACTTGACGACGGCAATGCGGATCACCAAAGTCGAGTCTTTTCTGCTCTCCTACCCGCTCCCTGAACCGCTGAAGCTCACCTATTACGGCGGAGAGCGGACCATTCTGAAGCGCGACGCGATGTTTATCCGCGTCGAGACGGCCTCGGGAGTCATTGGTTACGCGCCCGGGCAGGCCAGTCCCAAATTCAAGGCCGCGATCGATGACATCATCGGCCCCTTTCTGGTCGGGCGCATGCTTGCCGATCCGGATGCGCTGCGCGTGCAGTTTCTTGAGGGCCCGGGCGCCAGCCCGGAGTTGATGAAAGTTTACTGCGCCGTCGAGATCGCCTTGTACGACGCGCTCGGCAAGGCTCTCGGTCTGCCGGTATCGGAGTTGATTGGCGGGCGGGTGCGCGACAGAATCCACCTGTATGGCAGCGCCGGCATGTACATGACGCCGGAGAAATACGCCGAGGAGGCGGTCGCCATCGGAGCGCTCGGCTTCCGCGCCTACAAGATGCGCTCCGGCATCGGACCGGATCAAGACGTCGAAACGGTGCGGCGTATGCGCGAGGCCGTCGGCCCCGACTTCGACCTGATGGTGGACGCACATACATGGTGGCGCATGGGGGACCGAAACTATATCCGCTCAACGGTGGAATCGATTGCCGAGCAGCTTGCCGAACACCGCATCGCGTGGCTTGAGGAGCCGCTCCCGCCCGATGATCACGAAGCCTACCGCCGTCTGAAAGAGCTCGATTACGTGCCGCTCGCCAGCGGCGAGCATGAGCCGAGCGAGCTGAGCTACATGGACCTGATCCTGACCAATAGCGTCGATTACGTTCAGATGGACATCGTGTGCCAGGGCGGATACCCGATGGCGCGGCGCTTATTGCCGGCTATCGCCAGCCAGGGTCTGCGTTTTGCATTCCACAGCTGGGGCACCGCGCTCGAGGTGATTGCGGCAGCCCACCTGGGCATCTGCTGGCCGGATTCCGTCGTGGAATGGCTCGAGTATCCGTGCTACTCGACGCCGAGCCGCGCGGGCATGTACCCGTTCCCGCTCGCCGCCGAGATTCTGAAGCAGCCGCTCACGCTGGACCACGGCGATCTGATCGTGCCAAACAAACCAGGGCTGGGCGTCGAGGTCGATGAAGACGTGGTCCAACGCTATCCCTGGATTCCGGGACCGTGGTCGTACTTCGATCTGGCCGAGCCGCGGGAGACCTGGTCGATCACCTCCGATCACAGCGAGAAGTGGTCCGGCGAGGGCAAGCCCGCGCTGGGCTGACCCTCTTATGAGCATCTGTATCCGGAAAATACAGGCGTACGAAATCCTCGACTCGCGGGGCCATCCCACCATCGCCGTCGCGCTCGAGTGCGACGGCGGCGCGACAGGTTGGGCCCAGACGCCCGCCGGGGCTTCGACCGGGCGTCACGAAGCCGTCGAGCTCCGCGACGGCGACCCCAACCGCTACGCCGGCAAAGGCGTTCTCGAGGCAGTACACAACGTGAACAGCGTGATCGCGCGGGCGCTGACCGGCCGCAAATTCACCGGTTTACCGGAGCTGGATGCGTCCCTGATTGAGCTGGACGGGGCCCCGGATAAATCTCGCCTTGGCGCCAATGCGATTTTAGGCGTATCGTGCGCCGCGGCTCGCGCGATGGCGAATGCGCGCCGCGAGCCCCTGTGGCGGCTGCTCGAAACACAGTTCGGATCGCTGCGCGATCAGGCGCGTTTGCCGTTGCCGATGGTGAATATTCTCTCCGGCGGACTCCACGCCGGATCGCAAATCGATTTCCAGGACTTTCTGATCGTCCCCCATGGCTGCACGACCTTTGCCGGAGCGATGGAATGCGCGGTTGCGGTCCATCGCGCTGCACGCTCGCTCATCATTGAGGCCGGTTTTGCGCTCACCGGAGTGGCCGATGAAGGCGGATGGGCGCCCCGCCTGCCGTCCAATGAGAGCGCGCTCCGGCTGTTGACGGACGCCATTGCGCGCGCCGGCTACAAGCCCGGCGAGCAGGTTTCGATCGCGATGGATGCCGCCGCGACGCACTTTTATCGCAACGGGCTGTACCGGCTGGCAACAGAAAATCGCGAGCTCAGCGCCGCCGAGATCATCCTCGAGCTGGAGCGATGGACGCGCGACTATCCCGTGGTCTCGATCGAAGACGGGCTTGCCGAGGACGACTGGGAGAATTGGGTGCGCCTGACCGCGGAGCTGGGCGCCCGGGTCCAGCTCATCGGCGACGATCTCTTCACCACGGCTCCGGGCCGCTTGCGCGACGGCGTCTCGCGCGGAGCGGCAAACTCCGTGCTCGTGAAAATGAATCAGATCGGAACGCTGACCGAGACCTTCGCCGTACTGCGGATCGCGCGCGATGCGGGTTACTCGGCGGTGGTGTCAGCGCGTTCCGGCGAAACCGAAGACTCGTTTCTCGCCGATCTTGCCATTGCGAGCGGAGCGGGCCAGATCAAAGTCGGATCCGTCACCCGTTCCGAGCGCCTCGCCAAATACAACCGCCTGCTTGAAATCGAGGCCCTCCAAGGCTTGCCGTTCGCAGGCCCGTCGCCGCTTGCCCGCTGGCTGCGCAGAGCCTGAAGCCGCCCCTACTCTTTCAGCAGATTGATGGTCCCACGGCAGTTGGGCGACCCGCAGGCGCACGGCACGCGCTCCACGTCCGGCGCAAAGTGATAATCCACCGTGAGCTCTTCGCCTTTGCGAATATCCCGCCGCGAATAGTAGAAGATCCGTCCATTCACAATCCGCGACACCAGGTTCGGTTCGCACGAGTGATTGATGAACTCCGCGCCGCTGCCGCCCACAGAGCCGTCAATGGTCCAGTACTTGTCGAGCGTAAAGAGATAATTGAACGGCCTCTCGCTCGCCCGGCGCTTGGTTTCGCGCCGGCTGATGCGCTCGCCGATATATTCAATGACCTTGCGCCGGCGGGGAATGGGCTCCGCGGCGTAAACGCCCCAGCGGTGAATCCGCGACCGGGCGATGCGAAGCTTGAACCAACAATAGTTGTAATTGATTTCCGGAACTGAGGACATCCGTCAGAAACCGAGACGCGTCCAGCGCGCCTCTCACGAGAGATTAACAGATTGCTCGCGATTTTAGAACTCTTGTCCTGTCGTATTTTCGAGCGGCGTCAGCCCATCTTCGCCTTGATGACGTTCACAAGCTCCTGAACAGCGGCGGCGCTTTTCTGAAGGGCGGCGGACTCATCGGCGCTCAGCTTGATTTCATAGATCTTTTCAATGCCTTGCGCGCCGAGCTTTACGGGCACGCCGACGAACAGTCCGTGGACGCCGTATTCGCCCTCCAGGTACGCGGCGCAGGGCAGCACCTTCTTCTTGTCCTTCAAGATTGACTCGACCATCTCCACCGCCGCCGCCGAGGGAGCATAATAGGCGCTGCCAGTCTTCAGGTATTTCACGATCTCTGCGCCGCCGTCGCGCGTGCGTTGAACCAGCCGGTCAAGCGTTGGCTGGTCCAAAAGCTCCGTCAGAGGTATGCCCGAGACGCTCGAAAGCCGCACCAGCGGCACCATCGTGTCCCCATGGCCGCCGAGGACCACAGCCGTCACGTTTTCGACCGAAACCTGCAACTCCTGGGCGATAAACGTTCGGAAACGCGCCGTGTCCAGCACTCCCGCCATACCCACCACGCGATGTTTCGGAAACTTCGATGCCTGAAACGCTGTCCAGCACATCGCATCGAGGGGGTTTGTAACCAGCACCAGAATGGCATCGGGCGAGTATTTGACCGACTGCTCCGTGGCGGTCTTCACCACTTCGTAATTTGCCAGCAGCAGGTCGTCCCGGCTCATGCCCGGCTTGCGCGGAAAACCGGCCGTGATCACAACAACGTCAGAATTTGCGGTCGGCTCATATTCGTTCGCGCCGGTCACCGTGACGTCGTAGTCTTCGATGGGGCCGGACTGTAGGATGTCCAGCGCCTTCCCTTGCGGCACGCCTTCGACGACATCCACCAGCACGACATCCGCGAGTTCCTTGTGAGCGATATTGACAGCCAGGTTGGCGCCGACGTTCCCTGCGCCGACTACAGTTACCTTTTTTCGCATAGAATTCATGAGTATAGCGAATTAACGCATTCCCAAACCGGCGCTTGGCGCTCCTGCATTCTCCAGCACAAGAGCCAGAAACTGGGCCTCGTTGTCCAGTTCAACGCCAATCTTTAGCCAGTAAACGGGCGCACTTCCGGCGACTTGGCCGGCGTATTCGGAGAGATTGATCGCATCCTTTTCGGTGGTGACCAAGGCGTCCGCGCCGGCTTCGGCGGCGCGAACGGCCAAGCGGCGCAACTCCCGGGGCTGATAGCGGTGATGATCCGGAAAACAGCACTGGTAGACTACGCTCAGCCCAAGGGCGTCTAGCGTGCGCCAGAATGCGCCCGGATTGCCGATCCCGCAGAACGCCGCCACAGCGCGGAACGGCGCGCCGCTGGCCGGAACAGAACGGCCGGAATGAAGGTCCCGCCAGAACGAAGGGATGATGCGCGCCCGGAACACCGGAGCGCGCCGGTTGTAAGTTCGTACCGTACGCTCGATCGCGGCGGTACTGACGCCCGGCTCCGTCCGGGTTATTACGAAGGCGTCCGCCCGCGCCAGTCCATCGAGCGGCTCCCGAAGACGGCCCCGTGGAAAGGCCGCGCCGCCTCCGAACGGATCGAGCGCATCGATGAGGACAATATCCAGCTCGCGGGCCAGCGGCCAGTGCTGGAAACCGTCGTCCAGCAGGAAAACGTCCGGATCGAGACGCTCCGCAAGCAGGCGGCCGGTTTCGTACCGGTTCCGACCAATTCCAACGTGCATAATGCCGGACCGGACAAAGATTTGCGCTTCATCGCCCGTGAGCTCCGGCGAACAGGTTGCGCCTGCGCTGATGATGATTTTGTCCTGAACCGAGCGCCGCCGGTAACCGTGCGTCAGAACCGCCGGCTGGTGTGCGTGCTCATAGAGGCGGGCGGCCAGCCATGCTACGAAGGGCGTCTTCCCGGCGCCGCCCATTGTCATTGCTCCCACGCTGATCACCGGTCGCTCGAGCTTCTTCTGGCGGGCGAGGCGGCGGGCCCGATCGCGCCGCACTCCCGCGCCCCAAATCCATGCCAGCGGCGCGAGCCACCCCCGGGGACAGGATGCCGGCAAGGCCTCGAAATACAGTTTGAGGGCCTCCCCGGCGATGCGTTGCGCAACGCCGCCTTTCGATTGCGCCAGCGCCCGCGCGCGAAACCCCACCGCGGCGCGTTCCTCCGGCGAATCAAGCAGCTGTTTGATGGCCGCAGCCAGTTCGGCGGGCGATGAAATTTGAACCAGACCCCCGGCTTGCGTAAACTCTTCGGCGATGTCGGCGAAGTTTTCCATGTGCGGCCCCACAATCACGGGTTTGGCGAAATATGCGGGCTCGAGGATGTTGTGCCCGCCCCGTCGGGCGAGGGTCCCCCCCATGAACACCACATCGGCGGCAGCGAACATCCGGCTGAGTTCGCCGATCGAATCGAGCAGCAGGACTGCCGGAAGCCGCAAATCCGGAACTGCGCCGCCAAGCGCCGAACGGCGAACAAAGCGCACTCCGGCGCGCTCCAGTTTCGAAGCGGCGGCGTCAAAGCGCTCCGGCCGGCGCGGCGCATGGATTAGCAGCAGCCCAGACCGCCCTGCCAGTTCCTGAAAAGCCGCAATCACCGCGTCATCTTCATCGACGTCGCCAGCGCTCCGGGGCGGCATGGTGCTGGCGGCGATGCAGATCTCGGCCGGCTTCAGACGGTCCAGCAGGGCAGTGATATCAGCCGCGATTTCAGCACGCGGCGGCCCAGCATCATACTTCAGATTTCCGGCCACGACAATTCGTTCCTCCGGCGCTCCGGTTTGAATGTAGCGCTCGCGGTCTCGCTCGCTCTGCACCAGAATGCAATCCGCCATGGCCAGCGGAGCGCGAAAGAACCAGGACATCCGGCGATAACGGGGGAACGCTCGATCCGAAATGCGCCCGTTGACAATGAGCAGGCGCGCTCCCGAACGCTTGATCTCGCGGTAAAGGTTGGGCCAGATTTCCGTTTCCACGATCAGCACCAGCGCGGGCTTGATCGCGCGAAGCGTTCGGCGAACGCAGGACCGGTAATCGAGCGGCGCGTAAAACACCTGCTCCGCGATGCCGCGCAGCTTCTCGCGCGCCAGCAGCCGACCCGCGACGGTTCCACATGAGACGTATACTGGCGCTTTCGGGTACCGGGCGCGCAACTCTGTGATGAGCGGAATCGACGACAGAACCTCGCCGACCGATACGGCATGCAACCACACGGCCGCGGCAGGCGTCGGCATGGGAGTAAAGGGCAGCATCCCCAGCCGCTCCCGAAAGCCGGCCAGGTATCTGGGGTCCCGTAGGACGCGGCGCAATAAATACAATAGGAGCAGCGGGAGGCCAGCTAACGCCGCAAGCTCATAAAGGAAATAAATGAGGCGAATCTTCAGTCTGGCGGTGATGATTTCGAGTATAGCGACGGCTCAGGGCGGCGAGAAAGACAAGCGGTTCTCTCCGCCGCCTGCCAGTTCATTCGCCAGCAAACAGACCCAGGCAGGCGTCACAGTGGCCGCCGCACCGTATATCAGCGAGGACGATATCAAAGCGGCCTTCGGCAAGGCGAATCCTCCCAGGTACGGCATTCTGCCTGTTCTTGTGATCATTCAGAACGACTCCGGCAAAGCGCTTCGGCTCAGTCTCGAGGCAGAATACATCGATCCTGACGGCAAGCACATCGAAGCCGTCCCGCCGGCGGATGTGATGTATGCGGGCAAATCGCCCAAGCGCCCCACCATAAATCCCACGCCTCTGCCATTGCCCCGTTCGCCCGGCAAGAGTCCTCTTGCCACCTGGGAGATCGAGGGACGCGCCTTCTCGGCGCGGATGGTTCCGCCCGGCGAGTCCGTCAGCGGCTTTTTTTATTTCCAGACGAAGTTTCAACCCGGCTCGAAGCTGTATTTGACGGGGCTCAGCGAGGCTCAGACCGGCAAAGAGCTCTTCTATTTCGAAATTCCGCTCGAATCCAAGGCAGATCAGCGGTAAATGGGCGCGACCGGACCCGCCGCTTAACGGACTGGAAACGGCGTGCGGTGAGCGACATAATAGACCAGCCACACAACACCCGCCAGCGCAGCAATCCCCACAATGCGCCAGAACACGCCGCCGCGGGCCAGCCTCCGGTGCGGCGCGGAGAAGACCGGCGTACCCTCCGGACGGCGAAGGGAGGGAGACCGGCCATTATCCATCGGCGACCTTCAAGAATACCTTCATCATCTCTCCATGCGCCACCACCACTGCGGGGTCCCTCTGCATCGCTTCAAAATAGCTCTTCGCAAACCCAGCGCCGTTCTCCGCTGGCATGAGCAGCTCCCGTGCGCGGGCGATCAGTTTGTCGGCTTCGATACGGGTGGCCGGCTCGCGCCAGTCGAGCGTCTCGTCGATTAACACAATGAGCTGCGATAATTCGCGCAGCCAGGCAAACCAGGGGTCGTTCAGAACCAGATCGAGCAACTGGCTGGCGGATGTGATGCGGCGGATGTTGTGGTCGTAGGCGTCGCGCTCAGAGTCGAGCAGCGCTTTGTGCAGCTTCAGCAGCCCGTTCCTCAGATCAATGAGGCGCTGCCGGGTGCGATCCACAGGCTGCACGATGTTTATCGTAGCGCGGACTCATCGCGGCGTGTGCGCGCCCGCGACGGCGGCGTCTCTGGCAGCGAGAAAACGTACAATCGCGCGCGGTGCCTTGCCCGCCTCGCGATGAGATAGCGCACGCCTTACAGCGGTTGCGTAATTCTTTTCACATCCAGGGAATCCGAACCAGGCTCGTTTCATTTGCAAGGCGCCGGTTGGAGTAGCCGGCTCGATTGTGGACGCCTCGGTTGAGAAATAGAGGCTTCCGCCGTCACATAGTACGCCTCATCCAGCCCGCGCCGCGTTTTCTGGACTCGCACCATCCAAAAACCGTGTAAAATTCCATCCGAATAGGTTTAGAATATGCCGCTTATTCTTTCCTATGATCAGTGGATTAAGAGCACAAGCCGGCTCGGACTAATCCGGAGCGCGGAGCTGAAAGCAGTCGACCGGGCGTACTCAAAGTATGAAACATCTCCCGGGCCGGAGGCCAAAAGGGAACTCCAGGAAGCCTTTGAGGCCTGGAAAAGAAAAGAAGGTCCCGGAAACGCCTGGTTGCGATCCGCCCGCAACGCTACGGGAGCGGTTTCCATGCTGGATGCGTACTTGAAAGGCATTGAGGGCGACAATGAGACCGCCTTTAGCGCCGGCCGGATCCCTGAATACATGCATGCCGAACTGATCAACGCCCGCCTCGGCGTCCTTTACCTTTTTAGCCGTATTAGCGTGTCCGCGGGCCTTTTCAAACTGTTCCTGGAGGGCGGTCTCAATATCGCTTCGCAGACCTTGAAGGTCGCCGGAGCCGATGAAACGGTTCGACATGTCTTCACCGGATTGGGGAAAGCGTCTCCGGTTCTCGGCCAGGGCCTCAATGCTCTCGAAAAAAAGAAGATCGCTCCGAAAAACGCGCCCCACAACATCTACCTGCCGGAAGGCGCCAAACCCAGCATCATCGCCGGTGAAACTGCCACTTGGGTTGTGTCCGAGCAGATCTTGCAGGACGCCAAACTCGCCGAACAGCTCGCCAGCCGTTCGACGGCCCAAAAAATTAAAGACAAGCTGCGGGAATGGTTCGATTTCCTTTTGGAAAAAATAAAGGAAACTCTCCGGGAAAAATTTACCACTGTCGAAGGCGTGGTCGGCGTTATGAAAGACGTTACCAGTGGCATCCTTTCCCTCGTAGCCGCGTCTGCCGTGCCGTTCTTCAGATCTGCGGACACCCTCGTCACCGGCGCCGCACGCGTCATCAAAGCCGCTATCGACAAGTTTCGTTGCTGGAAACTGAGCAAAGGCGTCGACGTGAATCCAGGCTATCCGCAGACCATCGTCCAATCCATTACGGGAGCCATGACGCTAAGCCTCTTCGAGGGCCTCTACAGCTCCTTGAAAGGGGCGGCGACGCTCGCTACCGACATCGTCGCTGCGGGAGCGGGCGCCTTCGTCAATCTTCTGATATCGGCCAGCGAACTGCTGATCAAGTTCTGTTGGCGTCTGGTTGAGGGCGCTCAAATCAATGCATTCTGTAAAGAGGCGCGCGAGCACTGGAACCGCCACCTTTCCTCAGACTCCATTCACCTCCACCCGTTCGCCTTTGGCAAATGGTACCGGTCCTATGCGCTGAATATTCCAGTGATCGCCATCCTCACGCTGAACAGCGGCATCTGCGGTGACAAAATGCGGTATTTGACGCTGTTTGAAAGCGGCGAGAGAGTCATCACCAGCGAAAAATTTCAGCATGGCGTAAGGTTTCTCGATAATCTCAAGGCCTACGGCTCAGAGTACCTCAAGCGGTGCGGTTTTGATTTCATAGTGCACAGCAACGACGCCCTCGTGCACAGTCTCGTCAACGAAGTCGCCTTTTCTCACTCGGTCGCAAAGACCAGATTCGAAAAATTTCTCAAGGTTGTGGGAGCTTAGCCCGGAACGGTGGCCGGGACAACCTGTGCGCAGGGTTGCGGCCTCACGACTTCGAGTCCAGGTATCCATGCGTCAAAAGATTAGTGGAACATTAATGTCAGTTGACATTAACGTTCCGTGAAGACGGCAACCGTGGAGATACTTGTGCCGTTCATTGAGGCGGGAGGACGATTCAATAATGAAAAGCGCAGTACTGGCTACTTCTGCACTGGCTCTGGCGCTTATGGCGGGCGGGTGCGCGGCGCGCGTCGGTTACTACGGAGAATATGTAAGTGCGCCGCCGCCTCCGCCGCGACACGAGATCATCGGCGTCGCGCCAGGTCCTGGCTTTGTGTGGATCGAGGGATATTATGCTTGGCGGCCCGGCAGCGGTTACTATTGGGTCCCCGGACACTGGGAGCGTCCACCCCGTCCGCGCGCGCATTGGGTTCCGGGACGATGGGAGAGGACGCGCCATGGCTGGGTTTGGCGCGAGGGCCGATGGCGCTGACCCGCGGCTGCCGGATGATCCATTCCGGCAGCTTTATTCCTTTACAGAAGCCGGAAATTGACTTCGATTTGCGCCGCTACAGGGACGGGCTTGCCGTCTTTCAACCCCGGTTTGAACCGCCACTTTTGAACAGCTTCGATCGCCTTCTGGTCAAGACCGAGACCCAAGGGGCGGACCACCCGGAGATCCCGGGGATACCCCTTCTCGTCGACGACGACATACAGGACCACGGTGCCCTGAAACTTCGCCTTCCGGGCTTCTTCTGAGTACTCCGGCTCGACTTTAAACACGAGCTGAGGCGCTGAGACGCCGCCGCCGATCCGGTACACGCCGCCTCCCACGCCTGCGCCGGACCCCGGACCGTAGCCCACTCCATCCCCTGAGCCGACGCCGCCGCCTTTACCGTATCCGATTCCCGCGCCCGAGCCGGGACCGTTTGAAGGTATGCCAAGCTTCGCAAGAGGATCGCCGTACTGATTCATGTTAATCTGCGGCAACTTCGCGTCGGGCGGAACCACGATGGTAGGCTCCATCGGCAATTTTGGATGCTCGTTTTGTACAACTGCAGTTGGAGGCGTAAACTGACGAGGGGCGATTTTCGGCAGCTTGCCCTTGCTCGGCGGCGTAGGCGAACGGTCTCCACCGCCCCCGCCACCGCCCATTGCCTGCTTTTTCGGCGCTTGCTCGGGTATGTACGGCGCAATGTCCGGAGCGATCAGCGTGACATGTTCCTTGATAGCCTGCTGCACATGCGGGTTCGCCCCAATTGCAAACAGAAGCGCAACGACCCCACCATGAATCAGAACTGAGCTTAGACCGGCAGTCTTTTCGTGCCCGCCATAAAATCCCCAAATCTCTTTGACGGGAACGGGCTTTGACGTAACCTCAAGGGGGGGAAGCTTTTGGGGGCGGATGGCGGATTTAATATCCCGGATGAAGGCTTTCAGCCACGGTTCCTCCAATTCCGGCGCAAGCAGCCTTTGCAGGTGAATGTCGGCGTCGGGATTGACAATTTCTGTGCTGTGCTTCTGTGGTGTCTTTTCCTCAATCGTACGTTCCATCGCGCCTCGTCACCTGCCGAGCGAAGGGACAGCCTCCATCCGTATGACGCTACGAATTTCTAGCGAGTTGCAATTTCTAAGCCCTTTCGCAATTCGGAACCCTAGCAGAAGTCTATCACATCCACAAAACGGAAGAGTACACTTTCCGTTTCTCATATCGGAAGGGAGCCGACACGAATCCCCAGAAAGCGGGCGGCTTCCCGCCAAACCCGGTCAAGAACATCGGTCATTTCGTGGCCAGTCCTTAGTGCTAAGACAGCCACGTTCGGTCGAGCGGAAGCAAACTCATATGAAGAGGTGATGGGAACAACGCTATCATCTCGCCCGTGGAGAATGAGCGTTGGCTGCGAAACGTCTGGAAACGGCTCGTAAGTACTTGCGTCTTCTATTAATTGGTAAGATAAATCACGTTCGAGTCCCTGAGAGTAGTGGTATACCTTTCGCCAGCCCGTTCTTCTCCATTCAGCCATCTCCGCGTCGCTTATCAGGCGGCGCCACAGGCGGCTGAAATCGAAGGCAGGAGCGAGGAGCACCAGCTTTTCCACCTCAGAATGACGCGCTGCATATAGCGCCGCGAGATATCCTCCCAGGCTCGATCCGATCAGAACGGCGGGGCGTCCGGCGACGACCTGGCCGACGACGTTCAGCTGGCGGGTGATAGTGAGGTTGGGGAAATCCCCTTCATCGAGAGCTGGGATTTCGAATGAGATGCCTGACTGCCGGAACCTGGCCGCGAGAAAGGCAGCTTTTGCGGAGGAAGGACCGGATGCGAATCCGTGCAGATAGACGACATTCATTTGTCCGAGCCGCCGGGCGCCTGAAGCTGGAAACGCACGCCGCTGGAGGAGCCGAATTTTCGGAATGAGCTGTAGGAAAACAGGTTTTCAGTTATCAGCGCGCCGTTGCGATACTCCCGGTGAACCACGGAGACGGGTACGAGCGATCCGTAACGGCTTTGCGCGTATTCCACCTGAGCCTCTTCACGAATCGCCTTTTGGTCCTGGCCCACAACGGAGGCGAACGTGATTCGGATTGGCAGATAATCGCTTTGCCGCGCGAAGATTTGTCCGGCGAGCTTGGCCCGCATCAAGCGAGATCCCTGCCATACGGTAACTTGCTCAGGCCCTTCCAGCTGCTCGTAGCGAAAGATCCAGCAGCGCTCCGCGCCAATCATGGTGGAACCCGCCGGTTGGAACTCAAATCGCTGCAAATTGCGCCTTTCAAAGAGCAGGATGATCTGGCCGATATCGGTAATGGTTCCAACCAGACCATGTTTGGCGAACGCCTGCAACAGACGCAGCCGGGCCTGATCGTCGTCAGAGCGGATGCTTTTTGCAAGCGTCTCGACGGCCTTTCGCGATTCTTCTACCGGGCGGCCGTCGACGGACAGAACCCTCCGGAACTCCCGGATATTGCCGGGATCGCCAGGAGCGGCGGCATACGTATACTCGGACACGATTTCACGGGTCTGCCATTCAGGAGTATGCGGCTGCTGTTGTGAAACGCTTCGCGGACGTAAGCGCCGGTGCGCGGGTTTGATGGAGCGTTGCACCAGCGTCTCTTCGGCAATCAGGTTCGGCGCGGACTGCTCGAACGCCGCCGCTTCTTCCGATAGACGCTCGAGCATGCGAGCGACGCGCTCATCGGCGCGCGAGAGAACGGCGCAAGCGGCCCAGGTGATCATCAGAGGCGGCAAGGTGCGCACGATTCCAGCATTCCATAAATCGATCCGGCGTTTCGCCTCGGGCAGCGGCGGCCGTGCGCCGTCCGTGCGCTTGCCATTGACGGGTTATACTTCGGTCACATGGCCTCAGCGGGGCGGTCTCCTCGATACAAGTGGCGCGTCGTCGCCATGCTATGGTTCGTTTGTCTTCTCAATTACGCGGACCGGCAGGCCATCTTTTCGGTATTCCCGGTGCTGAAGAGCCAGCTGCGCCTCAGCGATGTGCAACTCGGCTATGTGGCGTCGTCCTTCATGTGGGTCTATGCGCTGGCCGCGCCGCTCGCCGGTCTGATCGGCGACCGCTTTCAAAGAAAGACGATCATTCTTGGCGGACTGCTGTTCTGGTCATCGATCACCATCGCCACGGCGCTCTCGACAACCTATTGGCAACTGGTCGCGTTTCGGGCTCTCGAGGGGCTGGGCGAGGCATTCTACTTTCCCGCATCGATGTCCATGCTCAGCGCGTATCACGAGCGCGATACGCGGTCGCGGGCCATGTCATGGCACCAATCGAGCGTTTATGCCGGGACCATTCTGGGCGGCGCCGCCGCCGGGTGGCTGGCCGACGTGTATGGATGGCGGACGGGATTCTGTGTGTTCGGCGCCGCCGGCGTCGCGCTGGGGCTCGCGCTTTTTGCGCTGCTCGATGAGCCGGAGCAGCCGCGGACGCGCAATCCCGAGGAAGCGTTTAACCTGCGCGAGGCGTGGGAGGCCATCTTCCGCGCGCCCATGGTGCTCGTGTTGATGGCTGTGTTCATCGGCGCCAACTTTGTCGCGATGATTTTTCTGACCTGGCTGCCGTCCTATTTGACGCGCGCGTTCGGGATGAGCCTGTCGATGGCAGGACTGAATGCGACGGTTTATCTTCAGATTGCATCCATCTTGGGCGTACTCTGCGGCGGAATTCTGGCCGACCGGCTCGCGCTTCGTCACCGGGCCGGGCGGATGCTCACCCAGGCGTTGGGACTGTTCGCCGGTGTTCCGTTCCTGCTCGCGAGCGGATGGACTCTGAGCGTAACGGGCTTCATTGTCGCGATGACAGGTTTCGGCTTTTTTAAGGGGATCTATGACGCCAACATCTGGGCCTCGCTGCACGACGTGGTTCCTGTCGTCCGCCGCGCGACGGCCGTCGGCGTGATGAACTCAATCGGGTGGCTCGGCGGCGGCGTTGCGCCGGTGGCCATTGCCGCCGCCTCGGGCCGCTTTGGCATGAGAGCGTGTCTCAGCGCGACATCCGTGATCTACGGTCTGTTTGGGCTGGTGTTAACGATCGGCATCATGCTGTACATGCGGGACCACGCAAGGCGCGAGGAATTCAAACCAGCGCTGATGAATTAGCGTTGCGCTATCGCGAGCCGGCGTGAGCGCTGCGCTGCTCGGCGACGCGCGCTGCTTCACCATTTGCGCGCCGGTAATTCGTGTACACGTCCTCCTCGGATGAATTGCGCGAGATCCAGAACACAGACGCATTCACGCGAACGGCGAAGCGTTTCGGCTGCCATATGCCGTCGCCCACAGGCGTCTGCTCCAAAACGAATTTCGTGCCTGGGCCCACCGTAGCCACAGCGTAGAAGGAAACCGGGTGAATCACATCCGCTTCTACCTTGACCCACTGAAATGTTTCCTTGTCGATCCACATCTTTCCCCGCATCCCAGTCAAAACCTTGGTCTCGCGGGAGTGCGGAGCGTATCCTGGCTTGGGCGTGGCGTCCAGGACATAGCATCGATGACCATCAACAGTCTCCTCGCCCACCAGCTTGAACGCGAACGCATTGGCCATCTCGTGCATCATGGCATGGTCTTGCTTGCGCTCCCGTTGATATTTCGCAATCCGTTTGGCCCGTTCCGATGGCGATTCGTGCTCTCGCCGGAGTTTTTCCGCCTCGTATTTACGTTCTTCCGCCTCCTCCTCTTCCTTAGAGAGCGGCTTGCCATCGCGGCGAAGCAGCTTCTTGTACTCGGAGCCTTCGAGCACGCTGACTTCCCATGTGTTGACGGTTCTTGATTTTACGCGACCGTGCGAGTCGAGCTTCTCTTCCACCTCGCGCAGCGTATATACATAGTTGGGCGCTTCCTTCCAGTTCCGATCGGTGGCCTCAACCGATTTACGGACGATCTCCTGTACGTTCACACTTGGCTGCGCACTGAGCGCGGCCCCACTCGCCAGCAGGATAAAGAAGAGCTTCATCCAATCCCCCATCCAGCGCTATGCAATGGAGCGGCCATTGCGGGCGCGCTCTATTCTCATTGCAGGTTAAAGAGTTGCGAACGGGGCGCGCCTTGGCTTACCGTTACTTATTTACCGATTCAAGGAGCCATGACCATCATAATGCGGCCGTAACAAGGCGCGCTTGGTTCGTTTTCATGCTCCCAGTCCATGACGATTCCACCGGACGTGAGTTTCCTGCCAACGCCGACCTCGCGTGGAAGCCAACATTCGCGATGATGCCAGCCGGGTGATCAGTCTCAGGTGACGATGCGCGTGCGTCAGCCAGAAGGAGCCCAATTCAAAGGGCGCCGGCGCCCAGGTGGAGCCTAAGAACAATGTGATGGTGCGGAGAGGGGGACTTGAACCCCCACGGGATTGCTCCCGCTAGCACCTCAAGCAACAAAACATTGTTTCCGCGAGTATCGCTGAGGGACAAGTCATTGATTCTGCTCGCTCGTTTGTGTCGCCCAGTTTCGCCGATTCTCCGTCAGTGGTTACACTTTTGGTTACACCGAGGGCTTCACTTCTTAATGCTGGCGGGACGTTCCTACGCGCGGGTGATTCAGATCTCAGCATTTCAGCGTCATTCTTTCCAAATGTCGCGCAATCCGGCCGCGAACCGCATCGATAGATCCTTGATGGCCGATCCTCCAGCGTGAGCAGCCCGGTGGCGGATTCATTCCCTCTTCCAACCATCAGCGAATGCGGTATACCAAAGCGTCCGGTACAAATCGATCGCCCAGGAACTGGCCGCCCAAACGCATACCTTCAACACTCTTTGCTTTTGCAAAGATTCGCCGCAATGCTCGGATGAAAGGATCGGACATGGGCATAATCATTAGGGCAGGGGTTCGTTCCGCCGATATTCCGGCTGCTTCAAACGCACGGTGGACGAGGCCGTAGGCCTCTGACGGCTCGGCTGCGTCTAATCGACGTGACGCGAGCACAAATCGCCAGTCCTCGTGCTCGGCAGAGTAGAGCCATAGGGCCACGCTGATTGACAGACCGGCGCGATCTAGAGCTCGCAGAAGCTCCAAGCCGGCGGCAAAGTTCGCCTCTACCAAGACTTTTTTATCCATGCGAGCACTCCATGTTTCCGGTCCGCAATCGCTCGGACCAACGCCTGGGCAATTTTCGAGTCATGTCTTCGGTAACGGCTCTGCTCCGACCACTGCAGTACAAGATCCCAATGGGCGCTAAAGACGGGATCTCTATTTACCTCTTCCAGGCGCGCCAATTCCAGATTAGCAACTTTGACCAAGTCCCTCAGATTATGCGTATGGCTCTCAGCTACTTTTTTCTTGTCTGGGAATTCGTGACGTTGTGTTCCCCTTGCGATGCAGGCCTTCAATGCGCATTCAACCGCATAACCGGCAAGGTAATACGCGCCGTCCGGAAGGCCGGCAGTCAAAAGGGTCCTTGCCTCCTCAAGCCTGACGCGGGTAAGATTCTGTAGATCACGACGATTCACGCCACTCATTCTAACGCGCGCCGAGCCGAAGATCCGCGAATCCGAGCGTCTAAGGAGGTACGCTGCCCCAGTTTGCTGGTCATCGGCTAGGGAACAAGGGGTTCTCGCAGCGCGACTTTGAATCCTACAGGTTTTGTGGTGCGGAGAGGGGGACTTGAACCCCCACGGGATTGCTCCCGCTAGCACCTCAAGCTAGTGCGTCTGCCAATTCCGCCACCTCCGCAATGCGTGGCCGAGTCCAATCGGTATTGTACTCTACTTCTTTGCGGGCGCCGGTGCGGCCGGCTGCGGCTGCGCCGGATTGCCGGCGCCGGGCTGAGAGGGTATCTGCACGGGTTGCGTGGTGGACTGACCCTTCACCCCAGTCGGGCCGATCGGCGTGACCGTAACGCTAGGCTGACCGGGCTTGGCCGGCTGCGAAGTGGCCGGAGAGGTCGGTGCAACCGGCTTGCCGGGAGCTCCCTTGTGCTGCTCCGTCACGCTTGACACGCCGCCTGCGTTGCGAGTGGCGAAAATCGCAAGCGTCAAAGAGGTGATCATGAAAATCGTCGCCGCGATGGTGGTCGCCTTGGAGAGAACTGTTGCCGAACCGCGCGGACCGAATGCAGTCTGCGACCCCATGCCGCCAAATGCGCCAGCGAGATCGGCCGCCTTTCCGCTCTGAAGCAGAACGACGATCACCAGAAATATACAGACCAGAACATGGATGATCGTCAGAAGAATAACCATATGATTTTACGAATCGAGCGTAGCTATCGGGGATAAACCGGGCTGAACTCTCCTCCGATTATAGCAGCGACCGTAAAGGTCCGGCCGCGCGGTCAGCTCACAAACCTCCGGATCCGCTCGACAGCCTCCAACAAGTTCTCCATGGAGTTCGCGATGCTGAAACGAAGATAACCTTCCCCGTACTCGCCGAACGCCGTCCCGCTGAGACACGCGACGCCGGCTTCGTTCAGCAGCGCATCGGCGAGATCACGCGACGTGCGCCCGGTTGCGGTGATGTTCGGGAACGCATAAAAGGCGCCGGGCGGGAGCGCACAGCAAAAGCCCGGAATCGTGTTCAGACCGGCGACAAAAGCGTCCCGCCGGCGCCGGAATTCCTCAACCATGCGCTGCGGAGCGTCCTGCGGACCCCTGAGCGCCGCGATCCCGGCGCGCTGCGTGAAACTCGCTGTACATGAGTTGGAGTTCACCATCAGCTTGTTCACAGCGTCCACCAGCAGAGGCGGCAGCACGCCGTAGCCCAGCCGCCATCCGGTCATTGCGTAGATCTTTGAGAATCCGTCAAGAATGATGGTTTTCTCGAGCATTCCGGGGAGCGTCGCGATGGATAACGGCCGGCCGTCGAAACAGATGCGGGAATAGATCTCGTCCGACAGCACAACGATGTCGCGATCGGCGATCATTTCCGCAATGGCCCGTACGTCGTCTGGCGGGATGACGCCGCCCGTCGGATTGTGCGGCGAATTCAAAATGACCATGCGCGTGCGATCGTTGAGCGCACCGCGGAAAATATTCAGATCAAAGGAAAACCCGCGCTGTTCAACCAGAGGTACGGAAACCGGCGTTGCCCGGCAGAACCGGATCATCGATTCATAGATCGGAAACGAGGGATTCGGACATATCACCTCGTCGCCCTCCTCAAGCAGGGCCAGCATGCAGAAGAACAGGATCGGCTTGGCGCCGGGCGTGACGCACACGCGGTCCGGCCCGACCTCGACGCCGCGCGTCGCTGCAACGTGGGCCGCTATGGCGGCCCGCAGCTCGGGATCGCCTTGAGTAGGGCCGTAATGGGTCCAGCCTTCGTCCAGCGCGCGCTTGCCCGCCTCGACGATGTGCTCCGGGGTTGCAAAATCCGGCTCGCCGATCTCGAGGTGAATGATGTTGCGGCCCTGGGCTTCCAACGTTTTGGCGCGGACGAGAACGTCGAACGCGCTCTCAACGCCGAGCCGGCTGATTCTATCCGCCAGCCTGGTCATGGATTCGGGATTGAGCCTTTCGGAAAAACGGAACGCCGTTGCGGAAATCCGCAAACACGACGCGATCGCCGATGACTACGCGCTCGCCGTCAATGCGCGCGGTCAGGCGCCCGCCCGCATCGAGGGTAATGATCGCAATCTGGTAGGGCGCTTCATTGATGTACGCCTGCGGCGCGGCCCACACTACGGTCTCCGTGTAGACTTCACCGTCGCCCGGACCTAGTCTGGTCTGCTCCAGCTTCGGTTCGGGAATCGCTGTTGTGGTGGTCATCATCAAGCCGCGCTCAAGACCGTTACGACCGCCGTTGCGCCCGAGCCCCCGAGATTCTGGGCCAGACCGAGCGAGTGTTTCTTGATCTGCCGCTCGCCTGCCTCGCCGCGAAGCTGAAGGACAACATCGCAGATCTGCGCAACGCCTGTCGCGCCCACAGGGTGACCCTTGGACTTCAGGCCCCCGCTGGTGTTTACCGGGCGCGATCCATTGAGCGCGGTGCAACCTGCGGAGGCATACGGACCGCCCTGGCCTTTCTCCACGAAGCCCAGATCCTCGGTGGCGATGATCTCCGCGATTGTGAAACAGTCATGCACTTCGGCGAATTCAATATCGCTTGCGCTAACGCCAGCCATTCGATAAGCCTTCTGCGCCGCCTCCCGGACCGCGCTGAAGGTCGTGATGTCGGGCTTTTGATCCAGCGCGACGTAATCCGAGGTTTGGGCGATTCCAAGCACGCGGGCAGGCCTCGCGGCAAACTCGTGCGCGCGCTCGAGCGGCGCGATCAGAACCGATGCGGCGCCATCGCTCACCAACGAGCAGTCGTACACCGTCAGCGGCTCGGAAACAGGCTTCCCGTTCAACGCCTGCTCCATGGTGATCACCTTGCGCATGTGCGCATACGGATTCCTGGCGCCGTTGGCGTGATTCTTTACAGCCACCGCGGCCAGCTGCTCTCGAGTGGTGCCATATTGCGCCATGTGGCGCCGCGCAATCATGGCGAACAGCGCGGGAAATGTCGCGCCGGCCTTGACTTCGCCGCAGCAATCGCCAGCCCCTGCGAGAATCTCGGCGACCTTCGGCGTCGCCTGCGAGGTCATCTTCTCGACGCCGGTCACCAGGACGATATCGTAGAGTCCGGCGCCGACGGCCGATACCGCGTGGAAGAAGGCCGATCCACTGGATGCGCAGGCCGCCTCGAAGCGGGTGGCCGGGACGCCCCGGATGTCCATCGCGGTCGCGATATAGGGCGCCAGATGGTTCTGGCCCACGAACTCGGGTCCCGCGAAGTTGCCGAGATAGAAAGCTTCGACCTGTTCCGGTTTCGCGCCGGCATCCTCCAGGCATTTCTGACCGGCTTCGACGGCCAGATGCCGCAGGTCGCGGTCTGGAAACGCTCCGAAATGCGTCTTCCCGATGCCAACCACTGCAACAGGCCTCATAAATTCAGCTTCGCACAGATGCGCAGAGGCAACGGGGTTCACGGCAGGGCGAAGGCGACCACCGCATCGCCCATTTTGCTCTTCATTTTGCCGTGTCCTCCCGCGCAGACGACGATGTACTGTTTCCCGCGCCACTCGTAGGTCATGGGCGTCGATTGGGCGCTGGCGGGCAGTTCAGCGGACCAGATCTGCTTGCCGGTATCCGCATCAAAGGCGCGCAGATACGGATCCAGGGCCGCGGCCGTGAAGATCAGCCCGGCTGCGGTTGCGATCGGGCCGCCCAGGTTGATCGAGCCCGCAGGCCAGCCCGGGACCATACTGCCGAGCGGCGCTTCCCAGCGCAGTTTTCCGGCGTTCAGATCGAAAGCGACCAGCGCTCCCCAGGGCGGGGCGTTACACGGCTGCCCTGAAGGCGAGACCAGCCAGTCGCGATGCATGCCGTAGGGGGTTCCACGCTGCGGCGCAAATTCCCCCCGCCAAGCCATTTCAACCGGATGCTGCATCGCTGCGGCCAGCTTCTCGCGCGGGATGAGCTGCGCCACTGCCGCGACCCGGTTGGTATTGGCGAACAACAGATTGCGTTCCGGGTCCCAGGCGACGCTTCCCCAATTGACTCCGCCGATGTTGCCGGGAAATGAAATTGTTCCTCTGAAGCTGGGCGGCGTGAACACGCCGTCATTGCGCAGGGATTCGATCTTTTCCCGGCACCACGCACGCGCCTGAGGCGTCGAACCCCACGCGTCCTCGGGCCGCAATGCTTGCGGAACCATAGCGCTCCACAAGGGGACCGGTTGGGTGGGCGACGCGCTCTCGCCCGGTATATCGCTCTTGGGCGCGGCGCGCTCCTCAACCGGGTGCAGAGGCTTGCCGGTCTCACGATCCAGGACAAAGAGGTTGCCCATCTTGGTTGTAATCGCGACGGCCGGCCTTCCCCGAAACTCGATCAGGGCGGGTTGGGCTGCCACATCGTAATCCCACAGGTCGTGATGGACCGTCTGGAAGCCCCACACGAACGCGCCCGTTGAAGCCTTGAGCGCGACAACGGAATTGGCCCAGCGGTTGTCGCCGGGCCGCGCACCCCCATAATAATCAGGGCTGGCGCTCCCCGTCGGAATAAAAACCAGGTTGCGTACCGCATCGACTGAAATCGCCGACCATGCATTCGCCGCGCCCGTTCGCAACGGTTGCTTCTCGGACCAGGGGATGGGGTCCCACGACCAGCGCAGCGCTCCCGTACGCGCGTCAAACGCGCGGACAACTCCACGGGGCATGTCGACGGCGGCGTTATCGCTAATGGAGGAGCCGATAATGACCAGGTCGCCAGCCATTGCAGGCGGGGAAGTGACTTCGTAGCCGCCCCGAAATTCTGGAGCATAGGCCACGCCGCGCGTAAGATCCACCGCGCCGCCCTCGCCGAAGCCGGCGCATGGCTTTCCGGTTTTGCCGTCCAATGCGATCAGTCTCGCATCGATGGTTCCGATGAAAATGCGCAGCTTACATGCGGCGCCGGCTGGCGCACGGACATCGGTCCATGCGGAGACTCCCCGGGAGGTCACCTCGGAGTACATAGTCTTGCGGTCGACCTCCGGATCGAACCTCCACTTTTCGGCGCCGGTCTCCGGATCCAGGGCGATCACCTGATCAAACGGCGTGCTGAGATACAACAAGCCATCGATCAGAATGGGCGTGGCTTCGAATGCCGCTTTCTCATTCAGCCGCGTCTCGGGTTGAAGCGCGCCGGTGTGATAAATCCAGGCGACCCGAAGTTGAGAAACGTTTTGGCGCGTTACCTGTTTGAGGGGTGAATATCGTATCCCGCCGGAATCGCGGCCGTAGGCAGGCCAATCCCCGTCGGCGCCGGACGCCGCAAGGGCGGCCAGAGTATAGGCCGCGCAAAGAACCGGATCACGACGCACAGAACCAGTATACGGATCAAGAAAGGACCAGCAGACGCGTGTTGCCGCGCGCGTGCGCGCTGGCGCCGTGGTGCGGACAACAAAGCCTCGGTCCCATGGTGCGCAACTTCGACCCTGCCAGAGCCGTTAAAATCAGAGCAGCACGAAAATCGGCCGCCTCCGGGCGGACGCGAAGCTGACCGACGCGATGTTCCGGGATTGCAATTTGTTCTCCACGCCGCGGCCCCTCTTCTCCGTCATGCTTCATAGGAATCCGTGTACATGCCAGGCGTCATGGCAATTGAGGTTCGGATGAGCGAGCGAGCCGATCCAGCGCTGCGCGAATACGGCGCCGACCTCGCGCAGGATCAGCAAAACCGGTTTATTTCCGATAACTTACGTCGTATCTTTCTGCTCATCTATCGGATCGTGGGCAACGTTGCCGACGCCCAGGATCTCACCCAGGAAGCCTTTATCAAGGCGCTTCAACGGCAGGAGCAACTTAAGGATCTGGAGAAGGCTGCGAACTGGCTATCTCGCATCGCCACGAATACGGCGATCGATTTTCTGCGGCGGCATGGACGAGTCAATTTCTGCGACCTCGATGACATGCCGGAGCCGGTCCGGGCGCCCGCGGCCGAGAGCCCCGAACAGGCGCTGCTGCTGGCGGAGCGTCGCGAGTATCTCGAAGCCGGGCTGCAAAGCCTTACCGAGCGGGAGCGAACGGCGCTGTTGCTGCGCGATGTCGAGGGGCTTCCCGCTGAAGAGGTGGCCGCCCACTTGAACTGTTCGAAGGCCACGGTTCGATCGCATATTGCGAATGCGCGGACGAAGTTCCGGCGTTACTTGCAGAGGAAACGATCATGACGCACCCTGAGGAGACCCGACTGGCGTTGCTTGCGGGAGGTGAAGCTGGTTTTTGGGAGCGGCGGGCGCTCACCGGACACCTGCGCCGCTGCGAATCGTGCCGGTCGCTGGCGGAATCGTTCCGGCAGATCCGCGCGGATTTGCGAAACGAACTGGACCGCATGCCGCCCGGCGTCAATTGGGACCGGCTGGCGGCGGAAATGAAGGCCAACATTCACGTCGGGCTGGCCGCGGGACAGTGCGTGGGAGAGCCGAGTCTTCGCGCGGCGTGGGCGTCCTGGTGGAAGCCGGCGGTGGCGATCGCCGGCCTGCTGTTCATACTCATCTCGAGCTTCTTAATGAAGATGCCGCGCCAGCAGCAGCAATCCTTTGGCCGTGGAATTGCGCGTTTCTGGTCCGCCGCCATGCCGCATGGTCTGGAACGGGCCGTGTACCTGGAGGCGGACCGTACGGGTATTCAAGTGAAAGAGAACGGCGCGGCGATGACCATCATGCCTCCGGCGCTGCAGGCTGGAACGGCGCCGCCCATCGTTTCGGTCAGCACCCAGGGTTCGCTTCGAGCGCGGTATGTCGATGACGAGACCGGCCAGATCACGATCACGAACGTTTATGCGCAGTAACACGCTCAGACTCGCGCCCTGCTTCATCGCAACCCTCACAGCGCTGTGGGCTCAGGGACCCGATGCGCGCGGGTCGTTGAAGATCGACTTCCCGAAGGATTCGCCGGTTGCCGTGGCGTCGCCGTTGAGCGCGGATTGGGGACAGTCGAACGCGATGGCTCGCGGCGGCGCGCTGCTGCTCGATCTGCACACTTCCCTTTCGCTGCGCAATGTCAGCCAGCGCCGGATTCGCGGCATCACGCTGGTGGTGCTGGCGCAGGACGTGACTCCGGGCGGCAAAGGCTCGGTTTCGGTTCCGAGCCTGGATATCGCGCCCAATGAAACATTCCCAGTTCGGATCGACCTGCGGCTTTTGAAGCCGCTCGGCCGAGAGGGCGCGGTCGTGCAGGTCGGCCTGGATGGCGTTCTGTTTGACGATCTCTCCTTCTACGGGCCGAACCGGCTCAACTCACGCCGCTCGATGACGGTGTGGGAGCTGGAGGCGCAACGCGACCGCAGATATTTCAAGTCCATTCTGGAGCGCGCGGGCGCGGAAGCGCTGCAAAAAGAGATGCTGGCCAGTCTGAGCCGGGAGGCGGATCGCCCCCGCATCGGGGTGCAGCTGGTGCGCGGCGGACGCGCCACGAATTACGACGCCGATCAGGATGTTCGTTTCGCATTCCTGCGCTTCCCCGATGCGCCGATTGAGCCCATGGACGGCTTGGCGCACATTGCCGGCAACGAGGCCCATGCGCCGCGGATCCAGATCCAGAACCGGAGCACGCGACCGGTCCGGTTCGCTGAAATCGGTTGGATCGTTCAGGACCAGCAGGGACGTGAATATCTGGCGGGCACGGTTCCCGCCGAATTAAATCTTGCGCCGGGCCAACGAAGTGAGATTCTTCAGGACACGGCGCTTCGCTTCCCGCAACAGACCGAGATCAAGGGCATGACGGGGTTTGTGACCAGCGTCGAGTACGCCGACGGCCGCTTCTGGATCCCCAGCCGCGCTGAGCTTGCCTCCGACGGCCGCCTGCAACGCCTGGTTGCGCCCTCGCCCGAGGAGCAGCGGCTGGTACAGATCTACCGGAAGCGGGGTCTAAAAGCGCTCATCGAGGAGCTGAATCGATTCTGACGGCGGCGGATCTGGTTGGGCGGGAGCCCGAGCGGCTGACTCTCAAGGAGCAACTGGCTCTGGCCGGCAAGTGGATTGCGCTGGAGATCTATGATCCTGCGAGGATGCCGCTGCGGCGGATTGCGGCCGTCGGGGACTCGCCGGCCGATTGCATCCGCCAGTTGGCCGAGCGCGGCTTGGACCCGGAAAAGTACGAGTACAGCCTCTACAAGCGCCCGTACTGAAGCGCACTAGCCCGAATGCGACGGCCTCACAATCGCCGCCGTACGGGCGTCCCTTTATCGTCGGTCTGCCCGCACGTATGGCGGCTCTTGCGCGCCCGCTTCCGAGCTGCCAGATCCCGAATCCATCTTTCATCGCGCCACTTCGATCACGACCGGTGCGAAACGGCGGCGGCCAATGTTCATCCGCAGTTCGCGCCGACCCGGCCCGACCGCATCGGGAAGCTTGAAATTCACTTCATAGCGCCGCGGCAGCGGATCCGTGCAGAACCATTCGAGGCCCTGCACGGCTTCGCCGTCCACCGTCGCCTGAATCTGTTCGGGATCCCCGATTTCTTCGAACGTCGCCTTCACGCATCGTGTTTCGATGCGCAAACCGGACATAAGATTAATGCCGTCACTGACGCTGACCAGGCGCGGGGCAAGCGGACCGGGCGGGATCACCCGGACAATGGCCGGGCCGGCAAGCACTCGCCCGAACCATCGCAGTTCAGCCGGCAGCAGACCTGTCGCCGCGAGCGGCGGCAAGATGGCGTTCAATTGGCGCAATCCAGACGCGTCCGGCGGACCGATATAGGTGGCTCGCGCGCGGTTGCCGTCGACCAGCACGTCGGCGTCGATCAAATCAATGTCATCCGGCAGGCATTCTGTCCAAACGGAAATCGAGGCAAACGGGCCGCTGGCAGGAACGACCGGCTCGGAATTGTGGGCGTTTGTAACGCGCCGGATGCGCGCGCGCGCCGCTTCCGAGCCGAGGCGCGCCTGCTCACGCCAGCCCGGCTCTCGTTTGCGCCAGGTAGTCCACATGTACTGCGTTCCCGCCCCTTCGAGCGCGAACAGCTGAAAATCATGTTCGCGCGCGAATCCGATCAAGTCTTCGGCGCTCAGGCGAACGCCGGACCAGGTGTCATAGTATGGGGAGGTTTCCGGAAGTCCGTTGAACTGCGCGCAAAAAATACCGCGCGGCTTCAGTACGCGATGCGCTTCACGCAGGTATGAAAACACGACGTCCTTGCTCGGGATGTGCTGGAACACGGCGTAGGAATAGATCAGATCGAAGGACTCGTCCGCATACAGAGGAAGCGTCGCGCCCGATGTGGCGTGGACGTGCGCGTGTGGAATATCGCGCAGGCGCCACCTGGCCAGCCGCACCATTTCGTCCGAGACGTCGACGCCGTGAATTTCGCCGAAGTGCGGCGCGAGCGGCTTCATCAACCGCCCAGGTCCGCAGCCGATCTCCAGGGCTCGGCGCGTTCGGGGATTCGAAACCGGCGGCAAACGCCGCAATTCCCGCTCAATGCCGGCGGCTACGCTGGATGCGGTGGCCGTGAATTCGTCATCGGACTGCTCGCGGCCGCCGAACGCAACATAGTAATAGGCGTCCTCTCTTGCGCGCGCGTTCCAGTCCTCGCGCATCCGCGCTGCGACCGATTCGTCCGGCGTCATTTCACGTCCTCGCAGCGGTTGTTTGCGATCGTGTTCTCCCTCAGCGACACCCCCGGCGCAGCCATGATGCAGCGCGACGACATTTTGTGCCCGGTGATTACGTTATTCCGAATGATCAATTTGCGCGAAGGATCCGGCCGCTCCGCCCGCGCGGCGAGATAGATCCCGCTCTGCAGAAAATCGGGCTGGCCGGGGATGGACAGGCAGCCGAACCTGGCCCCGCTCTCATTGCACCGGGCGAGATTGACGTTCAGCAGCCGGTTCCGCTCGATGCGGTGCCGCGAGCCGACGACGAACATGCCTCCGTATTTGGCGCCATCGATCGTATTGTTCACGATGGTGATGTTCTCCGACCGCATATCAATGTTGGCGTTGTTGATCACAATACCGAACTGTCCGTTTGGATAATCTTCGGCAGCGCCTTTGTTCACGCACGAGTTGGAGATGACCGCGCCGTCGTGAAAACCGTCGAGATCGATGCATTTCCCGTTCACTTCCTGAAAGTGATTCCCGGCGTATACGCTATGATCCACGTCTCCCGAGGTGTCCACGCCGACGGGCATGGCTGCGCCCTCGATATCGACGGCGTTGAACGGGTACCCAATGCGCGATCCTGTATTGCGCTCCACGCGTATTCCGGTGGCGTGACCGACTTGGATGGCGTCGCGGCCGATCTCCCGAAACGAATTATCCGCGATCAGGCCGCGGGCGTTCCGCGGCGAGCCGTAGTTGGAGTGAGTCCACACCGCATTGCCGGTGATATTGGTAAAAACTGAGCGGCGCACCTCGAAATCGGTCACGCCCTCTTCCAGCAGCAGTCCTCCGGTCGTATTATTCCGGCCTTTCGCATTCCGGGACCCTGAATCGGTAATCTCGATCGCCTCCACCCGCACGCGGCTCGACCGGCTGACAAGCAACGGAAATGCCCAGACATTTGCGAACCGAACACGGCTCACCGTCAGTCCGTCTGTTTCCTCGACGAGAATGCCGTTGTTGCGGTAAAAGCGCGCGAAGGGAACATCGGAGGGCGGCAGGCCCGCCTGCGCCTGGATTCCACTTCGGTCGCCATCGACCGCAAAATCCAGGATTTGCACATTTTTCACTCGCTGACATACGATCAACGCACGCCCTCGAAATCCCGGGGCCGCGCGGACCGTGGTTCCTTTGGGATTCCCCTCGACAACGAGATCATGCGCGCCTTCCGGCACCCGGATTTCTGTGGCCACCGTCACCACGCCAGCCGGAAGCACAAAGCGGCCGGTTGCCGGGATAGAGATTGCCGCAGCGACAAACAGTGGCAGCATTGCCTCAATTATGCGAGATGGCGCCGGCGCCTTTCCCGGCGCGGGACGCTGCGCTTCTGCGAGATAATAACGCCCAGATCATGTCCACGTCCACGACATCTTCAATCGATTCCGTCCTTCAGGAAAAGCGCATCTTCGAGTGCCCGGACGCATTCCGGTCGCAGGCTCACATCGGGAGCATGGAAGAATACCGGCGTCTGTACGAGCAGGCTCGCACGGATCCGGAGAAGTTCTGGGGCGATATTGCGCAGGAGTTGCACTGGTTCAGGCCGTGGGAAAGAGTGCTCGAATGGAATTGCCCGTGGGCAAAATGGTTTTCCGGGGGTGAAATCAACATCTCCTATAACTGCCTGGACCGCCACGCGGCCACATGGCGCAAGAACAAGGCCGCCATTATTTGGGAAGGCGAGCCTGGCGAGGTGCAGACGCTCACCTACCAGCAGTTGCTGGACGAGGTCTCGAAATTTGCGAATGTTCTGAAGAAGCTCGGAGTGAAAAAAGGCGACCGCGTGGCGATTTATATGGGGATGTGTCCCGCGCTGCCGATTGCCATGCTGGCGTGCGCCCGCATTGGCGCGCCGCATACGGTGGTCTTCGGTGGATTTTCCGCAAACGCCCTGGTGGATCGCATCACCGATTCCCAGGCCGCGGTGGTCATAACGCAGGACGGTTCATTTCGGCGCGGCAACGAAGTGAAGCTCAAGGCGGCGGTCGACGAGGCGCTGCCATCCTGCCCGTCAGTGAAGCACGTGATCGTCTTTAGGCGTACGGGCTCCGAGCAGCGGATGGTGGAAGGTCGCGATCACTGGTGGCACGACCTCATGGCGGACGCCTCGGACGAGTGCCCGGCAGAGCGGCTGGATGCCGAGCATCCCCTGTACCTGCTGTATACATCCGGAACCACTGGAAAGCCAAAAGGCATTCTGCACACCACTGGCGGCTACGCGGTCGGCGTCTATATCACGACGAAATGGGTGTTCGATCTCAAGGAAGAGGACGTCTACTGGTGCACGGCCGATATCGGCTGGGTCACGGGACACAGCTACATTGTGTACGGCCCGCTCCAAAATGGCGCCACCGTGATGATGTATGAGGGAGCCCCGAACTATCCAGAGCCGGACCGCTTCTGGCGCATTATCGAGAAGCACAAAGTCACGGTCTTCTATACCGCGCCCACCGCTATTCGCGCTTTCATGCGCTTCGGCGCGCATTACCCGCGCAAATACGAGATGAAATCATTGCGCCTGCTTGGCACTGTGGGCGAGCCGATCAACCCGGAAGCGTGGATGTGGTATCGCGACAACATTGGGCGCGGCCGCTGTCCGATCGTCGACACCTGGTGGCAAACGGAAACGGGCATGATTATGATCTCGCCGCTGCCGGGCGCCACTCCGACCAAGCCCGGCTCGGCCACGCTTCCGCTGCCTGGGGTGGCGCCGGACGTGGTCACGCGGGAAGGCGAGTCGGTCCCGGCGGGCGGCGGGGGGTATCTCATTATTCGCCAGCCGTGGCCAGCCATGCTGCGGACCATCTACGGCGACCCTGATCGCTACGTTCAGCAATACTGGTCGCAGATTCCAGGCGCGTACTTCACCGGCGACGGCGCGCGTAGAGACGAGGACGGCTATTTCTGGATCATGGGGCGTATCGATGACGTGATCAACGTCTCCGGACACAGGCTCAGCACGATGGAGGTGGAATCGGCGCTGGTGGCGCATCCCAAGGTCGCTGAGGCGGCAGTGGTCGGACGTCTGGACGATCTGAAGGGCCAGGCCATTGCAGCCTTTGTCACTTTGCAGGCGGGCTATAAGCCATCAAACGAGTTGAGAGAAGAGCTGCGTCAGTGGGTCGCCAAGGAGATCGGCGCATTAGCCCGGCCGGACGACATCCGGTTCAGCGAAGCGCTTCCCAAGACGCGCAGCGGCAAGATCATGCGGCGTCTGCTGCGTGAAATCGCAGCCGGCGGCGAGGTGAAGGGCGACACGACCACGCTCGAAGATTTCTCCGTACTGGCCAGGTTGCGCGAAAACGAGGAATAGTCTGTACCGCTCGGCCGCCGTGCTCGGCGGTCGATCGCTGCGCTGTGTGGGTATCGCGCCCGAGGGGCGCTATTCATGCGTCTGTTCTCGCGTCGTCATTGCGATTTAATGGCGGCAGCGTATTAAGATGGTATGAGCATGTTTCCGAGTGATGTGATCGCGCCAAGGGCGCATGCTCCGCGGGCGGCCTCGCGGCGGCGTAATTCAGCAACCTGTCGCCTCGCGCCCGAATCTAAATAGCAGGCTTCGAGCAGAAGCTCGAACCCGTTCTCTGGCCCTCGTCCGGGACCCTGCCCAAAACGCTACGTTCAGCGAAATCAATTTTTAATTAAGAAGGAGATTTGAGTGACTTCGCCACGCAAGGAGTTTCTGCTGGTCAGCGACTTCGATCAAACCTTGAGTTTCAACGATTCGGGGATTGTACTCAGCGAGCTGATCGGAGTGAACGGTTTTCGCGAACGCATCGCGGGACTGGCCAACATACATCTGGTGCAACAGGGAGGCGAGCTGGCGTACCTGCTTCTGCACGACCCGGAATACCGCCGCGTCCGTCGAGAAGACCTGATCGAGGTCGGCAAGCGGATCCGCTTGAAAGACAATATCCCGCTGCTCATGCGCATGCTCGATGATGTGCAGGGATACGGCTTTTCGTTTTATGTCGTGTCAGCGGCGCCCCAAGAGGTGATTCAATCCGCGCTCGAGGGCATCGTTCCTCCGGACCATATATTCGGGACTCGCTTCCGCTACGATGCGCAGTCCGGCGAAATCGAATCAATAATTTGCGTACCAGCGGGCTACGGCAAAGTTGCGGTTCTTGAAGAACTGCGCGCCCGGACGCCAATCAGCCACGACCGGATCGTTTATGTAGGGGACGGAAGCTCGGACGTTCACGTGATGATGCACGTGAATCGCCTGGGCGGCCTGACGATCGCTGTCTCCGAAAACAAGTACATCAGCCAGATCGCCCGGCGGACCATTCTCAGTGACGATGCGCTTAGCGTGCTGATTCCGGTGCTGGAGGAGATTATCGGCTGGGATGCGGCCCAGATCCGCGCGCTGTTTGAAGCGCACGGCTTCGTCCTGCACGCCTGGGATAAGGTTCGCACGGATTCACTCACCATTCGCAGCGTAATGTCGCCGCAGCACAGCGCGGCCGGCGGCGTCGCATGAGACTTGACGCCCTGGGCTGGATTGCCACCGCAATCTTCAGCAGCTCCTATTTTTTCCGGAGCCCCAGGATGCTCCGCAGCATTCAAGCCCTAGCGGCGCTGCTGTGGGTCGCATACGGGCTGGCAATCGGCGCTCTTCCCGTCGTGGTCGCCAACGTGATTGTCGCCGCTGCCGCGCTGTATTCATCGCTGATTACATCCCGCAAAGCAGCAGCACGCGAGGCGCCCACCGCGAAGGCGACCCTCGCTGCGGCTCAGCGGCGGTCGCCTTCGGAGCGCTATTGATCCGCAGCCTGCATTCGAATCAGTGTGACTTCCGATTGCTGCGAGATCGGTACATGGCGACCGCCATTACCGGTAGCCATGCCAGGCGCCGTACTGATCGTAGTAGCCATTGCCATATCCGTATCCGTCGCCATATCCGTTGTAATAGCCATCGCGAGAACGTTTTCGGGCGCGCTTCATGGCCTTCTCGCGCTCCTTCTCCTCACGCCTCAGGCGCTTTTCATATTCATGCCGTTCGTGAGGCGACATGGACCGGTAATCGCCATAGTAGTTGCTCCCGTAAGAGTAATACCCCCCGCCACGATCGTGATCCATGGCAAGCGCCGATTCCGGGGATACAAGCGCCAAGATGGATCCAAGCGCTGCAATGCCAAGTCCGAGTCTCCGTTTCATGGATTCCTCCGCCTCCTACGGTCTCAAGTGAAGCAATCCGGGGGCCACGGGGTGGAATAGCGATTTGAAGGGGCAAGGAACTCTGCCGCTCGTTAAAAGTGAATGCCTGCATTTGTCTTTTTTCACTGGGCTATAGGGATTTGGCCCGCCGGACATCAATCCGGCGTGGCGCCGCGGTGGATTTCGGCCACCATTGCGCCAAACTCACCACCATTGAGCGCACTGCTGCACGCGGCGCGTATACCTGTCCCCGGCTTCCCCGGGCGGAAGCATGAGTCGCCTGCGCGGAACACAGTTGGTTTGAAAATTTGTGTCGTCGGATGTCGATCCGGTGAGAGTCGCCCGTCGCTACTATGTATGCACTTAAAGATTGAAAGGAGCAGCAGATGAAATATCTGTGCCTGATATATATCGACGAGGCCGCCCGAGGGGGGAGGAGCCAGACGGAACAAAAGAATTTAATGGCGGAGTACTACGCCTTCACCGACGAGATCCGCAATGCCGGAGCGTATCGCGCAGGCGAAGCCCTGCATCCCACGAGCACGGCGACGACGGTGCGGGTCCGCAAGGGAACAATCCAAACGACTGATGGTCCGTTCGCTGAAACAAAAGAGCAGCTTGGCGGCTACTACCTGCTGGAATGCAAGGATCTGGATGAAGCGATCCAATGGGCCGCCAAGATTCCGAACGCCAAGGATGGTTGCGTCGAGATTCGCCCAGTTGTGGATTTTTCGCAGGTTGCAAACGCTTAAAGTCGAATAAGGGAGAACACGCTCATGGACTATATGTTTTTGCTATACGCCGACGAACGAGTCACTGCGCAATTGTCGGAAGAGGAGATGGCCGGCCGTCTGAAGAGCCACCGCGCCATCGTGCGCGACGCTGTGGCGCGCGGAATCTATAAAGGCGCGAGCCCTTTGGCGCCCTCGTCGCAATCTGTGACGGCCCGCCGCGACGGCGGCGCGCTGAAGTTCACCGATGGGCCGTTCATCGAAACCAAGGAGGCTTTGGGCGGGTATTATCTGCTCGACTGCAAGGATCTTGAAGAGGCGAAATACTGGGCCGGCCGCATCGCGCAAACCAACTGTGTGAACACGATCGAGATCCGCGCCCTCCGCGAGGTGAATTTGATCGGCGAGCCTGAATCCGAAGCCGCCGTCGTAGCGAATGCCTGAGATTCGGGAAGTCGCCGAAGCGGTATTTCGCCAGGAGTCGGGCCGGATCATGGCCGCACTGATCCGGCGCTCCGGCTCCTTCGATCGGGCCGAGGAGGCGCTCCAGGACGCCTTCACGGCGGCGCTTGCGGCATGGCGGGAGCAAGGCTTGCCGAATAATCCGGCCGCCTGGATCATGGCGGCGGCGCACCGCAGGCTGATTGACGGAGTGCGGCGCGAGTCCACGCGGCGCAACAAAAGCGCCGACCTCGCCTATGAAACAAAAGCGTTCACCGCCCTCAGCGAGCTCCCGGCAGAGAGCGACGATATGACCATTCCTGACGACCGTCTCCGGTTGATCTTCACCTGCTGCCATCCTGCGTTGAGTCCGGAAGCCCGGGTTGCGCTGACGCTGCGGACGCTGGGCGGGTTGACCACGAGCGAGATTGCAAAAGCGTTTTTGCAGTCGGAAGCAACGCTGGCGCAGCGCCTGGTGCGAGCCAAGCGAAAAATTCAAGACGCGCGCATTCCGTACGAAGTCCCGCCGCGCGAACGTCTCCCGGAACGTCTCTCGTCTGTACAAGCTGTGATTTACCTGATTTTTAACGAAGGGTACTCCGCCATGCAGGGCGCGCATCTGGTTCGCGGCGACCTGTGCAGGGAAGCCATTCGGCTCGGACGCGTGTTGTGCGAGCTGATGCCGCAGGAACCGGAGAACCTCGGCTTGCTCGCGCTCATGTTGCTCCAGGATTCGCGGCGAAGCGCCCGCGTTACGCCTGAAGGGGACCTGGTCACGCTGGAGGAGCAGGACCGGTCGTTATGGGATCGCGACAAAATCGCCGAAGGTCTCGCGCTGCTCGATCAAGCGTTTCACGCCCGGAAGCCGGGACCGTACCAGATACAAGCCGCCATCGCCGCGCTCCACGCCAGGGCGGAGACCGCGAACCAGACCGACTGGCTTCAAATTGCGGAATTGTACGCGGAGCTGATTCGCCTCAACGGCTCAGCCGTTGTGCGGTTGAATCATGCCGTAGCCGTCGCCATGGCTTATGGCATCGAGCGTGGTCTTTCAATAATCGAGGAAATCGCGGACTCCGGCGATCTCAACGGGTATTACTTGCTGCACGCCGCGCGAGCGGATCTTCTGCGTCGCGTCGGTCGAATGCGCGAAGCGGAGGAGAGCTACCGGCGAGCGCTGGAACTCGTCTCCAACGACATCGAGCGGCGGTATCTCCAGCGGCGGCTCTCATCGCTTGCGGGATTTGAGGACCACTCTATTGAACAACGATCGGCCCTCGATCCATAGATCTGCCTGACACGCGATTCAGCAACCCGGGCGTGTTGTCCGGCTGGCTGCGGCGGCATTGAAGCCACGCTAACGGCCATGAGGGCCATGAACCGGATTGACCGCAGAACTTTTATTGGGATCGCCGCTGGAGCGCCCTCAGTCCTCACGGCGGCGCCGGCGCACCCGAACGTGCTGTTCGTCGTTGCTGATGAATGGCGGGCGCAGGCAACCGGGTATAACGGCGACTCCAACGCTCGCACCCCCGCCTTAGATCGCTTGGCCGCGGAAAGCGTCAACTTCGAAAACGCGGTTTCCGGTCATCCGGTCTGCTGCCCTTACCGCGCCAGTCTGATGAGCGGACAGTACCCCCTTACACATGGCGTTTTTCTCAACGACGAAGAATTCAAGCCGAAGCACTCCACCCTTGGGCAAGCCTTTATGCAAGCCGGCTATCAGACCGGGTACATTGGCAAATGGCATCTCTACGGAAGTCCGCAGGGCAAATACGAACGGCGCTTGTCGTATATCCCGCCCGACCATCGCTTCGGCTTTCAGTACTGGAAGGCGTGCGAGTGCACGCACGATTACAACCGGTCGCTGTATTTTGAGGACGACGATCCCACGCCAAAGTATTGGCCAGGCTACGATGCCATCGCCCAAACCGAGGACGCCTGCCGCTTCATCAGACAGCGGTCCCGATCGCGCGATCCGTTTTTTCTGGTGTTGTCTCTCGGACCGCCGCATTTTCCATTGAACACCGCCCCCGAGCAGTACCGGGTGATGTATCAAAACCGCGAGATTCAACTCCGGCCGAACGTGCCCGCAAGGCTTCGGGAGCAGGCGATGGCCGATCTGCGCGGCTACTACGCACACATCGCGGCTGTGGATGATTGCATTGCGCGGCTGCTCTCCACGTTGCAGACTGCGGGCGTCGCGGATCGGACGGTTTTCATCTTCACCTCAGATCACGGCGACATGATGCGTTCACAAGGGCTGACGACGAAGCATGTGCCCTGGGAGGAGTCGATCCGCGTTCCCTTTCTGATACGGTATCCCCAGAAGCTCGGGGACAAGGGTCGGCGGATACGGACCGTGTTGAACGCTCCCGATATTATGCCTACGCTGCTCAACCTGTGCGGGATTACGCCGCCGGACGGCGTACAGGGTATGGACTA